>CAYMJR010000050.1:0-1509 GCA_964391315.1 uncultured Gammaproteobacteria bacterium | reverse complement strand
GTACTGATAAGGACGACAACTGCTGCTTTGTCTGGACTTTCTTTTAAATAAGATGCATATGGTACTAGGTTAACTGCTACCGGTAGAAGAGACATAATAATAAGTATTTTTTGCATTTCGTTGCCAAACATCCGTAAAGAGATGCTATCAATAAAAAGAAGTATTGCCATAAGTAGTGGCCATAAAATAAACTTTGCTCCTAAGGATACATAAAGAAATACATGATCAAAGGTAAAAGACTTTATTTCAGCTAGTGCTAATCCAATCGTCATCATTCCGAGAAAGATATACAATTGGTTAAGTTCACCAGAAATATCTTCATATATTTTGAAGAAATGAATACCAGCAAGGCTTGCTGCAATACCAAAGAAAAACGCATATAACATGGGTAATTGGAGCAGCTTGATCAAACTTTCCTTTGTAGAATAATTGCCTTTTGCTGCTACTAAAAAACCAATGGTATTAAAGTACAACCCAGTTCCGAGTACAGAAAGTACAGCAAAAGATAGATAATTTGTTCCAAATAAATCTGCAACAATTGCAAACCCTAAATAACCAGTATTGGCAGTCCCTGCAATGAATGCTAAAAGATGTTTTGGTAAATCGTGTCGCAAATACCCGGCTGCTATATATGTTACTAAAGAGGTAAGACCACACATAAGATAGAAAAGTATGGGAATTGTTATGGTAGAGAGAGTGAGTGGCGTTGTTGCGGTCGTATTGAAAATAACTACTGGGATAAGAAAGTAGAGAAGAATAACTGAAACATAGTCAGTTTTGATTTTCAAAAATCTTCCGCAAAGATATCCAACAGCAATAAACATATAGAGAGGAAGCAGTTTAATGAACAAAGTTAAAAAAATTTCCATAGATCAGTTTATTATACAGAAAGTTTTCTGAGAGAACAGTATGTTGTTTGATATGATTAAGATATATTACACTCGACTATTTTTCGAAAACTGGTATATTGACAAGTTTTTCAAACTCTTGCAATAATGATTACAGATTAAATATTTCAGAAATATTTAAGTTACAAAATATGACTGCCCAAACAAATAAATTACAAAAAGGTTTCACACTCATCGAACTTTTAGTTGTTATCGGAATCCTCGCAATCCTTCTTGCAATTACCCTTATCGCTATTAATCCAGCACGACAATTTGGACAAGCAAATGATACAAAGAGAAGAAGTGACGTTACACAAATTCTTAATGCAATCGGACAATATGCTGCATCAAATTCTGGAAATCTTCCAACAGAAGTTGCTACGTTATCAGCCGGAGTAACAACAACATTGAATAAAACAAACTTCCCAACGCTTTGCCAACAATTAGTACCAAACTATTTACCAGCAATTCCAGTTGATCCATCAGGTAACAATCAAGCAGGAATTGATTCCACACTTTGTGGATCAGCATGGACAACGGGAGCAGCTTCTGTATACCAGATCAGTAGAGATGCAAATAACAGAATCACAGTTTCAGCATCAGCTCCATATGCAGGACCAAT
>CAYMJR010000049.1:0-1539 GCA_964391315.1 uncultured Gammaproteobacteria bacterium | reverse complement strand
CTTATCGCTATTAATCCAGCACGACAATTTGGACAAGCAAATGATACAAAGAGAAGAAGTGACGTTACACAAATTCTTAATTCTATTGGTCAATATGCTGCATCTAATTCTGGCAATCTTCCAACAGATGTTGCAGCATTACCAGTTAATACAGCCACAAATCTTAATAGTACAAATTTCACAACACTTTGTGGACAATTAGTTCCAAACTACTTGCCAGCAATTCCAGTTGATCCATCAGGTAATAATCAAGCTGGTATCTCAAATTGTGGAGTAGCATGGGATACATCAGGATATGCTATATCACGTGACGCAAACAACAGAATCACAGTTTCAGCAACAACTCCATATGCAGGGCCAATCCAAGTTACCAGATAAAATCTAGTATATTTAGTTTTATATCACTCCCGAAAGGGAGTTTTTTCTTTTGTATAGCAATTTTGCAAAATTACAGGCTGCGCTAGTATAGCTGTAATTTAATTCCTACCTGCATGCTATAATTACTGGACTATGGAAACCACATTTTCAGATCAAACGCTTACTACAACAATTGTAGCCGGCTTTTTTGGTATCTTAGGTACCTTAACGGGTATCTTTGTGACGGAATATTTTAAGAGAAAAGATAGAGTTTCATTATATTCAGATACTATTTTTAAAAAAAAACTAGATATTTATGACAAGCTTTATTTAAAGCTGCAAGATGTCTATAAAACAGCAGATACACTCCTTGCCGATCAAACGATGTCTATTAAAGAAAAACACGAAATATGGCAACCCAAGTCACTTGAAATAGGAGAGTATTTAGATACATATAGTCTTTATATTAATGATGATATTGCAGCACATTGTATGGGGGCACTGATTGCTGTAGATGATTATTTGGACATGGATCCTAAAGAGAGAGATCTCAAGCAGTATTATGAGGACCGTCAAGCAAGTTACAAACTCATCAAAGAAGATTCAGGAATTGGTAGAATCAATAATTTCTTTAATATGGTTAATAAGCCCAAACTAGAAAGCGATATTATTGATTATTTAAATGAGGTACGCATGAAACAAAAAAAGAGTACAAAAAAGAAAACAGGAAAAGCTAAAATACGAAAATAGAATTATTTCTTCTTCTTTTTCTTTGAAGTTTTGGATGGGGATTTAGATTTAGCAACTGCTTTCTGTTTATGTTGTTTGGTAGCAAGAAAGAAAAGACCAGTCAAGAAACCCATACTGACAATGGAAAGAATAACATAATTGCGAAGCGCATTCAGATCATTACTAAAAACATCAATATTGGTAGCAAGTTTGTAGAAGAGGACAAAGCCAATACCGACAACTAAAAGTCCGATGATTCCTTGTGCGACATGATGGTGTGATCCTGTTTTCATAGTACATATCTATGATGATTTAATTTTTATACACTGTCAAGATATCATAAGAGATCAGATTATATGAAAACTGCAACAAGAGGGATGAGAAAAAGGGCAAAAATAGTACTGATAAGGACGACAACTGCTGCTTTGTCTGGACTTTCTTTTAAATAAGATG
>CAYMJR010000048.1:0-1907 GCA_964391315.1 uncultured Gammaproteobacteria bacterium | reverse complement strand
AGCATATCTACAAAATTCTTGATAAGGTAAATGAGAAATTAGGAGCATGGCTTCGAGGGCAAGTCATTTTGATGATTTTTATCGGAACATTCTCATGGATTGGTCTGACCATTCTCGGACTTCCTTTTGCATTGCCGCTTGCGCTTCTTGCAGGGCTTCTAGAAATTGTACCAACCCTTGGACCAATCCTCTCTGGTATCCCTGCAGTTATTGTGGGACTTACCGTTTCACCAACAATGGCCCTAACTGTTATCGTACTGTACCTTCTGATTCAAGCGCTTGAAAGTCAATTCCTTGTTCCAAAAGTTATGCAGCAGGCAGTAGGACTAAATCCTGTTCTTGTCATCTTAAGTATTATGATTGGAACAAATTTGATGGGGATTGCGGGAACGTTTCTTGCTATTCCTTTTGTTTCATTTATTGTTGTCGTGATTAACAGCCTTGAAACAACACCGGAAAAATAATATGAGCGGGTGAAGAGGATCGAACTCTCGACACTCTGCTTGGAAAGCAGATGCTCTACCACTGAGCTACACCCGCGAACTATCTGTAAAGTATACCAGAGTGTCTTTATTTTGTCACGATTCTATCCACAAAATGTCCCCGGGGCGTCAAGCAAAAAACGGAGTAACGAGGTATGCTAAGAGCATGAAACTATCCCTTTACCTTCAGGAAAAATTACGTAATCATTCACCACCTTGAATCTCATAAAAATACATGGGATTAGAAAAGAATCGAAAGATTCTTTTTTTTACTGTACTAGGTGAATAACGGGTTCTTCACGATAAACTATTTCGAGCGCTCGAGCCAGTATTTCGCTTACTTCAGCGTACGAATCTCTTCGTATAAGGTAATTAGTAGGATCAATCCGTTGTATTACTGACGGTGTTGTTTGAGTAGCTAACATACCAACCTGATCAGATGATAATGATAGATCATTTACAACAAGCTCGGGTACATCTGTCTTAAATAATAAATGCTTTACAGGACAACCACTTGAAAACTGTTTTGCGTTCCCGTCAACTAAACCATAGCTTTGTGCCACTCTTTGTTCAGATGGAGAAAGCGGATGGTCAAGTAGTTTTTCATTGATTTCTCGACTTTTTTGTGCTGCATCAAGAACATCTTCTGTAATATGGTAACCTCTTTCATCAATATCCAAAATAGGTTTTCCTCTATGATCCCACCAGGGCTTTGTTGCAGGATGAGAATTTCGCCTAAAACCATCAAAGAATCCATTTCCGCCTCGAGCTATACCTCGAAATACCCTATACATTTGTGGATTACGAAGAAAATTAATTAAATGCTCCGTTTCGCCAAGCTTTAATTCAGGATGTCTTTTTGCAATAAGCTCTACAGCGTTTCCAACCGTTGTAATTTCTGAAAAAATACCTTCATCTGATACCAATAATCGCATTAATGGTGAACCAAGTCGTAAAGCTGCAATTTTTTGGCGGGGCGATAAGATGTCAATAATTCTGCTCTCTTGCTCTGAAATCTCATTATTGCCTACATTTCTTAGTTCTCTATTAAGTTTTTTAAGTGCAACAACAGCATGTCTACTTGAGGAGTAGAATGCATCTGAGAGAGTTTTTTTTCTCATTTGTTCTCCACCTTTCCCCTGTAAAGATTGTAGAAAGTTATTCCTTGTTGCATCAAGAGTACGGTTCACAATAACATGACTCAGAGGTCCTATAACATGCTGATTAAAACTATCACGTAAAGAGTCTACGGGTTGAGGCTCACAACGTGGTCCTTCAGAAATATGAGTAATATATCCTATGGGTCTTTCTTTAGCTGACATTTGAGCATTATATCTCAAAAAGAAGTAATTATCTACCTATAGTATTTTATCGCGTTAAAGAAGATTGAATGCCTTTAGATTTTATCATCAATGAAATTTATAC
>CAYMJR010000047.1:0-2041 GCA_964391315.1 uncultured Gammaproteobacteria bacterium | reverse complement strand
ATAAATATAAACTAAATTCTCTGTGAGGTCAGGGGAAGATTTAAAAAGTAGATTAAAAAGAATCAATACCACTTCAGTTTTTCTATAAAATTTATTTCATTTTTCTGTTTTATAACTTTCCGTTACCTTATGGTTAGAAAATCAGTTCGTGCCTGATCTCCTAAAATACAAAAGTCTGTTTGCTCAAGGTATATCACGTTTAAGCTTTTTGCCTCAAGAGTACTCCGTATATGAATTAGGATAGTAATTGAAATAGTATTGATAACTATACTATTATATTGAGTATCATGTCCTACAAAGATTCCTTTGAGGAAGAGAAAGAATTTTCGTTTAAAATTTTATTTGTTCCTTTAACAAACAAAAAAGCAATTTGGTGGATTATTTTTTTCGGTTTTGTTGTCTATGCAATCACACTAGTCAATAATTTTTTATTTGACGATCTTACCTATATCATAAACAATCCATTAACTCATATTTTAAATTTTCCTGCTGTCTTTGGACCAAATCAATTCAATATTTCAGGCCAATATCGTCCAGTAACGGTTTTTTATTTTTCTCTTTTATACAATCTGTTCGGAAACACGTCTTTTATGTATCACATTATTCAAATTTTTCTACACATTACCGCAACAATACTTCTATTTTTTTTATTTCGAAAATTTTTAACTTCAGGAATTTCTTTAATACTATCTCTTATTTTCCTTGTTCATCCAATTCAGGTCGAATCGGTATCATATATCGCTCATTCGGATAATCCTCTTAGTTTAGTTTTGGGATTAAGTTCGCTGATCCTTTATATGAAACAAAAACCAACAATAAAAGTATTTCTTATTATTTTCTTTTTATTACTCCTCACGATGTTAATAAAAGAGACGGGAATTGTTTTTCTGTTTTTGCTCGTTTTCTACAATTTACTCTACAGTAGAAAGCATCTAACAAAATTGCTCATAGGATCTGCAACTATACTTATTACTTATCTTTGTCTTCGTCTTTTTGTAGGTGGTGTTGGTTTTGAGCCAAGGTTTTTAACTCCAATTGCTGATACTTCATTAGGAGAAAGACTTTTAAATATTCCGATAATTGTCTTTTCATATTTCAAAACGTTCTTTTTTCCTTTGACACTTGCGTATGACCAACAGTGGATAATAAATGCTATAACTCTTTCTACTTTTTATCTTCCATTGCTTTTTTGTTGTGCATTTTTGGCAAGTATTCTTTTTTTGGGTAAATATATATTTAAAATCCACAAACATGATTTCAAACCATATCTATTTTTTTTTGCGTGGTTTTTCGCTGCATTTTTTTTCTGTCTTCAAATTTTCCCGCTAGACGCAACGGTAACAGATCGATGGTTTTATCTTCCTATGGCCGGATTATTGGGAATAGGAGGTTTGGGATATCAAAACCTCGTTCATAAATTGTATAAATTCAGATACATGTCTTTTATCTTGCTCATATTTGTAATTGGTTCACTATCAGTAAGAACGATCATCAGAAATACTAATTGGCTAAATGAAATGACATTACTCAACCATGATTTAAAGTATAATGAAAATTATGATCTTGATAACGAGCTTGGTACAGAGTATTTGGCACAAAACAACTATACTGCCGCATTGGTCTATTATCAAAAATCAGTAGCGTTACGTCCGTATGAGTATAATTTGATAAATCTGGGAGTGGTTTATGAGAGGCTTGGCAATACGCAGAAAGCAATGATGTATTATGACAAAGCCCTGCATTCTACGAGTTACAACATGTTTCAACCTCATAAGCATGATATCGAAAGTTATAAATTTTATTCATCAAAATTAATTTTTAGTAATTCTTCTCAAGCAATAGCTTTCACACAAGGTGCTGTAAGAGATTATCCTGAATCTGCAGAACTATGGTTATTATTGGCTCTTGCTATGTATAAACAACATAATAAACAAGGAGCATTATTTGCAGCGCAGAAAGCTTACCAACTAAGTAACAATGATCAAACGTCGTTTGTTTATAACAATATTTCGACTAATAGTTCCTTTACTATTAATTATAA
>CAYMJR010000046.1:0-2583 GCA_964391315.1 uncultured Gammaproteobacteria bacterium | reverse complement strand
TGGGTATGCATATCTACATGGATATAATAAAGACTTTTTTTATATCTTCAAAAAGGTTTAAATAGCAGAGAGGAACGGTTTCAACAGACAACTTTGGGTTAGCCTCAAGTGACCCAAATGTTTTTGCATTGGAACCAGATTCGAGGCTCACTTGAACAGTGGAAATCAATCATTCAGCCTGAGTCTCAGTCAACTACCCTCCTTAACTACCAATAGGAATTAGAGTCATTGGCGTGGCAGTATTATACTGATGCATGGATAAGGTTATTTCGGTGGAGAGAGAGGAGTTTGAGAAAAATCAAAACAATCCATCATTTTATTTGAAGATTTAGTGCGGTTGTTTAGAGACGGGAGATTAAATATTTGTTCACAAAATCCAACAATACTCACATGAGATTGTTGTGTCGTTGAGATATAACCTTTTTTTGCATAAGGACTAAGTACTAAACAACCCACTCGTGAACCAAAACGAAATTGGGTTCCATCTTTCCATTTTTCAACTTCAGGAGGAGTTACATGATCGAACCAGCCACCCCAATCATCCCAGGTAATAAATATTGCGGTCGAATCCCAGAGTCCTCCTTTTACAATTGCATTTATTTGATTAATTGTCCATTGTTCGCCTGTCGTAATATTATCAACTGGGTGTTCACTCATTCCAGAAGGAGGGAAGACCCACGATACTTCAGGTAATTTCCCAGCTGCTGCATCTTTAGCAAACTGATTTGACGAAACATTTTTTGGACTAAGAATGAGATTTTTAATAAGTTTGAAAGCAAGTCCTCCATAATTTCGCCAATCAAGACCGCTATTCTCTAACTGTTTTGGAAGAGAAGGTATATCAAAAGGAGGGACAGGTTGTTTTTTGGTAACAGCATCTGACGCATGCGAATTATCAATAATAGGAGAATCTGCCGTAATAACCATCAAATGATTTGGAAATGATGGACCTGCAACATCTGTAAAATAATTATCACAGAGCACAAATTGTTTAGCGTAAGAAAAGTATGCAGGGATGTCTGACTCATGATATTGCTCCTTAATTGGATTGATGTTTCTCTTAAGCCATGTTGCATGATCATGAGGGTGATCGCTTGTTGGAGGATTTGGTGCATGAGCCAAATTGGAAATACCGTTTGCACCAGGAAACGTTCCAAAATAATTATCAAACGTGTGGTTTTCTTTAAAGATAATTACAATATGCTTGATTGGCATCATGTAGTGCTTTTATCTTACTTGAAGAGTGAATCAGACACAAGTGTTATAGCAGCAAGATTGGTAAGAAAGTTGTAATAATTTACCTCAGTGACCCACAGTGTCACAATTCAGAATCAGGTTGTGTCTGATCTCATAAAATACTACAATTTGTTTGCTCAAGATATATCATTCCACTTGGACCATCTTCCACATAGCCGATGTTTAAGAGTCCTGCATTGATCTGTTTCATTATTTTTCACCGGCTTGGTCAGCAGCCTGCATAATTACATTAGTAACAGTCTGAGGTTGAGAAATCATAATCACGTGAGAACCATTAACTTCAGTAATTTCAGCCCCTGCCCTTTCAGCCATTGATCTCGTGACGTCGCTACCCGCAGCTTTATCTCCCGTCGCAACCACCGCCCAAGATGGGAGTGTCTTCCATGCAGGTGTTCCAGAGGTATCAGAAAAAGCAGCAGATGCAATAGGACGTTGTGTGGCAGCCATTATTGCAGTTTGCTTCTCAAGCAAATCAGCTGCAAAGGCATTATGAAAAAGATCCGGATTGATGAGGAACTCAGTCAAAGTCGCTCCAGCAGGACCATCAGGATACTTACGCTGAATAAGAGCTGAATTGAGAATACTGTCCTTCGAATTATTCTCAACGTCTTCTAAACGTTCACCGTTGTCCGGAGCGAATGCAGCGATATACACGAGCCCCACGACATTCTTAGCTTTACTGGCAGCATTCGTTATTACAGCTCCACCATACGAATGTCCGACGAGCAAGACTGGACCTTCGATTTGTTTAAGAACGCTTTCTATATAAGAAGAATCTGCAGTTAAGCCACGCAACGGATTGGGAGGAGCTACAACCATATATCCTTGTTGCTCAAGTCGCTCGATGACTCCCATCCAACTAGAAGCATCTGCAAATGCTCCATGCACGAGAACTATCGTTGGTTTTTTCATAACAACTAATATAAAGGAATGTAGTAATGTAACTAAAAAAGCTTGATATGAATGCCGTAAGAAAAGAAGATTTATATTCTTAAAACAGAGCGGAGTTTTTTCTGAGTGACCCGACGGATCCACAGTTTGAACCAACGTTAGCTTGGTTAGAATAATTGAGAATTGTTTATCAAGAGACAGAAGGGGAGAGTTGATAAACTATTTCATAAAATAACTATATCAAATGAATTTAACAAATGTATTTGAAGCAGTATTAATTAATCTGCACAGGTTTATTATCGAGAATCAATTGATAGACTTGATTCGCAGTTACATCGTCTGGAGCAAGTGTTATTGCTTGTTTTGCTGCTGATAGTGCTTCACTATTACGCAGTCGATAATCTGCTATTGCAAGCTCTACCCAAAGCGCCGATG
>CAYMJR010000045.1:0-3439 GCA_964391315.1 uncultured Gammaproteobacteria bacterium | reverse complement strand
GCGTTGGTGTTGGAGCCTTAGTTGGCGTTGGTGTTGGAGCCTTAGTTGGCGTTGGTGTTGCAGCAAAAACAACTGGTACTGAATCAAGAATGAGAGATGTTGTTAGATAGCAAGCTAAGATGAAAAGAAAAAATTTTTTCACAATTAGGCAATTTTTTCTATCTCTTCAAGTTTTCTTTCAATTGTGTTAAAAATAGTAGTTCGTTGATCGTCATCAATCGCTTTATTCGCAGCCGAAAGATCAGCTTTTTCTTTTAAATTAGAGAAATCTTCTTTTAATTTTACAATAATTCTGCTGCGATTTTTTGGATTTTTTAATACAGAACTACTATAATCTTTTTCGAGTAGAGTAATATCATTCATGTATTGCTTGAAAAGTTTTCGCCTCTTTTGCCCATTTAACCATGCAAGAATAGAACCAAGAGCAATTACACCCCCACCAGCGATGGAAGGAATAATTGTTAAAAAGCCTTTAAAAGAATCTTGATTTGATTGCGCTTGCTTATTTTTTGCAAGCACTAAAGAACTTGAGTTATCATAGGACTGTCTTTTAATCCAATAGGGAGAAATATTCGGTATCACTAGTTGCTCTTGTGCGTAGACTTTATGATCCCAAGAAAGGGTACTTAAAAGTGTGAATATAAATAAAAATAAGATGCCATGGATAGACTTTTTCATACTCAAGCGTATATACTTATATTGTATTAAGATATTTTCAAAAATGCAAACAATATAATTGATTTTTTACGTCATAATATGTATTGTAATACTACAGTAAGGAAAATTCTATGCAAATAAAGAGGGACCTTAAAAAAATTAATCGTAAAACCCTTATTATAATAGGTTGTATCTTAACCGGAATTTCACTTTTCTTTATTTGCCTTGATGTTTTGGCCAGTTCTAACTTCTCGCTGATCAAATCGATAAGGTTATCTTATTCACCTACCGTCGTTAAAAGAGGAAGTATTCGTGCACAAATATTATTTCCTGGCACAATTGATTTTACTGAACATGTAGTATTGCAATTTCAACAAATTCCTCAAACGGGAATCATGCTTTCATGGGTTGGCGTGAAAAGCGGAGATTATGTAAAAAAAAATCAGCTTCTTGCAACCTTAGATACACAAATGGTACAGAAACAACAAGAAATAAATCTATCAAACTATCTTAATCAACGATATACATTTGATCAAACGACGAGTGACAATGGGGGGAGAACACCCGATCAAGCACTTAATGATACGCAAAAAAGACAACTTTTACAGAATCAACTTTCACTAAATAATTCAGTGTATTCTGTTGAACTTCAAGATCTGGTAAAAAAGTTTTCAACTTTATATACTCCAATCGAGGGTATTGTTGCAAAAGTTGATATTCCCTATGGAGGGGTAAATATTGAAAGTGCAGATCAAGAGAAATTTGAAATTATTAATCCAAAAACAATGTTTTTTAATGTAGATGTTGATGAAACAGAAATTAATAATCTTCATATTGGAGATAAGGGAGTAATCCTGTTGAATGCATTCCCAACCGAATACACTGAAGCTACTATAGTCAATATTTCATTTATACCTCATCAGGATGCTAATAATAACAATGTATATACTGTAAAAATGAGCTTCGATAACAAAGATAATAGTAACTATAAATATAAATTTCAAATGGGAGGGTATGTTATTTTCCACGAATATAGTGATAATATTCTTTATATTCCTAATGATTATTTACATACTGACGACAATGGTACCTTTGTAAAACTTGGTGATTCCCGAAAATTAGTATACATCCAGCCAGGCATTACTGATGGAAAGGTAACAGAAGTTATAAAGGGAGTGAATGAAGGTGACAAAATATATTATTAGTCATCGCAAACCATTAAAAAAATCTTTTTCGTATAGTAATTATCACTACAGTTACTATTACTAGACCAAATAGGCAGATACCTATTTTATTAATTGAACGTAAAACTGAAAAAAGTAATGGTAAATTTTCCCCTAAATAGTAACCAATAATGCCGTAGAAGGTCGCCCAGGTTATACCACCAAGTGCATTGTACAAAAGAAACGTTTTCCATTTCATTTTGTTTACTCCAGCAAGTGCTGCAGCCCATATGCGAAGAATTGCGATAAATCTTCCAAAAAATACTGTTTTATCCCCGAAACGTTTAAAGTACCTTTCAGCATATTTTAGATGTCTGGGATAAATCTTAAAATATTTTCCAAATTTTGTGAGTAATCTACGCCCTTCGTATCTTCCTAAGGTATATCCAACATTATCTCCTATTATCGCTCCACTTGCAGCAGAAACGATCACCCAGAAAATAGATAAATGTCCTGCTCCAGCGTAAACTGAAGCTGCAATTAGAATCGTTTCTCCAGGAAAAGGAATGCCTATAGATTCAATACCAATTCCACTTGCCACAATAAGATAGCCAAAAGTGTCTATAAGCTGAGTTATATCTGGAGAAATATTATTAATTGACATATCAATAATACTAGTGTAACACAATTAATAACGAATGTATTTTTCAACTTCCAAAATTATCAATGTCTAGCATAAGCATCAAGTTCCTAGGTAAAGACTACCAGGAATCAAAGTTATCTTTTATCAAATCTGTATTTGAGCTATTCTTCATACATTAATTTGTAAATAAATACTAATACATAAACCAAAATATAAAATTCTCGTTAAGTCTTATTTCCCTTCAGTATTGATATACTTTATCGCACATTGTTATATTGACATCCTTCAATATGCTGAGGATATAATTATAGTTAGCGATGAGTAAAATCAGCAAATCTAGTAAAATCTCTTCACGAGTAATATTACAAATTATCATTGTTCTCCTTGTCCTTGGTGGGTTATATTATTGGGTAGGACCAAAGCTTATCTCATCGATACTTCCACCATCATTTTCTCTAGTATCTTCTCTTACGCCAGCTCCTTCTGTATCTCCAACACCTGATGTAACTGCTACATGGCAAACATATACTGATCCATCAAATACCTTCTCATTTAAATACCCTGCAACGATAGGAAAAGATACCCTGTACGTTTCATCGAAAGCTCCTGGAGTAAAAATTACAAATTATCGAGGTGTTGCTTTACCTCTTATTCCTGGTCGTCGTATGATCACTATTACTGTACTTCCTCTTGCAACAAATCAAACTGTCTCAAGTTATTTGACAAGTCTAATATCTCAGAAAAGAAATGCAAAAACAATTCAACACACAAAATTAATCTTGGGTAGTTTAACTGGAGAAGAAGTAACGGGGCTTAATAAAACATTACCAACGCAAGTAAACCAACTTGATATTTTTCTTTCCAAGGGTAACGGAAAAATGATTCAGATTACTCTTAATCCATACGATATGAAAAATCAACAGAATAACGCATGGGCTCAAACTTTTCTTCAAATGCTTCCTACATTTAAAATATT
>CAYMJR010000044.1:2124-3493 GCA_964391315.1 uncultured Gammaproteobacteria bacterium | reverse complement strand
AAATCAGTATAGATTCCTCCGGCTTCCTCGATAATGATTTGTGGCGCAATATTGTCCCAGATTTTGCTTGTTTGATTAAGAATTGCTCCATACTTCCCTTTTGCGACCATCATTGCATCAAAGACACTATTATTAGTACGAAGATTGCGAATACTCAAAATAATTTCTCCTAAAATTGTTGTTTCTTTTTTGGTAAGTTCAGGATTTTCCTGATGTCCGTCTATTCCATATGCGATCAGACAGTTAAGCAGGTTTGTCTCTCTGGTTACGAAGATTTGTTCATTATTACAATATGCTCCTTTCCCCTTTTCCGCGAGATAGATTTCAGAAAATGCAGGAAGTGCGATGCCGCCAGCGATGGGAATGCCGTTTTCCAAAAGTCCTATCATGATGCCGTAAGTTGGGACGCCGTTTGCGAAATTGCTTGTCCCATCAATCGGATCGATAACCCAGGTGAAGTTTGATCCGTTATCTACAACTCCTGCTTCTTCATCTATGATGTTGTAGTCAGGATATGTCTGTTTTACTTTTTCAACAAGGAGTTTACCAATCGCCAGATCTGTTTCTGTCAAAACTTGATTATTGTCTTCCTTTTTTGTTGTGCCACTCACCTTTCCAAAACTTTCATTCGCAATTTTTGAAGCTTCTTTCAGACTGTCCTCTAAAAAAGTTTTATAGTCCATATTGAGACTAAGTATATCATGTGAAATAGTAAAATACCTATTGACGGGTCAGAAAAAATATTGTATTATACATTCACTCTCAATTTTTAATTGATTGGGAGTTTATTTTTTAAAAATATGGCAACATTTCAACGAAACAAACCACATGTAAATATCGGAACTATCGGTCACGTCGACCATGGTAAAACAACAACAACTGCTGCTATTACAACAGTACTCGCAAAGCAGGGTTTGGCACAAGCTAAGAAATACGAAGATATTGATAACGCCCCAGAAGAAAGAGCACGTGGAGTCACGATTAACATTTCTCACCAAGAATACGAAACAGCAACACGACACTATGCACACATTGATGCTCCAGGTCATGCAGATTACATCAAGAACATGATCACCGGTGCAGCACAGATGGATGGAGCAATTCTCGTTGTTTCAGCACCAGATGGTCCTATGCCACAAACACGAGAACACATTCTTCTTGCATACCAAGTTGGAGTTCCAGCAATTGTTGTTTACCTCAACAAATGTGATATGGTTCAAGATGAAGAACTTCTTGATCTCGTTGAAATGGAAGTCCGTGAACTTCTCACAAAATACAAATACCCAGGTGACACTGTTACTATCATCCGAGGTTCATCTCTTAAAGCACTTGAAGGAGATCCAACATATGAACAAAGAATTCTTGATCT
>CAYMJR010000044.1:0-2024 GCA_964391315.1 uncultured Gammaproteobacteria bacterium | reverse complement strand
CTTCTTCTCCGAGGTCTTGAAAAAGCAGATGTTGAAAGAGGTCAAGTTATTGCAAAACCAGGAAGTATCACACCTCATACAGAATTCGAAGCAGAAGCATATGTTCTTACCAAAGAAGAAGGCGGTCGTCACACACCATTCTTTACTGGATACCGACCACAGTTCTACATCCGAACAACTGATGTTACCGGTACAGCAACACTTCCACAAGGTGTCGAAATGGTTATGCCAGGTGACAGTATCAAAATGACAGTTAAACTTATCGTTCCAGTTGCTCTTGAAGAAGGTCTTCGATTTGCTATCCGCGAAGGTGGAAAGACAGTCGGAGCCGGAGTTATTACCAAGATAATTAAATAATAAAAGAGAAGCCCAGCTAAAAGCTGGGTTTTTTGCCGCCTTTAAAAAAAGCGGAGTTCTTTGACAGTCTGTTGTATATATGAAAGGAAGAATAAGAGTTCGATTAAAAAGTTATGACGCACGTGTTCTTGACACGGTATGTCAGCAAATCTTGGATGCGGTTATCAGAACCGGAGCTAAAGTAGTTGGACCAGTACCTCTTCCTACAGATAGAAGTGTCTATGCAGTGAACAAATCTCCATTTGTTGACAAAAACGCACGAGATCATTTCGAAATCAGAATTCATAAAAGACTTATTGATATTATGTCACCAACAGACAAAACGATTGATAGCTTGACCAACTTGGCGCTTCCCGCCGGAGTTGATGTAGAGCTCAAAATGTAGTTTATAATTTGCGTTTAACATTGATGCCCAAAATAATTAAACATGCTCAAAGTATGATTGATTAAAAAAGCCTGGTAGGCCACCCCGTTTAGAGGGGATCACATCTAATTTGTGAATAATAAGGTAGCCTAATGGCTATCTTTTTTGTTTTAATATGATACAAACATTAATTGGAAGAAAAATTGATCAAACACAGAAGTTTTTAGAGGACGGGAAACGAGTTCCTGTTACTCTTATTTCTGTTGGTGATAATGCAGTTTTGCAAGTAAAAACACCAGAAAAAGAAGCATATACTGCAGTGCAGTTGGGGTTTGGAACAAAGAAAAACCCAACAAAGGCGATGAGTGGTCACGCAAAAAAGGCTGGATTTGAGAAAACTTCAGCTGTTGTTCGTGAAGTACGCCTTGCAGATGGTGAAGAAACACCAACAGCAGGTGAATCAATCGCAGTTGATGCAGTTTTTAAACCAGGTGATATCGTGTCAGTAACTGGTGTATCAAAAGGTAAAGGTTGGGCAGGTGTTGTCAAACGTCACAATTTTAAAGGCGGTCCAAAGACACACGGTCAGTCAGACAGACTCCGTGCACCTGGATCTATCGGTCAGACAACAACACCAGGACGTGTTTATAAAGGGAAAAGAATGGCAGGAAGAATGGGATCAGATCAAGTTACTATGCCAAATTTGACAGTCGTTGGTGTTGATGTTGAGAACAAAGTGCTTTTGGTGACAGGACTTGTTCCAGGTCATCGCGATGCAATTGTTACTGTTACAAAAACAGGAGAAAGAAAGAAATTCTTAGAACTTATTGAAGAAAAGGTAAAGCGGGAAGCACGAGAAGCAGCAGAAGCTGAGGCCGCTCGAATCGAAGCAGAAAAAGCAGCAAAGGAAGCTGAAGAAGCAGCGAAAAAGGCAGAAGAAGAGGCTGCAAAAGCTGCACCTGCAGAAGAGCCTGTTGCAACAGCAGAAGAAGCAGTTGTAGAGCCGACAGCAACAGTTGCAGATGCAAATGAGACAGTAACAAATGCTTCTGAAACAGTTGCATCATCAGCTGAAGAAGTAAAAGTTGAAGAAAAAGCAGAAGAAGTTGCAGTGAATGAAGAAGTAAAAGAAACAGAAGCTTCCGAGGAAGCAAAAGAAGAGGCAAAATAATATGGCAGAAGCAAAAGTAAAAAAGACAACTAAAGAAACAACAAAAACAGTTAAAGCAGCAAAACCTGCTGTTAAAAAAGAAACAGCTAAAAAAGTTGAAACTGTTAAAGCTGAGGTTAAGATTGAAAAGCC
>CAYMJR010000043.1:0-3563 GCA_964391315.1 uncultured Gammaproteobacteria bacterium | reverse complement strand
AAACAGATCTATATGAGACTTTTTAGATTCTTTTAAAAGAAAAGAGGCGAAGAAGAATCAGCACCGCAAGATCAATACCTAGAGGTATCAGAAGGAATAGGCTGCCTTTTTGTAAGACTTCAGAGACTATCTTGTTGCCGAAAATGATGTTTGGATTAAATGACGGGAGGCGGACTCCAAGAAAATAAAAAAGGATAATAAAAAAGAGAATCACTCCAAAAAGCTCCAGTGCTCCCTCCATGTCTTTTTTACTTGAGAACATTGTATTGCCGATCTCAAACGCAAGATACATCATAATCGCCACGTACCATCTTTGATTGAAAAGGTGTGCATTGACTCCATAAAACAGAACACCAAGAAGCAAAGAAATGCCAAAAAGAAATGGTGCTGCACCAATTAAAAATCGTCTAAAAATATCAGTTTCTGCAATTTGAACGCTTCCTAATTTAACTGAATGCTCGTCTTCCATTTTGGGCCAGAGTTCCATCTGTCCAACAGGGACAAAAAGCAGTGCCGCCATGAGAAGGTGAGAGAGTTCATGAATCAAAGTTCCTGGGAAAAAGAGGAGTGCTAAGATATTGATTGTCCAACGAATACTTCGAGTCAGGCGGTAGAACAGATAGGAAAGCTTGCTTGTCACAAGTTTTGATAAAAGGAAAAGGAGTAAGATAGCTCCTAAGAATGTCCCGGCATAAACCATAAAAATAGTATACAACACTTCAGTTTTCCCCTCTTGCAAAAAAGAAAGAGTTTGATTTATCATAAATATATGCCGCGAAAGACACTTGCCCTACTCGTGGGCCTCATACTTGTAACAATTATCCTTTTTATTATCGCGCTTCAAACTGGGAAAAATCAGCAGAAACAAATGCAGCAAGCACAAGTTCAGGCTACTCCTACACCTGATGTAAGACATACAACGCTTTCCATGTCTCCTGCTGTCATTCAAGTTGCACCTGGTGGAGTTGGAACAGCTGATGTCATGGCTAATACATCTGATAACCAAATCACTGCAGTCCAACTCGAACTGATGTATGATCCAACAGTGCTTTCAAATGTCAAAGTAACTGTCGGACCAGCATTTGCTAATCCTGTTGTTCTTATTGATAAAGATAATCCGACCACAGGAAAGTACACCTATGCATATGGCATACAACCCGGCCAAAAACCAGTTAACGGTCAGCTAAACGTTGCAAAAATTACTTTTACTGCCCGGGGAGTTCTCGGCAAGCAGTCACAAATTATCATGCAGCCAACAACACTTGTTACAGCACGAGGTGTCCCTGGAACAGTGCTTAAAACAGGAACAGGTGCAACAGTCGTGATTTCAAATACGACTCCAACAAAAACAACAACTCCAGTTACTAAACAAACAACGACCGTAACAATCCCTGTTACCTCAAAAGCACCTGCTAAGTAGATTAAAGAATACGAATAAAAGATCTTAAATCTTGATTGAGTTTATTCCCATTCCATTGTTGCTGGAGGTTTGGTGGTAATATCGTAGACAACTCGAGAAACATCTGAAACCTCATTGACAATACGTGATGAGATTTTTTGCAAGACTTCGTGAGGAAGATCTGCCCATTGTGAAGTCATAACATCAACTGATTCATACGCCCTTATACCTACAACTTCAGCAAAGACTCGAGCGTCACCTTTTACAGCAGTACTATATGCCCCGGTCATCAGAGCAAAACATTGGAATAATTTGTCATAGAGTCCTGCCGCTTTAATTTCCTCAAGCACAATACGATCTGCTTGTTTTACCTGTTCAAGACGTTTTTCTGTTACTTCGCCACGGATACGGACAGCAAAGCCAGGACCTGGGAAGGGGTGCTGCATGATTGTTTCTTCAGGAAGACCCGAAAGGCGCCCGAGTTCGCGTACTTCATCTTTGTAATAATTGCGGACTGGTTCCAAAAGTTGCAATTTCATATCTTTTGGCAAGCCACCGACATTGTGGTGAGATTTGATATGCGATGCGTGTTTGCTGCCTTTAGACTCAATCACGTCAGAATAAATTGTTCCTTGACCAAGAAATGTTACATCTTGATGAAGAGCAGCCTGCTCGTCAAAAATCTCAACATAAATTCTGCCGATGGTTTTTCTTTTTTCTTCAGGATCGGTAATACCTGCAAGTTCTTTTAAGAAACGTTCTTTTGCATCAATAATTACCAGATCCGAGTGGACCTTTTCTGAAAAGATTTCTCTGACCAGAGCATCGGTTTCAGGCCTCATGAGTCCTGAGACATAGACGGGAATAAGGTTTTTGCCAATTGCTTTCCCAACTAAGAATGCAGCGACACTTGAATCAACACCGCCTGATACTGCAAAAATAACTTTTTTATCGCCAACTATTTCTTTGATCTCTGAAATAATTTTTTCCGGATCAAGTTTGATAAGGTTAAGTTCTTCTTTACAAATCATGGCGAAGTTTTTAAGGATTTCAAGACCGTGTTCGGTATGATTGGCTTCAGGATGGAATTGCACTCCAAAAAGATTTTCATCTTTATTAATAACTGCGGTATATTCGACTGATTTTGTTGTCGCGATTGTCTCAAACCCTTGTGGAAGAGACATGACCGTATCACCATGAGAGACAATGACGTTAAATTGTTTGTCTGAAATGTCTTTCAAAACGCCTTCTGGCCGATCAATAGTGATTGTTTCAGGGCCATATTCTTTGGCAGTATTTTTGACTTCTGCACCAAGAAGATGCGCCATCAATTGCCAGCCGTAACAAATGCCAAGAACCGGAAGACCTAGTTCCAAAACTTCTTTGGACAAAGTGGGTGCACCGTCTTCATAGACAGATGAGGGACCGCCTGAAAAAATGATACCGGAAGGAGAAGTCTGTTTAATTATTTCGAGGGCATCTTCGGGGTTGACGTATTGGGTCGCGACACCTAATTGGCGTAGCCGCCTGCCGATGAGGTGAGCAGTTTGTGATCCGAAATCAACAATGAGGATCATAATTTATTATAAGGTTTTTTGTCTTTTTGAGCAAGAGGTTTCTGTGTCGGGGTGCGGAGAGTCGAACTCCAGCCTCACGACCCCCAGCCGCGAATTCTACCGTTAAACTACACCCCGAGTCTTCGTATTATATATTATTGTGGTTACAATTTTAATAATAAAGATGTTTTATTATAAATGACTATTCTGTTAGAATATTCTATCCAGAGAGTAGAATTTTTACCCCTTGTTTTTTGTCACAGAATTGTTATTATAGGTGATACATTCATGGCACGACACGCAGCAAATCCTCAAAAATCAGAAGCAGTAGAACAAAAAAATGAAGCATCTCAGAAAATGGAATCCATCCGTATGGCAATGGATCAGATTGAAAAACAATACGGAAAGGGCGCCATTATGCGCTTTGGTGAAGCGGCACAAAAACTTGATATTTCTGTTATTTCTACCGGTTGCCTTCCTCTTGACCTAGCCCTAGGGGCAGGAGGGCTGCCCAGAGGAAGGATTATCGAAATCTATGGGCCAGAAGCATCTGGTAAAACAACTGTCTGTCTTTCAACTATTGCTCAAGCACAAAAACATGGCGGTAT
>CAYMJR010000042.1:0-3841 GCA_964391315.1 uncultured Gammaproteobacteria bacterium | reverse complement strand
ACAGTTAACCTGACTCGTGCTCTTCTAAAATGATCTTTTATTTTATTATGTATCGTCGTTTCCACATACCAGTTTAAATTTTCTGGACGAAGAATGTCTATCCGTTCATATACTTGAAGCCATGCATCCTGAACATAATCCTCGACAGTATGAATGTCAGGTAAGACTTTAAGAGCAGATTTTATAAATGAGGGAGTCACCTTGCTAATCCATGTATTCCATTCTGATTCATCACGTTTCTGTAGCTTTATATAATCCGGCGCAAATAAGATCTTTCCTCCTCTTGGTCCAACCTCTTCTGAATTTTGCAGCAATGGGGAAACTCTCCGACGTGCCCTTGGACTCCTCTCAAAGACTCCTCCTCTCCTCGGTATTCTTGAACGTTCAGGCGATGGTAGCAGTACTTCACGTCTATCCATGCCATATCGCCCATGGGAGCAGATATTATACATAGATTATCCTTTTATCTCAAATTCATCTATTTTTTGCTTCTTTTTACCCACTTTTGGTATAATAGAAGTCCTAGGAAGAAGGATCACTACAGGGTGCCATCTGGTACCTTGAGGAAAGTCCAGACAACAGTATGCAGGGGATGGAGCATAAGCTCCAGCCAGGAATGGCCAGTGTCCAAACGCTTATCTTACTAAACGGTGTTTGGAATGAATTCTGAAATGACAGAATTCAAGAGCAGCAGAGACGAGTAAGTATGAAACGGGCAATCCTACCTGTTGTAACCGCCGAATGATGCGTAAAAGTGCATACCGAGCATCGAAGTTTGCGGGCATCCTGACTAAAGCAGGACGAATTGACAATAAATCTTTTCGAGAGAAATTGTGATCACGAACAGAATCTGGCTTACTCTCTTCCTAGGATTTATTTTTATTATTCTTCTTCCAATAGGTTTCGTGGATTTTTTGTAACTCCTGAATTTCTTTTTTATACTTTACTTTCAATAAACGGATAAACAATTTGACATCCGAAATAGCTTCTTCTGGAAATTGATATTTCTCTTTTAAATAGTATTGAAGCGATGGAAGCGATGCTGAGGAATCGATAATTTCACATTTTTGGAGAAAATCTTCAAGAGTCATTTCAAATCCTTGTGCTATCTTTTCAACAAAAGTAAAACTGATACTATTATAGTCTCCCTTTTCTAATCGAAGAAGAAATGAAGGAGTAACCCCAACAACTTTTGCAAATTGATTCAGAGAATACCCTCTCTTTTCCCGTTGATATTTGGTATACTTTCCAATCTTTTCTGCAACTGAAACTGATCTATTTTGTACTATTGACATAAAACAATGGCAGAGTTATATTACAATCAATATTGCTTAAAAGCAATAACGATTTTTACCAAGATCAATATGGGTTTGGTAATCTCTACCGAGATAAATTTGTTAGTGCGTGAAACGTGCATAGTTTTACGAATTTCCTCTTTTGATAATTTGTCTCCATATTTTTTTTCAATTAGCAATATTCTTAGCTCTAGTTTCATTAGTATAAGCCAACAACGGTAGATAAGCAACACTTATCAAAATGGGCATTGAGAGTCGAGGGACTTCACCATTTCAATCTGGTAGAAGAAGAGGCTTGGAAACAGTCCGTATAGAAAATCCCAAAAATAGACGATCTAGAGAAGCTCCTCCCCCAAAAGTTGTCCCGGTAGTACCTAGTGGAAGTAAAGTATCAAGCAAGCTCTTCTATCAAGAAAATGGAAGAAGACCAGTATTACCGAGTCGCCCTCTTAGATTTCTCTCTCCTGCAGAACGTACCGCATATGAACAAGCGAGAAGAAAATTTGAACTTCGGCGAGATGCAGCAATTGGAAGAAAAATGCATGCTCAGCAAGAATATCCTCCCGGATACGTAAAAGAACACCCTGTCCCTAATCCTGAGCGTCCAAACGCCAGACCACAAAGAGCAGATGCACTTAATCTACGAACAAGACATGATATAGAATTAAAACCAGCTAGACGTAGCGCTATTGAAAAAGGGATAAAACAAGTTATTGAAAGAAATAGACGAATGTCAATAATAAGAGGAGGTACATGGTCAGGAACAGTAGAGACATACGAATTACATCGTCGGCAGATACGAACAACAGGCTACCATTGATATCCTATGATATAATTATGGGATATGCCTCCCGAGAGACTTTCAAGATTAGATGCAAGACTTAAACCGGTCGTAACAGCTGTTAATACTACTTTGGGGCCAGAATTTACTCCAGTAATTCCTCAATCAGTGGAACCAAGCTTACTTTTTTGGAAAAGAGATCCTCAGCAAGGACAGTATTATTTAGTTTTTTCACTCGAAAAAGCAAAGCACCAAAAAGGTCCTCTTTCATATTACGCAGGTCTGGCTGTTGATTTAGGAGGCAGGACACCACCACCTCATCCAGGTTCATTAGATACCTATCTTCGCAGTGAATATTGGCCAGAGGTCTTTGGTGTCCCTCTACATGAGCCACTTGCTATACCACATACTACTCAGGAAGATGTGGTATCTCTTGCAGATGATGCCAAAACAATTTTGCAAAGAATAAGCACAAAAGAAAAATTTTTAAAGGAAATCAGAAGACTAAAAAGAGTCGATCCTGGAGCACTCAATATATTACTTACTGAGAGAGCAAAAGAACGTTTAGGAATTGAGCGCGCATAATCCCTTTATACCAAAAAGAAGCCTCCTAACATATAGGAAACTTCTTTTTTAAGTAGCAATGCAAATTATCTTACTGCTTTCTTAAGTGTTTTCCCAGCGGTAAAGCCAGGTGCTTTACGAGCAGCAAGAGTAATCTTGTCTCCGGTTTTTGGATTTCGTCCAACTCGTTGTTGACGACTTCGGATACTAAATGTTCCAAAACCTGTCAAAACAACTTTCTCACCACGCTTCATTGAATCACGAATTGTATTCAACATTGTTTGAACAGCATCACGAGCTGCTTTATTGGTAAGATTTGCTTTTTTAGCAACAACTTCAATGAGATCTTTCTTTGTCATTTTCTTTCACCCGCCTTTCTAATAATTAATTTTTCTTTTACTAAGTCCTAAGTTATTCGTTTAGATTAAAAATACAAGGAAAATGAATAGTTGTCAAGTGATTAGCTTTAAACAACAGTATGTTCGGGGTAAACTGAGCGGAATTCACGAATTGCTGTCACTTTTACTTCACCTGGAACTGCAAGAGCTTTACTTACTTCTTCTTGGATTTTTCGTGCAAGGAGTACTGTTTGATTGTCATCCATGCGGCCTGGATTGATAATCACACGAAGTTCACGACCAGCTTCAAATGCATAGGCATCTTCAACACCTTCGTAATTCTTCGCAATCTTTTCCATTTCCTTAAGTCTCTGGCCGTATTTCTCAAGATCTTCATAGCGAGCACCAGGGCGTGATGCTGAGATAGCATCTGCCAAATGAACGATAATTGATTCTATACTTGAGAATGGTTTGTCTTCATGGTGTTCCCATACTGCGTTAATAATTGGGTCAGGGAAATTGTAACGCTTCAAGAGCTCTACGCCGAGTTTGACATGACTTCCTTCTCCTTCAAGAATCTTTCCAATGTCATGAAACAGACAGCCAATTCTGACAACGTCCACATTCGCACCAATTTCCTGTGCAATGTGAATACCAATTTTGGTTTCTTCCAATGTGTGGACGAGTAGATTCTGTCCGTAGGAAGTTCGGAATTTCATTCGTCCGAGAAGTGGATACATATCTGCTGGAAGATTGAAAACGCCAACTTCAGCCGCAAGCTTTTCTCCTTCTTCAGCCATAATCTTTTCAACTTCTTCGCGGGTTTGTTTGACAACTTCTTCGATACGGAATGGCTGAACACG
>CAYMJR010000041.1:0-4043 GCA_964391315.1 uncultured Gammaproteobacteria bacterium | reverse complement strand
GGCATTTCAGCAACTGATCGTGCATTAACTGTTCGAAAAATTGTTGATCAATCATCAACAGTTGACGATTTTCTTCGCCCAGGACATGTTTCTCCAATTATTGCAGTTGATGGAGGAGTTCTCAAACGCAATGGACATACAGAAGCATCTGTAGATTTGGCAATCCTTGCAGGATTTCAACCGATTGCTGTTTTAAGTGAAATTCTTGATGATACAGGTGAGCCAACAAAAGGAGAAGAACTGTTTGCTTTTGCTGCAAAACACAAACTGAAAATAATAACAATTCGTGACCTTATTGAATATCGAAAATCACATTCATTTCCAGAACAACAAAAAAGTCCTAGTGTTAAAAAAATTTCTCAAGCAAAACTTCCGACAAAATTTGGTAACTTTATTATTTCCGTCTATAAAGATTTTCGCGATAATAAAGAACATGCTGTCTTAACCTTAGGAGATATTACCAAACAACCTGTCCTTACCCGCATTCATTCTAAATGTCTGACCGGTGATACATTTTCATCGCTTCGTTGTGACTGCCAAGAACAACTGCATAAAAGTATGAAAGCAATTCAAGAAAACGGATCAGGTATTCTTATTTATCACAATCAAGAAGGTCGCGGCATTGGTCTTGCCAATAAAATTAAGGCCTATGCACTGCAGGATGAAGGACTTGATACTGTTGAAGCTAATGTGTCGCTTGGGTTTGCATCTGATGAACGGGATTATAAAATTGCCGCTGATATTTTGCATGATCTTGGTGTTAATAAAATACAACTGTTAACAAACAATCTAAACAAAATTGAAGAACTACAGCAATACGGAATTATCACAGCAGAACGGATTCCTATTGAAGTAACACCTAATGAATATAATAAAGAATATTTAAAAACAAAAAAAATCAAAATGCATCACCAACTCACCGAAGTATGAAACCCATTCCCTTCGTAGTATTAAAATTTGCAATGACACTTGATGGATATATTGACGACGCAAGTGATAAAAGGTTAATCATCTCAAATGAAAAAGATTTTGCTGAAGTTGAAAAGGTACGCGAAAGTTGTGATGCAATTTTAGTCGGCGCCGAAACAATTAGAAAAGATAATCCACGACTCGTTCTTAAATCAGGGAAAAAGCTTACAAAAGTAACTATTAGTCATTCAGGTAATCTTAATCCTGAAAGCAATTTTTTTACTAAAGGAAACAGTGAAAAACTTGTTTATACAACAGATGCTCTTGCCAAACAATTACAACAAACACTTACCAATGCGACAGTAATTTCTTTAGGCCAGACAATTAATCTTCACTCTCTTCTTGGAGATCTTTTTAAAAGGGGAGTAAAACGTCTCCTCGTCGAAGGAGGAAGTACAATTATTACTGAGTTTATAAACGGATCATTGGTGGATGAGCTGCAAATTTCAATAGCCGGAATGATTCTCGGACAACAAAATGCACCACGGTTCATCAAACCAGGACAAATACATAAACAAATACCTTTACAATTCCAATCACTCTCTGTACTTGACGATATTGTTGTCATTACCTATAAACTTGAGAATCAAAAGGATAAACAGTGGATCAATTATGCTATCAACCTTTCCAAAAACTCTCCGCTATCTGACACTGCATTTACTGTCGGAGCAGCACTTGTAGATAAAGAAGGAAACTTAATTGCAGACGGGTATTCTCGCGAAACAGATCCTACAATCCACGCCGAAGAAGTTGTTTTGCAAAAAATTACTGACAAATATTTTGATCTTTCGCAAGCAACGCTTTATACATCTCTTGAGCCATGCAACCAACGTTTATCACAAAAAGAATGCTGTGTTGATCTTATTCTAAAAAGTGAAATAAAACGGATTGTCTTCGCAGCAAAAGAACCGCCAATCTTTGTATCAGGAGAAGGAGCAGAAAGATTGAAAAAAGAGGGAAAGGAAATTATCAATCTTTCTCAATTTGAAAATGAAGTAATTAGTGTTCAATCTCCAGCAATTCAACAGAAATGGCAAAACAGCTTATCAGCCATTTAACCTATTTTTGAAATATTCTTCAGCTTGTTTTTTATCAATTTCCATTTGTTTGATTAATGCCTCTTCTGATTCAAATTTTTGATTCCCTCGAAGCTTTTTTAACAAAGTAACTATTACTGATTCTCCATAGGCATTTTCTGCAAAATCAAACACATATGTCTCAACGAATTGTTCTTTTTCATGAAATGTTTTTGCAGCCCCAATAAAGGTAAGAGCATTAAATTGCATATTTTTAATGACAATATGAGAAACATAAATGCCTTCTTCTACCTTTTCAGTAAGAGGAATATTCATCGTAGGAAACCCCAAATGTTTCCCACGACTATGTCCATGTTGTACAACGCCTTCAAGTTTCATCTGTTCTATTATACCAAGCTTTCTTCTCAACTGATATAATTGTCACATGTGGTTATTTTATACATTGCTTGCAGCTGTCTGTTGGGGTGTAGGACAAATTTTTGTTAAAAAGGGTTTACAGGATATTTCTCCGCTTGTTAACAATATCATAGCAACTATTATTGGTACATTTCTTTTTCTTCCTTTTGCTCTTTCGCACCAGGTGCACTTTGATAAATTTTGGCAACTTTTTCCTTTTACTTGTTTTGTTTCGTTTCTCTTTTTTGCATATTATTATGTTATTGGCCGTGGACAGCTCGCGCTTACCGGAACAGTTCTCGGAACATATCCGTTTGTTACGGTAATTCTTTCACTTCTTTTTCTTCATGAGACACCAAGTATTTTTCAAAAATTAGCAATTGGTGTCATTATTCTTGGAACAGTGGTGGTAGCATTACCAAACAAGGTAAATAAAATTCACGCCGGTACATGGTTGTTGTGGGCACTTTTAGGTGTATTTATGATTGGGACAGGGGACTTCTTAGTAAAATTACTTATGAATCAAAGCGATTTATATACTTATATTTTTACTTACGCTTTTGGATCAATAACGATTACAGTGCTTTTTTATCTTTTTGATAAAAAGGGGAGAGCTCTGCCAAAATTTTCCCGCAAGAATTATCTGCCAACTTTGGTAGGTGTAGGTTTAGTAGAATTTGGATTTTTTGTTTTACATCTTGCTCTGAATGATGGCCTTGTATCACTCGTTACTCCAATTAGTGGTATCTATGTTGCGATCACTGCAATTCTTGCCTGGCTTATCTTGAAGGAACAGATCGACAAAAAACATGCATTTGGCATTATCCTTGCAGCAATCGGCGTCATCCTCATCGGAATCTCTTAAGGTATGCTACAATATGCGCATGGATAATAGACAATCCATTCATAAATTTTTCCAGAAAAAAGAGCAACTGACTCTGAAAAATGAGCGGTATAAAACATTAGTGCATGAACTTTTTTCCTGGCTTCTCAAAAGTGACAATGTAGAACATGATCTGACAACAGAAAAACTTTTTTCAAATGTAAAAAAATCTTCCAAAGCTCTCGTACTTACCAGAAATGAAGCAACGATTGCAGCCCTTGAAGAAATTGAATATTTCATCAAAACGTTTACTCATCTTTCAATCAAACTCCTTTGTAACGATGGAGATCAATTACAAAAAGGACAGAAGTTTATTGAGATAGAAGGCGACATCAAAGAAATCCTTGCCTATGAACGCGTGATGCTCAATATTCTTCAAAGAATTTGTGGTATCGCAACTGACACACATGCTATCGTTAATCAAATGAAAATCGATAAACCGTTTGTTGCGGCAACGAGAAAAACAATCTGGGGACTTTTGGATAAAAAAGCAGTTGCAATGGGTGGTGGAATGACCCACCGGCTTGATCTTTCTGATGGCATTCTTGTTAAAGATAATCATCTGATGCTGATTTCCGAAACCGATGCGCTAAAGAAATTATTACAAACAGTTACCGATACGTTGATTGAAATCGAAGTGGAGGATGAAGAGCATTTGAAAAATCTCGTCTCATTATTTATGAAAGAACAAACAACAAATGTCCTTGCAGTACTGCTTGATAACTTTACACCGGAAAATGCAAAAAAAATACTTTCAA
>CAYMJR010000040.1:0-4364 GCA_964391315.1 uncultured Gammaproteobacteria bacterium | reverse complement strand
AAATATCGAGAAGTACAAATCGCTGTTCAAAGACTCCAGGAACAGGCAAATGCTTTTTCAAAGGGTATCAAAGGCAAACCAACTGATGAACAACTTGCAGAAGGACGGAAAATCAAAGAAGAACTTCAGGAAAAAGAAGACCAACAACGAAAATTAAAAGCAGAACTTGAAGCATTGCTTGATAAAATTCCCAATCTTCCTAAAGAAGATGTAAAAACTGGAAAAGATGAATCAGAAAATGATGTCATCCGCAAATTTAAAGAACCCACCAAATTTAGTTTTACTCCCAAAGATCATCTCGCACTTGGGGAAGCACTTGATATTATTGATGTTGAAAGAGCATCAAAAGTCTCAGGTGCGCGGTTTTACTACTTAAAAGGCGACGGCGTTTTACTCGAATTTGCGCTTGTCCAATTTGCATTGGAGATGTTGATTAAAGAAGGATTTACTCCTGTGTTGCCTCCTGTTCTCATCAAAAAAGAAACGATGCAAGGACTTGGATATATGGAAAATGGCGGGGAAGAGGATATGTTCCATTTGCGGGACAATGAATTAATTCTTGTCGGAACAGCAGAACAATCACTCGTCCCAATCCATAAAGATGAAATTTTGCAGAAAAAAGATCTACCACGCCGTTATGTCGGTTACTCACCATCATTTAGACGCGAAGCAGGAAGTTATGGCAAAGACACGAGAGGAATTCTTCGCGTTCATCAATTTAACAAAGTCGAGATGGTATCTTTTGTTCCGGAAGGAGAGGATGACAAAGAACATGAATTTTTATTATCTCTTGAAGAAAAGTTTTTCCAGGCTTTGGACATTCCATATCAAGTTATTAAAATGTGCACTGGCGATTTAGGATTTCCTGCAGCACGAAAATATGATATCGAAGCATGGATGCCAGGACAAAATAAATACCGCGAAGTAACTTCTGTTTCAACTGTTACTGATTTCCAATCACGCCGTTTAAACATCAGATATCAAGACGGTGACCAGAGAAAATATGTGAATGTTTTAAATGGTACTGCATTTGCAATGTCCCGTACACCAATTGCAATTTTAGAGAATTATCAACAGGAAGATGGATCTGTCGTTATTCCCGAAGTCCTTCGAAAATATATAGGAAAAGATGTAATAAAACCTCGTGAGTAATTTTTGATTGCTCCATTGTTATACTGCTAAATTGCTAATAAGTTAATTTTAAAACGCAACAATAGAACAATGAAACAATTTAACAATATTTTAGCCTCAAATATTTTTATTTTTTTAGCCTCAGTTTTCAATAAAAAATGAAAAATTATCATCATGATTTTGATTGTTTTTACAACCTAAACGTGATGTTTTGAGGCAAGGAAAATTGCTTGACAAAATAGTCTATTGTATACAATATTAAATTGTCCTTAGTTTTCAATAAAAACTGGATATCGCATTTCGCGAAAGAAGGAGGTGATTACCGTGGCAGCAAAGAAAAAAACAACAAAGAAAAAAGCAGCAAAAAAGAAGAAATAGTTGAGTAAAGTAAAGTATATATACTTTACCAACTGATCAATTGGTAAAACCCCCTGCCCATATGGACGGGGGTTTTTTTTGTGTTTGAAGCTAATATATGGTAAGATGGAAAGAGTTTTGTTTTTATGTTAGGTCTACTCAATAAACTTTTCGATTCCAATTCCCGTGAGGTCAAACAACTCGATTCAGTTGTCGGTGAAATAAACGGATTTGAGAAAAGTATTGCTAAATTAAAAGATAAAGATTTCCCCAAACGGACACAAGAACTTCGTGACAGGATTGCCAAAGGAGACTCATTGGATAGTTTACTTCCTGAGGCATTTGCTCTCGTTCGGGAAGCAGCAAAACGGACGCTTGGAATGCGGCATTTTGATGTGCAATTGATGGCGGCAGCAGTACTTGCACATGGAAAAATTGCAGAACAGAAAACAGGAGAAGGAAAAACATTATCCGCAACCCCTGCTTTATATCTCCATAGTCTGACAGGAAAAAGTGTTCATCTTGTTACAGTCAACGATTATCTTGCCCGTCGTGATGCAGGATGGATGGGACCGCTTTTTGATTTTTTGGGTGTGTCTGTTGCATCAATTATTAATGATCAGTCATTTATCTACGATCCAAAATACACTGACGAAAAAGCAACCGATGCACGTCTTGTCCATCTCAAACCGGTAAGCCGCAAAGAAGCATATCAGGCAGACATTGTGTATGGCATTAATTCTGAATTTGGTTTTGATTATCTTCGTGACAATATGGCACAGGATATGAATGCAGTTGTGCAGCGCGGCTATTATTTCGCAATTGTTGACGAGGTTGATTCTGTTTTGATTGATGAAGCGAGAACGCCGCATATTATTTCAGCGCCTGATGAATCACCATCACAAAAATATTATGAATATGCAAAAGTTGTTGAAAAACTAACACCGGAAATTGATTACAAAATTGATGAGAAATTCAAAACAGCCCATCTAACTGATCATGGTATCGGAAAAATTGAAAAATTATTTGGTATTGCAGATATTTATGAAAAAGATTTTGATACTGTTTACCACTTGGAAGCAGCACTCAAAGCCCGCACCCTTTTTCACCGCGAAAAAGATTACATTGTGAAGGACAATCAAGTTATTCTTGTTGATGAATTTACTGGACGACTTATGGAAGGACGACGTCTCTCAGAAGGACTCCATCAAGCGATTGAAGCGAAAGAAATGGTACCAATCCAACGCGAATCAAAAACACTTGCGACAGTATCACTCCAGAACTATTTCCGTATGTATGAAAGGCTTGCTGGTATGACTGGTACTGCGGTGACAGAAGCTGAAGAATTCCGCAAAATCTACAAACTCGATGTTGTTGTTATTCCGACACATAATCCTGTTGCCCGTAATGATATGGGAGATGCAGTCTATAAAACAGGTCGTGCGAAATTGACAGCTGTTGTTGATGCAATTGCAGAAGCTAATAAACGAGGACAACCTGTTCTTGTCGGTACGACATCGATTGATAAAAATGAAATTATTTCAGAACTTTTGCGCCGTCGCAAAATCAAACACGAAGTTTTGAATGCAAAAAATCACATGCGTGAAGCGGAAATTATTGCCCAAGCTGGTAAAAAAGGAGCAGTCACTGTTGCGACCAACATGGCAGGCCGAGGTGTTGATATCGTCCTTGGTGGAGAAAAGCCAGGCGATGATGGATCAAAATCAGCAATGAATACATGGGAAAAAGAACATAAGGAAGTTTTAAATCTTGGTGGTTTGTACGTTATCGGTACAGAACGACACGAGTCACGACGTATTGATAATCAGCTGCGTGGACGATCTGGTCGTCAGGGAGATCCCGGCGCATCACGATTCTTTGTTGCGCTTGATGATGATATCATGCGACTCTTTGGAGGAGACAGAATTGCTGGGATTATGACGAGATTTAATATGCCGGAAGATGTGCCTCTTGAACATGCTCTCGTCTCACGATCGATTGAAAATGCACAGGTCAAAGTCGAAGGATTTAATTTTGATACTCGTAAACATTTGGTGCAATATGATGATGTTCTCAACAAGCAGCGCGAAATTATTTACACCCTTCGTAGAAAAGTTCTTGAAACATCTGCGGGGAATCCTGACAAACAGGAAGATGAAAAAGATGTTGTATCACTTCAACAGGAAGTTTTGGATAGAATTGATGCATCAATTTCAAATTTGGTAACGGTTATTGTTGGTGCACCAACAGACGATGTTTCACCAAATGAAAAGATTGTTCAGGAATTTACCACAATGATTCCTTTTGATGAGAATTCTCAAAAACAGCTTGTTATGCAACTTGAACAATTGCACACCGTTGAAGAAAAATCAGAATTCCTCTCAAAATTGGCACGTGATATTTATACCAAAAGAGAAGAACAACTCGGAGAACAATTAATGCGTCAAATAGAAAAATTTGTCATGCTCTCTGTTATCGATAATCTTTGGATGAACCATCTGGACGCGATGGACAATCTCCGTGGAGGTATTGGTCTTCGAGGCTATGCTCAAAAAGATCCACTCGTTGAGTATAAAAATGAAGGATTCCGGATGTTTGAATCGCTGATGTGGAATATTGATGATGAGGTTGTGCACCGGATTTACAAAGTCCAAGTGCAGCAGGGAGAGACCCATCAGCATTCAGATGGTAGTATTCATCAGGGACCAAATCATGAAGAAAAACCTTTGCCAATGCCAAAACCCAAAAAAATGAAGACAAATACCCCGGCAAGCGAGGTTTCAGAGGAGAGTAAAGCAAATGATTCATCATCAGATGAAAATCACAAATTAGGACGTAATGATCCTTGCTGGTGCGGTTCAGGAAAGAAATGGAAA
>CAYMJR010000039.1:0-4794 GCA_964391315.1 uncultured Gammaproteobacteria bacterium | reverse complement strand
AAGAAGTTGGACATCGGGCATCCCTTGCAATTGAGAATTCTTTATTATATAAAGCCACACAAAAAGAGCTTATTGAGCGTAAAAAATTGGAAAAACAAAAAGATGAATTTATTGCAGTTGCTTCACACGAACTGAAAACTCCGGTTACGAGTATAAAATCTTTTGCCCAATTACTACATTATCGAATGAAAAAAGAAGGCCGCCTTCATGATGCAGAATTACTCGGCAAACTCGATGCACAAATAGATAAATTAACCTCTCTTATTGGAGATCTTTTGGACGTTACAAAAATCGAAGGAGGGCGGTTGATGTTTACGGAAACGGCTTTTGATTTTGATGAATTAATTGATGAAATTATCGAAGAAATGCAGCGGACTACAGACAGACATGCATTAATTCGTGTAGGAAAAGCAGGTAAAACAGTAGTAGGCGACCGGGAACGATTGGGACAAGTTCTCACCAACCTTATTTCAAATGCTATTAAATATTCACCATCCGCAGAAAAGATTCTTATTCATACAACCCAAGACAAAAAAAATATAAAAGTATGTGTACAAGATTTTGGAGTAGGCATTCTGCGGGATAAACTTGATAAAGTATTTGACCGCTTCTTTAGGGTAAGTGGACCAAATCAGGAAACATTTCCAGGACTCGGGCTTGGATTATATATTTCAAATGAAATTGTTAAACGATGGAAGGGGAAAATTTGGGTCGAAAGTATTGAAGGAAAAGGTTCAACATTTTGCTTTACCTTTCCAATTAAGTAAAAATATATTATGGATAATACAAGTATAAAAAAAAGGATACTTATTGCAGATGATGATCATGCGATAGTTGATTCACTCACAGTTATTTTAGAAGAATTTGGCTATGATGTAAAATCAACAGATGATGGAAGAAAAGTTTATAGAATAAAAAATGATCTTCCTGATCTTCTTCTTCTGGATATTTGGATGTCAGGAATCGATGGAAGACAAATTTGTGCTGATCTAAAAAAAGAAAATGTAACAAAAAATGTCCCTGTCATATTAATATCCGCAGGACGGGATATTCAAAAATCAGCACAAGAATCTGGCGCAGATGACTTTCTTGAGAAACCCTTCACCATGGAAGATCTTCTTGAAAAAGTGGAAAAATGGACGGGAACTAAAAATTAACTATAGCGGGAAACACTGATTTTGCGTGTGTGACGCATTTTTTTTGCAGCTTTTTCTGCCAGCATCTTTTTCTTTGCTGCAACTCTTTTTGCTGTCTTATATGGGTGACCTTGTTTTTTACTACCGACACCGGTATCTCTTTTTGCCATGACTCTATTATACACTATCTCAACAAAATATCATAGATCATATTTCTTACCAAACACCTCTAAAAATTTCGTTGTTCCTTCATATAAGTAAGCTATCTTGGATCTATGAAAGCTGTGGTTTATAGAGGTCCCCATCAGATGGCTGTTGAAGAAGTTGAAAATCCACAAATCCAGGATCCTCGAGATATCATTCTCAAAGTAACAACAGCAGCAATATGCGGAAGCGATCTTCATATGTATGAAGGACGAACTGCTGCAAAACCTGGCCTTATAATGGGGCATGAAATCATGGGTGTTGTTCAAAAATTAGGTGACGATGTAAAACTCTTAAAAAAAGGTGACCGTGTCGTTCTTCCTTTTAATATTGGCTGCGGCATGTGCAAATACTGCAATAAAGGTCTCAGCAATGCATGTCTTATTGCCAACCCCCAAGGTGTAGGTGCAGGATATGGCTATGTTGGTTTGGGTCCATACAATGGAGGACAAGCAGAATTTGTCCGGGTTCCGTTTGCTGACTTTAATGCACTCAAACTTCCTGGTGAACCTTTTGACAAGTTTGAAGATGATTTTATCCTGCTTGCTGACATTTTACCGACAGGTTGGCATTCACTGACCCTTGGCCACTTTAAACCAGGTGGAATTGTTGTTATCTATGGTGCCGGCCCTGTAGGACTTCTTGCAGCAGAAAGTGCATTTATACGGGGAGCAACAATGGTATTTGTAGTCGATTGTTATGAAGACCGACTCGACCTTGCTAAAAAAATCGGAGCAATCCCAATTAATTTTAAGCAATCTTCATCTGTTGATCACATCAAAATGATAATCAAAGAAAAGTTGCTTCTACAACAAGCCCAACAGCCAGGAGAAGAGAAGATAACTGGAATTCTCTGTGGAGTCGATGCTGTTGGATACGAAGCAATGGATGAAGAAAATCCAAGTCAACAAGAACCGCATGAAGTAATCGATAAATTAGCAAAACTTGTTGATCCTGGGGGTGGAATCGGCATTATTGGTGTCTTCCTTCCTCAAGATCCAGGAGGAATTGACGAAAAAGCGAAAATGGGAAAGCATCTGATTCCTCTGGGAACAATATGGAACAAAGGACTGAAAATCGGCACAGGGCAAACACCAGTCAAACGCTATAACAGACAACTTCGGGATCTTATTATTGCAGGAAAGGCCAAACCCAGCTTTATCGTCAGTCATCATATTTCAGTTGATGAAGCCCCTGATGCATACAAACAATTTGACACACGGGGTAACGGCTATACAAAAGTATTAATCCAATTTAAATAAGATGAAAAACAAAATACTACTAATAGTAATCATCGGAATAATTGTTGGAATGTTGGTTCATCTTACACCTGCTAAAGCAGCAACACCAAGTGTAACCAATACAACTGATTCACAAGCAATAAATAGCTCTTTTCATTCCAACTCTACTTCTCTTCGTCTCCAATTGAATAACCTTCTCCGGGAACATGCAGCCCTTGGAGCAGTGACATTGACTGCGTTATACCAAGGAGCAGACACAACCCATTTAATGCAACTGATGAATAATAACCAAACACAACTCACTGCTGTTGTTGGACAAGTATATGGGACAAATGTAGCAAATCAGTTTAATACCTTATGGACACAACATATGAAGGAATATGAAAACTATACACTTGCAAAAAAGAAAAATGACACAGTCAAAATGAATCAAGCAAAAAAGAATTTACAAACTATTTCTCAAAAATTAGGAACTCTCTTCTCTAATTCAAGTAATCATTTGTCTGCATCGACAGTGAGTAGTTTAATGCAACAACATATTAACGGCACGCTCGCAGTCGTTGATACCGTCGCTGCCAAAAATGCAACAGGGAACGCAGATGCACTAAAAGCAGGATATGATCAAGCAGGGCAATTTGCTGATGTCTTAGCTCAAGGAATGATCCTTGATAAACCAAATCTCTTTACACAATGATGAAATAACAACAGTTTCTCTTACGTCTCTCTTGCTTCGCGTCAACAATTCCCTCACACTTGCGGTATAAAGTGAGACTTCCTATGAACAAAAATTCAACTATATTACTGCATACCGGCAATACAATACCTATAATGGGATTTGGAACATGGCAACTGAATGGCGAGACCGCAGAAACAATTGCCTATGCAATCGAAACGGGTTATCGACTTATAGATACTTCAAGCGATTATGGCACCCAACCAGGAGTAGGGGAAGGAATAAAAAAAAGTTCCATAAATCGTGAAGATTTATTTATTGAGACAAAAGTAGAAGAAACAGATGATGCATATGCGGCAACCAAAGCATACCTAAAAGAAATGGGATTGAGTTATGCAGATATGATGATTATCCATAGACCTCCAGTAACAGGAGCAGGCGAAGAATTGTGGGAAGGACTTATCAGGGCGCAGAAAGAAGGCTTAACACGCGATATTGGTGTGAGTAATTATTCCATTGAATTACTTGATGAACTTATTGATCAGACAGGCGTTGTTCCAACTGTTAATCAGATTGAATGGAATCCTTTTGGTTACAGTCGTGAAATGAAAGAGTATTGCGATATGCAAGAGATTGTCATCCAAGCATATAGCCCATTAACTCGCGGACACAAACTCAATGACGAGAGGCTTGATAGTCTTGTAACAAAATATGGTAAATCTCCTGCACAAATAATCATCAGATGGAATATTCAGGAGGGAATTGTTCCAATCGTAAAAGCCAATCAAAAAAGTCATATAAAAGAAAATATTGATGTATTTGATTTTGAACTTACCGATAAAGATATTGAGTATCTCAATAGCATGAACGAACGATATTCATCTCTTGGAGCTTTAGCCTACCTCTAACATTGACAGGAACTTATAATTCCCATATCATGGATATAAGCATCCATGTTATATACCTTCATTAAATATCTTCTTCGTAATCAAATTATTTTTGTATTAGTCGTTGTCATATCTCTCTGGTTTATTGTACAGATAAAAGATATTATCGTATCCATTTTTCTTTCCTACATTATTATGGCAGCTGTCCTGCCTTCTGTTGAATTTTTGAAAAAGAAAAAATTTCCCAAAACCCTTGCTGTTCTTATCCCATATTTTGGAATTATTTGTGCCATTTTTCTTCTAATTATTCCACTTATTCCTTTTATTGCCGGACAAATCCAGTCACTTCTCACAAAACTCCCGCAATTCCTTAGCCATTCTAAAACGATATTTGGAGTGACGTTTAACCAAAGCCAGCTTGAAAAGTACATCAACGATGGATTTGGCACGATTGGGCAAAGTGCTGTTGATATAACAACAAAAGTATTTGGAGGATTTTTCTCACTCATCACCATTTTTGTTGTGAGTTTTTATCTGCTTATGTACAATGATGGATTCAAAAAACTCATGGCTGATTTGTTTCATGATGGTTCCCGTGAGCATATCTACAAAATTCTTGATAAGGTAAATGAGAAATTAGGAGCATGGCTTCG
>CAYMJR010000038.1:0-5474 GCA_964391315.1 uncultured Gammaproteobacteria bacterium | reverse complement strand
AGTTGATTCACCTGGATTTTCTGCCTTTGCATACGTTTCTTTATTTGGAGCGATTGTTGCGACAAAAATTATCACAGCGTGTGGGTGAGTTGTTATCAGTAATTTCATCAGTTGATCAAGAGTTTGTGTCTGTTTTTTTATCCCTCCTTCAAGACCGAGCTGAGAGAGAGGATTGTAACCAAATGATTCGATTAATATGACATCAAATTGTCTTGATAATAAAGGATCAAGTGTTTGATCCTCAAGTGATTTCTTTTGTCTCATTGCCTCTTGGAGACCGAGCAGATTGGTCGATCCTGTTGCGTAATTATCGATAACAATTCGTTGATTGCCAGGCTTGCTTTGATAGAGTGTATTAAGAAGCTCACTTAATTTGCCACCATGTGGTCCCAATGCTTCAGTCATAGAATCACCCACCATAACAATGGAATAGATATCTTTTTTGGGAATGTGAGGAGGTGTGTATATCCCAAAAGATTCGTCGTGAACAATAGGCTGAGGAGTGACCTGCTTATTTTTTGTTCTAAAAGAGGCTGTAGTAATTCCAATAAGAACAAGAAGCAGAATGGTTAGGAGAATAATGTATTTTGGAATCTTTTTGCTATTTTTCAATGTAGTAGCATTATACAGGTTTTGTTATACTTTTTTTATGGCGAGGGGACTGATTGGTTCTGCGATTGTTGGTATTATCCTCGGATTTGTGGCTTCGAAGATGCTTTTTCTGCAGTGGGCGACGCTTCTTCCGTGGGGAGTGGCAGGGCTTATCATCGGACTGTTTGGTAAAACCAAAAAAGAAGCGGCACTCCTTGGCGCAGTCTATGGATTTTGTCTCGGATTTGTTTTTATGCTCAGTGGTTATCAAGGCAAAGATCCGGTTATTACAAAAGTTCCTCCTTTTATCATTCTCGGTATTGTCAGCGCAGTCTTCGGTAGTATCCTCAGTCTCCTCGCTTCTCTTTTCAAAAAAGGGAAGGCTGGTTCTGCTTGAATCCTAGAAAAATTAGTTCTATTATCCTTGCATGGCGGAAGATGTCCCTCATGAAAATTTGATAAAAGAATTGGCAGAGCAGTTTGAACCGATATTTACTAATTCTCCACAAGGCGTTTATCTCTATCTTGATAATACCCACAAAATTTGCAATCAAAAATTTGCTGACATGCTCGGATACAAATCAATTGATGACTGGGCGACCAATAAAGCACCTGTCGGATATGCCGTGGAGGAAGATCAGAGAAAAATTGCCGACGCATATATTGATGCGTCAGACACCTACAAAGCAAGAGAAGTAAACGTAGCGATTCTCAGACAAGACGGAAAGAGAATCAACGTCTTAGTCCATCTGACTCCTTTTACTTACAGAGGTGAAGTTTTCGTCCTCCATTTTGTTTCGCCAACCTGACACACTTGAGCTTGCAATAGATGAAAGTTTGGACTAATATAATTACATGTTGAATTTGAACTCTATTATGATTGGGACGAGTGACGTTGAGAAATTGGCTGCATTTTATGAAAAAGTATTTGGCCGCAAAGCAGATATGGTCGAAGGTGATGGACAATTCCATGGATGGAGTGTTGGGAATACCTTCCTCTCAGTCGGATCACATTCTGCAGTGAGCGGGAAGAATAAAGATGCTGCACGATTTATCTTCAACATCGAAACAAAAGACGTGAAGAAAGAATTCGAACGCATTAAAGAGATAGGTGCAGAAGTTGTCAAGGAACCATATGAAATGGGCCCTGCATGGATTGCGACTTTTGCTGATCCTGATGGTAACTACTTCCAACTCATGACCCCCTGGAAAAGTTAAAACGCTTTACTGTTGTGGAAAAGAAATAATACTCCAATTATCAGCGGAAGAATGAGAAACGAAAGATTGGTCAGCAGCAGATTTTGAAATACGATTGCGAGTCCTACGCCAAAAAGAAGAAAAAGAATCCCTCCTGCTTTTTCAAATCGCCATGCAATAACAAGGAAAATAAATAGCAGAATACTTGGGATAAGATGAATAAGAAATGCGACAAAACGGTAGAGAAAAGGAACAGAACTAACGACATCAAAAACAGCCAATGCAAAAGCAATAAATATACCTATATAGAAAACAGCAAGAATCCGGGGTAACCAAAAGAGAAAGTGTTTCATACGAGGGGAAAGTGTGGGTCCGCCGGAGGGTCGAACTCCGGTTTTGTCTTCCCATTCAGGAAAGGCACGTTCTGTCTGTTGAACTAACGGCCCATTTGTGTCGTTCAAAAGAACTGCCCACACCTTACACCTGAAAAGTGATATTGGCAATGATTTCGATCACACCCTAAGCTCTTGGGATTTTTTCTTCCATTCTGTATACTGTTCCCATGACAGTCACAGATATTATCACTCAGCGATTATCCAATCAGCATCTTGCTGGTAATCTTTTTACCTCACCTGAAGAAGTTGTCGGATGGTTGGGCGCAGTGCAGTCTCAGGACTATTCTGGGGCTTCCTGGGCGATTGCACAACGCGTCAAGGGAACAACTACCAGTAAAGACATTGATAATTTGTTTAACGCCGGAAGAATACTTAGAACGCATGTGATGCGGCCTACATGGCATTTTGTGTTGCCAGAGGACATCAGATGGATGCAATCACTCACCGCCCCATACGTCAATAAATTATTATCACATTATTATCGTAAATTTGAACTCGATGACATGGTCTTTACCAAAGCAAATAAGATTATCATCAATGCTCTGAAAGGCGATAAACACTTGACGCGTTCAGAGTTGGCAGCACAGTTACAACAAGGAGGAATTGATGTGACAGATCTGGTACGACTTTCCCATATCACTGCACATGCAGAAATACACGCTGTTATCTGCAGTGGTGCATTGCGTGGTAAGCAACATACCTATGCACTTTTGGATGAACGCGTTCCAGCAACCAAAGCATTATCAAAAGAAGAATCACTTGCCCGTCTTCTGGAGCGATATTTTCAAAGTCATGGACCGGCAACGATTAAAGATTTTACGTGGTGGTCAGGTTTGCCCGTTGCAGAGGCAACCAATGGTCTCTCGATGATTAAATCACGACTTCTTTCAGAAGACTACAACGGTCAGACCTATTGGTTTACCAAAAAAGTTTCGTCCAACAATAGCAAATTATCTGTCCAGCTTCTTGCAAATTATGATGAATATATTGTTGCATATAAAGACCGGAATGCTGTTATCGATACGTCCATTTCGATGCAGGTTGATGCGCGGAATAATATTCTTTTTAATCATACAATTCTTATGGATGGGAAGGTCGTTGGTGCATGGAAACGTACTATTCAAAAAAATACGGTTGTGATGTCTCTACAGTATTTTGTTGATCTCACTGAAGATCAAAAATGTGCAGTGAAAGGTGCTGCTGAACGCTATGGAGCGTTTCTAGAGTTACCACTAACTATTAAGGATTGATTCTTCCACCTTCGAGGACTTCTTGGGATTTACCAAGAATTTCTCTCCAGTTACCAATTTTTCGGAATACGAGGATGTAGGTTTGTGCTTCTTTAACATCAAAGAACCACGTCAGGAACAAATAGATTGAGAGACCAAGAAGACTTGAAATACCTGTCAAGAAAATGAGATTGATTGTCCGTGTCGTATCAAAAACAAGCTGATCAAGAAGTTTGAGAGGAATATACAAAGCAAACGCAGTAAAGATACATGAGACAAGAATTTTACTCCATGAAACAGCAAGCGGCCATTTATCAAATCTCCCCACTTTTTTTTCAAGGAGGAAAAAGAGAACAAGCAATTGCAAAATTCCCTGAATTGTAAAGGCGAGTGCCAGACTTGCAACACCCCAGTGGTAAAGGAAAATAAAAATATATGAACAAATGATAAGAAATACTGTCGCGACAAGACTAATAATCAGTGGAGTTTTGGTATCATGAAGCGCATAAAACCCCTTTAACAGGAGAAGAATTAATGCTTGTGCAAAAATAGAAAAACAAAAAAGCGCCAATGTCTCACCGGTCAGAACCGTTGAAGGCCAATCAAATTTTCCAGCACCAAAGACAAGGCGGACAATTGGTATACGAAGTACGAGAATCAGCACTGAAACAGGCAAAATAAGATAGAGCATTTGATTAAAACTTGAGATAAAGGTCGATTTAAAATCTGCTACCCGTTCTCTTTCGCGGGAGAGGACAGGAAAAGCAGCTTGGGAAATTGTCGCACCAAAAAGCGAAACAGGAGCATACCACAATGTCTTTGCGCAATCAAAAACAGTATTCATCGTTCCCGGATGAGAAAGAAAGGAAATAAATGAAGCAACAAAAAGTGTTCCTGATTGCATAATGACAATCGTAATAGTTCTTGGCCACATCAACTGACCTACCTTTCTGACGCCTTCAGATTTGATATGGGCAATTGATGGGATAAAAGAAAAACCTATTCTTTTGGCGAGAGGCACCTGCAGTAGAACAAAACTTGTCGCACCAATAATCACGCCAAGAGCAATTGCATACACCCCAAAAAGAGATGAGAAAAAGACGACGCCAATGATAATGCCAAGATTGTAAGTCGCTGCAGCAAGCCCTGGAACAAAGAAGTGATTGTATGATTGCAAAAGTGCCGTAAAGAACGACGCAATAATAAAGAGTAACTGGCCAAAAATAATAATCCGCATCAGGTTTGCCATCAAGATCATCTCCTGGGGAGTGAAATTATTGCCCAGATTAAAAAGTTGTAGCAAGGTCGGTGCGAAAATGATCAAGATAAGCGAAAGTACCAAGAAAATACCAAGACCAATGGAAAGCAAGGTAGATGCAACTTTGTGTGCTTCTTGTTCCTCTCCTTTTACTAAATAGCTTGAGAAGACGGGAATAAATGCGCTTGAAAGAGCACCTGCAATGGTCAGCTGAAAAAGCGTATCAGGAAGAAGAGACGCATAAAGATAAATCCCGTTATAACCAGGGCCAAAAATTCCCAAAATGAGCCTTGTTCTGATCAATCCCAGGATCAGCGACAATACAACTGTCGCCATGATGATAAAAGCAGCGGAAATAATGCTGGTTTGACGACGAGTTAATAAATCGATACTTTTTTTGACAAAATCATTCATCGGGCAAATAGAAGAGCGAATCTTGTAATTTCAAGTATATCATGGTAAAATGTGCCCATGCCAGTATTAAAACACGCAAAGAAAAAATTACGACAAGACAAGGTGCGTACAGAACGCAATAAAAAGGTAAAAGATTTGTACAAAAAGCTTGTCAAAGAAGCTAAAGCTTCAAAAAAAGCTGAGGATATGAGTAAAGCTTTCTCAAGTATTGATAAAGCTGCAAAACAGAATATCCTTCCAAAGAATAAAGCTGCACGCATGAAATCAGCACTTTCTAAAGTAGTAGCTGGTACCGCTCCTGTTGCACAAGCAACAAAACCAGCAGCTAAAAAGAAAGCTCCAGTAGCAAAGAAATCTGCTACGAAAAAATCCGCTTCAAAGAAGAAATAA
>CAYMJR010000037.1:2872-5680 GCA_964391315.1 uncultured Gammaproteobacteria bacterium | reverse complement strand
CAACTGGGAACAAATATTCAGGCAACTATCGATCAAAGAGAAGCATCACTTACTGAAATAGCAAATGGTATCCCAACGCATGAGTTGGATGTAATAGCGTTCATAACCAAAGCGGATAATTATAATAGGATAAATGAGGATATACGAAATCGTCCACTCTATACGCAAGGTGAAAATGGGCGTCGTAATACCAATAGTCTTGAAGCATTTTTAGCAGGAGGTCAGGTGACAGACGCAATGACTGCATTAGGTGTACCTGGAGAGCAACGATTTTTACCAGCAGAAGTGGGAATGGATATTGCATATGCACGCATCCTCGAGGGATTAATACCACCTCCTCCTGGTGGTATTCCTGAGAGCTTTGTATATAATGGCGTACGTGGTGAGGCAGGATGGATTTTGAGAAATAGGGAGATGATTACCCCTGACATGCTCATGGCCGCTTTAAGAGATAGGTTTACTTTGGGAATTAATGCGCCACCAATTGATCCAGCAACAGGACTTTATATCGTAGGAGCGCCAGCTATCAATAGACCAGTCGCGTCATTTAACGAAGCCAGATATAGTTTACGTTATAATATGGGGCTTGAATTTATGCCTTCACCTCCAGCACCTGCGAATACAAGGCCTCCGATAACGATAACACCGGATGATTTTGGTAGTTTTCTTTCAGAAGATATATTTAATATGATGAGGGAAAGGATTCGAACAGCCGATTCCTTTGCCTTGACACCATGATATACTAAATTACTATGACAACCAAAGACGCGATTAAATTACTGCCAATTAGTGAAGATATCAAACTGCAAATTTTAAAGACATATGATTATATGGATGAAGATCAAAAATTGGCAATTAGTAGAATTGCTTGGAAAACTTATGATTTGTTACGAGTGACGGATATTGATTTAAATATTGAGAAGCAGTTTGAAAAAGTGAAAGAAGGCCAGACAGATTTAGGATCCGAGTTTTTTCAAGAGGTATTAAAAAATAGTAATGCCGATATGTCCAACAAGCTCAGTGAATCATTAAGTGGTGTTGACTTGGCGACTGCCAGGCAAGCAATGCATCAGATAGTAAGAGAAATCCAAGATGCAAAGACTACAAAAAAGCACTCAGTAAATAACAATTAGTTTTCAAACTTCAATAGGTTCACCTGTTTCGACTGCTTTAAAATCAATTTCTTTTTCTTTGAAAAATTCATGGAGTCTTTGATATAGATTTTTTCTGAAGTCATCTTTCCACATAAAGTCGTGAATTGGAACAATTGTTTTTGGTCCAACTTCCAATGCTTTGTTGACTGCCTGTGAAGTACTTCCCCAGGGAGCTGTTACTGGCAGGGCGAGAATTTCGGCAGATTTTGTAAAACTCATTGCATCTCCTGGATGAGTAAGTCTGCCAAAGACAGTATAAATAGCGTTTTGTGGTGGTTCTTTATCCCACAATCGTTCATGCATGACAACATCAAGTTGTACTGTCTCGTCACCTTCAGCTGTGGCTTTAATATTTTCTTTTTTCAGGATTTCAACAATTGATGGATTGGTGATGATTTTGACATCGGGAAAGTTTGCTACAAGCTCGTGAACTAACGGTAAGTGCATATGGTCAGGATGTTCATGAGTGAACAGAAGGTAGTCGAGTCTGTTTATGCTGTTCACATCAAGTGCTTTGGCCATAGCGGTGAAGATACCAGGGTCGATGAGGATTGTTTTATCTTCATTTTCAACAAGGAGACATGAATGGAGGTATTTTGTAATTTTCATAAAGAATATGTATTTTATACTACTTGTGTCAACAAGTAGCAAGCTCGTATAATAAACTCTACCTATGGTTAAGCTTTTTTTTGATATCGAAACAATCCCCTGCATTGAAGACCTTCGTGAAGCACAAATTGAAATTCTCAAAAGCAAAAAAGGGTATGAAGACCACGACGATGAAACTCTTCATGAGCTTTCATCACTTGAAGGTACCTTTGGGCAAATTTGTTGCATCGGTATTATCAAAGAAGGACCACAAGGTGTTATCCAAAAAGACGTTTTTTCAGGAACGGAAAAAGACATGCTCACCAAATTTTGGCAGACAGCCCAAGGTGTGTGGAGATTTGTCGGACACAACATTTGGGCATTTGATCTGCCATTTATTTACAAGCGATCTATTATCAACGGTATTAAGCCACTCCAGCTTCCTTTTGCCAGGTATCGCAATGTGCCCATCTACGACACGATGATGGAATGGGAATTGTGGAATATGCAAAGCAAACAAAAACTCGATACGCTTGCAAAAGTGTTGAAGCTTCCAACGAGTAAAGACGAGATGAATGGTTCGATGGTCGCTAAGTATTTTAAAGACGGAAGGATAGAAGAGATCAAAAAATATTGTATGAAGGATGTAGAACTGACACGGAAGGTCTATTACAAAATGACGTTTGAGGAGATGCCTCCAGAGAAATAGAAATTTATTTAATTTTTAGCAGTTCGACCTCGAAAATGAGGGTAGCATTACCAGGGATAACAGGATCGACACCATATTTCCCATAACCTAGTTCTGGAGGAATCGTAAGTTTTCTTTTGCCGCCGACCTTCATACCAACAACGCCAATATCCCAACCCTTAATTACATAACCAACACCAATCGGCGTTTCAAAAGGTTCTTCGCGGTCTTTTGAGGAATCAAATTTTGTCCCGTCTTCAAGCCAGCCTGTATAGTGAATCACCACATGATCACCTTCAGTAACTGTCTCTCCATTTCCTTCTTTGAGGTCTTCAATCTTTACTTTGGAGTCTGCCATAATTTAATTATGACATATTA
>CAYMJR010000037.1:0-2772 GCA_964391315.1 uncultured Gammaproteobacteria bacterium | reverse complement strand
TGCATAAACGAGGAGAAAAATTGTTTGATCACGTTCATAATTCCTTCGATACCCGTTGATTGTGATTGCAACTGTTGATTGGGTGGATTTCTTTCTGACTTCTGTCTTACAGAAGGAGAAGTTGTCGGAATGTCTGTCGGAGGAGGGGTTACTGTGTCAATTTGTGGTGGCTCAGGAGATGTCGTCGATTGCGTTGATGGGCTAGTACTATGATTTTGGATGTGGACAGTAGCACCGCCTTCTTGTCTGTCAATATTTCCATCTGGAGATGTTGTACAGTTGCCATTGATACAGACTGTTGCCTGATTCTTCCCATTTCCTGTTGCTGTACAATGACCATTCATACATATGGTACTTTGTCCGGCAGAATTATCAATCTGCACATCAGATGATGCACCGTTTCCGTTATCTTGAATGTTCACAGAGGTATCGGCAAAGGCTTGTTGCAACCCTACGTTTACAAGCAGGAAAAAAACGATTGTAAACAATACCGGTTTCATAGAAAGAGCGGGTAGTATGACACAGAGTGACAAAAGGATCAAGGACAACAGATTAATTCTTAAACTTTTTTAACAATCGTTTCCCAGGGGAAGGCTTCACGGCCGAAATGACCGTATGCGGCAGTTTTACTATAAATTGGACGTGCAAGATCAAGTGTCTCAATAATTGAGCGAACTGATGTATCGATCAATTTATCTTTAAACGCATGAAGTGCTTTTTCACTGACCTTTGCAGTACCGAAGGTATCAATTGTCTGCATCAATGGTCGTGGCTGTCCGATAACATAGGCGAGACCAACTTCACATTTTTTTGCTAAGCCATGTGCAACGATATTTTTTGCGATGTATCGGGCTGCGTATGCACCTGATCGATCAACCTTGCTTGGATCTTTTCCAGAGAATGCTCCTCCTCCGACACGAGCATAGCCACCATAGGTATCAACGACAATTTTGCGACCGGTAAGTCCTGCATCTGATTCAGGACCAGGGATATGCCACAGACCAGTTCCATTCACAATAATATTTTCATCTTCAGGTAATTCAAAATTGTATTTTTTCAGAACAGGCTTGAAGATTTTTTTGATCACATCGGATCTCACCTGTTCAGCAGGGGTTTTCTCGTCATGAGCAACAGCTGCGACAAGTTTTTCAACAGCAACGGGTTTGCCTTTTTCATAACGGATAGTTACTTGTGCTTTTCCATCAGGACGAAGCCAAGTGAGTTTTCCTGTTTCACGCATTTTATCAATTTGAAGAGTCAGGGAGTGAGCAAGTTGGATAGGAAGCGGCATAAGCTCAGGAGTTTCGTCACAAGCAAATCCAAACATCATACCCTGGTCGCCTGCACCAACGATACTATCCTGATCAACTCCCATAGCAATCTCAGGAGACTGTGCATGGATATAGCTTTCAAAATGTGATTTGTTACTAAAACCCCATGCGGGGACAGTGTATCCAAGGCGTTTGATGGTATCTCGGGCAATTTTTTCAAAATTAATTTTTCTTTTGGTTCGCATTTCGCCGAAAAGGCAAATCCGGTCGGCACCTGCTACTGTCTCGATGCCGGTTCGTGCTTTTGGATCGGCTGCAAGCGCTGCATCAACAATTGCATCACTGATCTGGTCGCATATTTTGTCCGGATGTCCGGCGCAGACAGATTCTGATGTAAAAAGAAAGGAATTCATAAACGTTATATAAAATCAAAAAACTCCCACATCATGTGAGAGTTGTGGTTTTGCCTTACTCAGGCCACATCTCTCCTTTTTGGAGTTAGCACCCGGCCGATACATAGTGTCATCGAAGGGTTGCTGTCCCGATCCAATCGGGATCTCTTGATGTTATGTGACATATTTAAACATAGATGAGGATACTTTGCAAGAGGTTAATAATGAATGAGGTATAATAGACACTCTATGAAAAATTTTTGGAAAGATTTACCAAAGCCATTTACTGTTCTTGCGCCGCTTGACGGAGTAACTGATGTGGTGTTCAGACAGATTGTGACAGACATCGGCAAGCCGGATGTACTGTTTACCGAATTCACTCCTTGTGAAGGATTTGTTTCTAAAGGACGTGCGCGGGTTGAGGAAAATTTTTTGTTTACCCCCGAGCAGAAACCAATAGTTGCCCAAATCTGGGGAACAAAGCCTGAACAGTTTTATACAGTCGCGAAAGACTTAGCAACTCGCGGCTTTGCCGGCATAGATATCAATATGGGCTGTCCAGAAAGAGTCGTTGTCAAAAACGGTGCCTGCTCGGCACTCATAAAAAATCCATCCCTCGCCTCAGAGATTATTAAAGCAACACAAGAAGGTGCCGGAGATATACCTGTAAGCGTTAAGACAAGAATCGGCTTCTCACATATTGCTATTGATGAATGGGTTGGTTTTGTTCTTAAACACAAGCTTGCAGCATTTACTATTCATCTTCGAACGACAGCTGAAATGTCAGCAGTTCCTGCTCATTGGGAATTGATGCCGCAGATTATGGAACTTCGAAAAAATATCGCTCCTGAGACGATCATTATCGGTAATGGTGACATTACTTCTCTATCTGAGATTCAGGAAAAATATGAACAATACGGCTGTGATGGATTTATGGTAGGACGGGGGATTTTTGCTAATCCGTGGATGTTTAATAACGATGTCCGTATGGAAGAGAAAACTGTTGCGGAGAGAATTGATCTCTATCTTAAGCATATTGAATTATTTGAAAAACAATGGGGAAATACACACAATTTCGCTCTTTTGAAAAAATTTGCTAAGACCTATAT
>CAYMJR010000036.1:2935-5742 GCA_964391315.1 uncultured Gammaproteobacteria bacterium | reverse complement strand
TAAAAGAATTTTTATATTTTTTCTAAACTCCATATTGGTAACAACTGCTGCAAGAAGTGTCACAATCGGCATTGACAGAATAAGTCCAAAAGTACCGGCAATTGTTTTGATAACTTCTTCACTAATAACTTCGGAATTCAGCATCGTCCAATATGGCTGATTCAGAGGATTGTAAAATAATACAATAAAAACGGCAAGGGATGAGCCAACATATGCTAAAACAAGTGTATTCACCAAAGAAATAACATGTTCACGTCCGATTGAAAATCCTCTGCGGAATACTTCATCAAATGTCGCTTTGCTGTTTGCCTCAACGAGATGAAATACAGAGGCCGCTTGTGTCGTCGTAATATCATTAAGAGCACCTACCGTTGCAATCATCACACCACCTAAAAGAAGTCCCCGCATATCAACAACATGCTGTGCACCAAAATGTAAGTCGTATGATTCTTCAGTACCAAATCCTGAAAGGAGAGAAAAAGAAACAACAAATTTTGCAATGAAGTAGGTCAAAAATATTGTTGCCAGAGTTGAAACTAACGCGACAGTTGTCTGTTTTGAAAATCCATGCGCTGCGTATGTCGAAATAAGAATAATTGCCAAAGATCCATAGAGACAGACAGTGAGCGGATCATTTCCGGCAAGAATATTTGGAAGAACATAGGTATATATAATAGTAATACTGACGATAAGACCAAAAATTGATCCAAATCCTTTCGAACCGGCAATAAGAAGAACAAGGAGGAGAAACCCAACGATGATAAGGATCATATGGGATATCCGGTATCTATCACTCACAAAATATTTTGCAACGTTTGTCGAATCCATTTGTCTAATAAGAACAACCGTGTCTCCTACGTGTAATACATTTGCTTGAATATGTTCTGGGTCGTATTGGAGTGTTTGTTCTTGTCCTGCTTCTTTTCCATCAAGTATTTTGACTGTTGTCATTTGAAACGCATCTTTTTTCTGCACACTTTCGACTGTTGCTTTCATATATTCCTGTTGCTGCTGCATGGTAGATGAAGGCTTCACGGGAGAAATATAGGTATGTGTTAAGACAAAAAGTGCGATAACGCTTAACACCAAATAAATGCCACTATAAATAAGATTTTTCTTAAATTTCATTTATCTCAGCACTTATTATAACAAATTTAGCTTCCTTAGGCATTTAAAAAAAATTGGTTACCTTGACCGGTAAAATACGCCACGGGTAGCACCAAGTTTTTGAATAAAACCCTTTTTCAAAAGCATTTTTAGATCGTAATGTAATGAACTTTCTGGAACTTTGGTAAATCTTCTTTTAATAAAATCGAAAGAAACAAATTCATGTTCTCTGATAATTGCTAAAATTTCCTGTCTTCGTGGGAGCAATGTATCCTCAGGATTTTCTTCTTTCTGCTTTTGTAATTGATCTATTACTTTTTCCGCTGATACAGCAAGAGCAGTTGTAAAAAATACTACAAAATCTGTAATATCATTACTCGAAAGATTCAAAGTATCATAATACTCTTCCCTATTTTCTTGTATATATTCTTCAAATACGGCAAGTCCTCGAAAACTATACCCGGCATTTTTTAAAAGCAATGTTGCAAATAATCTCCCTACTCTCCCATTACCATCAAGAAATGGATGAATTTTTTCAAATGCAAAATGGGATATCGCTGCGACAAGTGCTGGATGTTCTTCTCGTTTTGATAAACTAATCAACTCCATCAGAAGTTGTGAAATTTTAGACGGCGGAGGAGTCATATAGATTGCAAGTCCTGCTTGATTAAATATTGCAGAGGGCTCTGTACGAAACTTTCCTGCATCAATTGAAATATCTTGCATGACCATTTTATGGATAAATAATAATATTTCAGGTGTAATAAGTTTTGGATGATTATCTATATGTATCCATTCCAAGGCACGAAGAATGTTAAAAATCTCTTGCTTTTCTTGGGTAATATTTCGATATGCTTTTTGACGTTCAATTTCTTCAATGCGTAGTGTATTCCCTTCTATCTGTGCAGAAAAGAGAGAACTTTTTAATAGGGATTTCTTTCTTAAAAATTCTTCCACATTCGGCAGTTGTGGTAAAAACGTAATTATTCTTTTGGCAGCCTCAATCCGAATTATATTATTTTCAATGGTAGTATTTTTGGTAAAAGTATACAAAATCTCCACAATTATCTTTTATCAGATATTGTAAGATATTACAAGATATTAGAAGATATTGAACAATGTTTTGATTACAGGAGAATTGTTCTCTCTTCTTCAGTTTGAAGAATGTATAACATTTTGTTACACTTACTGTAGGAAATGTATAAAGCACTCATTGTCGATGTTGACAGAACCCTTGTGACATCTAAAAAAGCTCTTCCGACAAAAATAGTTAAAGACGCGATTATCAAGGCAAAAAAAGAAAAAAATATCTATGTCAGTCTGGCAACAGCACGGCCCTATACACAAATTAAAGATATTTGTGACGATCTACAATTATCAGGTCTTTCTGTTGTGAGTGGAGGCGCCCAGATTATTGATACACAGACAGGAAGTATTTACCGCGAATATTGTTTGAATTATCAGACAATTCAAGAAATCGCACAGATTGTCAGAAACACTGACCCAAACATTACCTTCTGGGTGCAAGATAATAATATTGACTGTCCAATGACTAATTCATATAAGCCATTTAAACCATTTGTTATGGTGATTAGTAACCTCACAAATGAACAAGTACAAAAAATGAAAAAACAACTTGCCCATCTATCAGGTATTTTTGTGACAAAAACAAAATCGTACAATAAAGGCTTGCTTGATCT
>CAYMJR010000036.1:0-2835 GCA_964391315.1 uncultured Gammaproteobacteria bacterium | reverse complement strand
TTTCATATTTCGACACTTGCCCAAATTCTCTATTTACGTTATAAATAGAAGGTCATTATATATGAAAATCACTGATCCGACAATCAAACAGCTCCTTGAACATTATAAAGAAATTTCACTCCTTGGAAAAATTAAAGCAATTCTTGACTGGGACCTCAATGTTAATCTTCCGCCAAAAGCTTCTGCCGACCGCGCCAAACAATCGGAATACCTTGCAAAAAAAATAACTGACCTCTGGCTTGATAAAAATTTTAGAAAGACTCTTGAGAAAGCAAACACTATTAAATCCCTAAGCACTGAAGAAAAAGCAATTGTTCGAAATCTTAATCAAGGCGGAAAATATTATTTTAATGTCCCACCAGAAATCATCGCCGAACAAGAAAAACTCACTTCTGAGGCTTTTTTAGTATGGAAAGAAGCACGGGAAAAAAATAGATTTGATTTGTTTCTCCCCTCTTTGAAAGAACTTATCGAAATTAGTCACGTTATTGCTAAACATATCGGATTCAAAAATAATATTTATGATGCACTTTTGGATCTCTATGAACCAGGTCTTACAGCAGAATATATAAAAGAGACATTTGATAAAGTAAAACCCGGACTTGTTGATCTCGTCAAAAAAATTCAAAAAAGCAAATCATATAAAGATACCCCCGATATTGTAAAAGGAGAAACGACATATCCGATTGATGATCAGAAAAAAATCGGAGAATTTGCAATGCATCAAATGGGATTTGATTTTCAGGCAGGACGTGTCGATGTCTCGCCACATCCATTTACAACTGAACTCGGAAGAAGCGATGTGAGAGTAACAACAGCCTTTCTAGAAAATGATTTCCGGTCTTCCTATACAGCATATATGCACGAAACAGGACATGCACTTTACGAACAAGGCGTAAACATAGAGTATGCTGGAACCCCGCTTGAAGGAGGCGTATCACTTGGGATTCATGAAGCGTTGTCCCGTTTCTGGGAAAATATGGTCGGAAAGAATCTACAGTTTCTTCACTTTATGACACCAAAATTTCAGGAACAATATGCCAAACAACTTCATTCAGTAAGTGAAGAAGAACTTATTACCATGTTTCATATTGTCAAACCCAGCTTTATTCGAATTGAAGCTGATGAGGTAACATACACACTTCACATTATTTTACGGTTTGAAATGGAATATGGCTTGATGAATGGATCGATTAAACCTGAAGATGCAGCAACAGTCTGGAAAGAAAAATTCCAAGAATATTTTGGAATTACTCCACAAACAGACAGCGAAGGAGTTTTGCAGGATGTACATTGGGCATATGGCGCTTTTGGTTACTTTCCTGCATATGCATTTGGTAATTTTTACGGTGCACAATTCCTCTCAAAAATGAAAAAAGCATTTAACTTTGATGAGGAATTAATTCAAGGCAAACTTGAAAAAGTCCATGCATTTCTTAAAGACGAGATTCATCAATATGGTAGTCTCTACTTACCATCAGAACTTATCAAAAAAGTAACAGGAGAGCCGCTCAATCCACAATATTTTTTGGATTACCTTACAGAAAAATATAGTAAAATATATAGGGTCTAGACAAATTCCTCTACTAAGAGCTACACTGAGAGTAATGGCTGGTGAAAAAAAACTAACTGACACTGAGAAGCTATCCAAGGGTGCACGTGGACAGTTGGCAAAATTGATAACACAATTTTTACTTGGCATGGCAGTCAACCTGATTGGATTACCTTCAGAAACGACAGGTATTGCTAAAATTGCATCTGCTTCAGCTCTTGGATTACATGTTCTCGTTGCACTTGGACTGCTTATTAGCGCGATTGTAATTATAAGACAAGCGAGAGACACAAAATATTTCCGTTTGGCATGGAGTGGCGGATCGCTTATTGTCGCCACCATCGTAGTCGGCATACTCACTATCGCTTTTAATAATAATTGGTGGTCCTACATCATGGCAGTAGGATTTATCGCAAGCTTTTTAAGCTACGGAAAATTACTTCTACAAACAAAATAAATATAACATTAAATTGTTGCCTCCTTTGCTACCAAATCCCACACTTCTTTTGATAAAATATGCAAATTGTTGTGCCCAACAAGCGGTACTTCTTTAAATCTTGCTTTTGATAAATAACTACTCCATCGCGGTACAAACTCATCATTTTTTGCGGCAACGCAAATCATACGGTCTGGATATTGTATTTGTTCTTTTTGGAGATTTCGGACAAAATTGCTTCGGGGTAAAATTTGCTTTCCACATTTTAAAAAGAAAAAACTCATAGCCCATGGTGTCCCTTTAAACGGTCCACCCATACAGATAAGTCTCTTTACTTTTTCCCATCCACCAAATCGTTGCGCGTAAACATATGATGTTACCGCTCCCGTACTGATCCCAACCATAATACATTCCTGTATCTTATGTTTATTCATAAATTGTTTGAGATGTTTGGCACCTTCCTCGATTCCTCCATTGATAGGACTAAAATTAAACATATACACCTTAAAATGTTGCTGTTCAAAGTACCATTTCATCAAAATATGGGAAATTGTTTGCACAAACCACTGTTCGGTTATGACAATAGGTGTTTTCCTTGAACCACGATTATGAACTTTATCTAACGGAACAATAAATCGTAAAATACTGACCAGTGGAAAAATGAGCAATAAAAAGGCTTCAACAATCCATTGAAAAAGAACTTTCATTCTTCTATACATGCAACTAATATTACAAAAAGAATTTAAAAATTAGTGTGGAGCCCGGTATGAAAACTGACAGAATGCTATTTTGAAGATGCGTGCAGAGGCAAGTGAACAGCTGATTGTCTTATTTTTCCTTCTCCATC
>CAYMJR010000035.1:0-5822 GCA_964391315.1 uncultured Gammaproteobacteria bacterium | reverse complement strand
TTTCTTTTTTTGCTGTTTTTGCTTCTTTGACCGCTGTCACTACTGCTTTTTTCTCTACCCATTCCATCATAACCATTTGTGCATTATCTGCAACACGGCTACCAATCTTCATAATTCGTGTATATCCACCGTTTCGTGACACAAAACGAGGACCAAGATCTTCAACGAGTTTCACAACTGCATTGCGATTAACATCTGCTTCAAGACCACGATAAGCAACTGTACCGCCTTTTTTGGCTTTGGTAATCAACTTATCAGCAGCAGAACGAATTGCTTTTGCCTTTGCTTCAGTTGTTTTGATACTTTCTTCAAGAACCAAAGAAGTCAAAAGGTTTTTAAATAAAGCCTTTCTTTCATTAACATCTCTCTTAAGTTGTTTTCCGAAAACATTTTTTTTCATATTTTTGGGAGATCCGCTGATTTATGCGGATTTTCGCAGGAGGTATTCCGTGGAAATCGCTTGGAAATCTGCGGCAATCTCTTTACACGTTTAATGAAACGCCTTTTTCTTGTAATTTTTCTTCAATAACTGAGATAGATTTACCACCCATGTTGCGCATAGAGATAAGATCTTTTCTTGGAGCATTCAAAAGTTGTTCGATTGTTTCGATTCCACCGTTTCGAAGACTGTTATAGATTCTTGTTGGAAGATCAAGTTCATCAATAGTCATTTTAAGAACATTTGCAGGAATGGTACTTGTGATTGGTGTACCTTCTCCATTTTGTGGAGCACCTTCTTGTGGTTCATAAATTTGTGTGAATGATGATGCAAGAATCTTTGCTGCATTTTCCAAAACATCTTTTGGACTGACTGTTCCGTTTGTCCAAACCTTAAGAGTCAATTTATCAAGATCTGTTCGGCGGCCAACACGAGTTGCTGCAACTGCATAAGTTACTCTTCGAACAGGAGTAAAGACTGCATCAGTTGTGATAACGCCAACTGCATCTGCTTTGCGGTCTTCAGCGAGTGAGTAGCCAAATCCTTTTTCAACAGTAATTTCCATTTCAAGTTTTGCTTTGTCACCTGAGAGTGAACCAATGTATTGGTCTTTATTCATGACTTCAACACCTTCTGAAAGTTCAAGATCATGAGCTGTTACTTCTTTAGCGCCTTTTACTGATAATTTAATGGTTGCTGAATCAACACCGTCTGGAAGACGAAGATTAAGTTCTTTAATGTTAAGAAGAAGGTCAACAATATTTTCTTTAAGTCCTGCAAGAGTTGAGAACTTGTGTTTAACACCGTTGATGCGAACTGCGGTAACAGCTGCACCTGCGATTGAGGTGTATAAAACTCGTCTCAAAGCATTTCCCATTGTGTGACCATATCCTGGTTCCAATGGTTCAATTGCAAATTCTCCAAAATCTGGAGCGAGTGTTACTTCTTTAACTTTAAATGTAAGTTCATCCATAAGAAATGTATTATAGCATGTCCTCAATCAATATACAACACTTTATCTTGAGTAGTACTCAATGATCTGTCTTGTATTAAATGGGACTTGCACATCGGTTGGTGTTGGCATGCGTTTTAAGGTACCAACAACGCCTTTTTTATCCAAAAATGAGATCGTTTCTGTTTTTTCTTCCATCAGTTTCATGACATCAGGATTTTTCTGAATTGTTCCGTCAATTGTGACAACATCTCCAATTTGTACTGTATATGATGGAATTGTCATTTTTTTGCCATTTACCAAAACATGACCGTGACTAACAAATTGCCTGGACATCATACGGGATTTAGCAAGACCAAGTCGATACACAACATTATCAAGACGTGTTTCCAAAAGAGCAAGCAAAAGTTCTGACGTATCTCCCTTTTGAGTAGAAACGGTATCAACGAGTTTTTTGAATTGTTTTTCCAAAATTCCGTACATTGCTTTTGCTTTTTGTTTTTCGCGAAGCTGTGTGCCGAATTCTGATACTCTTCTTTTTCCTTTTTTACCGTGCACCCCTGGAAGGATGTTAAGACGTCGCATCAATGATGCTGATTCTTTATCCAAAATATTAACGCCTTCGCGTCGTGCTAATTTATGTTTTGGTCCTGTATATCGTGCCATAATAAAAAACTATACTCTTCTTTTCTTTTTAGATCTTGGGCCATTGTGTGGCATTGGCGTGATGTCTGAGATTGATGAGATCTGAAGTCCAGCATTTCGGATACCCCGAAGTGAACTATCACGGCCAGCACCTGGGCCTTTGACAAAAATATCTGCTGATTTAAGTCCTTTTTCAACAATCTTTTTTACAACATCTTCAACTGCAACACTTGCAGCATAAGGAGTTGATTTACGAGTACCTTTATATCCTTTTGCTCCAGCACTACTCCAACCAAGCGTGTCGCCTCTCTCATTGGTAACTGTTACCAATGTGTTGTTAAAGGTCGATGTAATGTAAACACGGCCATGATCAGTAATATTATTTACTGATTTCTTCTTTGCAACTTTTTTTGTATTTTTTGTATTTGCTTTTGCCATACGTTATTATGCCTTTGCTTTTTGAGCTGCTTCCATCTTTGCCATTACTTCTTTCTTAATAGCACCAATGGTAACTCTCTTACCACGTTTTGTACGTGCATTTGATCGTGTTCTCTGTCCTCGAACAGGAAGACCTCTTGCATGTCGTGTACCTCGGTATGATCCAGTTTCTTTCAAGCGTCTGATATTTGCAGCAATATCTGCTTTTAGATCTCCTTCGATCTTATATTTATCCAAAATTTGTGTCAGTCTTTTAACTTCTTCTTCTGTCAGCTCTTTTGCCCGTTTTGAAGCTTCAACTTCTGCTTTTTCCAAAACCGGCAAAACATTGCTTCTTCCAATACCGTAAATGTATGTTAAAGCAATATCAACTCTTTTTTCATCTGGTATACTAACACCTGCAATACGCATATATTTATCCTTGTCTCTGTTTGTGTCGTGGATTTTCGCATGTCACACGAAGCACGCCTTTACGCTTAATAATTTTACATTTCATGCATCTTTTTTTAACACTTGCTTGTACCTTCATGATTCTACCTCCTAGGTTTACCTGTACCTAAACATTATTCGGCCCTTTGTTAAATCGTATGGTGTCATTTCAATTTTTACTTTATCTCCTGGGAGAATTTTGATGAAATGCATCCTCATTTTCCCAGATAAATGACAAAGAACGATTGACTCATCATCGAGTTTTACCCGAAAGAGCGTATTTGGCAGCGCTTCTAGTACGACGCCATCCTTCTCAAAAGAGCCTTGATGAGCCATTGGAGTATTATAACAAACTACGCACAAAAGAGCAACAAGCTTTAGAGATTGCTGTTTACGTTTAGTGGATAAGCTTTTCGCTTTTTATCAAATCGTAAGCCTAAACCCACATAACCCTAAATTTTTACGTTTAGATAGATCGCTTTCTTGTTATCATTATACACCATCTGATGACGATATTTCCCAGCCAGTTTTGTTAGCTTTACCATTTTTTCTTGCATAGAGCAGATCCCTTGTTGTAGAACGCACACGAAGTGGCGTTTTAGAATAATAATTTTGGAGATATTGTGTGAAGAATTTTTTTAGATAGATACTAATCTTATTATTCGGACACAAAAAGTACAGATCTAACTCATACATAGTATCATCCTCCCAACGCTCTTCATCGAGCGTGTCAAAAATACGTTTAATGGTGTGTCTAAGAAGAAACTCGGGTATATACGAATCGATAACAAAGAGCAATCCGTGATAGGTACCGTCTTCATTTCTTAGTTTCATATACCCATCTGGTTTGAGTTTTTGAAGAAGAATAAAATCAGGGAAAAACGAAGGAGTAAAAAAGTATACTATGTTTTGTTGCAATGATTTTTCTTCTCTCTCTGTTGTGAGGGCATGAAGAAGGCTGTCAATTATGCCAATCCCTGTATTTTCTTTTTGCCCCTTTTTTTCTTCTCTATCTGTCCACAGTCCTTTCTCAAGTCGAGGAGAAAAAAACATGAGATACCAATCAGCAATAAGTTGACAACGGATCTTAAGTGACTTGGATGCTTTCGTATCTCTTGCGATTCTTTTTAGATACTTTGGAAAATGATAGGTGAATTCTTCTCGTATATATTTTCTCCCTTTTATAGATAGGGAAAAAACAGCAGGCTTTGTTAGTGTTCCATACACAAACTTAAAATCTCGGGTAATATATTCTTTTGTTACTAAATCTTTTAACCAACTATTTATTCGTCTGTGATCTTTATGATTTAAAAATTCTTGTATCTGTTTACTGTTAATAAATCTGAATGTATAGATTAATAGGAGGATTAGTTTTTGTTTTTTTGTTATTTCTTTCTTTGCCATTACGTATTTATTATTGTTTATCTTCTTTACTGTATTTCCTTTTTTTATTTTTATATCCTTGTATTTTACTTTTACTACTTACTCTTATTATTTCTCTTATTGTTATATTCGTCTACTTATCTTTCTTTCTTCTCCATGTATGATTAATTAGATATAAGGTTCCTAATCATATATTTTAAAGGGATAATACTACATTTAGAAACGATAAACAAGGCTATTTTACTTTAAAAATTGTCCCAGATAGCTGGGACAAAAAATATGAAAGGGGTATTCGTATATGAAGAGTAAAACTTTAGTCTTTTTTATATTGTTTCTTGAGCTTAATTCGTCAAATATCCAATATTTACCTTTTGCTTTGTTTTATTCAACTAGATGATAGTAATTAAATTTGACAATTTATAAAAAAGGAATAATATTATAATTACTCGGGAATCCGAGCAAACGATACAGGTCGCCGCAAGTGGCGACTTTTTTGTTGGGAAAGGAGGTGAAAAAGAATGAAAATTTCTAATAAAACTTTTTACAAAATATTATTTTCAATAAGATTGGGGGACGATAAAATCCATACTATTGTTTTTAATGAGTTAACCGGAACTAAATTTGAGCATATTGCTTAACCTTTATTCCTAGACGATCTGAGAATCTTTTATGAACAAAAATAGCTAATGCGGGGAATATTATTATTTTATTTAAATAATGCTTGTACTTTTTGGAGAATAATTTTATTAACCTTAGTTGTTAAATTACCTGCAGTACTTTCAATAATAGAAGTGTCTGCGGTGAAGAGCTTATCAGGCCTTACATAACTCACAACAGGCAGTCCGCCCTTTGAAAAATCTGTCGATTCAATCCGAATTGCAGTTTTACTTGAATATGGTTTCGAGGTAATTTGACATAAAATTAAATTATTAAACTCAACATGTGCTAAAACGAGAGCTGGTCTGATCTTTTTTCCTTTTAAATTGGAGAAAGGAAATGCAACTAATACAACACTTCCTACTGTAAACTTTTCCATGCATCATCCTCTTCGGGTCTATCCCAATCTGTTTCTAATGATTTCTCGGATAGTAATAACGTGTCTTTTATATTATTTTTTTTTGCGGGAATAATTCTAATTTCGCCTTTTTTAACTTCTAATTCCACTTCCTTCTCTAGTCCGCTTTCTTCAAGCAACACTTTTGGAATACGAATACCCTTAGAATTTCCAATTGAAATAATTGTAGTTGTCATATGTAATTACATTGTAAATACTTATTTGGTTTATGTCAAGATTAAGACAATTAAGATTAAAATTTATTGCTGATAAGCCTGGATTCGAACCAGTTTAGCTCTAGTTTTTATCACTTTGATTGGAATATCTTTTTATGGGGAAATCTACTCTTAGACTAATCAGTAAAATCTAATTTCCTACTTTGTTATCATCAGTGGTCCATCTTTGGTTATTGCAATTGTTCTCTCGTAAAGCCCTGCGAGTGCCCCATCCTCAGTCCGAATAGTCCACCCATCAGGATCAAG
>CAYMJR010000034.1:0-6559 GCA_964391315.1 uncultured Gammaproteobacteria bacterium | reverse complement strand
AGCTTGATTTACCAACCTTTTTTTAATTTTCAACTGCCGTTTTTGATACGCTACTAAGGATTTATTACTTAGTTGTCGAGCCTGGATTCGAACCAGAATAAACAGATCCAAAGTCTGTTGTCCTACCGTTAGACGACTCGACAGAGTTTTGTAGGTTTAATTTTACTAAAATCGAGGGGAAATTACCACCTGTAGCACAACATTATTCAGTAAAAGGGAAATGATAAGCATGTAACTTAGCTTCAGCTTGAATATCCAAGAGTTCATGCTGTGTTGCCCGGCGGACTGGAATACCGGTTTTTTCCCGTTTTTTATACATTTCATACTCTTTTTCACCCGCAGTGTAAATCCGGTTATGTCCTGGCATTTTCTTTGAAAAACGAAGGGTGCGTAAAATATCGCCGGTAATTTTTTTAAAATCAGAAGGTTCAATAAATGCCTTGATATCAATTGCCAGAAAAAAATGACTGACAGGAATCGGTACTTTCTTTCCGTCCTTTATACCCGAAAGCATGCTCAAGAAACTGCCTCCTGATAATGCAGCGGAAAGGATCTCGACAACCGTTGCAAAACCATAACCTTTATGCCCTGATCCCTCTTCGCCGATACCTCCAAGCGGAACAAGCGCCATCGTCCCATGCGTCAGTCCTTCATGTGCCAGATGCGGATCAGTACATGTTTTCCCTTTACGATCGATCACCCATCCCTCCGGAAGCGATTTATGCCCTCGGGAAAATGCAGAAATTTTTCCCAGTTGTGCAACAGCTGTTGAAGCATCCATGACAAAAGGAACGCCTTCATCTGTCGGCATGGAAAAGGAGAGAGGATTGGTACCAATCACATTCTCCACACCAAAAGTCGGTGCAACCCCTGGCCTGGTATTTGTTCCAGAGATACCTATCATATCGTACGGAAGCGCCATATTAGTGTAATGTGCTGCAATACCGTAATGTGTTGAGTTACGAACGGTAACCATACCCATACCGACTTTTTTTGCTTTTTTAATAGCAAGCTCCATGGATTTCTTGGCTACGATATGACCCATACCGTTATGTCCATCAATGACAGCTGTCGTTGGTGTCTCTCTGACTATTTCCACGGATGTTTTTGCCGACTGGATGCCGCTTTTGACCCTATCGTAATAGTAGCTTTTAAATCTTCCGATTCCGTGTGACTCAATACCTCGTTTATCAGCTTCGATAATCACCTCTGCACAAAATGCTGCTTCATTTCGTGGCACTCCTAAACTGACAAAGGCTTCGGTCATGAAATGAGAAAGGATTGAAGATTCGACCCAAACAACTGTATTCATGATGAGTTTAAATTATCAGACTTTATATGAATAAACAAGAGGTAATCTAGAACGTGACAAAACGGTTTTGAGCGAGAATGACTAGTGGTCAGCGTTTTGTCTTGGAAAATGTCATGTTTTGTTCTTCTTCGTTTGGTATAGTAGTAATACGAATGCAGGCAGATTTATCACAGCATCACATTCAGACTCACAAACCTATCCACCGCAATCTCTCCATTGATGACCTTCTCAAACATGCAGTAAAGAATAAAGAAGTCGTCTTAAGTAAAAAAAACGCTGCTGTTGTTTACACAGGCAAATATACCGGCCGCTCACCAAAAGATAAATTTATCGTTGATACCAAAGAAGTTCATATGCAGATTGACTGGGGTAAGATCAATGCACCCATAAGCGAAGAGCATTTTGAAAAACTCCATAAAAAAATGGGAAAATATTTATCAACGAAAAACGATCTCTATGTGTTCGATGGCTTTGCCGGAGCAGATGAAGAGCATCAGATTCATGTCCGTGTTATTTCAGAATATGCCTATCAATCGCTTTTTATCCGCCATTTGCTTCGCCGTCCAACAGAAAGTGAATTGAAGCAACATAGCCCTGCGCTGACAGTTATCTGTGCACCCAATTGTCTTGCAAATCCCAAAACAGATGGTACAAACTCCGAAGTCTTTATCGTTCTCAACCTGACCAAAAATATTGTTCTTATCGGTGGAACAAAATATGCAGGAGAAATTAAAAAATCTGTATTTAGTGTTCTCAATTATCTGTTACCTCAGAAAGGTGCGCTCCCAATGCATTCTTCTGTCAATGTCGGCAAAAAAGGTGATGCAGCTCTCTTTTTTGGCCTCTCGGGAACAGGCAAAACAACGCTCTCTGCCGATCCTGACCGTTTGCTTGTGGGTGATGATGAGCATGGGTGGACGAAGAATGGCTTATTTAATTTTGAAGGAGGTTGTTATGCAAAATTAATTCATCTTCGTAAAGAACAAGAACCACTTATTTGGAAAGCGATCCGTAAGGGTGTGCTTATTGAAAATGCAGTTATTAAGCCAAATGGCGAATTTGATTTTGATGACAAGCGATTTACGGAGAATACGAGGGTCGCGTATCCGTTGGAATTTGTTAAAAACACGGTCAAAAATGGTAGAGCAGGTCATCCAAAATATATTATTCTATTAACAGCCGATGCATCAGGAGTCCTTCCGCCGGTTGCGCGTCTTTCGACCAATGGTGCAATCTATCATTTCTTATCTGGTTATACCTCCAAACTTGCAGGAACCGAAAGGGGAGTCATCGAGCCAAAAACTACCTTTTCTGCCTATTTTGGCGCACCCTTTATGCCGCTTAAGCCTGATGTCTATGCGAAACTTTTCAAGCAATATATTACCAAATATAAAAGCCAGGTTTATCTTGTTAACACAGGCTGGTCAGGCGGACCGTATGGAGTGGGACAACGAATCAGCATCAAAGATACACGGGCAATCATCTCTGCAATTTTAGAAGACAGACTGGACAAACAACAATTTAGAAAAGATAAGATATTCAATCTTGATGTGCCTCTCAAAGTACCGGGAGTGGATAAGACCTTATTCAATCCTCGCGGTCTCTGGAAAGATAAAGAAGCTTATGACAAAAAAGCAAAAGAATTGGCAATGCTTTTTCAGGAAAACTTTAAGAAATTTACAACAATTGGAGCAGCAATTAAAAATGCAGGACCGAGATAATTCTCAAGTTATTTACTTACCAAACCGATGAGTTCTGCTGTATCAATAATATGTCCCTGCATTGCTTTCTCAACCGCTTTCTTGTCTGAAGCATCATTAATATCCAACAGCTTATCTAGTGCATAGAGTTTGAAAAAATACCGGTGTGTTCCGGATGGAGGACAGGGGCCGCCATAACTTCTGTTGCCCCAACTATTCTTACCTTCTGTACCGCTTGAAAGCATGCTATTTTCTTCTACCCCCAAGGTCCTCGGTTCGATATTAAAAACAACCCAGTGATCCCATGTACCGCCTGGTGCATCCGGATCATCGACGATCAAAACCAAACTCTGTGCATTGTCAGGAACTTCCAAGAATTGGAGTGGAGGATTCACATCGTCACCTTTACAGGTATATCTATCGGGGATTGTTTGCTGATGTTGAAATGCAGAACTCATAATTTTCATATACTTTTATTGTAGCACCTCATGCAAAAGATTAAACCGTTTCTTCCTGTCTTGCCATGGCTGAGGAGATGATGGGGTAGGACGCGATAAGGACACTCACTCCCAGAATTGTCAGAGCTGATTCGAGAGCGTAGGGGAGACCATGCCAGTACTGATATGCCCATGCTGCAAAAAGTGGCCCGATGACCCGTGCGACAGACTGCATCCCTTGATTGGCACCTTGTACGCGTCCCTGCATCTTTGGACCAACTGATGAAGAGATCATCCCGCTTACTGAGGGCTCATACAGACCATCGCCAATGTTAAGAAGAATTACTCCCACTAACAAAATCAGAGGAACAGTAAAAATTGCAGTACTTCCGGCGACTGCAAATCCGATCACACAAAGGATAAGTCCTACTGTCGCAACTTTCAGCTCTCCAAAGATAGGAAGCAGTTTGCGGACCAAAAATCCTTGCGAAATAATATCAAGCACTCCCACTCCAAAAAGCAGAAGACCGATTTGTTCCGGATTCCAGACAAAAACATCTTTCAGAAATACAGCCGCGTTCCCATACATCGCATTGATTGCAAAGAAAAAAAGAAATCCGGAGAGAAAAATCCGTCGTAAGACATGAATTGAGAAAATATGACTGAATTGTGCAAAAGGATTGAGATGGAGAAGATCGACTTTCTCTATCTTATGATCTTTGTGGAGACTTTCTGGCAGATAAAAATACCCCCAGAGAACATTGAGAAACGTTATTCCAGCAGCGACAAAAAGGGGAGTGACAATGCTGATATGCGCTAATACTCCGCCGAGCGCCGGTCCTACCATAAAGCCGAAACCACCAGCAGCGCCTAGTAAACCGTAATATTTGCCGCGGTCCTGTGGTTGTGTGATATCTGCAACATATGCAAAGACAGTACTGATATTGCCTCCTGTCAGCCCATCAATGACGCGACCGACGAACAAAACCCACAAAGCTCCAGCAAATCCCATAAAAAGATATCCGACGACAGAGCCGATAAGACTAAGAAGCAAAATTGGTTTGCGTCCATATCTGTCACTCAAAGCCCCGAGACCCGGTGCTGCAAAAAATTGACACAAAGCATAGGCGGAAAGGAGAAAACCGACATACAACGCTATCTGGTTGGCATCTGGGACGTATTTTTGAACGAGGAAGGGAAGAATCGGAATGATAATACTAAATCCCAAAAAATTGAGGAACATAGTGACCAAAATAAATGGCATTCTCGAATCGCGCATATTGTCCAGTATAACAGACATACTTAATCGTTTCTTACGCAATTTAGTTTTCACTCTTAAATGCCCTGTATAAGGTGGCAGTATGTCAAAGGATGATAAAAAGAAAAAAAAGCAACAAAAACCACTGCATCCTCTTGACCCGACTCGAAGCGGAGAAGATTTCGTAGGTGACACAACAGGAATGACAGGTATCACAACAGGAAAAGCAGAAAAGACCAGTCGCACACCTGACGATCGGGCAAAAGATGAAAATAAAACGCATTTACCGGGGGGTATTTTGGAAAATGAAGACCAAGCAGTCAAGCCGACACCTTCCAAAAGTGATCTTTCAACAGCCGGACGCGATAGACTTGAGGATATCGCAAGCGAACCATCTGACCATGACAGAGAGGTATCATTTGAGCAACTAGAACCGCCACCGGAAGATAAAAAAGATACTGAAGCAAATACCTCACAGGCTCCCTACAGACACCCATCCAATCAAGGCGAACAGTCAGTCAGTGGTACGACACCGGATCCGGAATCAGATGATGATACGCTTGCCAATGCACAAGAAGTCGGGGAGCAATTAAACAAAGACGACGAAGAAGAACACCCACAAGAACTTGATCTAGGATCAGATATTGATAAAGCAGAGGAACGCCGCTAACACACCTGTTATAATAAGCTTTGTGAAAAAAATCCTTTTAATAATTCTTATCCTCGTTCTTGTTCTAATTGGTGCAGGCACTTTCCTGTATCATCACTATACTGATTATGATATTGCCATAGCTCTTAAGCAAACTAACCTGCAGCTTCCTTTTCAAAAAACAAAAACTACCTCTCCACTTTCACGGATTCACCATGTTTTTGTCATCGTAGAAGAAAACCATGATTGGAGCGAGATTTATAAAAATGCTGATGCGCCATATATTAATTCAACACTTCTTCCCCACGAAGCCTTTGCAGCAAACTACCATAATGTTCCACAAAATATTAATGCACTTCACCCAAGCGAACCCAATTATATTCTCCTTGAGGCAGGAAAAATTGCCTTTGCAGACCACACATTTTTGTCTGATAATCCGCCAGGGGCTGGAAATTCGTCCAATTCCCACGATCATCTGACATACCTTCTTGACCAGAAGAAACTTACCTGGAAATCGTATCAAGAAGATATTTCAGGAACAAATTGTCCAATTAGTACAGAAAACAACTATGCACCTAAACACAATCCTTTTGTCTTTTTCCAGGATGTATCAGGTAATCCACCAAGTGAAAACAATGAGTATTGCAAACAACATATTCGACCTCTTACCGAACTACAGCACGATCTTGAGACAGGAAATATAGCAAGTTACACTTTCATAACTCCCAATCTTCAACATGATATGCATGATGGTACTATTGCCCAGGCAGACAGCTGGCTTGCAACTATAGTCCCAATGATTCAACAATCAAAAATATTTCAGAAAGATGGAGTACTTTTCATCACCTGGGACGAAGGGAAGGAAAATGACGAGAATCCTAATAATCCAATCGGGATGATTATTGCGTCACCGTTTGTGAAGAAAAATTATAGTAATACTATTTCATATTCCCATACATCATTGGTCAAAACAATTGAAGAAATATTTGGTCTTTCACCGCTTCTTGGAATGGTAGCCGATCCAAAAACACAAGATCTTTCTAATTTTTTTATCGAGAGTAAATAATCTTCTACTGTTGCCGTTGTCTATTTCTAGAAATCTTGTTAAGATATTGTTAATATGAGAAAGATTATCGTTCTCACTTTTGTCTCTCTTGATGGTGTTATGCAGGCACCAGGTGGCCCACAAGAAGATACTTCAGG
>CAYMJR010000033.1:0-6843 GCA_964391315.1 uncultured Gammaproteobacteria bacterium | reverse complement strand
GTAATCGCGTTATCAAGATAAGTAGAAACTTGATGTTTCATAAATAAATTCAATTTAATTTTTGATTAGTACTAGTGTACTCAAAAATAAAATCACTCGTCAATAGGTAATATTTCATACTATCCCTTGACAACACGTAAATAGATTTATTAATCTAAAATGAGAGATAAAAAAATGAGAAATAAGAAATATGAATTTTCATTTTCTGAATTTATTAAAATATTTCCTACTGACGATTTATGTCTTGAAGAAATCAAAAGATTACGATTTCCCAATGGAGTCTATTGTGATTTCTGCAAAAGGATAACAATACATTATAAAATTAAGAATAGAAATGCATATACTTGTAAATTTTGCCGAAAACAAATCTATCCGCTTGTAAATACTATTTTTGAAAAAACAACAACACCTCTTCGTCTCTGGTTTTATGCAATATATTTGATGACTTACACAAGAGCAGATATTTCAATTCGCGATTTACAACGAGAACTGGGAGTTACTTATAAAACAGCATGGAGGATGTTTTCAAGTTTAAAAAAACTTATGGAACAAAATAATGGAGATCTATTAACAGCACCAGTTGAAAATAATCTTCTCAAGTGGACATTCTTTAATCGATTGGAACTTAAGGTTGTTGAGAAAAAAGAAACAACAGAATAATTTAGGTTTTCGGTTGAGTAATTGCACGTCTGAGTAATTCAAAAAAATCTTTTTTCATATCTTTTCTTTCTTGAATAAGAGATTTTTTTACTTTTGCTGTTTTTATATACATCCGCTTTTTCTTTGTCATAGAAACCAGTATACTACAGTTATTATTTATGTGGATTCTTTTTGGTCTTGTCACATTGCTTTTCCTTTCAAGCGCTTTTTTTTCACCAGTAGTACCACAACTAACTGATCCGACCATTATTATTTATGGTCTGACACAATATTCATTTATTTCCAGCTATTTTATTTTTTTCCTTATAGGAGTGATTGTTTTAGTAGTGATTTTTTCTCGATCAAGCTTTGATAAAAGACATTCACCCATTAAAATTATTGTCTATTCTTTAACACAAACACTATTTGTTCTTGTCGGAGGAATACTCTCATCATTTGTTCTTCTATGGGTTATTGCTTTTTTACATCTGACAATTTTTTCAATCATATTAAATAGTAAGCCAGGACTTCTTGGAGTTGTGAGTGATACTAAGACAATTGCAGAACGATTGGGAGGAGATTACCGGAATTCAAAAATAGTAATTGCTGATTCTACAGAACAAACACCACTTGTTGCATTAGCGAAAACAACAAGCGGTGAAGATAATTTTTATGGAAAATATTTACTTTCTGCAATACCGCAATCAGTTATTTTTCCTGTGCAATCAGATACTCCGTCAATGATGCTTCTTGATGGAACGTTGATTATCACAAAGGCAGATCAATCACAATTGGAGACATTGAGTCCTGTGATTGCATATCTTTTGGTTAAGCAATATTTCCCAACACGAGATATAAAATTCTATCCAAAGTTGTCATTTATGACTAAAGAAATGTTTGCAAAATATCGATTGGAAGATGAAAATGAACAACTTGCAAGTATCAATCTTGAACTTGATACCATTCAAGGAATGGTGAGTAGTCTCTCTGCTTCTCTCAAAGAAAATCCAAGACAAGAACGATCGATCAAAGAATTGCTTTCAGAATATCAAGATTATCAAACTTATTTTACTTCACAAAAAAAGAGAATTGAGCAAGAGACGAATCATGTACCAAATGAATTGGGAGTTTTCCGCGAACCGAATACTATACAAATTATTTATAATCCGTCAGTCAATTCCGCAGCAAATATGGTAAGTATCGGGCAGGGATCACTATCATTGATCGATTATTTTGAAATTCTTGTGCATGAATATTTACATTATGCGAGTTTTATTTCGAATAAAGACCGGTTTACCAATTCATTTTTTGAAGAAGCATTGACTGAATATTTTGCCCGCAACATTATTAAACAAAGTTTTTCTCTAGATACTAATATTGGGTATCCACTGCAAGTAAGAATATTTCATGAGATGACAAAAATGTATACCGATAGTGAATTGGCAGATTTGTATTTTACGAAAAATGAAACAGCGCTTGCAGCTGCAATAGATCGTGATTATGGTGATAACTTTTATGAGGATAATTATGTGATGTTTCAAACATTGATGTATACAGCAAGTCCTATTCAAGCTGTTGACGTTGGCAATACTATTATGAAAAAGATTGGGGGAGGAAAATTGACTAGAAAAGATTTATTAAGTAATTAAAGTTATCATACCTGACGTGTAAGGAAAAAGTAAGAAGTCTGACAGAACTATGACATAAACCTTAAAAATTGTTGACAGACTCTAGAAGTTCTGTTACTCTAGAATTAATATGTTAGGAAAAGTATTTGGATCTTTTATTGCAGGAATTCTTCTCATGACAGTTGCATTGCAAGTAACAAGCGTTAGTGCTCACCACAATAAGCATCCACTGACCAGTCCTGTCACCAGTCCGATTACCTCACCAACAACATGCAAACCAGGATGGGGCTTCGGAGATAAGAATCATTGTCATTTTGACTTTTTCAAGTTTTTCCACAAAGACAAAGATAATCACCATGATAATGATGATCACGGTAAAGGACACGATCGTGATGATGACAATCTTGGAGAAGGTCATCACTAATAAATAGTTTGTGATCCCATTTATTTTTTTCTTTCTCCTCTTTTTACTTTCGTTTATCATCGCACCATTTGGTACTACCCAATTTGAGAATCCCAAAGTTATTGTTGCGGAAGCATTAATTATTGTCGTCTTGCTTATCACATTATTTAAAAATCCAAAAATATTCTCCAGAAAAAATCTGTTTGTTTTTTTATTGTGCACGGTTTTTTCCCTTACCGTAATCGATCTTATTTTTTTCAAAACATCGATCTCGTTTTTTGGAAATGCATTCCGAATGCAGGGGATTTTTCTTTTATGGATGCTCTTATTGTTTTCCTATTTTTCATTTTTATCATCGCTAAAAAAAATACCTTGGTTTGTCATTTTTATTCTTCTTATAGCTCAGGTTGTTGCAACGATTTTTTTACCATTGAATGAAAGTCAAAGATATGTAGGTGTAATGGGAGAGCCAAATGCAACGGCAGCATTTATGCTTTTTCTCTGGCCATTTTTGTGGTTTTCACTTGAAAAAAATTCTTGGTGGAAAATCCTTATTTTTTTTCTCGCAACAATTTGCATTGGTATAGTTTTTTATCTTACAAATTCAAGATCAGCGATAATTGGTTTTGCAATTCAGGCTATTTTTTTATTTCTTTTTTGGTGGAAAAAAAATCTCAAACAAACAGTCATTATTTGTTGTTGTTTATTGGTTGCATCGTATTCTTTGACATGGTTTCAAAAAGATATTCTTTATGAAAATCGTCTTGAAGTCTGGACTGCTGGAATAAATGCAGGATTGAAAAATCCACTTATTGGAGGAGGATTTGGCAACACAGAGCTACTTTTGCATAATGCAGCAGTCGATAAGCATCTTCGGATTCGGGGTTATTATGTTGACAGCAGTCATAATGTGTTTATCGATTGGTGGGTACAAGGAGGGATCGTTGGTCTTGCTGTACTTCTTATTTTTGTTATTACCACATTGCAGCGGTCGATCAGACAAAATAATCAAAGAAATATTATCCTACTTTTGGGAATTCTGACTGTACTTTCATTTAATCCGGCAAGTGTTGTCGGATTGCTGCAGTTCTGGTGGCTTATTGGAAATTCACAAAATAGAGATGACTGAAAAGATCAGATTTGAAATATTTAAAATTAATTGCTATTTTTTGTAAAATATATTATCGTTTAATTAAATGATCAGTAATCTATATATAAGAAAGGTACTCATTAGTATTTATCAATCATCATTCTTCATTCCGATAATAATATTTATCATTTCTTTTACAATATATTTAATTACCCTTGCTCCCACATATTTGCCTCCTGATGGTGCGGAATTTGCACTTTGTATTCAGACGGTCGGGATTTGTCATCCAACTGGTTTCTTCTTATATATTTTGTTGGGAAAATTGTTTACTATTTTATTTCCTTACGGAACCTTAATCTATAAAGTAAATCTTTTATCAGCATTCTATGCATCAGGGACACTCTTGGTATTATATCTCTCATTAATAAAAATGGATGTGAATAAAAGAATTTCTTTTTTAGTAGTACTTGTCTATGCATTTACATCAGGCATGTGGGAATTTGCTAATAGTGCTGACGTTTTTACTTTTGGAACGTTTCTCCTGAGCTTAACTTTATACGCGGTTATCATAAAGAGATTCTCTTTATCTTTTCTTTTTCTTGGTCTATTAACATCTCATTTCCCCAATAGTGCCATTTTATTTCCTGCACTAATTTTGTACTGGAAAAAAGCGGAAGGGAAATCCATGAAATTACTTATTCAGGGGTGTTCTGTATATTTTATAGGATTGCTTATTTTTATTGTATTGTTGTTTTTGCGGATGCAACAACAACCACTTATTGATTGGGGGCATGTTACTACACTCAGTAATTTTTATCAGTATCTCACCAGAAAAGAATTTGGGGGAATGTTTTTAATACAAACACAACAATTAACATTTAGTATTTCAAACTTATTTTTACAGCTCTGGGCATATAATAAAACGATGTTTATACAGTTTGGTTTTATTTTGCCAGTTATTGCTGGATATACAATTATAAGGACTAAGCTTTATAAAAACAGTTTAGTATTATTTCTTATAATTTCTTTTATCCTTCTTGCAGGATTTAATACATTTTCTTTGTCGAGTATTAATCCTAAGGTTGGTATTAATTTTCAATTTAATAAATTCTATCTCTCTTCATTCACTATAGTAATTCTTTTATTAGGAATAGGTTTGGGAAAAATAAAAGATGCGACAGCGCGTAAATATATATTGCCCGGAATACTTCTTATAATTATTATGATCCAGTTATTGGTTAATTTCCCGCAGCATAATTACCAAAATAATTATTTCTCACAGCGGATGATAAATGATTCACTTTCCGAATTACCGAATAATGCAATTGCCATAACAATAACAAATCAAAATTTTTTTGAAGCATGGTATGAACAAATAACTTTCAATAAGTATAAAAATATAACGCTTTTATATTTGCCAAATAATATTAATACCGATTATAAAAGATATCATCCCGAAATATTTTCTCATTCGCAAGACACACAAGATGCTTCTTTAAATAAAATAACTGACCCTACGTCTCAAGCAGTTTTAGATATTATTGCGAAAAATCCCCAAAGGTCAGTTTTTATCTGGCAGGGTGTTTACGAGAATGGAAAATTTATTACAAATACTGAATTTGCAAATAAACTTACTCCTTATGGTCTTTGGTGGAAAGTAGGCAGTTCTCAAACTAATACCTATGTAAGTATCAAAAAAAGTGAGGATATGCTTAGTAATATTAATTATACAGATAGTAGTATAAATAATTTAAATAGTGTTCAACGCCTTGAAGATATTCAAACTTATACGCAGGCGTTACAAGCTACAAGTTTTGCATTAGTAAACTTGGGAAAATATGATGAGGGTCTCAATATGTTAACTATAGCTAATTCTCTTATTAATACTCCTAACATACAAAAAGAAATAGCTGCGATACAAGAAATAAAAATGTTAGAGTCACACACGAAAACATTTACACAAGCGAAGGACGTAAATAGTCTTTTAGAGTTAGCGATGGATTATTATACATTAAGAGATTTTAATAAATGTATAGAAATGTTTAAGGATATAATAACATTTGATACACAGAATCCACAGATATATAGTAATATTGCATCAATGTACGCATTGGAAAATGATAAAATTAACGCGCTTTATTACTATAATAAAGCACTACAAATAGATCCAAATCTTACCGGTGCACTCTATGGAAAAAACAGTATCGAAAGTGGAAAATAATGATTCTTTCTTATTGCTAGCTGTTGTTAATTTTTATCAATCTTTTTTAGTCAAAAATATCCTTGTTACACCCCAGAGATAGTTGGTTATACTAATTGATTATAAGTTAACCAAAAGGTTTTCAACAGTGAAATTTAGGGTTCTCCGACCGAGTTGGCACATTCTACGAAAGTTTTTATCGAGACTCATGACGATCTTTTTGTAAACACAAATATTTTTAGAGATGTAGATGCTGTTAATCAAGAAGAAATGTCTATTATCGATCTATATGGAGCGAATATTGTAATAGGAAAATAGACATTATTTATGTATCACTTACAAGAAGTTCTAAATGGGTGTTTGTTTGTCGAAAAGAATACTTTGTGGTGATCTGCTTCGTGTGGCAAGCCAGTTTAGTTGACGATCCACCAGTTGACTTTAAGGTCCTCGGCCTGAGGTGCAGCAATTTTGATGATAAAGCTGCGGATACCTGTCTTCTTGGTTGATAATGCAACTGGAACATCTTGTGGTGTTGCAAAGATTCGTGAGTTGTTGGTCAACGCACTAGTTGTTGCAGTGATTTGTGTTGCTCCAGCAGGAATATTGATTGTACCAAGAGATGCACTCAGCGTATCTGTTGTATCAATATCAATCTTCTTGGCAGTAAGTGTGCCCTTGACAGCCATCTTACCTTGCCTGTCGATTGTGATTTTGCCGTTAAGAATATTGATGCCACCAGCACCTTTATCTTGCAACTTCAAATCACCGACAGTATTGATACTTGCAAGACCATCTTGATCCAAACCATTGATTGTCATAACACCATCTGTGATGTTGCCGGTAACACCAAGATCATTGAGTGTTGTTCTTCCAAGAACATTGA
>CAYMJR010000032.1:0-7597 GCA_964391315.1 uncultured Gammaproteobacteria bacterium | reverse complement strand
CAAAGAAATGTCTGTCTGCAGCACTCCTAAGGTCCTTGATATCAGGATCCAATAAGTCCGTTCCTTTTTGGAATTTTTTCACCAATAGATAACCCTCCCGGCCAAAATATCGATGTAACAAGTCACCTCTTGATAATAAGTTATCGGGGGTGAACATATTTATATCGACCATTGGTTGATGTCGTCCATTTCGGGGACTATCAATACCACTGGTTCCTGGAGCCGTTCTTGCTTCAGGTATCCTATGTTGTGTTTCTACTCTATTGCCCATAAATTTTTTAAAAAAAATCTCCCGTCTTTGTGGGAGATTGGTTTGGATTACTTGTTTTTATTCCATTACCGCACTCCCTGCACAACGACAGGAAGAATAATGTTAAGAATAAGCTTGCGTGAGAAAGTCATGATTATTAACCTTATTATAATAGAGTTTTGCTTGTTTTGTCAATCCAAACGGTTAATTCGATCTAGATCATTGATCAGATGTTTTAATATTTTGTTTACCATGACTTGCTATTGTCATAAGATGTAAAGCAGTGTAAAATTGTGGTTATATAATTATGAGAATTTTAACAAAAGATACACCTTCCCATGTCGACCAAGAAGTGGTTGTGAAAGGATTTGTGCATGTCCGTCGTGATCATGGAAAATTGATCTTTTTTGATCTTCGTGACGCATCAGGTTTATTGCAAATTGTCGTCATCCCATCTGTTTCTGAAGAGGCACATAAAATTGCATTCGAACTTCGACCAGAAGACGTTGTAGAGGTACATGGAACAGTGAAATCCCGTCCTGAAAAATTAATAAACCCCAAAATTAAAAGCGGAACTGTCGAACTTGCAGCACAAAAAATTATTGTGCTTTCCAAAGCAGAAACATTGCCATTTGATATGGGTGGCGAAAATCTGCATCTTGAATTACCAACACTTCTTGATTACCGTTCATTGACACTTCGCCATAATAAAGTAAAACAAATTTTTGATGTTCAGGCTGCAATTCTTGAAGGATTCCGAAAAATAAGCCGTGAACTTGGCTGTACAGAAATTGTTGTCCCGACAATTGCCGCAAGTAGTACCGAAGGGGGAGCTGAGGTCTTTATGGTTGATTATTATGGACATAACGCATTTATGACGCAAAGTCCACAACTTTACAAACAAATGCTCGTTCCTGTTTTGGATCGTGTTTTTACTATCGCTCACGCATATCGTGCGGAGCCATCCGTTACCACCCGTCATCTTTCAGAAACAACCCAGATGGATTGTGAATTTGGATTTGTCGGTTTTGAGGATTTATTAGATCTTTTAGAGAAAGTTGGTGTAGAGACACTAAAATATGCACAGGAGACCTGTAAAGACGTTTTTGAGAATAACGGCTTAGAACCAATCGCATTTGGTAAAATTCCACGACTTAAACTTCGGGAGGCCCAAGAAATTATCTACAAAGAATTTGGTCGTGATAATAGACAAGAAAAAGATTTGACACCACAGGATGAAGTTGATCTATGTAAATGGTCCAAAGAGAAACACGGCAGCGATTTAGTAACCATCACTCATTTTCCAACAAAGAAACGTGCTTTCTACACAATGCCTGATCCAGAAGATCCAGAATACAGTTTGTCTTACGACTTATTATTCCGCGGTGTTGAAATCTTAAGTGGTTCTCAGCGTATCCACGAATATGATAAGTTGGTTGATGCGATTAAGGACCGTGGGATGAGTCCAGACAACTTTACCATGTATCTTCAGGCCTTTAAATATGGGATGCCACCAGAAGGAGGGTTTTCATTTGGATTAGAAAGACTTACAATGAAAGTACTGGAGCTTGCAAATATCCGGGAAGCATCACTCTTCCCACGGGATATGGAGCGCGTTGATGAAAGATTCTCAAAATTTGAAGAAAAAAGTAAAGAGGTTTCTCAAGAAAACAATTAAACCTGGTGTTAGTTCGCCACAGGAAAAAAAAGAAGTAACGGTAAGGGTTAAGCAGTTTCTCCAGGTAGTTAAAAACGTACAATTTAAGAATGTAGGGAATAATCTTTTATTGCTTCTTATCCCAGTCACCTTGTATTTTATTTTTCTCTCATTGCATACAATCAATCAGCGTCTCACAGATGAAATAACAAAGAATCAGTTGGCACCTTTCCCTACAGAAACAGAACTATATCCTTATCCTGTCATTACTACAATCGATCAGGCGGTACCACTTCTTAATATTTCTGCAAAAGCGGCAATTATTACCGATCGTGATTCACAGGTAGTTCTTTTTTCAAAAAATCCAGAACTGAGGTTCTCTATGGCATCAACAACAAAAATAATGACTGCTCTCGTAGCGCTGGAATATTTTCAACCCAACTCAATTCTTACGATAAAGACTCCGTATGTTGAAGGAACAACTCTTGGATTTGTCCCCGGTGAACAGTTTCATTTTGAAGATTTGTTATATGCTATGCTTCTTCCTTCAGCCAATGATGCAGCAGTTGCTATCGCAGATAATTATCCTGGAGGACACACTGCTTTCGTTGCCAAGATGAATGCAGAAGCAAAAGCATTACATCTCTTGAATACTCATTTTTCCGATCCGGATGGTCTTGATGATGATGGCGATTATACAACAGTTACCGATATGGCACGTCTTGCTTCAATTGCAACACAAAATAAACGATTTACGACGGTAACTGGAACCAAACAAAGAATCATTACTACACTATCCCAATTGCAACAATATCCTTTATCCAATTTGAATAAGTTGTTGGGAATTGATGGGGTAACAGGTATCAAAACAGGAACAACAGAAGGAGCAGGAGAAGTGTTGGTGACATCAACGATCGTTAACGGCCATACATTTATTATTGTTGTAATGAATAGTGAAGATAGGTTTGTTGACACGGAACGGCTTATCAACTTCATTACACAACAAGTGCAGTTTATTTCCCCTAGTTTACCTTAGTGAGAGATCAAAAATTATTTTTGGATCCATTCATCACTCACTGCTGAGACGTACGCAAAGAATCCATCATTTCCCTCAAAGACAATAATTGGCATCAGATACTGTTGAGGATCTTCACCTAAATAGTAAGCCAAAATAACATTGGTAATTGTAATAGTGTTATCAGAGCCTGAGTAGGCTGCGATATATCCTTTGCCTTTTGTCAATTCGTCAAATGCTTTCTGGCTTGTTTTGATAGGATAAACTGCAACGTTATCAGTTGGGACAACGACTGTTTGGTGCTTGAAATTTGCCCCATATACCTTTGAGGATAATCCTCCGGATGCCACCAAAAAATTCATCGGTGAATAAGGAGGATGAGGATAAAGAATAGGGAGATCCATAGCAATATTTTTATTTCCGCCATTTGGATCAGGGATACCAGTATCGAGGTTATATGTCATATCTTTTTGATAGAGATCAACGCGTATGACTTGTGTTGTTGAGATACTTGTTGCAGGAACGAGTGCATTATCTTTTATAGAAAATAGTTGAGGTTGTGTAAAATAAGGTGTATCGTTTGATGCTTGCGATGTTAGGGAATCATCAATATCAGTTGGTGCTAGGCTTATATTTTCCAGAAAACTTTTTGCCGTATCAATTGCATCTTTAATATTGTTAATACTTTTTGCTTCTTGAACTGTTTGTGACGATAAGAAGTTTGTGGTATAGGAAAAATTAAACGATATGATATTCATCGAAAGTGCTTTTTGAAGCTCATCACTATGTGTCCATTGATAGGTATCATTGCCGAGATTTGTCTCATTAGAGGCTGATCCGTCGTCAGCGGTAAAACCAAGTTTTTTTGCTTTATCTCTTGCTTTTTGTAGATTAAGAAGATTTGGTTGTGGTTGCGTAATAGGAAAAATTTCAAGTCTATCAGGAAATTGCGGAAGAGTTCCACTAAGTGTATTGAGTTTGTAAGTAAGTTTGTCACTTATACTGTTCTTAGGGAATTTCAAAGCAGGCACTTTATCATATAAATGATTTGCTGGAGTTATTTTACCTGGAAAAAGAGCATTTTTTGCTATTATTGTAAGTCGGTATAAGAAGGTAAGAATAATGATAAGGATGATTCCGGCAATAACACCTAGTAAAAATTTTTTTGCTGCTTCAATACTTTGATGGAGGGTCATACTATTGAGTATAGGTTAATTTTAAAGTAAAATTCAAGGTATCTATGATAAGAACCAGAATCGCACCAAGCCCAACAGGTCTTGCACATATTGGTACTGCATATTATGCAATCTATAATTATGCATTTGCCAAACAACATCAGGGCCAATTTATTGTCCGCATTGAGGATACAGACAGGACACGATTTGTTGAAGGATCAGAGCAGGTGATTTTTGACGCACTATCCTGGCTAGGTATTCCTCATGATGAGGGGCCAGATACCGGTGGTCCGTATGGTCCATATCGTCAGTCAGAACGGTTATCACTTTACAAAAAGTATGCTGAGGAATTGATAGAAAAGGGCAAGGCATATTACTGTTTTTGTTCTCCAGAGAGACTTGAACAAATAAGAAAGGAAATGCAGCAGAGAAAAGAAACCCCTCGCTATGATAGACATTGCCGGTCAATTTCACTAGCAGATGCGAAAGAGCGAGTCGCAAATGGAGAAAAGCATGTCGTCCGAATGATGATTCCTGATAATGAAAAAATTGGTTGGGATGATCTCGTCCGCGGCAAAATTGAATTTGATTCTAATACTGTTGATGATCAGGTAATTCTTAAATCTGATGGATTTCCAACATATCATTTAGCTGTTGTTGTGGATGATCATTTAATGCACATTACGCATGTGTTGCGGGGTGAAGAGTGGATCAGTAGTGGTCCAAAACATATTTTGTTGTATCGGTATCTGGGGTGGGAATTGCCACAGTTTGCTCATATGCCGCTTCTTCGTAATAAAGATAAATCAAAAATGAGTAAACGAAAAAATGATGTTGCGATTTTTTCCTACAAAGAGAAAGGTTTCTTGCCTGAAGCATTAGTAAATTATCTTTCACTCATGGGTTGGTCTCATCCGAAAGAAAAAGATATTTTTAGTTTTGAGGAATATGTCAAAGAATTTAGTATTGAAAGAATCCAAACAACAGGACCTATTTTTGATATTACCAAACTTACCTGGATGAATCAGCAATATATCCAAATAAAATCTGACGAAGAATTGAAAAAACTGATTATCGATTTTTATCCAAAAGCAAAAGAGTTGTCAGAGGAGACGTTTAACCGTTTGATTCCACTTGTTAAAACACGTATGCAGACACTAAAAGATTTTGAAGAGCAGACCCAAATCTTCTTTGATGGAAAATCTGGTGTTTTGGAAGATAAAGAATTGTCGAAGGCAGTGGCAAAAGAGCTTGTTGCAATACCTGAGTGGAAACATGATATTATATTTGAAGCGATGAAAAAAATTATGGTCGAAAAAAATATCCGTATGCCTCTTCTCTACAAATTATTTACAGGAAAAGAACGGGGACTGCCGTTGCCTGAAGTGCTTGAAATACTTGGGCGCGAAAAAACGCTTTCGATATTATCTCAATGAAACTATTGTTTGCAAAATCAGTGTCGCTTATTTTTAATCCTTTGGTGGTTACGTTAATTGCCCCCTATGTACTAATTTATCGGACAACACATGATACTTCATCTGCGCTGCATTGGACACTCTATACGTTTATCTTTATTTTTGCCTTATCGCTTTTCGTTCTTTTGGGTGTCAAAAGAAAGATGTTTACCGATTTGGATGTCTCAAAACGTGAACAACGACCAGTGCTATTTTTTATGGCAGTACTTTTTACTGCTTTTTATATAACAAGCCTTTTTATTTTGCATGCTCCCTATATCCTTTATATTCTTGCAATTAGTGTTCTTTTGGGTATTTCATTTGCCAGTATTATTAATAGGAAAATTAAAGCGAGTATGCATATGGCTGCGATAACTGCACTCATTCTTCCGGTTGCGATAAGTTTTGGGACATATTATTTGTTGTTACTTTTTGTTATTCCTCTGGTCGCATGGTCGAGGCTTTATACGAAGAGGCATACATTATCTGAAGTCATCGTTGGTACAACTGTCGGAGGAATCTTATCTCTGTCAATTTATTTAGCTGTTAAGTTTTTTCTCAATAAATAATATGTTCAATTTCAAAAGGTTTTTTAAATCATTTCATTATGCAATTGAGGGAATTGATCATGCATTAAGAAATGATCAGAATTTGGTAGTTCATTTTATTGTTGCTTTTTTTGTCATTCTTGTAAGTGTGCTTCTAGATGTATCACCATATGAAATGGGCATTTTAGGTGTGACGATTCTTATTGTAATTTCAGCTGAGATGATTAATTCTGCGATTGAAAGAATGGTCGATCTTATTACCAAAGAACATAGACAAGAGGCAAAAATTGCCAAAGATGTTTCTGCTGGAATGGTGTTACTGACGTCGATTGGTGCTCTTATTATCGGCGTGTTAATTTTTGTTCCGTATCTTCTCAGGTTATTTCATATCCATCATTAATATGATTGAAGCAATTGGACTTATCGCAGCGTTCTGCACAACAGTTTCTTTTTTACCGCAGGCAATGCATACATTTAAAACACGCAGAACTAAAGATATTTCTTTGCCAATGTATATGACATTAACATTTGGTGTGGCAATGTGGTTTACCTATGGACTTTTTCTTCATTCAATGCCGATTATTCTGGCAAACGGAGTGACATTTATTTTTGCTTCCTGTATTCTTGCCCTCAAAATCAAACACGGATAGAGGAGTAGTTGCTACATCTTTCATAAAGAATTATCAAGATATTTTCATATTGTTGTTAGAAAATATTATAATACCTCTATGAAAATTGAGTCGAGACACTATACATATTCTGATGAGATAAGAAATTCGCGAATTTACAATGAATTTTTGCAGATAGGATTTGATGATGGTTGGAGCAGAAATGATAAGTGGGATAACTTTAGGATGTTGATGGATATATGCAGGTTTACTGATACTCCAATTCAGGGAACAACAGTTTTGGATGTTGGATGCGGGACGGGAGATCTCGTACAATTTTTAGCAGATAAAAATATTAAAGAATATGTAGGGATTGATATTTTTGAACCAGCCGTAGCAAAAGCTCGTGAAAAATTTCCAGACGAAAAATTTATTGTCAAAGATTTTCTCAGGCATCGTTTTAGAAAAAAGTTTGATTTTGTTTTTTGCTCAGGGGCTTTAACAACAAACTTAGCATCTAATAATTATGACATGATTACGTTAGCAATTCGAAAGATGTGGCGTCTTGCAAAAAAAGGTGTTGGTTTTAATTTCCTTATGGGTGAAGGCTCTGGTGGGAATACCTTATTTTTGTATGATCCAGCTCGTGTTATTGCAACTTGTAAGGCGCTGGCTCCTCAAGCAAAAATTGCGACGATTACTACGTCGGCCGGTTCAGGTAAAGAGATTCAAGAAATGCATGTATTTTTATTTTAACAGTTGGCTTTTTCCCCAAAATTTTAGTAAAATAGCTTCACATATTGTTTCATTAATTATTGCCGGATCATCTAATGGTAGGATAGAGGACTCTGAATCCTTTCATCTTGGTTCGAATCCAGGTCCGGCAACAA
>CAYMJR010000031.1:3761-9272 GCA_964391315.1 uncultured Gammaproteobacteria bacterium | reverse complement strand
CCACAATCAACACCAACCAAATCTCCAGGTTTGAAGACATAACTACCAGGAATCCCATGTACGACAACATCATTGGTCGACATACATGTTGTGTAATGATAGCCGGGAACGCGCATAAATCCTGGTTCGCCGCCTCGCTCGCGAATCATTTTCGCGGCCATCTTATCAATTTCAAGCTCAGTCATACCAGGCTTAATCGAATCCACGACATGGTAGAGTACTTCAGCCAAAATATGGCCTCCATGCTGCATAGTTTTTATTTCTTCTGGTGTTTTGTAATCAATCATAAAAGGTCTCTTTTTTGTAATTCCTCCTTCAATGCACTCAATGTCTGTTCCTGACTCATTCCTGAATTATCAAGGATAAAATATCCTAATGCTTCCGGATTTTTAGGCAGAGGTGCTGTCACACGCTCTGTATCCCTGTGATCCCGTTCCCGTGTTTCTGCAAGAACCTCTTCAAAAGTCATTATCTTACCTTGCTCCTGGTATTGTGATAAACGTCTTCTCGCCCGAATATCCTCTGATGCAGTCAAATATACTTTGAAAGGGGAGTCAGGAAACACATTTGTTCCTGTATCACGTCCTTCTGCAACAACTATTTTCCCCTGAATCATTGCTTCTTTTGCCAACTGCTGCTGTTTAAGAACCATCGCATCCCGGAGTGTAGGCAGCACAGCAATTTTTGACGCACTCTGTGCAACATCAGGTAAAGCAATTCTCTCTGTTACCTCTTTTCCGTTTAAAAAGACGTTGTTATCTTGAAACGTAATTGTAGCAGAAGGCAATACCCCAATGACCGCTTGTTCATCAGCAAGATCATAGCCATTCTCCAGACAATACAATGCAACAGCCCGGTACATACCACCCGTATAGAGGTAAAATCCATTGAGGTCGCGTGCTAACTGTTTTGCAAGTGTTCCCTTTCCTGACGCAAGCGGACCATCAATTGCAATGGCAAATGTCTTATCCATTGTGAGAAACGTTTATTTTTTCAAGGATCTCTTTGTGAATTTCCTCAATCGATTTCTCACCATCTACTTCAGCCAATTTACCTTTTTGGTTGTAGTAGTCGGTAACAGGCTCTGTGAATTTATGAAACAGTTCAATTCTTTTGTGAATTGCTTTCAATGTCTCATCTTCCCGCTCATCGTTACGAAGAGAAAGCCGCCATAATGCTTCTTTGTCTGAAACTTTTAAGTAAACGACCTTATCAATACCATTGGCAAATGATTCTGCCTGATTTACTGTTCGGGGGAATCCATCAAGGATATATCCCTTTGCATATTCCGGACGGGAAAGATATTCTGAGACAATTTCAAGCGTTTTATCATCTGGAATCAAATAGCCTGCATTCATGACTTCTTTAATATAGCGGCCGATTGCTGTTTTTTCTTTGGCAAGTTCCCGGAAGATATGTCCGGTTGAAAGATAGGGGACACCTAATTTTTCCTGAAGGAGATTCCCCTGTGTTGATTTCCCTGAGCCTTGAATACCAATAAGTACTATTTTCATCTTTGCTCGCCTCCTGTTACATACTTGTCATAACTTCTCATAACAAGATTTGCCTGGACTGCTTTCACTGTCTCAAGAACAACGCTGACAACGATTAAGATACTCGTTCCTCCCAAAAGGAGTGTTTGTATGCCAGTTACCGCTCTTGCAATACTCGGCATTATAGCAATAAATCCAAGAAATGTCGCCCCCACAAGTGTAATATGCATCAAAATATAATTGAGATACTTTGTTGTCGGACTTCCTGGTCGGATTCCTGGGATAAATCCACCATATTTTTGAATATCTTCTGAAATTTTCTTTGGATTAAAAATAACGGCAGTATAGAAAAAGGTAAAAGCAATAACGAGCAGAAAATACAAAATATTGTATGGCCACCCTGATGGTTGAAACCATGTATTAATCACTCCGGCAATCGAATTGAGAAACGCATTACTTGACGTCTGCAAAACATTGGCAAGAAGCGATGGCAAAAGTACGATTGAGACGGCAAAGATGATTGGGATAACTCCTGCTTGATTTAACCGAAGTGGCAAATGTGTTGATTGTCCACTCGTTATATTGTTACCCCGCATCCGCCTGGCATAATGTACAGGAATTTGCCTCGTTGCTTCATTCACGATAATAATACCTGCGATAACTAAGAGAGATAAAACGAGAAAAACAATAAGACTGAGTGAAGTTTCTGTTGTTGTTGTCGAAAGCGTTTGTCCTAAGACAACAGGAAATTGTCCGACAATACCAGCAAAAATAAGAAGCGAAATGCCATTACCAACACCTTTTTCGGTAATCAGTTCTCCAAGCCAAACCAAAAACATTGTTCCTGCTGTCATTGTCACAATAAATGAAACAAGTGATAGGGGCGCAAGCACTGCAACAATCCCCTGGCTTTTTAAGAGTGCGTATACACCAATTGCTTGAAGGGCTGCCAAAGGAATCGTCAAAAAGCGGGTATATTGATTAATTTTTTTTCTACCTGCATCGCCTTCTTTTTGCATTTCTTCAAGCTTTGGAAAAACCATGGTCAAAAGCTGCATGATAATTGAAGCGTTGATGTATGGATTAAGACCAAGCGCCATGATTGAAAAATTGGCAAGAGTTCCGCCGGAAAAAATATTAAGAAGACCAAGAAATTGATTGCTGGTAAAAAGATTTTTTAATGCGGCAAGGTCAACACCAGCAACAGGCACATGAGCAAAGACACGAAAAACAAAAAAGATTCCGAGGGTGAAAAGAATTTTCTGCCGTATTTCAGGAGATTTAAAACTATTGCGAAGAGTAGTAAGGAACAAATTCATGAAAGATTTTTATAACCTCTGGTTTGAAGCCATATATCCTATTGTATTAGTACTAAGTTAAATGGTCAAATGGTTTTATGCTTCAACGCTTCCACCAGCTTTTTTAATTTTTTCAGCAGCTCCCTTTGAAACAGGTACAGTAACTGTCAATGCAACGCCAATTTCTCCATCTCCAAGAATCTTTACACCATTTTCCTGTACTACTTCAACTGCTACTAATTTGTGTTTGACAAGTGTTTCAATATTGACTGTCTCGCCGCGACCAAACACATTGAGTGCTGAAACATTAAGTATTGCTGGCTTGCCTTTAATAGCTTTGTTGCGGCCCTTACCACGAAGGAAAGGAAGTCTTTTGATAAGTGGTAATGCTCCACCTTCAAAATCCAATGGTACGTCTCCTCGAGCTTTCAGACCTTTAGTACCACGACCAGATGTCTTACCGCGGCCTGATCCGTGACCAAGACCAACTCTCTTTTTCTTTTTTGTTGTTATTTTGTTTAAGTTACTTAAATTCATATGCTTAAATCTTATTTAGTAGCCTTTCTCTCTTTTTCTTTATTTGCTTGCTCACTCACTTGCTTAAGTGCTTCAAGTGTCGCATGGACATTATTTGCCTTGTTGTTCGTTCCCAAAACTTTTGATGAAATGTTTTGAATTCCTGCTGCTGATACAACACTTCGAACTGCTCCACCTGCGATAATACCTGATCCGGGAGGTGCTGGCTTGAGCATTACTTTTGCTGCACCGACTTTAACATCAATACGGAAGGGGATAGTACCATTAACAAGTGGTACTTCAACAAAATGCTTCTTTGCATAAGCAATTCCCTTTCGGATAGCACTGGAGACATCTGGTGCCTTTCCAAGACCTACTCCGACGCGACCTTTTTTATCTCCAACAACAGCAAGTGCTGCAAAACCAATCTTATTTCCACCTTTGGTTTTTTTGGAAACACGATTAATTTGAACAATCTGTTCTTCAAATTCACTTGGTTCTCTTTGGAATGGCTTGTTACCGCCTTGTTGTCCTCTATTATTTGGATTCATATTAGATCCTCTATTATTTGGATTCATATTAGAATTGTAATCCTCCTTCGCGTGCGCCTTCTGCAAGTGCTTTTACCCGACCATGATAAGCAAATGAGCCTTTATCAAAAACAACTGACTTAATTTTCTTCTCAATTGCGAGTTTTGCAATTGCAAGACCGACTTGTTTAGCACTATCCATACGGGAAATCTTCTGGGTGCCTTTAACAGCTTTTTCAGAAATACCAACAACTGTTTTACCATCAGGGGTAATAACCTGAGCATAGCAATAGTTGTTTGACTTCGAAATACTAAGGCGTGGTCGATCACTCACGATTGCAATGTTTTTTCGGATTCTTGTTTTTCTTTGTTGTGTTGCGTTTTTAATAATGTTCATATTCTTAAATCTTATTTTGCTCCTGCTGCTTTTGCTGCTTTTCCAGCTTTTCTTCGGATTCGTTCTCCGGCGTATTTAATTCCTTTACCTTTATATGGTTCTGGTTCTTTAACCTTTCGGATATTTGCTGCCATCTGTCCAACCTGTACTTTATCATTGCCAGAAATAGTAATCACATTATCTGCAACAGCAATTGTGATCCCCTGTGGTGTTTTAAATTTTACTGGATGAGAAAAACCAAGTGACAAAACTAAATCAGTTCCCTGCATTTGAGCTCTATATCCAACACCAGCGAGTTCCAATTTTTTCTCAAATCCTTTATCAACACCTTTAATAACGTTTGCCAAATTTGCGCGAGTCAAACCATATAATGCACGAACTTTTCGATCATTTTTGTTTGCTGCACTCACAGTAAGCTTACCATCAACAACTTCAACAGTCATTCCCGAAGGAAGGGTGTATGAAACGTTTCCTTTTGGTCCAGTGATTTGTACTTGATTACCTGTGACATTTGCCTGGATTCCACTTTGTAAAATAATTGGCATTTTTCCGATCTTAGACATAAATTTTTACCAAACCTTAAAAAGAAGTTCTCCGCCAACTCCTTTTTTGATGGCCTCCTTTCCTGTTAAAACACCCATATTTGTTGAGATAATTGCTGTTTCACTTCTTCCTTGCTTACCAATAATTTCTTTTGATTCGATATACACACGAAGTGATGGTTTGGAAATGAGTTTCACATCGGTAAGAGTTGGTTTACGTCGTGAATAACGAAGTGCAATAACAAGCATCTTGTGACCATCAATCGTTTCTGTTTTGACTGATTCCAAGAATCCTTCTTTAATAAGCACTTTTGCAATTGCTTGTTTGATGTTTGCATATGGCATGACTACCTCTTTTTTTCGAGTCAATGCTGCATTTTTTAATTGAATAATAAAATCACCAATTGTGTAATTCATAATTTTTACCAAGTTGCCTTGTATACACCTGGCAACTCTCCTTTCATTGCACGCTCTCTAAAACAAATTCTGCACAGACCAAATCGTCTGATATAACCTCGTGCTCTTCCACAGATACCACATCGGTTCACATCACGAACCTCATACTTTTGTTTCTTTAAAAATTTAACGATATTTGATTTTTTAGCCATATATTTCTTTGAATCTGAATTATATCACATTCAGCCTCGTTTAGCGTCTTTCTGCTCCTTCTTTAGCAAATGGCATCCCAAGTGCTTCCAAAAGCGCAAATCCTTCTTCATTTGTTTGTGCGGTTGT
>CAYMJR010000031.1:1860-3661 GCA_964391315.1 uncultured Gammaproteobacteria bacterium | reverse complement strand
ATACCAATCGCACCACTCATTTTTTCGATAAGTTTCTTATCTGAAACAGCATCTTTCACACCCATATTGACAACGATTTTTACCAATTTTGGTAAAGCCATTGGATTTTTGATTGCCAATTTCTCTTGTAATTGCTTTGAGATTTCTGTTTTAAATTGTTCTTGTAATGTTATATTTTCCATAATTAAACAAATTCATTGTTGCACTTTTTGCAAACACGTACTTTACTATCTTTCAAGACTTTCACACCAACACGTGTTGGTTGTTTGCATTTTGGACACATGATCATGACATTGGTCAATGGTAATGGTTTAGTCAATGTTACGATTTCTGACTTTTGTCCCTGCATACGAGCCTTGATGTGTCTCTTGTATTGATTCACACCTTCGACAAGTACTTTGCCTGTCTTGGAAAAAACTTTCTCAACTTTAGCGACTTTACCGCTGTCTTTTCCTGTAATAACCTTTACTGAATCTCCTTTATGTATTTTCATAATTAAACAACCTCCACTGCCATACTGGCGATTTTACTAAATCCTAATTTCTGTACTTCACGGGCAATCGGTCCAAAGATACGAGTCGCACGTGGATTCTTGTCTTTTGCGCTATCAATGATAACAGCTGCGTTATCTGAAAACCTTACATATGATCCATCAGCACGCTTAACTTCTTTTCGTGTTCGGACAACAACAGCAAGAACCATTTCCCCATCTTTTACCTGTCCAATTGGCGCTGCTGTTTTCACAACTGCTTTAACAATTGATCCGATGGTTCCGAACTTGCGTCGTGATCCACCAAAAACATGGATAACGGTAAGTTCGCGTGCACCTGAATTATCTGCTGGTACCAAAATACTTCTTAGCTGTATCATTATTTAGTGCCTCCTTTTGCTTTTTCGTGCTGTTCTGCAATAACTTCTTGAATCTTAAATGTCTTATCTTTTGCCATTGGTTTGGTTTCAACGATTTTAACCCGTCTTCCAACTTCCAATTCATGACCGTTGACAGCAACTTTAAACTTTTTACTTCTTTTCATAAGTTTCTTATACAAAGGATGTGGGACAAATCGTGTCACTTCGACAATAGCTGTACCTTGCATCTTTGTTGAAACAACTTTTCCTGTTAATACTTTAGCCATTATTTTTTACCCTCCTTTTTCTTAGTTTCTTTTGCTTCAGCTTTTACTTCTGCTGGTTTTACGCTCAAAATTGATTGTAATACTGCGATTCTTTTTCGTGTATTAAAAATATCACGTGTATTTTGCAATTTTGCTTGCTCATGAGAAAGCTTCAATTGCATAAGCGCACTTTGTGCTTCTTTAATCAATTTTACCAACTCATCTTTCGTCTTTGTTTGTAAATCTTTCTTTTCGTTTGTTTTCATAGTTTTAAAAATCTGCTTTTGAGACAACTTTGGTCTTTACAGGTAATTTGTATCCTGCAAGTCTCAATGCCTCAAATGCTATCTCGCGACTTACACCTGACATTTCAAAAAGCATTCGGCCAGGCTTTACTGGTGCGACCCATTCTGCAATATCTCCTTTTCCTCCACCCATACGAACCTCTGGTGGTTTCTTAGAAATTGGCTTATCTGGAAAGATACGAATCCAGATACGGCCACCTCTTTTAGTAAAGTTAGTAATACTTCGTCGTGCTGCTTCAATCTGGCGACTGTTAATCCAAGCAGTATCCATAGTCAACAAACCATAATCACCAAAGGTAAGTTCGGTTCCTGCTGTTGCATTTCCCTTCATAGTTCGTCGCATTTGTTTTCGATATTTTGTTCTTCTTGGTGTTAACATAT
>CAYMJR010000031.1:0-1760 GCA_964391315.1 uncultured Gammaproteobacteria bacterium | reverse complement strand
TTCATAGTTCGTCGCATTTGTTTTCGATATTTTGTTCTTCTTGGTGTTAACATATTATTTCTCCAGTCCTACTCCCTTATCTTCTGGACGGTTAATCCAAACTTTAATACCAATGTATCCTTTTTTAGTTAACGCTGGTGTATTTGCATAACTGATATTCTCACGAATTGTTGAAACAGGAACTGTTCCGACATGAATTTTTTCACGTCGTCCGATTTCTGCTCCCCCGATACGTCCGGTCAAAACAACTTTCACACCCAGTGCCCCTGAACTCATCACGCGCTCTGCTGTTGATGTCAAAATTCTTTTGAAAGGAAGTCTCCTTATCAACTGATCTGCAATATTCATGCCAACCAAATATGCATCAAGATTTGGTTCCTTAACTGGTTCAACACGGATATCCAGTTTTGGCATATTCTTTACTGTTCTTCTTTTTGCAAAGAATGCCATAATTTGTTTCTTCAAATCTTCAAGACCTGTACCGCCTCGTCCGATAACAATACCTGGACGTGAAACGTACAAAATAATCTTCATACTGTTGATTGATCTTTCGATATCAACTCTGGCAATACCAGCCATTTTAAGCTTTCCCATCAACATCTTTCGAAGATTGTAATCTTCGATAACTGTCTCTTTATAATTTTTCTCGTCAAACCATCGACTTGCCCAAGTCTGCATTATACCAAGTCTAATGACGTGTGGATTTACTTTCTGTCCCATTATTTTTTAGCCTCCTCTTTCTTTTCTACTTTTTTTGTTTCTTCTTTTTTAACTGCTTTTGGTTCTTCAACTTTAGCAACTGATTTTGCTGCAACTGGTGCAACTACTTTTTCAGTAACTACTATCGTAATATTTGATCCTCTCTTCTTGTATGGATGAATTCGGCCTCGTGTTGATGGACGGAATCTCTTGTATGCCTGTCCTTCATTCACCATAATACTATCAATTACCAAACTTGAACGAGTAAGCTTTGCATTGTTGACTGCATTTGCAACAGCACTGTGCAAAGTCTTTGCAACAGGACGTGATGCTGCTTTTTGTGTTGCGTACAGCAAATTCAATGCATCATCAACTTGCATATTACGAATTGCGTCCGCAACTAAGCGTACTTTTCTTGGACTTACTCTTACATTTTTAGCAATAGCTTGAATATTCATAATCATTAGGTCTTACTAATTTCACGAGCAACAACTTTTCCGTGACCTCTAAAGTGACGGGTAGGTGAAAACTCACCAAGTCTGTGCCCAACCATACCTTCCATAACAAATAAACTAATAAAATGTTTACCATTGTGAATCAAAAAGGTGTGTCCGACAAATTCTGGTGGAATTTGGCAAGCACGTGCCCAGGTTTTGATTCCATCACGATTACCATTGGCTTTTTGAGCCATAACCTTTTTCATCAATTTTTCGTCTATAAATGGTCCTTTTTTTGTACTTCTACTCATAATTAACTTGTTGCTCCTGTCTTACTCTTTCGTCTTTGTAAAATATATTTATTCGAATGCTTTGTTGGGCGACGTGTCTTTCCAACAGCTTTTCGGCCAGCATATGTTTTTGGACTTTTCAAACCGATACCACTTCTTCCTTCACCACCACCGTGAGGGTGGGAGCGAGGATTTTGAGCGACACCTCGGACAGTTGGTCTTCGGCCCATTCTTCGTGCGCGTCCTGCTTTGCCTAATTCCTCATTTTTCCATTCAATATTTCCAAGTTGTCCAATTGTTGCAAAACCAGCTGCGAGAATCTTTCGAAGTTCAC
>CAYMJR010000030.1:0-9357 GCA_964391315.1 uncultured Gammaproteobacteria bacterium | reverse complement strand
TGATTATAATCACCATAAGGATATGCAAACCAATCAACCTTAGCATTCAATTGTTTTTCTAAATCTTTTTTGCTTCCCATTATTTCATCTTGAGCGAGAACATTTGAGATTCGAGTAAGAAATGGATGATGCTTTGTATGATCACCAATCGTAATAAGGTGGCTTGCATACATCTCTTTTATTTCATTCCAGGTAAGATATACTCCACTTCCAACAACATCAGTAATAACAAATTCAGTTGCTTGCATATTATGCTTCTTTAACAAGGGGTATGCATTATCATAGAAGCTTTGATAGCCATCATCAAATGTTAGAACAATAGGTTTTTGAGGAAGTATTTTCTTCCCATCAAGTGCATCTATAATGTCATTTAGGGTAACAGTCGTATAGCCATTTGAGGAAAGATACTCTAATTGTGCTTGCAGCTGTTGTGGTGCTACAAACAATGCAGCCCAAACAGGATTTTGTGGTAATGGGTTTATCCGAATATGATGATACATAAGAATAGGTACATTTACTTCTTTTAATGGAATTTGAGGAGCAACCTGCTGGGTAGGAACTATAGTTGGAATTGGAGTTAGAGTGGGTGTGGACATTGGAGCTGGAGTCGTATACACATCGCCGCCTTCTGTATAAATGTTATATCCTTCTAATATTTTGGAAACAGCAGGCCTGTATGGGAAAGCATCATGTGCTTTACTATAATATTCTTGTGCCTCATAGAGCTTTCCAGCTAGTAGAGCTTGATTTCCAAGTTTAATATATGAGCTACTTTGTTGAAATCTATAAATCCCAATCGCCACAATACTCATTAAAAATATTATGCCAATGATTAAAAAAATTTTTAGATATAATTTCATTATGTATTTAAAGAATATAAACTTCTAATTAACTTTGCTGGAGGAAATGTAAAACCTTTAATTGACTTCCTTTCAAAATTACTAGAAATTTACGTTGTATTGATATATAAACACTGCTAATTGTCTTTTTTAATCAAATGAAACCTCTTCAATACTTGAAAAATTGCCATAGATCCAAAGATAGAAAAGAACAAAGCAATAGAAACATCAATTGGTAAAATTTCTCTTATCATAAAGAAGTCTCTTGTTGCAGATAGATAAATAGAAAGAAAAAACAACATTACTATCACAAACATGAGACCAATTACGATTTTTCTTCTCATGATTTCTATAAGTGAATAATGTTGTAAGTAAATAAGAATAATATTACACAAACCCAAAAAAATGACACTCGTTAGAAGTATCGTTCGTGAATAGAGAAGCCGTTCACTTGTAATATCGTAATATGTGTAAAGAATAGTATAAATAATTGCATCTCCAAAACCAACGATACCAGAAAACAACAATAATCTTTTTAGAAAACCTTCATCAGATGTTACAAATGTATGTTTTTCAAACGCTAAAACAAAGGATGGTAGGCCAATAATAAGAAAACTAGAGAGTTGTACATGACGAGGATCAAAAGGAAATCGAAGTCCAATAAATCCAAGCATTAAGACACTTGCAATTGATGAAATATTCTTTATGAGATACATGTTTGCAATTGTTTGAATATTAGTAATAATTCTTCGCCCTTCATACAGTAACACTGGCAGAGTAGCAAATGAATTATTCACTAATACGACATCTGCCACATCTTTTGCCATGCTTGACCCACCGTTCATTGCTACTCCTAAATCTGATTCCTTAAGCGCTAGTACATCATTTACTCCATCACCAATCATAATGGTAAATAATTTGTTCTTCTTAAGTGTTCTGATGATTAATTGTTTTTGATGAGGCTTAATTCGGGCAAAAATAGTATGTTCAAGAATTGCTTTTTCTAGAACCTCTCCTTCTAATGTATCTAATTCTTCTCCACTGATTACTGTTGCTGGATAGTCTTTATTTATTTTTTTCGCAATAGCCTCGACAGTGTCAGGTGAATCACCAGATATGATTCGATACTGAATATTTTCATGTAAAAGTTGTTCTAATGTACCAGGAGTTTCTTCTCTTACTGGATCATCAAATGCTATAACCGCAAGCGGTTGAAATTTCTTTTTAATATTACCTTCTTTTTCAGAAAACTGCTTAGCTATTTGCCCAAATACAACAACTCGATAAGATTCCTTTGTATAGGTTTGACAGTAAGAAAAAGTCTTTGAAGTTTTTTCTAAAAGCATCTCAGGTGCACCAAGCACTAACGTAACATCTGGATAGATACTTGCACCATATTTTCTTTCTGAAGAGAAGGGAATTTCGTTTGTTTTTTTTAGATCCTCAATCGGTTCTACCTTCTCCAGATACTTTTCTAAGGTCTCATTCAATTTATTTTTTTGAACAACATCTCTAAGAAATGTTTTTAGTAACTGTTTCGTATCAAAATTTTGCTTCATAACCACTTTACCTCCTTTACTTCTAACACATTCTTGGTAAGTGTCCCTGTTTTATCCATACAAACAACTTTTGCATTTGCCATTGCCTCAATTGATGATAATTTTTGGACAATTGCTTGATTTTTTGCTATCTTCATTGCTCCATAAGCAAACGATACTGTCGTAATAAGGACTAAGCCTTGGGGAATAAGAGAGCTAACGAGTGTTGATGCATTAATAATGATTTCTTGCACCTGATTTTCTTCAACCAATCCTTCTGCGACAAGAAGAGCAATAAAAAAGATAGTCATATATGTTAATACCTTAATAATTTCATTAATCTGAGATTGAAGTGGTGACTCAACAATACCTTGCTTTGCAATTTGTCGAGTAAGCGTCTGAATATATGAATCTCTGGTAAATTTAGTCATTTCATAGATACAACTTCCAGCGGCCAGAAAGCTTCCTGCTTTTACTTCTTCTCCGTGTTTTTTTTCTATATACTTTGACTCTCCTGTCAAAATACTCTCGTCAAATTCAGCGTATTCAGAAGAAACAACTTTTCCATCTACAGACACACGATCGCCTGACTTAAGAAAAATTACATCTCCAATAACAAGCTCTGCAACAGGTATCTCTCTTGTTTCACCATTTCGTATAACCTTTGTTGTTTTTTCAGACATTTTATTGAGTTTTTTAACAATGAGCCGCGCTCTAATATCTTGAATCAATTCGATTAAGGTATTTATTCCTGCAATAATACCGATAAATTTTGCTGTAGATACTTCTCCGATAATAATAAGGATAATAATGAGAGCTACCATAACAATGTTAAATACTGAAAAAAGAGTTTTCATAATCAGTTTTACTGTAGTGAAATCATGGGTTTTATCAATATTTGATCCGAACTTTTTTCTCTGTTGAAGAACATCAGAGGAAGTTAATCCTTGTGTGGTGAATATTTTTCCAGCCATTTTTATTTTTGTGTAACATTAGACAAAGCATCAGCAAATTGGTAATCTACATCTGTTGGTAAAACACTTTCTGCTGTATTTACAGAAGAAAGTTTATTATTTGCAACGGTATACACAATTCGTTTTTCAAGTATGCCATTGGTATATGTTGCAATTTTCCAATTTCCATTTGCTACATTTACCAATAATTTATTGATTGACCATTTAAACAAAAGATTTTTTGTGTCTGTTGTTGGGACAGCAATTTCTCCATGATCAACATATCTTCCATTTTTATATCGAATATAATCAACAAGTGTTCCAACTGGAGGACGTTGGAGATCAAGCTCAAGATAGACGGTAGAATCACTCAGAGAAAATACTCTTGCTGCAATGACAATCTTTCCTGTATTTACATCAATTGCTTTACCTGTTAGCCCACGATAAATGAATCCGGGTTCTTTCGATCTTCTAACAAGTACTTGCTTTTTTATTATTTTCGTTTTAACTGTTTGTTTTTGTAGAGAAGTTTGTTCAAAAACAACTAATCCAACAAGAATGATAAATAGAGTGGTAAATACAACCATAAATCTTTTGGCCATTAATTGATCAATAAGCTTCATCCATTTGGTACGACGAATACCCGAAGCATTTAAAGCTGATTCTTCATTTTGTTTGTTTATAGATTTTTCTCCTTTTTCCATACTATTTTTTTATAAAGAAACTCTCTATTCTTCTTAATATCGCTTGAAATATATTGACATGTGTTTGTGGGCCTGTTTTTGTACCTTGGACAGCTTGAGTACTAGTATCTGATCCTGAAGAAGAATCATCCGTACTTGACGAATTGTTATCAGTGCTTCCTGACTGATCCGTAGATCCAGATTGAGATGGAGTACTTTGCTGTGTACTAGTGTCAGATCCAGGCGTTTGATTAGATGGATTGTCAGTTGGTGTATTTTGAGGTTGAGATACTGTAGGTCCAGTTTGTTGAGAAGTTTGAGTCGGTTCATTTTGTTGTGAATTATCATTATCTGAATTGTTCTGGTTCAGATTACTATTTCCATTGTTAGGTTGCTGTGTTGGTGTTACATTTGATTGAGAATTATTAGTAGAACTCGATTGGTCATCAGTAGGTATTATTGTTGGAGAAGTCTCATCTGACGTTGTAGGAGGAGGTAAATTGGGATTTGTTGAATTGTCTTCTGGAGCAGCATTATCATCAGGCACTGACATAGTAGTTCCTGGAATTAAGTCATTACTATCAGTACCCGTAGGTGAAACTTTAATAGAATTGTCAGATACAGATGGGGAGACAGTTGTTTGATCTGGGGTAGTTGCGTTGGTTGGTACTGGTGTCCCACTTTGCTCGACATTTCCTGGAGTACTTGAATCAGTTGGTATTGGTGTCCCATTTTGGTCTACTTCAACTGTTACTGGTTTTGTTACTACTTGTTCTGAGGTTGTTAGCTCAGGATTAATAGCTTTCTCTGGAGACTCTACCTTAACTTGAGGAGAAACACTTGCTTGAGGGATAACTGTCGTTGTTTGACCTGTTGAGGTAGTGAATACCGCTTGGCTTGTTTCTGCATTTACAATTTTCTTTTGATCCGGAGCAGGATTTTGTTGTGCAAGCTGTAAATCTAAAGCAAGATCTGATGGAATAGTTTGCTTTTTTAGTTGTATCTGTTGTGCGTGTGTGAGAGTAGTTTCTCGAGAAAAACAAAATATAAGAACTAAAATTATTGAAATCAGGGCAGTTTGTTTTTTCACGTTATTAACTATTTTTAGCTTAAATGATGAGATTTGATTTGTCAACAATACTTTTATATTGCTGAAAATTAACTTAAAAATTAGAAAATTATAGAATTTATTTGTTTGATTAGCCTCGTTGTTGCGGATTATGGACGACGTTAGAGCCTTTAGCCCTCCCATAACTGTTAACCTACAAGTCCCATAGAGAAATAAAATATACCAATAAGAGTAATAATAAGTGAAATGAACCAAAAAGATTGCCTCATTAAGAGAGCACTCATAGCTGAGAGAGCGATAGCTATTTGAAAAAAAGTTACAGCAAGTGATTCTTTATGATGCTTTTCCAGTAATTGTTCTGAAGACCTGTTAGCATTTTCTGCTTGCTTTTCAAAATCTTTAGCTTGCTTTTCTATATTCTTTTGCTCTTTGTCATATTGTGTTGCTGCTTTGTGTAAATTTTCATCATTTGTTTGCTGAAAAAAAGTCTCAGCAAGATTTTTTTTAATTCCTTTCGCTTGATAATAGTTCCATTGATCAGATGCTTTTGATTGAAGTAAAATAGCATCATTTTTTCTCAGGACAGCTTCATTGGAATAACTTCCAGAGAGTAATGAAGCTATAGCTGCAACGACTGCTATTAATGCAGTTGTTATTGCAAGAAATTTATTCCAATTTGCATGTTCACTTATATCTTCTAATTTTTCTTTAGTCTCTCGAACGAGATCTTCTTCTTCCATAGGATAAGTGGCAGTTATTTTTTCTTCTGTAGTTCGTCAAGAATTTTATCCTGTTGCTGATTTAATTTATATATCTCAGAACTTAACGTATGAATTGCAAGTAATGTTTCATGATCATGTTTGGCTCTTTCATCGCTTGCTTCAGCTTGTACATTCTGTCCAACAATAATTATTGGTAAAAGAACTAATTGCAGAAACGTTTGGGCTATCCATGCGACAATAATAAGTGGATCGTGAGATTTAATTGCAGCTGGTAACGAAATAAGTGCTAAAATTGCAAAAACATAAGCACACCACATAGAGCCAACAATTTTTGTTATAAAAACTGCAAGAAACATGTTTATCCGTCCAATAACATTAACTCCATGAACTTTCTTTTGTCCATCTTTTGAAAGAACTAAAGTATGTTTAGGATGTTTTGATTTTACTATTTCATTATTAGAGGCCATAACTAAATTGGATTTTAGCAAACACTCAGACTTGTTGCAAACTATTACTCTTTGTGATCCATTTTGATATCTTTATTTTATATTCAAGACTACTCACCTATCACAAAAATTGGGAAGATAAAGGAATAATTGCTTTATCTGGGAGCTCAATCCAATAAGAAAAAATAGAATTATTATGTGTTTTAGCATTAATAATCAGTAAGGTCTCTGATGCCCATCCAGTAGTTTCTGAATAACTGTTACCTGTATTTTTTGTCGTAAAAAATGTTGATAGATTAAGAAATGGTATTGTTTGGTCTAAAGGTTGTCCATTTGCTTGGAAAACTAGTGCTTCTGTACCTGATTGAGAGGTATGAGTAACAAAAATGTATTTATCATCTGGAGACCAGGTATCAAATGGGATACTCATTGTGTCTTGCGAAGAATAGATTACAGAATAAATTAATTGCTGATTAGTTCCATCAGCATTAGCTGTTGTAAATTTATACATCTTACTTGTATCTTTGTTTGTAGTAACTGTCATTATCAGTTGTTTTGTTCCATCAGGAGAGATTTGAGAAGTAATTATCGGTTGAGGAAGTAAAGGAGTGGGTGTCGGAATAGTTGTAGTAAAAAGTGTAAAGATTTTTCCTCCTTGCAGAAGGTTTGTATTTTGAATTCCTTTTACAATTGGTAGCTGCAGTATATTTGACTTAAGAGATTTCTGAGTAGTATAGAAGGCAAGAGTAAAACCAACTGCACTTGCAAAAAGTAATAAAAATAAAAATTCAAATTCACTTTTATGTCTTAATATCATAGTTATTGTATTGGATTATTTTGAATACATTGATTATCCTTTGTTATTTGATCACAAGTAGAGACTGCTGTTCCTTGCGTCTGGCCACTCGGTCCGTCTGCCCATTCGTACAGTGCTTTTGCATCGACAAGTCGTAAATTAACACACCCATGACTCATGGTATGACCAAAATTATCATGCCAATAGGCTTGATGTAATCCAAAATCGTTATAAAAATACATAACATATTGAACATTTGGTAAGTCGTAAGCATCTGCTCCTTCTCCTCCAGTCATACGAGTTGCTCGAAGTTTTTCCCAAATATGAAAATTCCCAACAGGAGTAGGCTTCCATTTTCCACTTGATACAAATGTTTTTAAGACGAGTGTTGTTCCTTGATAGGCAAAAAGCGTTTGCGTTGAGAGATCAACATAGATATGCTTCTCACCTGGTGCAGTACTTGCCCCTAAAACTGGCTCTAAGCTTTCAGACGCTAAATCAACAATGGGTGGAGATATTTTTTTCCCCTCAAATATGCCTGAAACATTATTCTCAATTTTAACTGATAAATCAGATTTGCAGCTTTTTGAATTTGCGCAAGTAAACTTTGTATTGTTTTGTTGGAGAAATTCGTGTGTTATAGCAAATGAAAAAATACCAAAAGAAAGAAAAATAAAAAATTTAGTAAAAAATGAGAAGGATTTTCCCTTTTTCTTCTTTTGAGGATATCTTCTTAACATATATTATTTAGCGTAGTAGAAAACTACCTTTCTTGCAACAGAGTAATAGTAGCGCCCTTTGGCTTTGTTCTCTAGTAATGACTACTCATTGTTGGTGTTACTGTCACTGGTACAGTTGTTGGAATAGTTGGAGTGGTGCAATAAATAAACCCCAAGACCTGGCAAGAAAGGTGAAAGATCCATAAACTCATCTCCTTTCACTTTAAGCGTAGACCTAAGTAATCAAACAGTCAAGCAAAAACATATCTTGCAATTTTAATTTCTTTTTGATTTACTAAATGTAGCTCAAATGAATACCAAGATCGTTTTAGCCTCAATTAGTCTTTCAGCCTTCCTTCTTGTTAACCCTTTAATTGCTTTTGCTCAATCAACCTCTCCTGTACCTACGGGAGGAAATAAGGCTGCAAACTTAGCAAAGCTAAATACTAATTGTACCAATGCAATCAATCAAAGGCTAACTTCATTAAATAGTGCACTTACTAGAATAAATGGTTTGCAAAAATTGGCTACTAATTATAAAACCCAATACTCTGGTGAGGTAAATACAGATATTAGTGGACTTCAGGCACTTCAAACACAATGCACAACAGATTTTAATTCTGGAAATATACAGGCACTAAGAAAAGATTATCAAAATATATTTTTACAGTTTAGAGTGTATGCAGTTTTCTTACCTCAACTTTGGAATCTCATTGCCTCAGATACCATGAGTGTTACCGCAAGTAAGCTTGCTGATTTAGCAAATAAACTTCAAACTAGAGTTCAGCAGGCTGGAAATCCAAGTAATTTAACTAATCTTCTCTCTGATATGCAGGCAAAAGTAAGCGATGCAAATACCCAATATAACAATGTTGAGTCTCAGGTTACTCCCCTTACCCCAAGTAGTTATAACACAGACCCAAATGGTACAACCTCAATACTTAAAAATGCAAGAAGTGAAATAAAAACTGGAGCTTCTGATTTACAAACAGCGTGGTCTGATGCAAAACAAATTGTACAAATATTAAAATCAATGAAAACAAAAAATCCTTCTCCTGTTGTAACACAATAAGGAGTGGATTAGTGGTGTATTGGTATATTTAACTATGAATAAAGCACTTTATTGGATATTAGCAGTCATACTTATTGCCGTTGTCCTATTTGGAGGATATAAACTTGTTAAACATTATAAAAATACAGGTACGAACAATAATCCTCAACAAAGTATGAATGGAAGCAATAATCCAACAATAGTTCCTTCTACGAGTAATTCAGGATCAGCTGGACTAATGAATAAAACTGATACCTCCAATCAGCAGCTAGATCAAGACTTACAAGACGTTCAGGGAAGCCTTAATAAACTTAATAATGATCAGAATCAAGCAGGACAGGCAAATTCCAGTCAATCTTCAGATATTCCTTCACAGTAATAATAAAGTATATTTCCAAAAACAACTTGAATTGTGCGACGCAATGTTAATGAATTAACTATCAAGAGCTTTGTAAATCTCACCTAATTCTGGGGAAATAGGATTGACTCTTTTTTTAAACAAATCACTAAGCTTGTATTGAAAATATCCCTCAATTGTTGC
>CAYMJR010000029.1:0-12121 GCA_964391315.1 uncultured Gammaproteobacteria bacterium | reverse complement strand
GTCCAACACAATACCATCTTCATTGGCTGTAATAAGAACATTGTCAGTGTAATAAATAGGAGTGTTATCAAGATTTACTGAGACAGAAACGTTTTGAGGAGCAACTGGTTGTGGTTGATCGTTATTTTTCGCCATACCTTATTATATCTAACAGCTTTGCTATCGCAAACTGTGATTTGATTAAATTGCTATATCAAATCAAAAATCCGCCTCTTGGCGGACTTCTTAATATTTGAGATTTAATTTTTGAGATTTGCGATCTCTTAGTACATTCCACCCATGTCAGGCATTCCGCCACCTGGCATTGGAGGACCTTTTGGTTCTGGAATATCTGTTACGAGTGCTTCTGTGGTGAGGATCATCATACCGACACTTGCTGCGTTTTGGATAGCTGAACGAGTAACCTTTGCTGGGTCAACGATACCGAAATCAATCATTGAACCAAAGTCCATCGTGATAACGTTAAATCCATAATCTGTTTCTTTCTTAGCACTTTGCTTTGCAGTACCTTCTTCAACTGCTTTAATAACCCATCCTTCATCTGCACCTGCATTCTTTGCAATTGCGCGGAGAGGTTGTTCAAGTGCTTTGTAAAGAATATCAACACCGATCTTCTGATCTTCAACAGTCAATTTATCTTTAAGAGCTGGAAGAACTTTTCGTGCATTAAGAAGAGCAACTCCACCGCCAGGAACGATACCTTCTTCCAAAGCTGCTTTGGTTGCTGCGACTGCGTCAATAACTCTTTCTTTCTTTTCTTTCATTTCAACTTCAGTTGCTGCACCGACGTTAATAACTGCAACGCCGCCTGTCAATTTAGCAAGTCTTTCCTGAAGTTTTTCTTTGTCAAAATCAGATGTTGATGAATCAATTGAGCGTTTGATCTGTGAAACACGTGCTGTGAGAGCCTTTTTCTCGCCTTTGCCGCCGATAATTCGGGTGTTTTCTTTGTCAGCCCAAACTTTTTCTGCTCGTCCACAATCATCAATAGTAACACTTTCAAGAGTGCGGCCTGTATCATCTGAAATAACAGTTCCACCTGTCAAAATTGCGATATCTTCAAGCATTTCTTTTCTTCTGTCACCAAATCCTGGAGCTTTGATAGCAAGTGCATTAAAGGTACCTTTGAGTCTGTTAACGATAAGAGCTGCGAGTGCTTCGCCTTCAATTTCATCAGCGATGATAACGAGATTCTTTGAAACTTTGACAAATCCTTCAAGGAAAGGAAGAAGTTCCTGGAGATTTGAAATCTTTTTGTCAGTGATAAGAATGTATGGATCTTCGATTTCTGATTCCATTTTTTCGGTGTTGGTTGCAAAGTATGGTGAAACATAGCCTTTGTCGAATTCCATACCTTCTTTGTAGACGAGTTCCATTTCAGTTGTTCGGCCTTCATCAACGGTAACAACACCATCTTTACCAACCTTTTTAATTGCAGCTGCAATCAAATCACCAATTGTTTCATCTTGTGCTGAGATCTTTGCAACACGGACGACATCTTCATCTTTAACAGGTCGTGCCATCTTTTTGATTTGCTCAACAAGCACATCGACTGCTTTTTCCATACCTTCACGAACAATCATTGGATTTGCACCTGCAGTTACATTTTTCATTCCTTCATTTACAATTGCCCGTGCGAGAACAGTTGCAGTTGTTGTACCGTCACCTGCGTTGTCATTGGTTTTACTTGCTGCTTCTTTAACCATTTGCGCACCCATATTTTCAAATGGATCTTTGAGTTCAATTTCTTTTGCGACAGTTACACCATCGTGGACGACATTTGGAGCACCCCATTTTTTATCGAGAGCGACATTGCGGCCTTTTGGACCAAGAGTGGTGATAACAGCATCTGCGAGCTGGTTAACACCTGAGATTAAAAGTTGTCGTGCTTCTGCACCTGTTTTAATTTGCTTTGCCATATTATTCTATGATCGCGAGTATATCAGTTTGTCGAACGAGTTTCCATTCTTCATTTCCGACTTTGTATTCATCGCCGCCCCATTTTTTGTAAAGAACTTTTTGTCCGACCTTTACAATCATTGGGATAAGTTTACCATTTGCATCATGAACACCGGTTCCAATTGCCATAACTTCACCAACTTGTGGTTTTTCCTTCACATTCTCTGGAAGATAGATACCACCACTTGAAACTTTTTCAGCTTCTAAAGGCTTAACTAAAACGTTATCAAATAAAGGTGTAATGTTCAGTTTGCTTGCCATTTCAATAAAAAACAAAACGGATTATCAGTCTCGTCTTGTGTATGCTAATTTATACAATATCACTCCTGATCTGTCAATAACCTATAGCAAAACTAGATTCCAGAAAAATAGCTCCTGTTGCTTGACACATGCATTCATCTTCTATACGATAAAATCAGGATCTTTTCTAAAGGTCTTTATTATGTATGCATTTTAGTGCAAAAAAACTGTTCTTAGTAGGATTCATTGTTCTTCTCTTAGTTGGAATTCCTGCCAGTGTCTATCTTGTCCAACAAAACCAAGAAACCAGGTCGCGTGCAGAAAAATCCACCAACTTGTCTTTCTTACCTAACTCCTCAGTATCAGGACCGATAACAAAAAATGTGGGAGATGTTATTCCTCTTGATATCCAGGTCGATCCGGGAACAAATCTCGTAACATTTATTCGGCTTGAAATTCAATATGACCCAGATAAATTGGCAACAGCATCAGGTGCCTTTACAGTAAACAGTTCTGTTTTCCCGACAGTGAGTGCTGGACCTGTCTACACACCAGGAAAAATTGTTGTGACACTCTCTTCTGGATTTGATGCTACAAAAGCAGTCCAAACTAAAGTCCGTGCCGCTACGCTCAAATTGAAAGCTCTTGCCCCAACCGATCCCAATACTCCGACCCTTGTTACCTATAGTGTCAATACTGTTGTTACCTCTCTTGGTGCAAATGATCAATCAAGTGAGAATGTCTTAGCAGGGACCTCTCCTGCAAATATCGCAATCCTCGGAGCAGCAACAACAACTCCGACACAATCGCCCACTGACGTTCCGACCACTGCTCCAACAACTGGGGCTAATACACCAACACCAGCTCCAACAACTGCAGCTAACACACCAACACCAGCTCCAACAACTGCGGCTAACACACCAGCTCCAACAGGAACATCCGGAACAAACCCTGTTTGTTCTTCACTAAATGTTGATAAATCATCAGGGCAGGCACCACTTGCTGTCAACTTCACTGCTGTAGGAACAAGTACTAATCCCAATACCATCAGTAAGGTGACCTTTAACTTTGGCGATGGTCAAGTAAGTGATGTGACAACAGGCGGCGGCATCGGTACTGCCTCAGTCAATGTTCCACTCGCTCACACCTTTGCAACTGCAGGGACATTCCAGGCAACAGCACTTGTGACAGACAGCGCTAACGGCGTAAGTACCGCTAACAATTGTACCCAGACAATTACAGTCAGTGGCGCTGCTGGAACAGCAACTCCAAAAATTGCTGCCACAGGATCAACCGCAGCAACGGTTGGATTTGCAGCAGCAGCAGCCTTCCTCATGATTGGCGGTGCAATGCTCTTCTTCCTACTCTAATTTAAAACCTAGAACTAAACTGTCATAGCGAGCGTAGCGAAGCAATCTCATCAATGCTATAATTTACCCATGAAAAATGCATTAATTCTTCATGGAGCAGATAGCAATCCACAAAATAATTGGTTCCCTTGGCTTGCGGAAGAGCTTGAAAAAAAAGGCTATAAAGTCTGGATCCCCGAACTTCCCCATTCTGAAGCACCACAAGAAGCAGAATGGCTAGAAACGATTTTTTCCTACCATGAATGGGAATTTAATAGCGAATCAATTATTATTGGCCATTCGGCAGGAGCGACATTAGCAGCCCGGATTCTTGAACATCTTCCCCTTGGTATCAAAATTAACACAACAATTATGGTAGCACCCTTTGCCACTCGTGGGACCAATCCTGCATATTTCGCATACAAAGATGGCTTGCTAGAAAAACCATTTCATTGGGGAAAAATCAAAAATTCCTGCAAACAATTTTATTTTATCGCGTCAAACAATGACCCGTATCAATGCGCGACAGACCAATCAGCAATCTTTCATAAAGCATTAGGAGGAGAAATGATTATCAAACCAGGCCAAGGACATTTTAATTTAGAAGCAAGCCCTGCGTACAAACAGTTCCCCTTTCTCCTCACGCTCATTATCTAGTTTATGAAAAAATTACCTTTTACCAAATTGTATGAAACATATTTTACAAAACCCTATCGTCCTACCCAGGATGAAATAGACAAATATAAGAACTGGTTGCAACAGATTTTCTTCAAAGGAGATAATAAAAAGATAAAAGCTCTTGTACTAGGAGCAACTCCCGAATTAAGAGACTTGTTAACTGAACTTAACATTCCATCCTACTGTATAGATATTAGCCCTGACATGATTAATTTTATGTCACAACTTATCAAACGGAAAAACCCTGATGAGGTAATAATAAAAGGCAATTGGCTCAATAATCCTTTGGCAGATAAGTATTTTGACATAGTTTTAGGAGATTGTGTAATTTCAAATGTAATGTGGGATCAAAGAATGCAACTGCTTTCTCAAATAAAAAGAATTCTCAAACCAGGTGGGCATTTTCTATGCAGAACACTTGTTATGCCTGAAAAAAATTCATATAAAACGCTTGAAGAACTTTTAGAAATCTTTGCCTACAAAAAACCCTACTTCAAAACTGTATATGAACTTTTTATTGAATTACAAATGTTCTCTTACGATAGAAAAACACATACTGGCTCTTTTGAAAAAGCAAAATCTGTTTTGGAAAAATTGAGAAAAACCAATAGATTCTTGGTAAAAAACAACAATGTAAAAGAGATACTCAACATTTATTGGGATTTTTGGGTAAAAACACTTCCTCCAAGAAATTGGTCCTGGGCGACAAAAATGCAAGAAGAGAAACAGTATAAAAAATATTTTACAATCAAAGAAACTTTTCAAGCAGCAGACGATGCATATAACGAATACTACCGAATGTATTTACTAAAAAATATATAAAAATGCTTGCATACTGTAGATTACTTACTATCCGAAATCATGGAGAATAATGCGTCTTGAGAGAGGGCGACTTTTCCTGTCGAAACCATTCGCTTTTTCCCTTTTTTTTGTGCTTCCAAAAGTTTGTCTTTTCGAGTGCGGTCTCCTCCACTCATTTTTGCTAACACATCTTTGCGGAAAGGTGGGATCTCTTCACGAGCGATGATATTACCATTAATCGTCGCCTGAATAATCTGGCGGAATTGCTGACGGTCAAGCGAGTCTTTTAATTTTTCTGCCTTTTGTCGTGCGACATATCCTGACTCATCCTTATACACATATTCGGACAACACATCAATCGGATTACCGTTGATCATAATATCAAGCTGTACCAAATCAGCGAGCTTGTAATCAGTTAATTCGTAATCAATACTTCCAAATCCAGCGGTCACTGATTTGATATCTCCTGCAAGGCCCCGGATAAACATCGAATACGGCATTTCGTATGACAACACTGCGTATGCCTCGTGATACTGCATATCAAGCATAAGTCCCTTTTTCTTCTGACACACGGTCATCACATTGCCAACATATTCAGCTGGCGCATAGACATTGAGAAGCATATATGGTTCATAAATTTCTTCTTCTTGTCCTTTAGCTCGTTTCTCATACAGCACTTGTGGCATTGTGAGTAACAAATCCAAACCAAATTCTTGTTTCAATCTTTCTTTCACAATATCAGCATGGAGCAAACCAAGAAAGCCAACACGAAATCCACTTCCCAAATATGCAGAATATTCTTCTGAGTAGGTCAATGCTGTATCGTTAAGTGCAAGTTTGCCGAGGGCATCACGCAAATTTGCAAAATCACTTGCTTCTTTAGGATACAATCCGAAAAAGACCATAGGTTGCGGTGTTTGATAGCCGGGAAGCGGCTGGAAATTGGGATTTTGCGCTTTGACATTAGCAATCGTTATCGTATCTCCGACACGGCACTGGCGGATATCCTTCATCCCGCCGACGATATAACCAATTTCTCCTGTTCCAAGACCGTCAGCTTCTTTCAAAAAAGGCGTAAATATCCCAACCTCAGTCACATCAGTCTGCACACCATTCTGGTAAAACTGAATCCGGTCACCTTTTTTTACACTCCCATCAACAATACGAACATACGCGATAACTCCCTGATACTCATCGTAGACTGCGTCAAAAATTAGTGCACGAAGTGGTGCATTCTCATCTCCTGAAGGAGGTGGAACCTTCTCAACAACTTTTTCGAGTAGAACGTCAACGTTCTCTCCGGTCTTTGCAGAAATACATAAAATTTCTTCCTCTTTAAAACCAAAATTTACCAGTTCCTTCTTGACAATATCAGTCTGTGCATTGGGTAAATCAATCTTATTAAGAACTGGAATCATGACAAGACCAAGTTTCTTAGCTACCTGATAATGCGCAACAGTCTGTGCCTGAATTCCTTGTGTTGCGTCAACGAGTAGTACTGCTCCCTGACATGCTGCAAGAGTACGGGATACTTCATAAGAAAAATCCACATGACCAGGAGTATCAATAAGGTTCATCTCAAACTCCTTGTATTTCATGCGGACAGGAGCCAATTTGATAGTGATACCTCTTTTGCGTGAAATAACATTTTGATCAAGAAATTGTTCTTGTAATTTATCCTTGGCAATCGTCTGCGTTATTTCTAAAAAACGATCCGACAACGTCGATTTTCCGTGGTCGATATGCGCAATGATTGCAAAATTTCTAATGTTTTGTTGTTTTTGCATATCCTTATTGTAGCTTATTTAGCCTCAAATGGCAAAAAAATTTTGTATAGAGTTTGCTATAATTATTTATAATGTTTGCTCTGTGGCTTTTGATTCTTTTTGGTCTTACAGGCGCTAGTGCGTTATACCTGAGACTTTCCCATATTGCCCTCACTGATTTTTCTCCCGTCATCATTCTTATTGCCTATACTCCGTCGCTCGCTGCATTTTTTGCTGTAGGATTTTCTGTAGGGCTTAAGGGAATTAAGCAACTGGTCAGACAAATCTTGATTTGGAAAATGTCTCCCTGGTGGTATGTTGCTGTCTTGATAGTTCCCTTTCTGATTATCTTTGCAGCAAATATCCTCAATATCTTGTTGGGAGGACAAGCTCCTGACCAGTGGATCACTATTCCCACTATTTCCGCAATTGGCCCCATTATCGCTGGCGCATTTGGAGAAGAATTTGGGTGGCGTGGCTTTGCGCAGCCCTATCTACAAAAGTATATGAATGTGCTCTGGGCTAGCGTTCTTGTTGGTTTTCTGTGGGCCACATGGCACGTATGGCCAGTGCTGCTTCCTGGAGGAATGGGACCAAATGCGCTACTTGATTGTCTCCAAACGTACATCCGGCTGATTGGTACAGCAGTACTGTATGGATGGCTGTATAACCGCACTCGGGGAAGTTTGCTTATCGTGATGCTTGCTCATGCAGGGCATAATATTGCAGTGGATTTTTTCACTATATCAGAGCAGACATCTCTCATTATTGCTTGTCTCTATTTTCTCCTTGCTCTCTTCGTTGTTCTTTTTACCAAAAAAGCATCACTAACCCACAAACAAAATACTGTCGCACTGCACTATTGACAAAACTATAGGGATGCGAGATAGTTACTGCAGAGCTTAATGAAAGCAGAACGAATTAAACCCATTGGGCCTATTGAACGTGGCGAACGAGGTGAGCATGTTGATAAATATGCTAAAGAAGCTAGAGCTGCTCAACGAGCTGCAGCCGTTAGCGGATCACCGAGAGTTACCTCTGATAGATATGGTATAACTGAAGTCAGCAGAGTAATGAGAGGAAGAACAGAAAGAACTACCTATGTGGAAGTTCCACGGAGAAATGGACACAATACAGTGCATGCCACTTAAACTGCTGACAAATAAACATTTTGTGCTACAATAGTTCACATGAATACCTGGGCGGCCCCGCTTGCTGTTATCGTTGTTCTTATCTTTGCAGGAATTTTATTCTTTACCCAAACCCAATCCAAGCAATCAAATGCACTTCCCGATGACGCCGGACAATTCAAACCTATTTCAACTCCTGTTCAAGGTCAGGGACAGCAGCAAGTCCAGGGACAACAAACACAAGCACAGCAACAACAAGTAGCCCAACAACAAGCACAACAGCCTCCACCTCAAGAACTGAAAGCATCCTATTCAGCAACAATTAAAACATCTGCAGGTGATATCAAAGTAGTTCTCCGCTCAGACAAAGCACCACACACGGTTATTAACTTTATCAACAAAGCTCAAACAAATTTCTATAACAATCTCACGTTCCATCGAGTTGAAGACTGGGTCGTTCAGGGTGGAGACCCACAAGGTACAGGTGCAGGTGGCGGACAGATGGCAACAGAGATCAATGATCTGCCCTTCACAGTCGGTGCTTTAGGAGTTGCGAGAAAAAATGACATCCGCGTTTCAAACGATGCACAATTTTTCATCACAAAAACCGATGCTTCATGGTTAAATCAACAATATACGAATTTCGGACAAGTTACAGATGGTATGGATGTGGTGAATAAGATTAAGATTGGTGATAAAATTCTTGGAATAACCGTGGATGGGTTATAGTTTTAAGGAGTTCTTCTTGGGAGAAAACCGGATCGATTACCTCTAACGCCTCTAGCTGCCTTTGAAAATTGTTCGGATGAATTATAAAAAATATTTGTACATTGAGTGGAGGGAAAAACTGGTTCTAGTCTTGAATTGCCTAAAAATACGGATTGTTCTTTTTTTTCTCTCTCATTGAAGTTGAATCCTTCCGGAGCTCTCCTTCTCTCTAGCCCCAGCTCTTCATACTGTTGCTCTGCAATTCCGAAAATACCATCCACAAACCCACCAGTAAATACACTCGACTCTCCTTGCAACATATACATCCCAACTCCTGCAAATGCTGCATACGAAGGAAGGTTTCTGAGAATAGAGGCATAATCGAGAGAGACAGGCTCAAGTGGCTCTGAAGAAAACACTCCTTGCGGAGCTCGTTCTGGTGTCTTGCCCATAAAGATACCCTTGTGTATTGTATCACACCAATGCAAGAGCTAAACTTTTCTACGAGGTGGTATTTTTTCTAAACGTTGACGTGCATTTCCTATAGATCTATCTAACTTATCTTTCCAATATTGAGATTCAGGCTTTGCAGTAGTTATAACGAGAGCGACAGAGGCAATTGCAATATCTTTATAAGCCAATCCTAATTCTACTAATTTTGGCATAAAGTTTACCAGCGGAAGTGTGCGAATGCTTTGTTTGCTTCTGCTTGCTTCATTGCAACTTCTTTCTTTCTGATTGCTTCTCCAAGGTTGTTGGTTGCATCCAAAAGTTCTGCTGCTAATTTCTCTGCAAAGGTACGGAAATCTCTGTTACTTCTCTTTCGTGCTGCTTCGATAATCCAGCGAAGAGCAAGTGCTGTGCGTCGTTCTGCGCGTACTTCAACAGGAACTTGGTAGTTAGCACCACCGATACGTTTTGCTTTGACTTCAACTTTTGGTCCGACATTTTGAATAGCCTTCTCAAAGAGTTCCATTGCATCTCCCTTACCTCGCATTGCCAAAACTTGGAGTGCTGCATAAACTTGATCTTGTGCAACAGTTTTTTTGCCATCAATCATGATGTAGTTGATAAGTTTTGCAATAACAAGACTGTTATAGATTGTATCTGGATTAATTTGTCTTTTTTGAATTTTAGCGTGTCTCATAATTTTATTCTGCTTTCTTCTTTGTCATTTTTGCACCATATTTACTGCGTGACGTCATACGTTTGTCTACACCCATCAAATCGAACTTTCCACGGACTGCGTGATACTTAACACCTGGCAAGTCTTTTACACGGCCACCACGGACAAGAACGATACCGTGTTCTGAAAGTGAATGACCTTCACCTTGAATGTATGCTGTGACTTCCATTTTGTTTGAAAGCTTCACACGAGCAACTTTTCGGAGAGCTGAGTTAGGTTTCTTTGGTGTCATGGTCTTAACTAGTGTAACAACGCCTCTTTTTTGTGGTGAATTAACATCAGTGTATTCTCGGTCTTTTGCATTAAAAAGTCGGCGAAGTGCGGTTGCTTTCACCTTTTTGATTCTTTTTTGTCTTCCTCTTTTTGTTAATTGTGATAATGTTGGCATATTGTTCGTATATTATAGCATATTTGTGCCCAAGGAGGTAGTAAGAAACGGGTATAAACCATTAAGTATTAATCAAAACTTCGCTTTTCAGTAACTAATACTTACTCTCGCCTTAGGCGAGCGGGTCTTAATACTTTATACTTGCGCAGCTGGCATTTCTTCTGATTGTGCTTCTTCTGATTGTCCGCCCTCTTCTCCACCTTCGTTACCTTCTGCTGCCTTTTCTTCATCCATACCTGCAACTGAGATAAGGCGACCAATAATAACGTTCTCTTTAAGACCAAGGAGCTTGTCTTCTCGACCTTCAAGTGCAGCTTCAGTCAAAACTTTAGTTGTTTCCTGGAAGGAAGCAGCTGAAAGCCATGAATCTGAGAATAGAGCTGATTTGGTAACACCGAGTACTACCTGTCGGCCAGTTGCTGGTTCTCCACCTTCTGAAAGAACACCTGCATTGATTTCTTCAAATCGTGCTTTGGTAACAAAATCACCAGGGATAAGTGAGGTGTCTCCAACACTTTCAACAATGATCTTGTCAGACATCTTGCGGATGGTTACTTCAAAGTGTTTGTCATTAATACCAATACCTTGTGATTCATAAACTTTTTGAACTTCAGTAATAAGATATCTCTGGACCATAGCAATTCCACCGATCTTCAAAACTTCTTTTGGATCCAAATCTCCCTCAGCAAGCTGTGTTCCTGCTGTGATTTCGTCACCATCTTTAACAGTAAGGGTAGCTGACAGTGGGACAAAATATTCTTGTGATTCAATTGGTTTAATCTTGGTGTTCTTAACGGTAACCAAATGGCCATCGTTGTTGGATTCGATCTTTACTTTTCCGGTAATTTCAGCAACAGGTGCCATATTCTTTGGTGTTCTCATTTCAAAAAGTTCTTCAACACGTGGCAAACCTTGGGTAACGTCAGACATAACGATACCTCCGTAATGCTTAACCTTCATAGTAAGCTGTGTTCCTGGTTCTCCGATACTTTGTGCAGCCATAACACCGACTGGTACACCGAGTTTAATTCTTTCTTTTGTTGAGAAGTCCCAGCCATAACATGAAGCACAAATACCGTATGCCAACTTACATGTCAAAGGTGAGCGGACAACTGCTTCTTGTACTTCATGTTCATCCAAAGCTTTTGCTTCGTCTTCGGTGATCTCTTCTCCTGCTTTAAAGAGTACTTTCTTTGTTTTCTTTGAAGTAACGTTTGCTGCGAGTACGCGACCCAAAAGTCTATCTGAGAATGCTGCTGTTCGGTCTTTTTCACCACGGACGATTGTGATACCATCAGGTGTTCCACAATCTTCTTCCCGGATGATAACTTCATGAGCAACGTCAACGAGACGTCGAGTTAAGTAACCTGCATTCGCTGTTTTAAGTGCTGAGTCAGTCAAACCTTTTCGTGAACCACGAGCTGATGCAACGTATTCGAAAATTGAGAGACCTTCTCGGAAGTTTGATTTAACAGGAAGTTCAACGATACGACCAAGTGGGTCAACGATAAGACCTCTCACAGCTGAAAGCTGTTTGAGCTGTTCGAGACCTGCACGTGATCCTCCTGAATCAATAGAAATTTTGATAGGATTGTGTGCTTCAAGTGCTTTCCATGTCTTGTCTCCAACAGCTTCAGTAACCTTTACCCAAACTTCATTTGAAAGTCTTTTCTTTTCTGAAAGAGTAATAAGACCCATTTGATATTCTTCATCGATCTTTGCAACTTTTGCTTCAGCATCAGCAATCATACCTGCTTTTTCAGGAATAATATCATTGTCAAAGACTGAAACAGAAACACCAGAGATGGTTGCACCATAGAATCCGAGATTTTTAATGCGGTCTATAAGGAGTGCAACTTCCTCAGATGGATACATCTTCATTGCTTTAACAATAAGCTTTTTGATTCCACCTGCAT
>CAYMJR010000028.1:0-13527 GCA_964391315.1 uncultured Gammaproteobacteria bacterium | reverse complement strand
TCTCTTCCCCACTTCAATGTTTTTGCCATCCATACAAGTTCATCAAATGCTCTATTAATTCTTCTCATATAACCCTCTTCGTCTTTAACATTTCCTTTATCGTCAAATAAGTTCTGCACCTGTGGGAAATAGATATCCGAGAATGTTACTACCATTCCCATCTCCCGTACTGATGGAACAAGTGCTTCGATAGCACGAGCTCCGCCAAAAATGCCATCCGATACCCCTGCAAATGCAACTGGTTTATGGATATAATTTTTTAATTCCGAATCAAGCATTCTTTTTAGCGATCCGGGGAATGCATGGTTGTATTCCGGCGTAACAATAAAAAATCCATCTGCTTCAGCTGTCAATTTTGTATACCGCGGATCTTTATTTTCTTCATCGTTACCATCGTATGGGAAATGATAATCTGATGGATCAACAAGATCTACTCTGATGTCTTCTCGTTCGCTTCCTATTTTGTAGATAAGTTTTGCCGCATTGAGTGATCGCCGTTTGGGTCTGGTTGTACCAAGAAGTATTGGGATAAACAGTTTATCCATACAAATACTATTATACTACTTAGCAACTTCCATAAGTTCAAGTAGTTTGCGTGCTGTATTATAATTTCGTATGGTTATTTCGTTATAGATTTTTGTACCAGCTATTTTGTTAAACCTGCTTTTTGTTAAACCATCCATTTTCGTAATCATATAAACAACACCTGGCCCAGTTTTTACCGAGTCTACCTCATATTTGAGTTTGAATTGTTCAATTTCTTTTAAAACATGTGCTGCTGTTAATGGTTCTTTGACAAAAGCAAGATAACAACGGAAATCTTTTGGATTTTGCCATTCTGTTGCTACGTTTGCCAGAGTATATTTCATCTGTTCATGACTACGGATCACAACCCGAAGCGGCAGTTTTGTTGCTTTTAAAAGAAACTTTTCAATGTGCGTTGTTAATTCTTCCTGATTTGTTTCTGGTGATTCAAACAGCACGTTTCCGCTATTGATATAAGTTGCTACATTGGTAAATCCAGCTTTTTCAAAAGCAGCTTTTAGATCTGACATTTTGATAATATTATTTCCACCGACATTAATTCCCCGAAGCAATGCGACAAAACGTGCCATAACAAGAATAGTATACCATCTCTTACATAATTCGTTCTTTCTTGTAAGTATATTCCTTATGAGAATAAGCTTTACTGAAGTTTGTGACCTTACAAGATTTTTTTTATATTTATGCGATTATTACTATGACTATTTATATTATTACTGTGATCGCAATTATTATCGCACTACTCTACATCAAAAAGAAAATTACAGAGATAACAAAAAATATTGAAGGCAAACTCAACAACGTCAAAACAATCGTTTCCCATCCAAATTTTTATGCAAGCATCCTTGGAAGAGAAATTCTCACGCGCGTCCTGACACAGATATTAAAAGTTTTTCGAAGATAGAAGAAGTCTTATTTCTTTCCGACAAACTGCCAGCAGTTGCCTTCCGGATCAAGAATTGTTGCGAACCACACTTGATTGTCAGGAGTTGAAAATGGCGCCAAAAATGGCTTAGCAACAATTGTCACTTGTGGATTATCTTTCACTTTGTTGTACCAATACTCGACTCCTTCTTCAGGATAGAGGTTAAACAAATGGCGGAAATTTTCTTTTGCTTTTCCATGAATTTCTGAATGCTTACCAATCCAAACATTAAGATCGCCAACGACATTAAACATGTAACCGTAATCTCCTGGAATATTTAACTGATCAACGAGTTTAAACCCAAAAATATCGCGATAAAATTCCATCAACTTGTCTGGATTTTCTGAATAAATTAAAATTCTATATTTCGTAAAAGCCATAGCAGATAGTATACACTTATCTAAGTCCAACAAAAAGACCGACTGCAATAATTGCAAGTCCAATAAAAAGTTTTATACTTATAGTCTCCCCAAGTATAAAATATGCAAAGATTCCACCGATAATAGGAGTCAACAAAAAAAACATCTGCTGTTGCCAGACAGTAAAATATTTGAAACCAAGAATCCAGAGCCAAAACGCAAAAAAATTAAATATCCCCACCAGAATAAGTGGTGTCATATTTGCTTTTAGAATACTTGGTTTGATCGAAAAAAGATGTTCGAACACAATACTTCCTATAAACGAAAAGAGAAACAACACAAACATTGATATTGTCATAATCGTAAATGGAGGCAACGCTACATTTGGTTTTTTTTCAAGCGGAGTGAGAAGGCCATATAAAATTGTCGAGGCAAGCATGATAGCAATACCAACAAATTTCTGCATGAGTTCATTATAACAAACGGTGTATAATGATGTTGGACGAGATGAAAAAAGTACAAAACAAAAATAACACAAAGAAGTTATGGATTGTGAGTATTTTAGGAATCGTTGTTTTCTTTTTCCTAATACTTTCTGTACGAATGTATGTTGGCGATGTTCAAATTGACAAACAATGTCTGACAGCACATACTACACACTCCACTCCTCCAACAACATTTGAAACAGCAAAAGATTTCTTTGATTTGGGTAATTATGATTACGACCGCGGTGATTGTACGCAAGCAATTGTTGCCTATTCGAAAGCAATTTCATTAAATACAAACTTTGCCGAAGGGTACAACAACCGTGCGTATACCTATATGCGAATGCGGAATTATCCGGCAGCTCTTTCTGATCTTAATAAAGCAATTGCACTCCGGCCAAACTATGTGAACGCGTTGATGAACCGGGGCGATATCTATAATTTCTACTATAATAAAAACCGCCAAAAAGCAATCGCAGACTATGACAGAGTTATTTCCCTAATCTCCCCTGATCAGTATCAATCATTAAGTGTGTGTGGACACCGGATGATCGCAATGCAAGGTGGGATGAATGTGGGAATCTTATTTGAGATTATGGCCAAAGGCTACAACGTAGGCTGCGAAAAATAATCCTTATTTGTTCGCATTTGGAAGCAACAGCTCAATGAATTTTGAGACAAGCGACTGATTATCCTGTTTAACTACACTCGTATTTGCTTGCGAAGAAGCTCCTAAAACAGTATTACTCGATGAGTAGTATGCTGCATTTTTTTCAGAAATTTTTAGAAGACTGGGATATGCAAGAGCAAAAAGAAGTGTAAGACCAAATAAACACATTGTGGAATAAATAAAAATCATGTGTAACCTCAAATGCTTGGGTGTTCTCTTTCGTGAATGAACACTCGTTTTTTTTCTTGGAGAATGTGTTCGTTTTTTCATTTCCTTCATAGTAAAGCACAACTACGTTTAGTTGACAATATGCTCTTCTTTTATTACCGTAAAGATATGGTGGAATTATTCGGAATTGTTTTACGCTCCATTGTAGTCTATTTCTTTATCATCATTGCACTTAGAGTTTTTGGCAAACGCGAAATAACACAACTTTCTGTTTTTGATCTGGTCTTTATTCTCCTTATCAGCAATTCCGTGCAAAACGCAATGGTCGGCCCCAACAATTCACTTCTTGGTGGAATAGTTGCCGCTTCTTCGCTTTTTATTGCCAATGCAATAATCGGATACATTACCTTCCGGTCAAAAAAAATCAATCAACTACTCCAAGGAGACGCAATTATGCTTATCTATCAAGGAAAAATCCTAAAAAGCCATCTCAAGAATGCACTAATATCCAAAGAAGAACTTGAAGAAACGATACGTGAGCATGGTGTCGCAAAAGTAGAAGATGTAAATCTGGCAGTTCTTGAAACTGACGGTAATATCAGTGTTATCGCCAATAATTTTCAACACCGGACTACCAAGAGACGCCATGCCCACAAAGTCGTTTCAAAAGAAATATAACTACTTTTTTTTTGCTTCACCTCCTTGCTTTTGTGCTTTCTCTTGTATCTCATCAACATAGTCACTAGCTTGTTTCTTGACTGATTGAAGAGCACCTTTTACCTTTGCTCGATTTTTTTCATCTTTTAACGCCACTGCACCAGCGACTGCAAGGCCAGCACCGACCACTGCTCCTGCAACACCCGCTGCCATAGGACTCATGCCTTTCTTCTTATCATCGTTGTTGTTTGTCATATCCCACCTCCTTTCTTTTCCAATACTAAAAGCTGGGATTTAAAAGTAGATGAGGAAAATGTAACAGTTAAGCAAGAATCTTATTTATTTTTAGGAGCTTTTACAAAAAGAACAGTTACAAAAAGTGAACCCACAAACGCTGTAATCCAGCCCAATCCTGTAAAGATAAGTATCCGTTCGATACGATTTTCTATCTCCATCATGGATCGTCCAACCAATACATATCCTTCATATTTCCCAGTGAAATAGGAAACAATTGTTGCTTCCCTGACATCATCTGCAGGCTGCCAAGTAAATCGGTCTTGTCCATTTGCTTTGGTATATGCTAACACACCAGTTGGTAACTCAGGAGTTTGACCATTAAGTGTTGCTGTTGATGAAACAACTTTTCCATTTTTATCATACACGATGACAAAAGGAGCAAGACTTTTGGTAAGTTCTCTTTTTGGCGGAAGTAATTGATCAATACTCTCCCCGTTTGATAGAGTAGTTGCGATATCTTCTGATAATTGAATTTGCGGATCATAGGCACTGTGCCGGAGACTTTGTTGGGTAACTGCATAGATAGTAACAAAAACGACAGTGATGACAAATGCAATGGGCAGCCAATAACGAAACTTAAACCACATATAAGTAGTATATTATTCTTTTTTAACCAGTCGTGCAACGTGCGTCCAAAATTGTTCCACACCATTTGATTGCACTTCATCGCCTTTTTCTGCTCGCGTATAATCAAGCATTTTTGCAAAAAGTCCTTCCCGCATACACCACAGCGTAAACATGCATGCCTTCTCAGGATCTTCAGGCAAACGAAGTGCCCGCCAATGATGTGCTTTTGTGAAAAGCTCTGTATCACGAATCGTTTCGTTTTTTTCCGCTCGCTCCCAGAGTATTTTGTGATCATGAAGACTTGGCATAAAACCATGATTGCGAAGGAAATGCAAATTATCGTATTCTTGTCCACCGACTGGCGTTGAAAAAAGGATGATTACTCCTCCTTTCTGTTTGGGCGTAAGCAGTGCTTTAAATGCTTGTTCGCTTGGTTTGGTAATCTCTAGTGCAATTATTTGCTCGGTAAATACTTTTTCATAATTATCAACCGTTGTTCTATCATGTATGGAGGTTAACAGTTTTACATAGGGCAAGTTGGAAACTTTTTGAATAAATGACTTGGTAAATGGAGCTTCTCTTGTGACAATATGAAACATAAATCGAGATGAATGTTGACGCATTTTTTGGATGTAATCTTCCATAAATGATGTCCCAACAGCTGCTCCAGAAACAGGCATCGTAACGTGCACCTCCCCTTCTGCCGATGGATCAAGCTGCGTTGCTCTTTTTATCAATTCATGTTCTGACATTTGTTCAGCAAGCAGCGGGCTTACCGGATAGGCTGTTACAACAACTGGGACAAGCGGCAATCCAGCTTGTTTTGCATACTCGAGTAACTTCGCTTTCGTATGTTCACTTGGCACACATATTAAATCCGCATCTGATACATACCAAATTGCCTGTGGACTATCATCTGTTACCTGCTGCACCAAAAAGATGTTTACCCCCATTTCTAAGGCCAATTTCTTTTTAATATGCCCCATCTGATGACTGAGAATATTGTGTGACGAAACCAATAGAACAGTTTTGGGAACTACCAAGCGTTCATTAAGAATGGTTTTTAGCTGGAGATAAATGTTGTTTGGCTGCAAACGAAGAAACGTTCGTTCGATAAATGCAGATGGTTTATCAAGTGGTGGCATCTGTGTCATTTCCATAACTTTTCTCGTGAGTGGATGGAGGCTGATAAGACGATATAAAGTACTTTCCATGGGTGCCTGTGCGCCAAGAAGAATGGGTCCGGCTGTTTTTGGCAAGCCATGATATAGTGCATCAGTTACCCGAAGATGTCCAAGTCCTGTGGGAGATGTGGCGAGAATAATACAAACCGTTGGATCAGAAAGCACAGAAAGATCTGACATGTCTCTAGTGTAGCCAATATTACTTATTTTTTATAGATCATATTTGCCCAAAGCTTTTTGAAGAATGGCATCGTTAGTGTTGAAAGTAAAAACCCAACTGTTGGTACGATTGCATTGATCCACGGGTCAATTCCTACGATAAATTTTAGATATAAAGCAATCGCACAATAGGTAAACAATGCAATTAAATTTTACGCGTCCAGCTTGTCTCCCACGCTTTATTTAGCTCCACAACCTTATTCCTCGCCTCAATCCTCGCAATTCTCTTTTCTAGTTCTTCTATATCATAAGTATAGTAAAAAACGTGAGAAAAGACATAAATACTACGAGATATTTTTCTAATTTACTATATTAATAATGTGGATAACGAGGCTGGAATTAATCCACCATACCTATTTCTCTTAAAAATTTGCTACACTTGATAAGATGAGTCGTCCATTTTCTTTTAAGGCAATTTTCTTTTTTTCTCTGCTGCTTTATCTCTTCTTCCCTATTCAAAATGTCTTTGCACAGGCTGCTGAAGGACTTGGCACACTTGGGATTGCACGGCTCATGGTGGTTGCAGACAAAAATGTCAAAGATGGCAGTGTTATCTCAAGCGCAAAAGACAAGAAAGGAGCACGGCTCACTGATGTAGCCTATGATCCGCAGGTTGTTGGTATTGTTGCACGCGACGCAGGCATTCTTATAGAAACCCAAAACGATGGCGTGCCTGTCATATCAACAGGGACAGTCTACATCTTAGTATCAGCAAAAAATGGTGCCATTAAGAAGGGTGATCTGATCACAAGCTCGACAATTCCAGGTGTTGCCGTCAAAGCTGATAAAGATGGTTATGTTATAGGAACAGCGCTTGAAGATGCAGATACTGATCCCAATCATGTCGATAAAATCGCAGCAGATATTAACTTGCACTATTTCAATTCCAAACCTGTCTTTCCAGGCACACTTACCGATATTTTAAAAATCGTGCTTCTGCCAACACGTGAAGGTCCGACAGCTATTTTTAAATACATCGTTGCAGCAATTGTCCTGATCGCATCCATTGTTCTTGGCTTTATGAGTTTTGGCCGTACTGCTGCCAAAGGAGTCGAAGCACTCGGCCGCAACCCTGCAGCAGGCAAAATTATTCATCTCGGAATTATCTTCAACGTCGCAATTGTGATCGTAATTATCCTCGCCGGCCTGACAGTGGCATTTCTCATCCTCAGGTTATAACGCTTAACCATAGAAACATTTAGCCATAATTTAACCTTATTAATCTTGTGTAAATAACCACAAAACGATACAATTAACTTGTATGTCCCTGCCCGAATTATTGTTTCAAACTGCAAGCTATGTTCTCAATCTGATTGTTGTCATTTTTATCTTCTATTACCTACTCAAATTGCGCTCCAAAGAAAAAACAGTCGAACAAAAAGAAAACAGCATCGACACCAATTATCATCATATTGTTGATGAAGCACTCGCAAAAGAAAGAAAAATTATTGATGATGCAGCAGCAGAAGCAAGTCAGATCATCTCTCAAGCCCAGCATGTCAATACAAATTCGAAGCAAACAATTGACCAAGCTATTGAAAAACTAATTCATGATGCCCAAGCGAACACGTCAACTGCAGCACAGGATTTTAAATCAAGTTATGCGGCTTCGCTTCAGCAAGTTGCCCATGCATCACTTACCGATTTCCAAAATATCACAAAAGAACTGCAGACTGACTTACAAAAACAAATGCAGGATTTTCACAATACTCTTCTTCCCGGCATGCAGAAAGAGTTGGAAGAATACAAAAAATCCCGCATGCAACAGGCAGAACAGGCAATAACAAGAGTCGTACAACAAGTCTCACAGGATGTTCTGAATAAAGCAATTCCTTTCGAAGATCATCAAAAACTCATGATCGCAGCACTTGATAAAGCAAAAAAGGAGGGCATGTTTGACTAAGTATGGCAACTAATAACCCTATCGATCTTAGTTCTTTTTTTCAGACCAGAGCCCAGGCCAATGACTTTTCTGCTCGGCTTGGAAACGTTGTCGAGAAGATGTACTACACAAATTTTAATATTGACCACGCTTTGATGGAACAATTCGGCATTGTCAAAAAAGATCAACTCCTCGGACTTCTCCGCGACAATAACATCGGTATTGATTCGACAAAAGCAATTAAAGAATTTGTCACGAAACTTCAGGAAACCATCACAAACCTTCCCGTTGTCCCGATAGTTCTGGCATTTGAACCAAAAGATCAGACTATGAAAATGCTTTCGGAATGGTTTATGATCAATCTGAAAAAGCAGGTACTTTTTGATATTTCTGTCGACCGTACACTGATTGCAGGTGCAGCGATTACCTATAATGGCAAATTCAAAGATTTTTCAATCAAGCCAGTAGTTGATGGAGTCATTACAAACGTTCTCACCAAACAGGCACCAATTAATGCAGTCCGGGGACCAACACAAAAAACCGAAGATTTGCATGTAGGAAGATAACCAATGGATTTATTCAATCAATATCTTAAAAAAACAAATGAATACGGTGTTGTTACTCAGGTTAGTCATCCAATTGTCTTTCTTGAGGGTTTGCCAAGTGTCAAAAGTCACGAGGTGATTCTTTTTGAAACTGGACAAAAAGCAGAAGTTTTTGCTATCAACCGGGGCAAAATTGAAGCACGTACTTTTTCACATGAACCAATCAAAGTCGGCGTGAAAGCAACGCGGACTGGCGAACTTCTTTCTCTACCTGTCGGCCCTGAGCTGATGGGGCATTTAATTGATCCACTCGGTGATCCGCTTGATCCAACAGTACAATATACCAGACCAAAAGAAATGCGAGATCTTGAATCAAAACCAGTGGGTATCTCAGGAAGATACAAACTGGCAACCCCGCTTGAGACAGGCGTCGCACTTGTTGATCTAATGGTACCGCTTGGCCGCGGACAGCGTGAACTGATCATTGGAGATCGTAAAACCGGTAAAACTTCCCTCCTCTTGTCTGCTATCAAAAAACAAGTTGATGAAGGCCTTATTGCAATTTATGCTGCAATCGCAAAGAAAAAAAGTGATATCAAAAAAATTCAGGAATTCTTTGAGCAAGAAGGAATCATGGACAAGATAATCATCGTCGCTACTTCTTCTTACGACTCACCAAGTCTTATTTACCAAACTCCCTATGCCGCAATGGCAATTGCCGAATATTTCAAAGAGCAAGGTAAACACTCTCTCGTGATCCTTGATGACCTTTCAACCCATGCAAAATTTTATCGAGAATTGTCGCTTCTCGCCCGCCGATTCCCGGGTCGTGATTCGTATCCGGGTGATATTTTCTATGCTCATTCACGTCTTTTGGAACGTGCAGGGAATTTCAAACACCCTCAGGTCACCGAAGTCTCAATTACCTGTCTTCCAGTTATTGAAATTGTCGAAGGAGATTTTACCGGATACGTCGCAACTAATGTCATGGGTATTACTGACGGACATATTTATCTTGACAGTAATATGTACTTCCAAGGTATGCGTCCCGCTGTAAACATTCCGCTTTCTGTTACCCGTGTTGGTCGTCAGACATTGGATAAATTAACCCGTGAAGTCAACAAAAACCTCACTGCATTTCTTTCAGAATATGATAGACTTCTCAATCTCTCCCATTTCGGACAAGAGTTGACAGAAGATGTAAAGAAAAAATTGGCAATTGGTGAAATTGTTTATAAATTCTTTAATCAACCCTATCAAGAAACTATCCCGAGGAAGATACAACTGATAATTCTCTCCCTCATTCTTCAAGCTGTTATAAACAGTAAAGAAATGCTTGATAAAGTGAAAAAAGGATTGATAAATGCATATTATGATGAAGAGACAAAAAAATATTTGTTGGAATTTTCCAATACAAAAGAATTGAAAGAATTCGACTCACGAGTAATAACAGCGAAAGAACGAATTCTTCAAATCGTCCAGCAATTTGAAAATGCAAAACCACACAAAGGTGGTCAAGTTTCTGCACCACAACAAACTGCGCCAGCACAAACACCTGCAACCGCATCAAACGTTGCTACTACTGCAACCACCCAACCCACAGCTTCTGCCATTCAACCACAAGTAGCTGTACAACAAGAAACTCCAGCACCACAACCACAATCTCAACCTGCGGCACAAACACCTCCCGCTGCTCCACCAGTTACTGTACAACAAACACAACTGCCAACACCTGCTCAACAACCAACACAACAACCTGCATCAACAGTTCAATCAACAACTTCATCATCTAACCCAGCTACACCTCCTCCTCAACCGCAACAACAAGCAGCAACTCAACCTTCAACACAAACACAATCACAAGAACAACCAAGTCAACCAATTAAGAAAAAACGCGCGAAATGGTAAGATAGAAATATGCCGCAAAGAAAAGTTATCATGGAAGATATCGAGGCTTTGAACAGCTTGAAAGAGCTGGCGCAAAGTTATGAAGAAATTGCTGTTGTCCGCATGCAAAAAATCCGTGACTCCGTTTTGAAAACTCGTGATTTTTTGGCCCGCCTTTCTGATGTCTTTGTTGATTTAAAGGCATCGTACAACCGCGAAGTAAAAGATCTTATGGAGCGGATTAAAAAAGGAGATAAAAAATTGATTGTTCCTTTGCAAAAAAATGGGAAAACACTGATGGTGTATCTTTCATCTAATGGAAAACTTTACGGTGCGGTGACGCAGAAAACATACAGACTGTTTATTGAAGATCTGAAAAAAGCAGAACCCAGTAAAACAGAACTTATTATCATCGGAAAGGCAGGAAAAGAAACATTTGAAGGATCAAGATATAATCGCCCTTTCAAATATTTTGAAATTCCTGATAATGGCTACACCATTGATCATATTAAAGATCTCATGAAAGAATTTATCCAATATGAAAAAGTATGGGTGTATTATGGAAAATTCGGGAATGTCGTTAAGCAAAGTCCAATATCAACAAGTATCAGTGGTGAAGATATTTTTGAAACTGAAAACTTTATTGAAACGCCCCGCGAGGACCGATTTATCTTTGAACCGACCCTTGAGAAGATTTATCATTTCTTTGAAACGCAAATTATGGCAAATCTCTTTGCTCAAACAATGCTTGAAAATCAGTTGGCACGTCATGCTTCCCGGGTGAACGCGATGGAAGAAGCACTTGGACATATCGAAGAGGAAGGAAAACGGCTCAATCAAGAAAGAGTTCGTCTTAAACATTTGATGCAAAACAAAAAACAATTGGAAACTTTAGCCGGCGTCATCACACTTGTTGACTAAACACCCATCCCTCATTTTTCCGACCCTTTGTAGCGCATTCTGTGACCTCAAAAATTTCGCACCAGTCCTTTGACATTCCCCTTCAGAGTAGCCATAATTTAATGAGTTAAACTATGGTTACCGGTAAAGTTGTCAGTGTAAAAGGACAGATTGTTGAAGCGGAATTTATAGATGAAAAACCGCGTATCCATGATGTTTTGATTGCAACAGATGATCCAACATGCAAAATGGAAGTATATACCTCCGCGACACCAAATTCTTTCTTCTGTCTTGCATTAACAAATATTACAAATCTCCACCACGGATCAAGTGTTGTTAGTACAGGGCAGCCGATCAAAATTCCGGTTGGTAATGAAATGCTTGGGCGTGTTGTCGATTCAATCGGTGAACCCCAGGATGGACAAGGACCAATTAACGCCAAAGAAAGCAAGCCAATTATTGCTCCATCAGTCAGCTTCTCAAACGTCACGATCCCGAAAGAAATCATGGAGACAGGCATTAAAGCGGTCGACTTCTTCACTCCGATTATTAAAGGCGGCAAGATTGGATTGTTTGGAGGCGCAGGCGTTGGTAAAACAGTTCTCTTGTCAGAAATTATTCACAACATTGTTATTCTTCACCCTGATAAAAATGTGTCTGTGTTTACTGGTGTTGGTGAACGGACTCGTGAAGGAGAAGAGTTGTATGCAACAATGATTGAAAGTAAGGTTATGCAGGGCGTTACGTTAATTTATGGAAGTATGGGAGAAAATCCGGCGTTAAGATTTCGTACTGCTTTTACCGGAGTAACACTTGCTGAACACTATAGGGATTCTTTAGGAAAGGACGTATTGTTTTTTATTGATAATATCTTCCGTTTTGCTCAATCTGGGTATGAATTATCAACACTTATGAATGCTATTCCTTCAGAGGGGGGCTATCAGGCAACGCTTGCTTCAGAAATGGCCTCGTTCCATGAACGTCTTGTTTCGACTCATAAAAACGCCATTACAACCTTTGAAGCGATTTATGTCCCTGCTGACGATCTGACAGATAGTGGTGTGCAAGCAATCTTCCCCTACCTTGACTCAGGTATTATTCTCTCCCGTCAGGTATATCAGGAGGGGCGCTTCCCTGCAATTGATATTCTTGGCTCCAACTCTTCATCACTGAACGTTGAAACTGTCGGCGAACTTCACTATCAAGCAGCCCTTGATGCCCAGGCACTTTTGAAAAGAGCAAAGGCGTTGGAACGTATCGTTTCACTTATTGGTGAATCAGAACTATCCGCAGAAGATCAAATTGTATATAAACGATCCAAAATGCTTAAAAACTACATGACACAGAACTTCACTGTTGTCGAATTGCAGACTGAGAAAAAAGGTGTACATGTTGGCGTCGAAGATACAGTAAAAGACGTCCGGGCAATACTTGATGGTAAGGTAGACAAACTCGCACCAGAAGATCTTTCTTTCATAGGTACATTAAAAGATGTTGAACAAAAACTTAATACAGCTCTTGGTAAAAAGACTGAAGTAGAAGCTCAATCAAACACACAACAACCAGTGCAGCCTGCAGCAAATGGACAGCAATCGGCAACTCCTCCCACGTCAAACGCAACTAATGCACCCGCTCAACCAACCCAGCAACAGACACAACAACCAGCGCAACAAAAGACAAGTTAATGTGAATCAAATCTTGTTATGAACAAACCTATCAAAGTCCAAGTTATCAGTACAGATCAACTCATTTATGAGGGAGAAGTTGACCGGATCAGTTCCTTTAATGAAGTCGGCGCTTTTGACGTCTATCCAATGCATGCTAATTTTATCTCGATCATCGGTAAACAGCTTGCACTATACAATAAACATCAAAAAGTGAAAGAAGTAACGTTTGAACAGGCGGTCATGAAAGTCAAACAAGACATTGTTGAAATTTTTTTGGGGATGGAAGTACTGCTTGTTGATGAAAAATCACTTGGGGTTGAGCCGCCGGCCTTACTGAAAAAATAGCAGTTTTACAATTTGCGCCAAAACTGACATAAAAATGTCAGGAGAATAGAGCCTCGCAAGAATATTTTAACTATTAAATCAGTCTAAACGCATCAGATGTACAACAGATTATGTCAATAGTTTATTTTAGATTGTTTTTACGGTCCAAACATAATCACATTACTTATGATACTCATTTTCGTTATTGACTACTAATATAAAAAGGATTTAGAGTTTAATTAGGCTGA
>CAYMJR010000027.1:0-13718 GCA_964391315.1 uncultured Gammaproteobacteria bacterium | reverse complement strand
CACAAGCTTTTTATTGGTGGAACGGTAGTATTAATACATCGAGAAGAGCTCCCCAGTGTTAGCACACTTCGAACGCATTCTATAGGAACTGAAGATCAACACGAACCATTCATAACCTAAAAAAGATGCTGTATAAACTGCCAAATACTCTCAAAAAATTGAGCTAATGCACTTGGGTGTGGTTTCGTCATAGAGACATAATAATTATCTCTATTGCCTTTCAAGACTAGCTTGGAGGACGAATTGCCCAAGACCGATTTCATGGGAGTCGGAGATGGTTTTTTTACCACTGCAATCGTAGGACTGGGTGTAGGAGTATAGGTTGTCTCTGGTTGAGTCAAGGTTGGAATTGTTACACTGGTACTTTGAGGTTGCACTACTTGCGTTGGAATTGGTTGGCAACTGTTGTTTTGGACTGAATATCCTTGGAAACAATTGCAGGTATTGTTGTCACTATTATAATAACTTTCATTGTCGAGTTTGCTATGACATAATTCATTCATAGAGATACAACTCGTCTGGTCATTATTCCACGTATATCCTGCAGAACAGCTACATGCATTAGTATTCGTATCATACTTTGCATTACCTCCATATTTTGTCCAACAGAACTCAGCATAAGAGACACACATAGTACCATTTGCAATATAACCTGGGTGACATTTACAGGTCTGCAACGTTGGATCATACGATGCTAAATCCGGACAAGTTGGTGGAGATACGACAGGAGTTAGTGTCGGTGTCACCGTAGGGCTTGGAGTAGGTGTAGGGGTTGCTACGACTCGACAAGTACAATCAGTGCTTATAGTTCCATCAGCGCAATACAGTTGACTAGTCGATGCATTACAGGCATATTCTCCTCCATGGTTAACACAACAACTTGGGTCTGCGAATACAACACTGGGAAAAGCAAAAAAGAAAAGCACCAAAAAGAAAATAATATATCTCTTCTTTTGTAACACTACTCATATATAGTATGAACGTTTATAAATAGCAAGCAGGAGGATCAAACTATATTCTTTAACTTAATAAAAAAACACCTATTGTCACTAAAATTGCAGCAGTAAGTTTTCCTATCAACATATCTCTTTCATTCAAAAAAATCACTGCAAGTAGAACAGTAACAATAACCTGAGTTTGTCTAATCGTTCCAACCTGTGACGCATGTCCACCATTAGCAAATGCAAAAAGATATAGTAATGCCTGTATCGTACTAAAAATACCTAAGGGTAACATCTTTTTTAGAAAGTTAGGCTGAACGAATATTCTCCATTGATTTAGTGTTTTTGGATAATACGCTAATAAAAGGAATCCAACCAAAAAATTTGCGATTGTATTGTAGGCAACGGGATCAAAGTGTCTAATGTTAAATGCATCTGCAACGAGTGCTAGACCTGAGAATAAAGCCATGGCTAAAGTGTAAATAATTCCTTTGTTGAATTTTAATCCTTTCTTGACATTTGTTACAAATAACGTTGCAACTATAATAATTAGTGTTCCTATTACCTTTTGAAAATTAAATGATTCTTGAAGAAAAAGTATTGAGGCTAGGATGGTAATAACTACTCTAAGTGTCGATATAATCGTGACTTCTGAAGCCTCAAGGGTTTGAAATGATTTAAATAAAAAAATTGAAGCCCCTCCCCAAAGCAAAGCAGGAATCAATATGTAAATTAGATTCCAAGAAGGTTGTGGGAACTTTGAGCCAAGGATAAAAGCAGCTAAAAGATTCAAAATTGCGATCAGAAAGTTAAAAATAACTGCATAAGAATAAGGATCACTCTTAACATCTCTCATTAAAACCCGTTGAAGAATACCAGCAATGGAAACTAAAAATACGCTAACTAGAGTAAGCAATAACCAAAAACTCATCTCATTTGTTTGCCTTATTATCCTTTTTGAAAAAATTTACCTCAGTAAAAAGAATACTCAACAGAATAAGAACTATGGCAATGATAACTGCATCGATACTATCTCTGCCTTGTTTCGCCCAATAGACATCTCTAAGAAAGAGCCAAAGAGCAAATTCATCAATAGTAAGAGCAGCTCCTATACCAAAGAGAACCGCACAAATGTGACGAGCTTTATCTTTATACCAAAATGAAATACCAAGAAAACCAGTAATAAGCAGCAGAATGATTCCAGGTACCATATGGTGGATATGTAACGGACCATTTTGATTAGGCAAAAGATGAGCTTTCTGGAGATGAGTTATTGTACGAACAAAAATGAACGTTATGAGAAAACTTGTCAGAATCAAAAATTGCGAAATAGCATTCTTCTTCGCAAGAATTCTTTTTATTTCCAGAAAAATATTTCTGTGATACATGGAAATAGTATACCATCAACCGGTAATCTGTTACATTTCAGAGAAGCTTACTATTCTTGATTTATCTCTACTTAAGTCCAGAGAATTCGCGATTCCGAGCGAGTCAATAAAATGATATAATAATCACAATGAAAGAAGAGTTACTAAGCCTTAAAAATAATGCCCTGTCGCTCATCCTTGAAGCCAACTCCAAAAAAGAACTTGAAGAACTGAAAATTCAATTCTTAGGCCGTAATGGAGATCTCACCACAGCCATGAAAGGCATTACTAAAGTTTCAAAAGAAGAAAAACCAGAAATAGGAAAATTGATCAATGAAATCAAAACAATTATCGAAGATGCAATCGCAGAAAAACTCGCATCCGTTAACTCAAGAATTTCAAAAAACGAATCCACCCTCGATGTCACTGAACCAGGAATCCGTCCACAGCTTGGCAACCTCCATCTTGTTACCCAAGCAATACGGGAAATAACAGACATCTTCGGACGTATCGGATTTACCAGACGCCGATATCCAGAAGTTGAATGGGATTGGTATGCATTCGAAGCACTCAACTTTCCTGAAAATCATCCAGCACGGGATGACTGGGAAACATTCTTTATCAAACAAAAACCAGATCCAAAAAAAGGCCCAGTTGTTCTCACACCACATACATCGTCAGGTCAGGTGAGGGAAATGGAGCGAATAGTTAAGACTAATCCTGAGCATATCAATATCAAAATGCTCAACATTGCCAAATGCTACAGGAGACAATCAGATGTAAGTCACACGCCGGTGTTTCATCAATTCGAAGGACTTGTCGTCGGAGAAAATATCTCAATCATCCATCTGAAAGGAACACTCGATTATTTTGTCAAATCGTATTTTGGAGAAAAAAGAAAGGCCCGCATCAGACCTTATCATTTCCAATTTACTGAACCATCATTTGAAGTTGATGTCACCTGTGGTGTTTGTCTTGGTAACGGTTGCAAACTTTGCAAAGAAGGATGGCTTGAAATGGGAGGAGCAGGAATGGTCCATCCAAACGTCCTCAAATTTGGTGGCATCGACCCCAATAAATACAGTGGCTTTGCATTTGGTTGGGGAGTGGAACGCGTTCTGATGATGAAAGAGGGAATTGAGATTGATGATCTTCGACTTTTGTATTCCAATGATTTAGATTTCTTAAAACAATTTTAATATGAATATAAAAATTTTAGACTCATGGCTTCGAGAATATGTTGTCACAAAGGCAACACCAAAAGAAATCTCGGAAAAGCTTTCTTTAAGTAGTGTGTCTGTTGAACGTATTGAAAAAGTTGGATCTGATTTTGTCTATGATATTGAAGTAACAACAAATCGTCCCGATCTCATGTCGCTTGTTGGACTTGCACGAGAAACAGCAGCAGTGCTTTCGGAAAATAATATTCATGCAGCATTTAATCCTCCAAAACTGACAACACCACGAATAGCAACAGACGTCAAAATTACTATCAAAAATGATCCCAAATTGGTCAATAGAGTACTTGCTGTTGTCATGGATGTGACAGTCAAACCATCACCAAAAGAAATTACAGAGCGGCTTGAGTCAACAGACATCCGAAGCCTCAATAATTTGATTGATGTAACTAATTATGTCATGCGTGTTATTGGCCACCCAACACACGTCTTTGACTTTGATAGATTAAATACCAAAACACTGACAATTCGCGAATCTAAAAAAGGAGAAGAGATAACAACGCTTGATAAAAAAACGTACAAACTTAATGGCGGTGACATTATTGCAGAGAATGATAAAGGGCAAATTGTCGATCTTCTCGCTGTGATGGGACTTGAGAATAGTGTTGTGACTGATGAGACAAAACGCATTATGTTCTTTATCGATAACTGCGATCCAAATAGAATACGAAAAACGTCAATGGGGCTTGGCATCAGATCAGAAGCAGCTGTCCTCAACGAAAAAGCAATCGATGCAGACCGCGCAATGGATGCGATGTTGTACGGTATTGAACTATTTGAAAAAATTGCTGGTGGAAAAGTTGTTTCAGAAATTATTGATATCTATCCAAATAAAGTACATATGAAACCAATTACCGTTACTGAAGAAAAAATCCAATCAGTCATCGGTGTTCCTATCTCTCTTACTAAATCTGAAGCAATACTCAAAGATCTTGGATTTGCAGTTGAAAAACAGGAAAACAAACTGATTGTGACACCACCAACATTTAGAGCAGGGGATATGGAAATCCCAGAAGATGTGATTGAGGAAATCGCAAGAATTTATGGATACCACAATATTCCAAATGTAATTCCGCCATTTTCCTCAACAGAAATCGTTCATGAATACAATGATTTTTATTGGGAAAACCGCTTAAAAGACATGATGAAATATTGGGGTTTTACCGAAGTCTATACCTATCCAATGGTCTCAGAAACTCTCTTTGAAGGTCCTCTGGAAGATGCAGTAACGATTCAAAATCCTTTGGGAGATGACATGGTGTATATGAGACGGACTCTTGTTCCAAGCCTTCTGCAAGTTGTTAATAAAAATAAGAACTATGACTCTTTCAAAATTTTTGAATTAGCCAACATTTACGAAAAAAGAGAAAATAATTTACCTAATGAGCGGCTGAGATTTGCAGGAGTTATTAAAAAGGAAAACAATAATTTCTATTATGTCAAAGGCGTTATCGAACAACTGCTACACGATTTTGGTATCAATTCTGTGAGCTTTAAATCATTGGAAAATGGCGGAGACGGTGCAAGTGTTTTTATCGAGAAAGATCATCTGGGAGACATCGAAATTCTTGATAACCAAACAATTGATTTCGAATTTGAATTCTCTCATATTCTTAAATATGCGACAACTAAGAAAGTATACAAACCGATTAGTAAGTATCCACCTGTCGTTGAGGATCTGGCAATTATCGCATCGGCAAACGTACTCACCGGTGATCTTATCTCAGTGATCAAAAAACAAAGTGATCTTATCCGTGAAGTATCCCTTCTTGATAAATATGAAGATACAAGAACATTCCATGTCGTCTATCAAAGTTATCAAAAAAATTTGACGAGTGAAGATGTCGTACCAGTCAGGATGAAAATCTTAAACGCCCTCAAAGACAAATTCAACGCGAGGCTAAAGGAGTAGTCAAATGTGCACTCACTCCCGGATATTGAAATACTGTTGTATCTGTTTGTTTTGGAACTAATACTCGTAATGCTCCAGTAAGCACTGTTGCATCTACATGTGTATCTTTTGCCCACGATGTTCCATCTCCATGAATATGGAAAGGTCTCGTAGAATCAAGCTGAAAAATAATCCCTTCTTTATGAATATCACTTCTTGGTTTGTCCCGAGGATGAAATATATCTAAAGCAAGTCTTCTGCCCATTGAAAGAATATTAAGCATCGAACTTCGATATCTACCCCCATACCCAATAAAGGTTGCCTTCCCATTATCTAATTGTGCTTGTGGATCAAGTCTTACAGGAAGCCTTCCCAGCTGTGTAAGTCTTTGCGTATTAACCAACCATCCTTGAGAGAAATGATCCATAGTAAAACCTTCTTCACCATTAATTGAAACAGTCGCTTGTGGAGTATCTGCATGAGGCAACTGTGTTATTGCATGTTTAAAATGCTGAAATACGCCTCCCTTCTTTCTGACTTCATCAGCTTTATGGACAGAATCAAATACTTGTGCATCGTAGTTAAAACCAATTCCTAACAATGCTTTTCTTTTACCTGTTGACCATCGAACACTTAACAGATCAACTCGATGAAATTCTCCGTCAAGCATGGCATCTATAGCGGCTTCCGTATCAACAGGTGTCCCTGTTTCGTGTCCGTAAATATTGACCGTTCCGGCTGGAATAGCGGCCATTGCCGTTTCTGAACCTGAAAGCCCATTTATGACCTCATTAAGGGTACCATCACCTCCAACGGCAACTACTAAGTCCACATTCCTTTTCGCAGCTTTTTTTGCCAATTTAATCGCATGACCAGGACGTTCTGTATGCTTTTCTTCTACAAACAATCCTTTCTTTCTCAAAAAAACAGCAACATCCGATGAGCGCTCAAAATTGTGTCCATCTGCAGCTCTAGGATTTATAATGACTACTGCTTTTTTACCTTGCCATGTTTGCTCTACCATAAAAGGATTCTACCACAACAAAGTAATATTTTCTTACAATTCTCTTTAGTTGAAGTGAAATGATAATAAAAATTTTCTAGGATAATAGCTTTTGTTATGAAAGACGATGAAAGAATACACAAATTATTACTCATAGCTGGAATGGAGCAAAAAAGAAGACTAAAAGCAAAGCGACAAGGATCCAGAATAATTTTTTACCAAAGTCGTTCGGAAAGCGATAAAAGATTCAAAACACATCATAGATATGGAAGAGTGCATACCCTCTCGTATAAAAAACCACCTGTACCTGAACAGAGAAGAAACGGATCTTAATGCTGTGGTGTTGGGGTTGGTGTATTTGTTGGCGTTGCCCCTGGATCGTCTTTTTTCACCAATTCTGATGGCGGATGATACATATCATCACCTGCATGTTCTTTATTAGCCCAATCATCAATTCCTTGCTGCCAACGATTCTGTCCATCGGTTGAAACAGGATCATCTTCCTGGAAAACATAATAATTCTTGCCGTCTTTTGATTTATAAATCAATGACTCTGCAGTTGGCTCTGTTCCTTTAATGAAATATTCAGAACGGGTAGGTTGACCGCCATGAGGCAATCCACCAGCAAATGCATCAATTTGCATCGCAACAACATTATCTGGCTTCTGTGGCTGTTCATCAGGCTTGCCCTTAAGAACATATGACATAATTTTATTCCAAATAGGTGAGGCACCAGTCACACCTGAAGCAATTGCTGGATTCATAGGACTGTTATCATTATTTCCAACCCACACACCAACCACATACGAAGGAGTATAGCCAATCGTCCAGTTGTCGCGTTTATCATCTGTTGTTCCTGTCTTAACTGATACTGTCTTTCCCGAAACAACAAGCCATGAGCTGAGACCAAATTCCAAAGAACGAGCATTGTTATCAAGCAAAATATGAGAGATAAGAAATGAGATTTCTGGAGAAAGGACCTGCTTGCCCTGAGTTGTTTTATTTTGATAGAGCACATGTCCGTCTTTATCCGTTACTTTCAATATCGTCACAGGATCTTGCCGAACACCTTTATTGGCAAAGACACTGTATGCTGTTATTTCATTAAGCAACGATGTTTCACGTCCCCCAAGAACGAGTGACAATCCAACACTTTTAAGATTGTCTGGTGTTGGCTGCCAATTCTCAATACCCATGTCATATGCTTTTTGCATCACCGGCTGGATACCAACCTTTGCAAGCAATTTCACTGCAGGGATATTCATCGAATTTGCAAGCGCAAAACGCACCTGTACCGGCCCATGGAATTTCCCGTCATAGTTAACAGGTGTATAGGTAGGATTTGATGGATCATTTGTTGGGAAATCTGTTTTTGTATCCATAATAAGGGTTGCGGGTGTATAACCTTTTTCAAATGCCGTTGCATACATAACAGGCTTAAGCGAAGAACCTGGCTGTCTGGTATTTGAAATGGCGACATTAAAGTTACCATCATTCTTAGTATCAAAGTAATTCTTGCTTCCAACCATTGCAAGTATCTCACCAGTCTTTGGATCAGCAACAATTGCAGCACCATTACTTACTTTGTAAGCTTTTAATTTATCAATTTCACTGTTAACAATATCCTCAGCATGTTGTTCAATATCATAATCAAGAGATGTCGTTACTTGCAGACCTCCTGTCTCAACCATTTTCTCACCAAATTGATCTGCTAATTTTTGCTTTACATACATCACGAAGTGAGGAGCTTTAATGCCTGTCACATTTTCCTTCTGGAACTGATAATTTTTAATCTCAGTCAAGGCCTTATCCGACTGACTTTTCGTAATATATTTATCATTGACCATTTGGGCTAAGACAGCTTGTGTCCTTCCTACATAATATTTATTGCCAGAAAAAGGTGAGTATACACTTGGACTTTGTGGGAGTCCTGCAAGAAATGCTGATTCTGCAAGATCCAAATCCTTCACTTTTTTACCAAAATACATTTCCGATGCAGCTTCTGCACCAATTGCCGATCCACCATAAGGAATATTATTCAAATACATTTCCAAAATCTGATCTTTGCTGTAGGTTTGATTGACTTGAATTGACAGAATTAATTCCTTAATCTTACGGGAAACACTGCGTTCATTAGTAAGTAAAACATTCTTTACTAACTGCTGACTAATCGTCGATGCGCCGGCCAATCCATGACCCTCTACCACGTTTTTAATCACACGTAAGTACCCAATCGGAGAAAATCCCTGGTTGGTATAAAAATCCTTATCTTCAATTGCAATTGTTCCTTTCTGTAAATAATTTGGAATATCATGCAGTTTGACATACGTTCTATTTTCATCCTGGTATACAGAGTAGAGAAGTACACCATTACGATCATAAATTTTCGTTGAATCAGTATATTTGGAAGTAACAAGTTTTCCTGGGGTTGGTAGATCACGACTGTACCAAAGAAATAATACTGGAGTAATAACAATCAATGCAAGCAGTCCAAAAAAAGCATACTTGAGCAGTTTGCTGATAACAAATATTTGGGAAGGATTAAAGTTAAAACCCTGTCGAAACATTCTCCGACGCCTTCTTGAAGCAGAATAATCCATAGAAGTAGACCCATTGTAGCACAAGAGCAAAAAATATAAAAATTTATGCTATACTGAGGCTATGGATAAGATTGAAGAGTTATTAACACGTGGCGTTGCCAATATCATCTCCAACAAAGAAGAACTCAAAAAACAACTTGAATCAGGCCGCAAATTAAATATTTATCTTGGTATCGATCCAACGAGTACCAAAATTCATTTGGGACATGCTGTTGCTTTGAGAAAACTGCAGGCGTTTGCGGAACTTGGACATCATGTCACATTTCTCATTGGTGATTTTACAGCACTTATCGGTGATACATCTGATAAAGATACCGAAAGACCAGTCCTGACATCGGAAGAAATCAATAAAAATTTCGAGACGTATAAAGCACAAGCTGAAAAAATTGTCGATTTTTCCAAAGTAAATGTCGTTCATAACAGTGAATGGCTAAGTAAATTAAGTTTTGAAGACATAGTCAAACTTACACAACATTTTGCTGTCGGTGATTTTGTTGGACGGGAACTAATCCGCAAAAGATTGAGTGAAAACAAGCGAGTCGGACTCCATGAATTTTTGTATCCTGTGATGCAGGGCTACGACAGTTATCATTTGGATACTGATATCCAAATCGGCGGAACAGACCAGACATTCAATATGCAAGCGGGAAGAACACTTCAAAAAGATTTCAGACAAAAAGAATCCTATGTTATGACCAATGTCATTATGGAAGGAACTGATGGCCGCAAAATGAGTAAATCCTGGGGCAATGCCATTTGGCTTGATGATACAGCAGAAGACATGTATGCCAAAGTCATGGCAATTAATGACGAACTGATCGTTCCCTACTACATACTTGGAACCAATGTCTCTTTGCAAGAAGTCGAAGAAGCAAAAGCAGCTCTTGAAAAAGGAGAGCATCCAATGACGATCAAAAAAGAACTGGCATTCCAAATCGTCGAAGAGCTCTGCGGTCTTGAAAAAGCAGAAGAGGCAAAAAATGCATTCCAAAAAAGAGTTCAAGACAAAGAACTTCCCTCAAACATTCCATCATTTAGCTTGGATCGATCTCAGGGAGAAAACCAAACTATTGCTGACGTTCTCGTTGCAACTGGATTAGCAGATAGTAAATCCGATGCAAAACGTCTCATTCAACAGGGAGGAACTGTTGTTAATGGCAAACAAATTACCGACTTCAATACAGCCTTTAGTACTCTTGAAGATACTAATGGGACAGTCATTCAGGTTGGGAAACACCGCATTATCAAAGTTGAAAAATAGCTCATGATTCGAATATAATAACTTTATGGAATTAACTAAAAAACATCAAACTATCTGGAAAGTGCTTGTGGTCATCTCCGGGCTCGCACTGGTTGCGATGTCCTTTGTCCCATATTTGGCTCTTCTTAAGTAGCTCAATGTTATAATAACAAAAGCATGAACCTGCAAACGCCGCTTTCTCTTGCGAACCGTATCTACAAATTGTATTCAGGAAGACTTGAAAATCTTGGTATTACAACAGTTGGTGACTTTCTTTTTCATCTCCCAAGCCGCTATGAAGATTACTCATTGGTTTCAAAAATTAATCAAGTTCAAATAGGGGAGACAGTTACCATCCAAGGACAAGTCTTGGACATGAAATCCAATTACATGCGGGGAGGACGGATTAAGACCATGCAGAAAGCAACGGTGGTTGATGAGACAGGAAGTATGGAATTAACATGGTTTAATCAACCGTTTCTGACCAAAACAATTGTCACAGGAAGCACCATTTCAGCATCAGGAACAGTACAACGATTTGGAAAAAAACTTTCACTTTCATCCCCAGAATTTGAAATTCTTTATGATGGACAGGGTGGAGCAATTCATACAGCACGGCTCATTCCAATTTATCCTGAAACAAAAGGTGTCTCATCAAAATGGTTGAGAAGACAAATCCATAATCTCCTTGAGCAATACGAGAGTGAAATCACCGAATACATGCCAGAAAGTATACTCCAAAAAAATCATTTTATGCATCTTCTTGACGCGCTCAAAGAAGTCCACTATCCACAAAATCTTGAAACAGCAGCAAAGGCTCGTGAACGGCTTGCCTTCGACGAACTGTTTCTGATGCAGCTTGCAAGTCTAAAAAGACGCAGTGAATGGGAGAAAAAACAGCAAACAAAACCGTACGAAATCAAAAAATTTCAAACAAAAATTGATGCCTGCATCGCATCGCTTCCTTTCCAGTTAACAAATGCGCAACAAACAGCAATCCATGATATTCTTCGTGATTTGCAAAAAGATAAACCGATGAATAGACTCGTGCAGGGAGATGTTGGATCAGGAAAAACAGTCGTCGCCGCGCTTGCCATGTACGCAGCACATCTGAATGGCTATCAATCCGTTCTCATGGCACCAACAGAAATTCTTGCTAACCAGCACTACAAAACGATTGATCGATTCTTATCACCACTGGGAGTAACAGTAGATTTAGTAACAGGAAATAAAAAACAAAACCGTGAAACCACACCTCACATTCTTGTCGGCACTCATGCTCTCCTTTCTGAAAAAGTGAAACTGGAAAACCTCGGCCTTGTCATTATTGATGAGCAGCAGCGGTTTGGTGTTGAACAACGGGGTCTTATCAAACAAAAAGGGGAGAATCCCCATTTATTAACTATGACAGCAACACCAATTCCTCGAACCGTCGCATTGACTATGTACGGCGATTTGGACCTCTCGTATCTTAATGAAATGCCAGTTGGCCGGAAAAAAGTAAAAACTTGGGTTGTCCCTCCGCAAAAACGGGATGCAGCCTATAAATGGATCAGAAAAGAAATTACAGAAACAAAGTCACAGGCTTTTATTGTTTGTCCCTTCATTGAACCATCAGAAAGTATGGAAACAGTCAAAGCTGTTAACAAAGAGTACGAACGATTGCATAAAGATGTTTACCCGGATTTGAAACTTGGACTTTTGCATGGCAAATTAAAATCGAAAGAAAAGGATGAAATCCTACAAAAGTTTAAAAATAATGAATTTGATATTCTTGTTGCAACACCTGTCGTTGAAGTCGGAATAGATATCCCTAACGCCACAATCATTATGATTGAAGCATCAGAACGTTTTGGATTAGCGCAATTACACCAGCTTCGCGGACGAGTGGGGAGAGGGGACAAACAATCATATTGTCTGCTTTTTACTGATAGTCCCAGTGCAATTAACTCAGAGCGTTTGAAAGGAATGGAAAAATTATTTTCAGGCGCAGAGCTTTCGGAATTAGATCTAAAACTAAGAGGTCCTGGAAATCTCTATGGTACAGCACAACATGGGATACCTAAACTAAAAGTCGCGTCATTCTCAGATAGTATCATGATTCAAAAAGCACGCTATGCCGCAGATGATATTTTTGAAGATCTAAGTAACTATCCAAAATTAGAAGAAAAAATAAAATCGGTTACTCTTCAAGTAGTTACTCCTGACTAATACTATTATTGATTTTGTTGATTTGAAGGAGATGTAGTTACCGTTGTCTTCGGTTTATCAGATGTCATTTTACCAAACTTCAACAGGCCAACAATAATTTTTCTTCCATCCTGACGTGCGGTGTCAAGATCTTTGACAGCAGTAGCAATCATTTGTCGTGCACTCTGCAACTGTTGCTTATTAGCTGGGTAACCATCAGGTGTCAGAGGAGTAACAGTATCAATCGCACCTTGCGCCTGAGTCTTGGCATCTGCAATTTTTGCATTCATGTCAGAAAGTAGCGTCTGGAGATCTGAAACATTCTTTCCGGCAGATTGGTCTGCAGCAATTTTCGTTTGCAGTGTTGCTGCATGAGAACTCATTTCATCACTAACAGATAAGACTCTATCAGCAGCTGCAAGAATTTGGATTTTTGGCAGGAATAACGCATAAATGCGGTAAGATTGTACTATCGACTGTACATCCGTCTTTAACGCTGTTGGGTCAGTATCGGCGGCAATCTTTGCCTGCAGAGCGGTTAGTGCTGTAATTTGAGCTTGCACTTGTGAGGTCAATGAAGCTTTCTGTGTGTCAGATAGCTTTTTAAATCCACTAATTCTTGTTAGCAATTCATTGAGTGAGTTAATCCGCCTCGTAAGTTCTTTATTTGCCCGTTGTTGCAGATTTGCTGATCTGTCTGCTGTTTTTTCTTGAATCTTATTCTGCACGTTTTCCATTCTATCTGCTGCCTTTGACCCTACCATCGGATGTTCAGTAACAGGACGGGTAACATTTGGCTGATCAACCGCAAAAGCAGGAACATGAACAAGAGCTAAAAGAAAGATAAAAATAATACTAAGAATTGATATTCTATACATAGTTGTTAATTAAGATTATCAGGTTGATCTTGCAGGCCACTATCGACATTTTTAACATCTGTATTAAGATTTTGCATACTCTGATCAATTGAATTAGTTTGCTGGTCAACTTGTGCATCCCCACTTATTACTGCACCTACTGTCGGGGAGGGAACTGCAGCTGTTGGAGCTGCTGCCGACATCTTTGTTTGATTTTGTGCTTGTGTCATAATTTTACCTTTTACTATGAATTGATATGCCACGATACCAATAACTACCAAAATAAGAAGAATAATCAAAATAATGATTGTTTTTGCAGAAGATTTCTTTGCAGGAGCTGCCGGAGCTGCCGGAGCTGCAGGCGCAGGTGTACCTGCTGGAGCCGTTGGTG
>CAYMJR010000026.1:1795-14647 GCA_964391315.1 uncultured Gammaproteobacteria bacterium | reverse complement strand
GTGAGCCACCGGGGACTCGAACCCCGAACCAATACCTTAAGAGGGTACTGCTCTACCATTGAGCTAGTGGCCCGTTTTTAAAACTTAGATCATATTTTACCAAACTTTATCCTTTCTGTCATGAGTATGCCTCAAAATGGTATAATGAGCTTATGGGAAAAAGGGTACTTCTTGGTATAACAAGTGGCATTGCCGCATATAAATCATTGGATCTGATCAAACTTCTCAAAGATGAAGGAATTAATGTTTCAGTTATTTTGACCAAACATGCAACACAAATGGTACCAGTTGAGGAGTTTGAAAAAGCAACTGGAGGCAAAGTCTATACTGAACTCTTTGAAAAAGGATTTGATTACAAAGATATATTGAAAAACCGAAGTGTCGATCATATTGATCTTGCTGACTCAGCCAATGTGATGGCAATTGTTCCTGCAACAGCAAATATTATAGCCAAAATTGCAAACGGTTTTGCAGAAGATTTTCTGACCACGACAACGCTTGCTGTTACTGCACCAATTCTTCTTGCACCGTCAATGAATGTTAACATGTGGCAAAACCCTCTTGTCCAGGAAAATGTCGCCAAACTCAAATCACTTGGTTATCAAATTGTTGAGCCAGCAGAAGGAATGCTTGCTTGTGGCTATGAAGGCAAAGGCAGGCTTGAAGATGTCAACGTTATCAAACAAGCAATTATGGAGCAACTGCATCGCACTGATGATCTGAAAGGAAAAAAAGTGATTGTGACAGCAGGCGGTACAATCGAAAAAATTGATGATGTCCGCTATATTACTAATAAAAGCTCAGGAAAAATGGGTGTTGCTATCGCCGAAGCGTGCTTTTTACGCGGTGCCGATGTTGTCTTACTCCGTTCAGAAAATTCTGTCACTCCACGATATCTTATGACGCAAAAAACCTATCAAACAGCAGATGAGTTGTTTGAATTAATCAAGCAAGAGATTTCCGATGCAAATGTTATGTTTCATGCTGCTGCTGTTTCTGATTTTCATCTTGCAGAACGGATTGATGGCAAACTTTCAAGTGACAAAGCGGTTAATTTAGCATTAACTCCACGAGTTAAAATATCAGACCAGATTAAGAAACTCAATCCAAATATCAAACTGATTGTGTTTAAAGCAGAGCATGGACTCAGTGAAGATGAATTACGAAATGAAGCCCGAATGAAATTGCAGCAGTCAGATGCCGATGCTGTTGTTGCCAATGATATTAGTAAATCTGACCGGGGATTTCAGGCAGATACAAATGAAGTAATTGTTGTAACGAAAAATGGAAATGAACAGAAATTCCCTCTTGCATCAAAAAGAGAAATTGCAGAATCTCTTGTTACTCATTTACTTAAAGAGTGAATCTGTTTTTTAACTTCTTCCTCGCCATTGTTATTTAAAATAGTCTGATGTGGAATTTGTGGTTGTTCAAACAATGTGGCCATATTTCTCCAATACTCTAAATCCAACTGCCATTCTTTTCTTTTTACTAAACGTTCTTCCCTGATTACATCATTTGCTTCGACAAGAATAAATGAAGCTTGCGGAAATGCCTGCAAAAATTGTTCTCTGTATTTTTCTTTGATAAATGTTTGCGTAACAACAATGTTTTCGTGTTGGTTAAGAAGCTGCTTTATACTGTTTATAAGCTTTTCGAAAAATGCGTCCCGAAGCTCATCGTTGACAGCCTCTTGTTTTTCAAGTGCTGTTTTTAACTCAGGAGGCATGTCCTGATCTCCTTCATAGAGATAAAATCCAAAATCTTTTTTCAGGATTTGTCCGATAAATGTTTTCCCTGCACCTGGGAGACCAAATATAGCATACAATTTCATATTATTTTGTAACAATAAGATTATCAATCAATCGTGTAGAGCCAAATCGTACCGCAAGACTGATAAGCGTTTCTTTTTTTATTTCTGTTACTTCGTCCAATGATTGTGTACCTGCTGTACTAATATAGTCAATCTTTCCTGATGTTGTGTTAATCAGTTTTTCCATCGCTGATTTGATTTTTTCAGCATGTGTTTCTCCTTTTGCGACCATTTCTTTTGCCAGACATAGAGATTGATAGAGAATAGCTGCTTCTTTTCGTTGATCAGGGGTTAAAAAAACATTACGGCTGCTCATTGCAAGCCCATCTGGTTCGCGTACTGTTTCACCAACGATGATTTCAACGGGGAAGTTCAAATCAGTTACCAATTTTTTGACAACGACAACCTGCTGTGCATCTTTTTGGCCAAAATAAGATTTTGTTGGCTGAACGAGATTAAATAATTTGGCAAGTACTGTTGCAACTCCGGTAAAGTGCATCGGTCGTATTTCACCCTCCAATTTCTTGGATATATTTTCAAAGGAAACGTAAGTTTCAAATCCGTCAGGATACAGTTCGTCAACATCAGGAAGAAAAAGAATATCAGTATGTGCGTTTTCAAGAAGTGAGATATCTTTTTGGGTATCCCGTGGATATTTCTGAAAATCTTCATTAGGACCAAATTGTTTAGGATTAACAAAGACACTGACAATCACAACATCATTTTCATTTTTTGCCTTTTTGACAAGACTGATATGTCCTTCATGCAAATAGCCCATTGTTGGAATAAAACCAATTGAGCCTGATAATTTTTTTCTTAAAATATTAAACTCAGCAATAGTTTTGATAATTTTCATACTTATTTCAACAATAATTATATCAGGAATCGATAAAAATATATCAATTTATAGCAAAATGGTTTTCCTCATGAAATTTAATAAGATTTTAATATTTGTTTGCTATTATTGACTCTAGATTCGTTCAAAATGCCACCTGTAGCCCATGCAGGTGGCAATTTTTTTGGAAGAAACTATTACTTTTTGTGGCTAACTGTTTGTAGATAACGCCAAGTGACAAAGATAAGTCCGACAAAAACGAAGAGCAATTCAATAAAAATCCAGCGTTTATCAACGTTTCTAAATGTCCGCATTGTTCCGTAGAGTATCGTAAATAATCCGCCAAAAACGAGTCCTGGTCCAACCGGACCCATTTTTTCACTAAATAGAAGTGTACCGACAATAATTGCCAAAAAGCCCAAACCTGTTGCAATCAAAAAGAGATTTCGGCTATAAATATCAATCTGTTCTTGTGCGTTATCATAACACGCTTTGTACTTTGGATCATTTTGCGGATCTATATATCTTTTCGTGGGTACAGATTCTCCGGGTTTCGCGGAAGAATCTGGTTTTTCAGACGAAATAGTATTGGGATCGAGAGGACGACACACATCATATGCTTGTTTGGGGCTAGTATAAAATGCTTCGATTCCAAATCCAACCATAAACGGATACACAACGGCAATACAAAGAAGCAGACCAATTTTCATGAGGGAGTTCATAATTTCATTGAATCACACGGGATCTTCCTTTGCAAGAGTTGGAGATGACAAAACGCAAAAGTTGTGTTACTATTTTTCTATGGACACACCACAAACATATGTCTGTCTCGGCAGCTGCCAAGCAGAAATAACAGAGGAACAATATAAAAATGGCCTTACCAAATGCGGAACAAAAGAATGCACCATGTATGGTCAACCTTTTGTAAAAGGGAAGAAATCAGAAGTCACCGGCAAGAACGAAGCAGCAACATCCACAGAAAATAAATAGCCTCAGAAACACATAATTGTAAACGTTTATGTCAATATATTTGTAAGCTTATTGTTTCAGAGCGTAGGGGACGCGGTGTTTAAAAAGGTTTCTCTCGCGCCACTCAAGTATCTTTTTTGCATTGGTCAGTCCTTGTTTTTCAACCTCTTCGACAGAAACACCTTTTTCCAAATGAAGATATAACACTTGATCAGCTTCTTCATAGGTAAATCCAAATTGTCCTTCATCTGTCTGGCCCTGCCAGAGACCAGCGGTGGGCGTTTGATTGATAAGAACATCAGGAACACCCAAATGTTTAGCAAGCTGCAATACTTGAGTTTTATACAAATGCTCAATTGGTTCAATATCTGAAGCCTGATCACCAAAGCGGGTGAAATAGCTCAAAAGATTCTCTGTTTTGTTTTCTGTGCCAACAACCATGCCGTTTACTTTTTTGGCCAGATCAAAAAGGATAATCATTCTGACCCGTGCTGCGATATTACCAAGCCGGATTCTGTCTTCTTTGCTGTTATCTATCTGTTGCAACTTGGCAATTTCCTCAACAGATTCTTTAATCGAAAGTTCATGGATATTTATATCAGGAACGCCTGCCTTGCGTACTTCTTTCTCAATGTCAGAAAAAACAGGCTTAAAGTAATACATATGGGCAACATGAATATGTTCAGGAGGCAATACTTCTTTGATAAGGAAAAAAGAGGTCGTAGAATCAATCCCGCCTGACAATCCGATCACTGCATTATCAATACCTTGTTCTGCAAACGTTTTCTTCAAAAATGAAACAATTTTCTGTTTTTCTTGTTGTGGGTTGATCTGTAAAAGCATGTGCATATTGTAACAAAAAAAGAAGAAAAAATGCTAATTAACCCTTCTTCCAAGTGACACTGCTTTGCCGTGATTTTTTACATCAAATTCAACGTAGGGAAACTTAGGTTTCTTATTTTCTTCTTCATCTTTAGTTGAGTCTGAAGGATCATACTTTCCAAATCTTCTTCTTTCAGCTTCTTTTTTCTTCTTTTTTTCATCCTCATCATCAACGATCACAAATCTATCAACCCGCTTACCGTCTTCTATAACCTGAATATGAGCAAATTTCTTTTGTGCTTGACGATTCACATCAGACTCATCAGTCATAAGTTCTGCAAGAGAATTTGGTTCATATGGAACAAGTAGTGAATTTGTAGATCCACTTTTTTCGTACTTTTCCATGTCTAATTCGTATTGAGCTCTTCGGATAACATCCGGAAGTATTGCACCTGGAACTTCACCTAAATAAGCAATAATTTCTGAAGCTTTTCTTCGAAGATCAGGTGAGTATTCTGCAATAATTTCCTCTGCTGCTGTTTTACCAGCATCAAAACTATGACCACCATAATGATGGTGAATAAGCTCTGCTTTATACTTATCCGATCCGTATCCTGATGCCTTCCCATCTACTGTATCGACAGCTCCCGCAGCAGCTACAACAGCAATGTCATGAAGATTACCGCCGGAAAAGGTCGTTATCCCTAAGATATTTCCTCCATCTTTAACAGAAATACCTAAGACACTCATTCCAAAACTTCGTGCGACTATTGCATGGTTGAGTTCATGATTTGCGGTTTCTACCCGATTTTGACGCACCAATCGTTCTTTTACATGGGGGACTTCGTTTGCAAGAGGAATATTAGATAAAAGAGGAGCTACCCGCGTTAGAGCTCTTTCTGTGCGGGCTTGTAAAGGAGCAGTGAAGCCACTTTCAACGCCTCTTGGCATAGCAACGCGATTATAGTCCTATTTTTCTAAAAAACAAGTAGAATTTACTTATTAAGAAGCTTGTAGTAGCTTGTTTTGGTTTTACCAAATTTTTGGAGAATCTCCTTTTTAACTAAAGAAGAAAGCAGAGCGTGGGCTTGCTGACGACTGACCTCCAACTCTTTCTGAACGTCTGTTGTCTTGACTGCTTTTTTATTGAGCACAATCTGCAACACCTCTTCTTCACGAGCCGTCACTAGAACGCGCTTTTCACCCGTCACTTCTTCAAACCGCGCATTTTTCAATTCATCAATGCGGCCAAGAGCAGCTTGAAGCGAATGGGAGATACCTTCAAGAAAATAGAGGAGCCAGTCTGTTTCGTCACCACTGTCTGCAAGATGAAGCGTATCTGAATAGAGATGCCTGTCAACATCATAATAATCATCAAGAATAAAATATTTTGTCACTTCGTAGTGTTTGAGCAACAAATAATACGCAGTAAGGATACGGGCAAGCCGGCCATTGCCGTCAAGAAACGGATGAATATAGACAAATTGATGATGCATAATGCCAGCCTTAAGCAATGGGTGGGTCGGATCATTGCTCATAACCCATTCAAACAGCTCTGAGAGTGCTTTTTCTATTTCAACTGCTTTATGAAAGGGTGGATTGTGTTTGACGACAACCTCTGTTTGTGTCCTATGTCCCACAAAAACGCCGCTGTCACGGAATTGCCCAAGATCTTTAACTTCAATGCCATTCATGAGTTCATGGTGAAGCTTTTTAGTCAGATCAGTCGTTAGTTTTTCTCCCTTTTTAGCCATGATGAAAATGGTGTTTAGCACGGCAAAGTAATTTTTGACTTCTTTTTCAGACTTTGTGACTGGAATTTGGTCATTCAAGATAATATTGGTCACATCAAGCGAGGAGAGAGGATTACCCTCAATACTGGTCGAGTAGTGGGTAGCCAGGATTTGGTTCTCCTGAGAGAGTTTGAGTGTCAACGAGGGAATAAGCTGTTCGGCCGTGAGTTGCCCGTAGAGGCGTTCAATTGTCGTAAGCTGATTAATGATAGCGGGAGTATAGCTAAACTTAGGAGAAAACATATCTCAAGTATAGCATATCATAAATTAATTGTCAATATATTTGTAAATATTATTGTAAACCTAGCTTTTCTTTTTCATATCCTGTTTTTTGTTTTTTTTACTCTTCTGCTTAGGTTTATTAGAAGAAGAGACTAACTGAACATTGTATTGTTGTTTCTGTGCAATAACAAGCATCGTGCCATGGTAGCCTTCTCGAAAACCTTGATTATCAGGGCTTACCGCAATGGTTGAAATAATATCAAGATCTACATCTAAATATGCCTGTCTTATTTGTTCGGCAGTAAGATTAATCGCTGGAAAATGTGTTCCATTCCCAGCGTACCATCCTTCTGAACCAACTACATGTGCAACCATAAGTATTCCATCAGGTTTGATAGCTTTTCCTAAAGATTGTATTGCTTCACGAAATGGCATTTGTGAATCAACAATTGATTCTGCGACGAAATAAGAAGAAATAAAATCATACTCGTTCTCAGGCAAATCAAATATATTGCCATATTGTATTTTTGCTTGTTTTTTTACCTTTTTTTCGCCTCCTTCATAAATCCCTCCACCGACTTCAATCATAAATTCTTCAAACTTCTTCCATATTGCTGCATGCTTCTGGTCATGTGTTTCTTCAAGCAGTTTTGCTAAATATGATCTATGCGTTGAAAACTCAAGGAGTTCAATCTCAGCATTTGGTGTTACAAAGGGACTCAAAATCATTGCAGGATACAAATTTGGCCCTGTTCCTACATCAGCAACCCGCTTCAAACTGCCCGGTTTAATACCAAGCTGTTTCAAAGCTTTAATGGCATGCCGTATAAGCAATTTATCCTCAGAGAGAATTTCTCCATTATTAAAATAATTTCGTTCAGCATACTCATAGGGATCAAAGTCTGACCATTCATTATAATAAATTGATGATTGCAAAATTTTTTGTGCAAAAATTTGAAATTTTTTCGCAATACTATAAATAATAATATCTGGTGAAAGCAGTTCAGAATCAAAAAAAATATCATGAAAAAGTTCTTTTCTTACCAGATCAAGTGCGCGTAACAACAAGTAAACTTTATCATGTGCAGCTTCCATTTTGTTGTTAACAATACATAAATGGACAAAATATTTATTAATTGGATTAAGATAGCTTGCCGCGTCTAATGCATAACTCGTTGGAATACCGTTAACATCTTTCAATAAAATGCCAAACGTTGCCAATTCCCTTCGTCGAAGGGGTGATGCCAGTCCGGCTGATTCGATAAGCTCAGCGTTTGGCTTGAAATAGATATTTCCGTTTTCATCAATTTGTATTTTTCCTTTAGTTGATTTTCTTAATTGTTTAATTAAATCGTCAACTTTTGCTACTTGTATACTTTCTCTTACAATAAAAATATCACGCCCTAGTATATCTCCTGGTTGTATGACACCTTTTGACTCGAGAAAGTATATTACGTTGAATACATATTGATCGCGTTCATATTTTGTTAACTGGACTTCTGAACCTGGAGCAAACAATTCATTAATTGTTATTACTTGTTTAATATTTCTTGGAATGGGAGACATCTTTCGAAAAAGAGCAGCAAGTTCAGTACCAATAATATCGTTTACGCCAGATCCAAAAGACATACGAGGCGAAGGGACAGCGGTAATTGTTTGTACCTCGAACAGAAATCTACTTTGAGTGATTGTTGTGAGAATATCTTGAAATTGAACATATCGAAAATTTAACCCAATTTCTGTCAAAATTTCATCTTCATTGTTGTTAATTGCTTGTAATGTTATTTCAAGCCAATCCCGTTGATCACGATCTAGTGTCTTTGCTTGATCAAGTATCCGGTCGCCAATAATTTTTAGTTCTTTTTCAAGCACTCTATGGACATATTCAACATTTTTTAAATAATTATTTTTGTCCACAATTTTCTTACGGGGAATAATATTACCTATCTTTTCTAAAGGCTCAACCGTTAATATATCAGCAATTTTTTCCAACTGTTGATTAAGTGTTTTTGCGCGAAAGTATTGTTGTTTCATATCTCGTATAAATTGGTTTCAAGCGATTTATGATATATAGCTGTGCTATAATAACAAAACTGTTCACCATGTCGAACAACAAACTTAACCTTTTAACATTACTAAATCAAATAGGATTGAGCCGAGAAGAGGCTCTTATTTATGTGGAGTTGCTCAAAGAACCGAACACACATTTACGACTCAGTCATATTACAGGAATCAATCGCACGAAAGTTTACCGGCTTGTTGCGGAATTAGAAAAAAGAAGTCTCGTGGGAAGACGTAGTGATGATAGAGGAACTTTTCTTGTCGCAAGGGATCCTGCTTCTCTAGAAATTGAACTTCTTACCCTGGAAGAAAAACTTAAACAACAACGGATTGCATTACAGACAGTTTTGCCTGAACTTGATATGATCAAAAAAAGGGATAGTAGCAAATTTATCATCAATACGTATGAAGGAGTCGAAGGCTTCAAACAAATGCAATGGCATGAGTTACATACCAAAGGAGAATTACTTGTTTTGGGGAATGTTACCGTTGAGGAGTTAGTTCATAACCGACGATGGTCTGAACAGTTTCGTGTTCGATCTGTAGAAGCAGGATACAAGATCCGAGAAATTATTAATAGAGATTATGATGCAGAATTTACAGAGAGTAATGAATTTATGGACAAGGTCTATACATCACGCTCAGTTTCAGAAAAAGAATTACCAATTGATACACCGGTTGTTATTTACAATGATACAGTTGCTATTTATCAATTTAGACATCCTCAGCGAGTCGGTGTTGAAATTGTGAACAAATCATTCGCTAATACCATGAGACATATTTTTGAACACTATTGGAATCTGGTAGAGAATAAGTAATTATATTTGCTACCATTTATCTTCTAGAAGTAAGCTGGGGAACAAGAGGAGAAAATGACTTTGGATGCTGCACTTTGGCAGCTGATTTTCTTTTTAAAGCTTGATTGATAATCTGATGCATCTTATGTGTTGATTCCTCCCAAAATGTCGCTGAAGAAAGATTTTTGTCAGACTGTATATAATTTCCTGTAATAACAACATCAGCAACAGATAACAAATATTCTGATTGGGCATCATAATACATATCTTTTTTATTTGTATAGTCACAAATAATAAGGCTGTAGTTGAGATAAGGAATAATTTCACTATACAGAGAAGAATAAAACCATAAGACAGGGTTTCTCATCTTTTGCCGTCTCAATTGTTTGGCAAGAAGAAGCGGTACTTGTTGCGTAATTTGTTCATGTGATACTCGCGGCTGAAGTACTGTAACATTCTTCTGAGGTGAAAAGAGTATCTCTTTTCCAGGACTTGGAAAATGAAGAGGAAGAGGCTCTTCGACAAAAAGAATCTTTTTTTGTTTGGCTAACCGCAAAACAACCTGTTGAGGATATTTTGAAAGGGGAGTCCATCTTACGTCCGAAAACACTATCATATCGTGCTCCTTAGAAAAAGGACCATTCTTAAAAAATGAGAGCATGATACAATTTTATGATCCGAATGTGTGTGGAGAAACAAAATATTGTAAAAGAATTGTTAAACTTTAATCCAATATCTTCTTTTTTGGGGCAAATCGGGACTATTTGGGACAATATTTTCCAAAATGCCGCCATTTGCTTCTATAACTTTCTTGGATGGAATATTGGTAACGTCACATGTGATAAGGACATTGTTTATTCCAAGTTTTTTTGCTTCCTGTAATCCAAGCTCCAAAATCTTTTTGCCATAGCCTTTGCCCCGTTTGGAGGGGCGGATCCAGTAACCAATATGTCCGCCAATATGGAGCAGCCAATCATTTAACATATGTCTGATATTGGTCCGGCCGATAAATTCACCATTATCAATAAGCCAAAATTCCGATGAGGCTACAAATCCTGGAGGGAGGTCAATGCCATGTGATTGATCAATTCTGTTTTGGACAAAATCTTCAAATGATTGTCCTAGTTCTGGTAAAGGGAGTAATGTCATGCCATTCTCATGCTTACTTTCTTCAATAGCATCAAGATAATCTTGTTTATATTGTATGGTTGGCGACACTAGCTGCACAAAATTATTCTATCAAAATTATTAGTACCCCGTAAGGGATTTGCACCCCTGACCTCTTGTTCCGAAGACAAGCGCTCTATCTACTAAGCTAACGGGGCTATTTAAAACCCACCTTTCTCCAACCAAAGTCCTTTGCTGTTTTTCGTCTGTGACAATTTGCACACCGCACAACACATTTTTCTACTTCATGTTTGACCCTTCCTAAACTACTTCTTTCTTTCACTAATGCGGAAAGATTGTGTAATTTATTGCCCTGATGGTCAAACTCTAAAACAATTGTTTCGAAATACAATTATTATTCGAAGCGCTCTAATCCGCTGAGCTACAGGCGCATACCGTAATTTTAGCAGACCAGCAGCTTCAATTCAAATTTAAAGTAGTGTATACTAGAATAATGAAGAGTCGTGTTTTTGGATATTTTTCAAATCTCAAAAACCACAAGCGCAGAACACTTCTTATCCTTATTCCACTGATCATTCTCCTATTTATCTTCTGGCCGAGACCGCCAAAGCCTATTGAGACAGCAACGGTAAAAAAAGGTAATATTGAAGAATCCATTACCGCAACAGGTACAGTAAATGCAGATTATGTCAATCTTACCTTTCTTGCAGGGGGAAAACTTGCCTATGTAGGCGTAAAACAAGGAAGTAATGTACGAGCAGGACAAACAATTGCATCACTTGACCAACAATCAGTTCAAAAAAATTTAGAGATACAACTTCGTGCATATGCAAAACAACGGGAGACCTTTGATCAAACAAACCAAGCCAATAATAATCACACTCCGCAAGATGCTTTGAATGATAGTATGAAACGTATTCTTCAAGATAATCAATATGATCTTGAAAATGCTGTTGCCTCTGTTGAATTACAAGATCTTGCGAGACAACAATCTATCTTAACAACACCAATTAGCGGTACAGTTACCAAAGCAGATGCGACAATTGTCGGAATCAATATTCCCGCAACAACTACGTATACCGTCGCAAATTTTTCAAAATCGACACTGGATATTGACATTGATGAAGCTGATATAGGAAAAGTAAGTGTAGGACAGCCTGTCAAAATTACGCTTGATGCATATCCTGACCAATCATTTACTGCAATAGTCACATCCATCGACTTTGCATCTCATACTACCTCCACTGGAGGCACAGCCTATACTGTTGAAGCAGCTTTGCCCAATAACCGCGATTTTGTTTACCGGCTGGGTATGAGCGCAGATGCAGAAATTATTACCAATGAAAAAAACAATGTTCTTCTTATGCCACTATCAAGTGTAACTGATGATAATTATGTATATGTAAAATCTAGCAAAAATACCTATGAAAAAAGAAAAGTAAAACTGGGATTGCAAAACGATACAGATACAGAAGTAATATTTGGATTACAGGAAGGAGATATTGTTGCATTGGATCCAACAGAAGCAAAAAAATTAGTTAAAAAATAATATGAGCAATCATGAAGAAAACGTCTGTCATCTCACTTAAGGACATCAAGAAAGCATACATTACTTCAGAAATTCACATCGAAATCCTTCACGGTGTTTCGTTAACAATTCATGCAGGGGAATTCGTCGCAATCACTGGCCCATCAGGATCAGGAAAATCAACGCTTCTGCATATTATTGGCCTTCTGGACAATGCAACAAGTGGACAATATCTCCTCCATGAACAAAATGTAACATCGCTTACTGAGGATGAACAAGCTCATGTCAGAAACAAAGAAATTGGATTTGTTTTTCAATCTTTTAATTTGTTGCAACGAACGACCGTTTTGGAAAATGTGATATTACCTGCTATCTATGCAGGTACTCCTCCTGCCGAACGAGCTAACAGGGGAGTAGAATTATTAACTAAGGTGGGGCTTGGTGAGCATATTAATAAAAAGCCCAATCAACTTTCAGGAGGACAACAGCAGCGCGTCGCTATCGCACGGGCGCTTATGAATAATCCAACAATCATCTTAGGTGATGAACCAACAGGCAATCTTGATAGTAAATCCGGAACAGATGTGATGAATATTTTAAAAGACCTTCATAAAGAAGGCAAAACAATTGTTCTGATCACCCATGATCCTGCAATTGCAAAACAAGCTGAAAGAATTATTACAATTAAGGATGGAGTAATAGTATGAATTTACGAGAGCTATTAAAATTATCACTGTCTGCGCTTCGTGCTAATAAAATGCGGAGTCTGCTCACTATGCTTGGTGTCATTATCGGCGTGTTTGCTGTTATTCTTCTTGTTTCTATTGGAGCAGGTCTTCAGACATACATTACCAAACAAATAAGTGGCTTGGGATCCAATCTTA
>CAYMJR010000026.1:0-1695 GCA_964391315.1 uncultured Gammaproteobacteria bacterium | reverse complement strand
GCAGGTCTTCAGACATACATTACCAAACAAATAAGTGGCTTGGGATCCAATCTTATCTTTGTAATTCCCGGGAGAGTCGGTGGCGCAAGAACACCAGGGGGACAGCAAACCAACAAATTGGTCCTTGCTGATTCCCAAAAACTCGAAGCAAAATTAAAAACAATTGCAGATGTTAGCCCGGTAATCCAAAAAATAGTTACTCTCAAATATAAAAATAGATCTGATAAAGATGTCTCCATTTTGGGTACAACTGCAAACTATCCAAGCATTATTGTTGTTGTTGAATTGGAAAAAGGAAATTTTTTCACTGCTTCACAAGAACGATCTGGTGCCCGAGTAACTATTATTGGACAAACAGTAAAAACTACACTCTTTAAAGGGGTAGATCCTATTGGGCAAAAAATTTCAATCGGAGACAGTAAATATACCATTATTGGAATTGCAAAAAAAAGAGGATCGACGTTTGGTGTTGATCAGGATAATACCGTGCTTGTCCCAATCACCGCAGCGCAACGACAATTTAGTGTTACAAATATTAATAGTATTTATCTTTCAGCCAAAAAGCCCGAATTTGTTCCTCTTATTGAAAAACAGGCATCTGCTATATTACTCAAACGTATGACAGCGGATGATTTCACTCTTCAAACACAGGAAGAGACATTGAATACTGTAGGCAATGTGATTGGAGCTCTCACGATAGCACTTGGCGGTATTGCTGCTATTTCTCTGATCGTGGGTGGAATTGGCGTCATGAATATTATGCTTGTGTCTGTCACTGAACGGACCAAAGAAATCGGCCTTCGAAAAGCATTGGGTGCACGGAGAAAAGATATCTTAAGCCAATTTCTCTTTGAAGCGGTTATGCTCTGTGTTGCAGGAGGAATTATCGGTATTCTTCTGGGCCTTGGTGCGTCGTATCTGTTGGCTATCTTTTTCATCTCTGAGGTGACGCCATGGTCTGTTTTTCTCGCGTTTGCTTTTTCAGTCGCAGTAGGAGTGATTTTTGGTATGACTCCTGCCATCCGTGCCTCACGTTTGTCCCCAATAGAAGCATTGCGATATGAGTAGGTCGTTTGGCAATCTGCGATTTTTTTGTTAGAATGGATATATGGAAGAGAAAGAAATCAAGAAAAAATCAGGCTTCCTCAGCAGATTGGCCGCATCTTACCGCAAAATTCCAGATAAAAAACCGTATATAGAATTTGTCACGGCAATTTTGAGTATACCTGTACTTTTGACAGTCATTTTGTTAAATATTAACTCGTTGACTGGTAGCAAGGATAAAACAACAAAAGTAGCACCTACTCCACAAACAGTTGTTATTACAGCACCAAGCACCAACTCACAATCGCCGAAGATAGCAGCTCAACCAACTACTCAGGAATGTACTCCTGAAGTCGGTCCTATTTCTATCACCTCACCCAATGAAGGGGACACAGTTACCGATAATCCAGTGTTTATTGGTATTAGTTATAAAAAAGGTGATTACTGTTCAGCAGTATGGTCATACCGCATTAACGGAGGAAGTTGGTCTGATTATGATGATCAATCAATTTCACTTTATAATCCACCTCCAGGCAATATTAGATTTGAATTACGGGTCAAAAGTGTTGTCGGAAGCGATAGCCGTACATTAACACGTAATTTTATCTATCAAGGTAATTCTATTACTCAAGTCACTCCTCCCGCCGCCTC
>CAYMJR010000025.1:5041-14842 GCA_964391315.1 uncultured Gammaproteobacteria bacterium | reverse complement strand
TGGAGTACGAAACGGAATAAAAGATGCATATAAGGAGCATGTTGCCCTCACCACGGAACTCGAAGCATTGCGTGCAGAGCAAGCTAGAACACGAAGACAAAATAGCCAAACACGTGGAACCGGCTCTAATGAGTGGGCAGTGGGAGGAGAAACTGTAAGGGGAGAAAGACGACAGGCCAATGGATCATCTGATCATCCACCCCAAGTTGATGAATTAGTAGAATTTGAGACTGCGCCTTCTGTATTGGATAGAGCAGGAGGAACATCTCAAGGTAACGGATCACATCCGGAACCATCATCAAACGGACACAAAGAAGGAGGACAATCGACAGTGCGGAGAAGAATTAATCAGGCACTCGATTTGTTAAATGCATTAGATAGGAAGACAGGTGCGGACAAGCTTTTTAAGTATTAGATATATTGTGTTTTTGTAAACTCAGCAGTATGATAGCTGGGTAGGAGGCAATAAGGATGTCAAAAGGAGTAGAAAGATCAAGATTTGAAGTTACTGAGGTCCAAGGTTCGAGGAGACGTAGAGTAGAAGATGGGTTAAGGCCAACATATGAGTGGCGAGTTAGAGATAACAGAATATCTCCTACCAGACACAATTCGCATACTGTAAGGGCAGAAAATGCTAAAGCAGCTGTAAATAAGATGAAGGGACTGAGGGGTCTAGGAAGAAGACTCACGGGGCTTTAAAAAATCTCCAAATTTATCTTTTGGCGCGTGCGTGAAGAAAATTTCTTTCTCCTGTATATCTTGAATTCCTCAAATTAGCCTCTTGTTTTGCATCAGGACCATAGGCAGATGCTGCATGGCAACCCAATTCAACAGCACGACGTACTCCTTTTCCTGAACCTTCTCCTGTTGTTCTTCTTCGTTTTATTAAGCCAGTGCCAAGTGTTGGGACTGCAAGCCATTCTGCTGTTGGTGATTGTTGTGCACCATTATCTTTTGCTGTTAAGATAATTCCGGAATCTCTCAGATTGGCATTTGCTCTGGCAAGAATGTCTCTTGTATCGCTTTCATTTGGTTGGAGATATGCTGATGTTCGGACCATGTCTGCAGCTAGTCTTTGTCCATCATTTGTATTACTATCAAAATTTATTGTCCATCCGTCAGGTCCAGGAAGTGTGCCATGTTTTTGTGCTCTTCCACCGGCACCGCGCAGTGGCAATGTTTGCCCACCTTCCTTGAGGTTAATGTCAGAACCGTCGACTTCTCCAGTAACAGTTACGGTTTTTCCGCCTTCAGTACACTTAATAACAAACGTTTCTGATCCATTATTTTTGTTATCTGCTACTGTACATCCTGGAGAAGATTGTTCAGTTTGTCCGCCACCTTGTCCTTCTGTTGGTTGTGGTGCAGGTTTCTTTTCTGTTTCTGTTGGTTGTGGTGCAGGAGCATGCGTTCCCTCAGTATGAGAAGAACTTGCTGGGGGAATATTATTTGTTTCTGGAGTAGTGTGTTGCCCTCCATTTTTATTGGATAGTCCTAAGGCTGCTAATACTGCTACACCAGCAGTCCCTCCACCCCAAACAAAGATTTTTACATAGTTACGGGTGGCATTCCTGCCGTCTTGATTTCTCCATGCGGGTGAAAGCGTTGGATGTGGGTTTTTTGGCATAAGAGCAATATTATACTATAGGAATAATATGAGGTCAATTGAAGAGCTTATTTTGTTTTTCTTCGAAGAAAGATGCCTGCGGCTGCTGCCGGGATGAGTGAGAGGAGACCAAGTGCTTCAGGTCCAGTACCAGGTGTGTTTGTTGCCTGTGCTGGTGCGTAAACAGGCAATCCACCTTTTGTCGTTGTAGTATTCGTCGTTACAGGTTGGGCACTTTGTGTCGCATCACATTTAATCTCGCCGCCTCCGTATATAATAGTGCACCCATCTGCTGCAAATACTGGATTGATGGCAACCGTAAGCAACACCCCAACTGTTAGTCCTACAATCAGCAAATAGTGTCTCATAAAGGTACGCACACGATACATCTTCTTTAGAATTTTGTCAACTCTAGCCACTTCTGCTTGAAAGAATTATTGTTTTTCTTGTAGGATGTCTGTCAATGATAGAACAACGTATACACGGAAAATGTGAAGATTGTATTGATAAAAGTAGAATGACTTTGGTTAATTTAGCAAATCAGTATGTTCCTTCTGATCGTTGGTTAAAAAATGGCGAACATGATATGTATGGTGATTATTCGTTACTTGCAATCCATGCGATGGGAAGACGTCTCGATCTTGAGAGGCCATATTTAGATATCCGTGCTCCATTTATCAGAGATGATCCTTACCTAGACGCTGATGAAAAGATGTTATCATTGATGAACTCAATTCTGGTAAAACCACCCGATCCTAATGTCCATACTGATGCGGTAAAAACACTCGATCCTGATGCCGTGAGGATGCTTCGTGAGATTGCATTCAGGAGAAATAAAAGTTACGAAAAATTTCTTAATAGTGGGAGACGGCATTGGGAAGAAGAGGTACTAAAAGCACAGCCATTTTTAGATCAATTAGCAAAGCCGGATCGCACTATGCCTGATGACAAACGAAGAAGACTTCGTCAGGTATATTGGCTTGATCAGGGGCCATTCATTGTTGCAGGAACAGCCCTTGATAAATGCCCTGGTCCCTGGATTCGGCTCTGTCGCTTCGGAGAAGCATTTGAACGATTTAATAAAGCAGTACCGCAACGGGCATAGTGTTTACTTGACAACCCAAGTATTCAGTGGCTATGATGAAGTCACATATGAAAAAACTATCCTCATTTATTGCTATTGCTGGGACTGTTTTATCGTATCTTTCTCTTTCTTCGTTTGCATATGCACAGAGTATTTGCCCATCTGGACAATTTAGTAATCTTTGTACTCTTAGTCTCAATAATGCCAGTAATCTTGTAAGTAGTATTGTCACGATTCTTCTAATTGTTGCAGTGATTCTCGCGTTGTTTTTCCTTCTCTGGGGAGGAATCAGATGGATTACCTCAGGAGGAGATAAAGGCAAAATTGATGGAGCACGGCAGGCAATTACTGCGGCGATCGTTGGACTTATTCTGGCTTTTTTGGCATATGCGATCCTCAATATTATTCTTCTTATTTTTACGGGTAAAACAGCAACAACATTTACTATTCCAACACTTTATTAGTGGTTTAGTCGCGTAAATGGGGTTATTGACAAATTTTGGGAGGTATGGTTTAATTACAGTTGAATCCACGCGGTTTTTCGCTTGATGCGATTCTCGCTTTGCGAAAGAGTATTATTTCCCTGTTAGTACATTTTAATAATCCTATCGTAGAAAGAAACATTCTCTATGCCTTATAAAAAAACATCATCCCAATCTGTTAGTGTGAGCGATTTAGTGGGGAAGGCAAAACCTTCAGAACCACAAGTTCAGGAAGCACCTATTGCTGTTGAAGAAAAAGTTGAGTCATCAGTTCTTGATGCAACACCTGTTGAGCAGGTAGCACAAGAACCACAAACGAGACGAATTCATATTGATCATGATGGTTCAACACGACCAGCTCCTCATCGTGGAGGAGATCATTATAGTAATGGAAATGGAGGAGGATCATATCACCATCAACAATCTGTTCAAGTAACTCCAACTGAAGAAGTTAAGGGTTTTTTGGATGTTCAGCCTGAAGGTCATGGATTCCTTCGTCCTAAATTTGTTCCATCTGCTCGTGATATTTACATTTCTCAATCCCAAATCCGACGATTTATGCTTCGACCAGGTGATTTGGTTGCCGGAGTTGCCCGTCCACCAAAAGATACTGAGCGATATTACGGCCTTCTCAAAGTTGAAAAAGTAAATGATATCGCAGCTGAGGACTCAATGAAGCGACCATATTTTGATGATTTGACAGCTGTTTATCCGACTAAGCAAGTTGTTCTTTCAACAGGTAAAACACCACTTTCAACTCGTATGATTGATCTTATTGCACCTATTGGTTTTGGACAGAGAGGAATGATTGTGTCTCCGCCAAAAGCAGGAAAAACAACAATATTGAAAGAAATCGCAGCTGGAATTTCTGCTAATTTCCCTGAAGTCCATCTGATGGCAGCACTTATCGGTGAACGCCCTGAAGAAGTGACAGATATTAGTATGTCTGTTAAGGGAGAAGTCGTTGCATCCAATTTTGACGAATCACCTGAACACCAGACAAAAGTTGCTGAAATTACTTTGGATCGTGCACGACGTATGGTTGAACTCGGAAAAGATGTTATTGTTCTTCTTGATTCAATTACAAGACTTGCCCGCGCATACAATTTGTCTGTTGAACCAAGTGGAAGAACACTTTCCGGTGGATTTGATCCCGCAGCGTTGCATCCTGCAAAGAAGTTCTTCGGCGCAGCACGAAATTGCCAGGAAGGTGGATCACTGACAATCATTGGTACCGCACTTGTTGAGACGGGATCACGAATGGATGATTTGATTTATGAAGAATTCAAAGGTACCGGTAATATGGAACTTCATTTGGTCAGAGCGCTTGCAGAACGACGTATTTTCCCGGCGATCAGTATTGAGAGATCAGGAACTCGTGGAGAAGAGCGTATCCTTCCACAGGATGAATACACAAAGATTGTAACCATGCGACGCATGATGGATATGCTTGGAGCAGATGAAAGAACAGCACTTTTGGTTGAACAGCTCAGCAAGTCGGATGACAATAAGGAATTTCTTGAAAAACTTGGCAAAGGTGCCTAAGATTGATCTCCTGATTTGACCTCATCTCCGAAATTTGTTAAGATTGAAGCTCACCAGCCCACGTATGAATAAACATATTTTTCATCGGGTCATCCTTTCCATAAAGAGCTTTTTTAAAGAATTAAAAGAATTTTTCGGATTTCTGCTGTATTATTTCAAGAAAAAGCTTATCATTTTTTCATTCCGCTTTGAAAAAAACAAAAATCAATTGGTAAAGTTTTTCTTGATGAAACGCGGTCGCTATAACCGTCCTTTTCTGCATCTTACAACCATGGGAGTTATGTTTTTAGGTGTGATGCTTGCACCTTTTTTGGCTGATACGTTTCCAATTTTTTCGTCACAAGCTTCATCACTTGATCTGACAACTGATTCTGCGAGCAAACAATCAATTCTTGTTGGTCAGGAGGTTTTTGAGACATCTGTTTCGGATAAGCCACGTGATAAGGTGATCAGTTATACCGTTGAAAAAGGAGATACGTTAGGAACGATTGCAAAGAAGTTTGCTATTTCAGAAGATACGATTCGCTGGGCAAATGATCTGACTGATGATAGTCTCACTATTGGACAGTCCTTGGATATTCTTCCTGTTAGCGGTATTGCCCATAAAGTTGCTCCTGGCGATACAATTTATACGATTGCTAAGAAATATAACACTGATGCGCAGAAGATCGTTGACTTTCCTTTCAATGAATTTGCCGGTAATGGAGAAGGATTTGGTCTGATCAGTGGACAAATTCTTATCGTTCCTGATGGTATTAAGCCATCTGAGCAGCAATACATTAAACCACAAGTTTATCTTGCGCAAGGACCGATTCCTGTCTCAAGTGGTGGATTTACTTTTCCGGTACGCGGTCTTATTACCCAGTCTTATAGCTGGTATCACACCGCTTTGGATATTGCAGCACCATATGGAACGCCAATTGTTGCGGCACATAACGGTACAGTTACAGAAGTGCATACAGGAACATATGATTATGGTTATGGAAACAATGTTTATATTAGTAATGGTAACGGCATTATCAGTCACTACGCACATATGGAAGCAGTTAACGTTTCACCTGGTCAACAGGTTGTCGGGGGAAGTACGGTTATTGGATGGATTGGTCTGACGGGACGTACCACAGGTCCACACGTCCATTTTGAAATTAAGGTCAACGGATCATTCGTCAACCCGCTTAGCTATGTGCAGTGAGTATTTGGGCCTATGGTTGAACGGTACAATACCTCATTCGCATTGAGGTGGTCGGGGTTCAATTCCCCGTAGGTCCACAACTTTGTAGTATGTATCATGTAGCACGTATTAAGTATTTACAAGGAAGAGTCTTTTATTCATAATACATACTACTTGATACATAATACAAAATGGGCCCGTCGTTCACCGGTAGGATGAGTCTATGGCATAGACTAGAAAGGGGTTCGATTCCCCTCGGGTCCACCCATTCGGCTCGCTTTGCTCGCGCAGGGCAGCAATATTTCAATACTTCAGCTTGACGACTTTTTTTTACTACGCTACACTAATTATATATATGTCTTTTAACTATGTAGCAATTATTACTGCATCAGTTGTCAGTGTCTTCCTTGGAACACTTTATGGCATAATTTTCCGAAAAGCTGCATTCCTTTCCACAGGTAAAGAGAAAAAAAAGAGGACTGTTAGTAGACTTCGCGAGTATAGTGGTTCAATTATTTTGGATTGTTTTATTGCGTTGGGACTTTCGTATCTGATTATTCGTTTGGGAATCGATAATCTTGAAGAGGTGCTGATTCTCACATTTTGGGTCTTTATTGGTTTTGTTGCTCCACTGACAATAAGCGCGTTGGTTCGAAAAAATATCACTCTGCAAAATTGGCTTTTTAATGCAGTAATCAATGCAATTTGTCTCTTTGTGATGGTTGTGATATTAACCTACTGGCGCTAACTTAGGTAGTATGGTATACTACAGTTAGTCCCGCAAGACGGGATAGTTAATTCTTTGGTATTCTAAGGATTTCCTCGTATAGGTCACTTATGAAAACCAGAAAAAAAGGAGGTGAATCATAAGTGGCATTTCAAGATCAACAAATCACATGTAAGGACTGCGGTACACAGTTTACCTGGACTGCTGAAGAACAAGAATTCTACCAGCAAAAAGGTTTTAACGCTCCTCTCCGATGTAAAGATTGTCGTGCAAAAGCACGAGCAAACTTTAATGGAGGCGGCGGACACAGTGGACCTCGTGAATCTTTCGAGATCACCTGTTCTAATTGTGGAGCAAAAGACACAGTACCATTCAAGCCAAAAGGCGATCGACCAGTACTTTGTCGTGACTGCTTTAGAAAAAGTAAGCAAAGTTAATTATTAGTTTTGTAGCTTTTTTAAAAGGACCTTATACTTGCGGATAGGTCCTTTTTTTATGGGAAGATTATCTTTTTGTGTTCGAAATAAAAAATTTATCTTTCCATTTCGCTAAGCTTTACTATTAACCATCGTTTAGTTTTTAGTGGTCAATTTAGTTTACTAATTGCCATATATGTTGTAGCTCAGAGTAAAGAAATTTTTTAATTTCTCGCATACAGCAATTTAATATTTCAGCCATTTAATCATATAGCCATAGATCGTTTTAACAATGAAACAATCTAACAAAGGAGTAACCTTATTTACCTACTTTTTAGTGTGCTGGGGTTGGAGATGCCTGTGCCTTTGTTGGTATAGGTGAAACACTTGGTGCTGGAATTTCAACTGGTGGTTTTCTTTCAGGCATCTGGTTTGTTGGCTTGTTGACTTCAATTGGTTGTTGCTGTTGTGCTGGTTGCTGTTGTGCTGCAGCTGCATTTGCTTGTTGACCTGTCTTTGCTTGAAGTGCTTGGATGTCTTGTTGAACTTTTGCTGCATTAGTTGGATCGTTTGCAACAAGCTGTTTAACTACTTGATATGCCTGTAATGCTTGATCATTATTGCCTTTCATTTCAAGTGCATGACCTAAGTTGTAGTATGCATTTGCATAGTCTTGTTTGAGTGTGATTGCATATTGGAATTGTCTGATTGCTTCATCATAATTACCAAGCTGGTAATACACGCCACCGTAATCAATATATTGTTGAGGATTATTTGGATCAAGTGCGATTGCTTGTTGACTGGTAAGAAGAGTGAATTTGTCTGCGTTTTCACCAAATCCGATCAGACTTCGATAAATTGCTGATAAGTTGTTCCAGTTAAAGGCAGTAAGTGGTGCAACACTCGTTGCGCTTCTGCCGGCATTAATGGATTGTTGAATAAGTGTTAAGATATTTTGTTGGATAGCCTGACTTAATTGTTCTCCTGGTTTTCTTTGGGAGACAAGAAGACTTGCCAGGGCGAGATTGGTTTGAGAGAAAGCGCGGTAGTAGACATCACGGTAAGGGAACATTTTGATTGATTGGACTTCCATGTCATAGGTCTGCAGTCCTTGATTTTGTGATGCAGCAACAAGTGCTCGCTGGAAGATGATATCAGAGATAAAGTATCGAGTTGCGAAGTAGAATGGAACTCCAACAATTGCAAGAATGACAATTGATATAAGAATTGATAAGAATCTACCATGCTTCTTTTGATTTTCTGCCTCATATCCACCCTGTAAACCGTTTCCAAAGAATTTCTTTTTGAAGGCAACAAAGTAAAACTCGATTTCAGATACTCGGTCACGGTTGTTAAGTGCAATACGGTCAACAGCGAAGATTGCAAGAAGAACAAAGAAAAGAATGGTCAATGTGAATGAAAAAGGCAGGATGAAAGCAGCGATAATTGCAAGAAGCAGTGGGAAGAAGAATGCTCTTTCTCGGAAAATGCGATAGATAAGAAAGAGGAATGATGCAAGTCCCAAGAGTCCAGTCGTTGCAACAAGTTCTAAAAGATAACTGGATGAGCGGAAGAAGGTGAATGCCCATAATTGTGCATTAGTATTGTAGGAAGCTGCTTTGTATTTTGTGAAATCATTAAGATAGGTACCAATACCGCTGCCAAGGAACAGACTCTTAAAGACATTTCCAGAATCTTGTGAGATAGCTGCAAAAGCTGTCTGAAGTCCTGTTTCCAGAGGAAGTATAGTTGGTTTTTGGCTTGTTGCAAGAAGATAAACAGTAAGTACAAAATCAATGAGAATAAGAACAAAACTGACACTAAAGAAGGCAAGAACACCAGTTGTTTCCTTTGGCAAATGTTTTGCTTCAACACCTTCAAAAGGTGATGCCATTCTGCGTTGTGCACGGGAAGTTTTAAAGTGCATGTAGATAAATTGTCCGGCAACTGGAAGAACAAGCGCTAAGTAGACTGCCTGATCAAGGAAAGAACCAAAAGGAGTAAATGCCTGTGCATGTGTGTATGTGAAAGGAAGAAGGTAAATGTTAAAGAATGAAAAGATACTTAAAATACTTGAGACTGCTGCTCCCAAAACCAGTGATCCAAGCACAAAAAGCAATTGGTTTTTCCCTTTAACGATGTTTACGATGCCAAAATACAGAAAAAGAACAAAGATGTAAGGCGCAAATGCAATCAAAGCATCATATCTATTACCACTGAAAACTGCGGAAAGTGCCAGTACTATTATAAAAAGGAGCAATGGCACATCAAATGGCGAATTGCGGAAAGTTAACTTTCCTTCGCTAATGATTTTAAGAACAAAGAAAATTGCAAATGCTCCGATAGCAACGATAAGAGCAATCTGTTTGGGAAGAACAAACGCGTCGGTTGTGATACTTAAGAACAGGAGTGGAAGGGCAAAAAGAAAGAGTCCAATAACGAACAAACTCATGTTTTCAAAATATGAAGAAACTGCTTTTGCTTTATTCATAGGGCAATATATTAACTGTAGCAGAGACTATTAAATGATGTCAAGATGAGATAGTAAATTAGTGAATAGTGATTAGGTTTTAGTTATTAGTATATGTTTTGATATATATAATTCATGAACTGTTTCCAATCATTGGTGCAAATTATTAAATTTTAATGACTATTTAATAATTGTATGTTTTTATGTTATTGTAGAGTTTATTCACAGGTAATATATGAAGGCTGCAATTAAGGTTTTCTTTTTTATAGTTCTGTGTGGCAGCATTGCTGCTAATTTTTT
>CAYMJR010000025.1:2211-4941 GCA_964391315.1 uncultured Gammaproteobacteria bacterium | reverse complement strand
CAATTAAGGTTTTCTTTTTTATAGTTCTGTGTGGCAGCATTGCTGCTAATTTTTTTCTTTTTATGTCATTACGGTATCAGGTCCATAACTCAAATGTTGAACACTTTCAACAATTATCTGTGTCTCATCCATTATTATCAAAAAAACTTTTTAGTCCAGTTTACGATAACGATCTTATCAATAACTTTTTGCCGCTTCGTCAACAAGTGCATCAAATTACTGATCCATATCAGGATTCAGTGGCACTTTATTTTGAATACTTGCCAACAGGTACATCAATCGGTGTTAATGAGAATGACGAATTTACAGCAGCATCTTTGTTAAAGGTTCCTGTAATTATGGCATATCTTCATAAGAAAGAACGCTTGGGTGTCAAGTTAGATCCTACGGTAACAATCCAGCCGAATGAACTAAATTCTGAATTTGGTGATCTCTACAAGAAAGGTGCAGGAGCTTCTCTCAATTTAGGCGATGCAGTTAAGGCAGCATTGCAGCAGTCAGATAATACTGCAAGTTTGGTCCTTGCAGATCAACTGAGCGACGATGACTTTATGTATGTCTATGAAGGTCTGGATATTCAACCCGAAACTGAAAATAAAAGTCCGATCATTACTGCCAACCAATATTCTTCAATTCTCAGATCATTGTACTTCTCAAGTATTCTTACCAACAACGATTCTGAGTATATTTTGGATCTTATGACCAAAACAGATTTTCATGATATGTTGCCAAGCGGCGTGCCAGATAACGTTCCTGTTGCGCACAAAATTGGACTTATTGACAAGCAAATTTATAGTGATTGCGGTATTGTTTATGTCCCCAACAGACCATATCTTTTATGTATAATTTCAAAATCTGACAAGGATACTGCAAAAACCCGCATGCACGATATTTCAAAAGCGGTCTACGATTACGTGGCAGGGTATAAGGTGAATTAAATATCTCAAAGCTCAAATCTCAAAAGTCAAATCTACACCTCAAATATCAAATCTATTTTATCTCTAAGCGTTAAAATACTTGATCCTAACAGATTATTAATTTCCTTTATATCAGTAGATTTAAGATTTGCGTTGTGATTTTGCGCTTTGCGATTTGACATTTGAAATTAATTAACAATCCACCAATTGAACTTCGCATTCGTGAGGACTGGTTGGTCGAGTTGGATGGTGAAGGATTGACCGGCTGTCTTGGTCTTGATCCAGTAGCGGGTGGCAGGTCCGTAGTCGCTGGTAAAGGTGACCTGGATAAGTGAGTTGCTGGTCACAGCAGATGTATTAATAATAGTACTATTCGTTCCGGCTGTTATGGTTCCTGTTCCAGCAGAGGCAGCACTGACATCACTCGTATCAACATTGAATTTCTTGGCAGTGATGTTGCCAGCACTCTGAATATTGCCAGTAGTATCAATGGTAACCTTACCATTTAAGATATCAATTCCGCCAAAACCTTGATCTTGGAGCTTCAAATCACCATTGAGTGTTGAAATGCTTGCACCACCCGTACCACTTTGCCCATTAATTGTTAAGACACCAGTTCGGATTGATCCAGTGACACTGAGTTCATTGATCGTAGCGTAACTTAACACATTGAGACTGTCAGAAATAATAGAACTGTTGACGTTGAGTTTATCAAGACTGAGTTCTGCACCAGTTGAAGCAGTAAAGTTACCAAGATTATTGGTAAACATTGCAGAATCCGTAGCATTAAGTTTTGCCTCAACAGAAGCAATTCTATCAGAGAGTGACTGCATCTGAGATTGTAACTCCGCAACAGGGTTGACAAGACCAGCAGAGATAGACGCAACATTATCAAGACCAAGGAGTTTGTTATTAAGATCAGTACCACCTAACGTCAGTTGTTGTGCGTTGATACTTCCTGTCTTCAGATTACCAACGACAGCGTCTGAGAAGACGCCAACTTTTTGGACATTCTGACCATTGTTGGTAACACCGAAGAGGGAAGTGCCATCAATCAGTGGGGCATTCGGTTTTTCAAAGAGATCAATGTTACCGGTATCAGAGAGGTATACGTCTGGGTCATACCAATTTGCATTGACTGAAGTAAGGATGGTTCCGGTCGCAGTTTTATCTGTATTGGAGTAATCTGCCAGGGCGCGGCCAACAATTTCACCAGCTTTGGTTGCTTTCATAGCAACACCTGAGAATGGAGAGAAGGTGAGAGGATCTCCATTTTTGATATCACCATTAACGCTTGAGACCTTTACTACTAACTGCCCGACCATACCGACAAGTACCTTATTCGGACCATCTTCAGCTCCGACAAATCCAGCGTTGTTTGAGATAATACCGAGAATTCCTTTTGCGTTTGCTGTGCCGCAAGGGACAACACCGTTACTGCCTTGACAGATGAGTGTACCGACTGAGAAGAGTGCATCGCGGTCAGTTTGGGTGTAATTTGCAGGCAGTACACTTGGATCAACAGCAAAGTATTCACTGTAATCAGCACCACCGGTCTGATACGTAACAGCGTTTCCATTTCCGATTATCTGACCGTCTCGGTGACCTGCTCCATTCAGAAAGAGAAGGAATGCGTCATTTGCATTTGGATTTGTTCCAATTCCCGCAGTACCCATCTTTATGATAAGACCGGTATGTCCTGCAGTGTTGTTGGCAGCAGTATTCCATATTTGTGCTGCTGCAGTAGAGGTTGGGGAATCTTGGACATCCAATCTATATCCTGGTGTAGTCGTGTTGATTCCGACATTGCCTG
>CAYMJR010000025.1:0-2111 GCA_964391315.1 uncultured Gammaproteobacteria bacterium | reverse complement strand
TCTTGGACATCCAATCTATATCCTGGTGTAGTCGTGTTGATTCCGACATTGCCTGTACTTGTGATTCTTAATCGTTCTGCAATCGCTGCTCCACTTGGTCGTGTATAGAGCGAAAGATATCCTGCATAATCTGATGCTGTATTATTTTCTTTCAAGCCGGCAATTTCCCCAAAGAATCTTCTTTGATCAGCTTGTCCTCCAAGAGCGAGTGAGCCACCTTTATCATTAGCGGATGCATCGGTACTAATAATACTTGCTATAGCAGATGTATTTGTAGGAATTTGATTTGGACCATCAACTTCAAAGACTTCACTCGCTATAGCAGTACCAATACCGACGCTTCCATTTTGGTTAATGACAAATCGTGTCAAACCGGATGAGGAGGCGGTGAAGATGTCACCACTACCGGTGTTTTGAACAAGAAGAGCGGCAGAAGAAGTATTTCCAGAAATAGTAGCGGTAGGACCAGTACCAAGTCCTCCGGTAAGATTTAAGTTACCAAAGAGGGAAGTGCTGCCATTGACAGACAGACCATTCCACAATTGGGTATTACCAGAAATATTCAAATCACCATTGGAGAAGATACTTCCGGCATAGATCTGTCCACCTGTTGATCCAGATGCAGAAGCAATTTGACCTTCAGTAAGACCAATAAGATCTAAGTTACCAGCGATTTGGACTCTGGATGTAGGAGTGTAGTAGACAGAGCTGACACAAGTTGTGGCATTCTCTCCACCCATTATATAGATATTGCTATTGACAGAGACAGCATTTGTAGATGCTACGGTAGAAGGCAAACCATAAGGATTTTGATTCCATGTTCCAACTGTTCCGTCAGCGTTGAGTCTGGCATAATAGACACCGGCTACTGGCGGTCCGCTTTGTACCTCTACACCACCAATAACATAGACATAGCCATTTACTGTGATGACCGAAGCTGAAGAGCGAGGTACTGGTAAGGATGTTGTCGAGAAGAATTGGCTCAGGGAACCATTGCTCTGAATCTTTGCAAAGCTGACACCGGCTATTGGGCTTGTTAAATGATTGGTACCGCCAGCCGAACTATCCGTACCACCAATAAGATAGAGATAACCATTGGCAATAACCACACCATTTGAAGAGGTTGTGTATTGTGTACCAGTAGTAAAGGTAATGTTTGCACCGGTGAGAGGTGCATATGCTGCCCATGATCCAACAGAACCATCCGCATTGATCTTTGCATAGGTATATCCTAGGGTTGCACCTAAACCGCTTGATGCACCACTGGTATCTCTTCCTCCGACTGAATAGATGTATCCATTGGCAGCTACTACAGTGTTTCCATTGACGGCTGTGGGTAGACTTGAAGTTGTGAGCCAACTTCCAAGAGAGCCATCAGTATTGATCTTTGCATAGTAGACAGTGCTTACACTTTTCGTATCTGAGAAGTTACCACTATTAACGAAATGACCACCGACAAGATAGACGTAGCCATTATAAATTGTAGCTCCATAGTTGGCAAAGCCAGGGGGGTTCGCAGTCGTAGGGAGTGCAGATGTTGATGCCCACTTATCAACGCTCCCGTCTGCTTTTACTTTAGCATAGGTAACGGTCGTTGATGAATTAACACCATCGTCTCCACCCATAATATACACATAGCCATTATTGGCCAAAGGTGTAATGTCTGAAATATTTCCTACAATAGGAGTGGGATTTGTTTTCCATGGACCGAGGCCGCCATATTGACTGGAGTTAAAGACAGCAGAATTTGATGCAACATCAAGGGCTGCTGATGCGATAGTTGTTCCGATACCGACATTGCCGTTTTGGTTGATGACAAATTTAGGAGTTCCTGCAGCGGAAGCGGTGAAGAGATCACCGGAGCCGGTATTTTCAGCGACAAGAGAGGCAAAGGTGGTTTTTCCTGTGAAATAACCGATAGGTAAGGTAGCGCCGGTTGTTGTGCTCGGAGCGACTTGGAATGTAGCTACATTACTCGTTGCATTGGTATTGATACCAGTATAGCCTCCTGCAATAGACAGCCCATTAACAAAACTTGAAACATTACCTGTACCTAATTTAAGTATGGCTGATGCTCCGGTATTAGCATTATTAATATACGTTCCAGCGTT
>CAYMJR010000024.1:8129-15952 GCA_964391315.1 uncultured Gammaproteobacteria bacterium | reverse complement strand
GTCAAAAAACCAATAAGTACCAATCCTTCAACAGCAAGAATGATGATCAAAATAAACGTATCGACAATGATAAAAAATGATTTGATAACCATACCCATGATACGAGAGAACCAGACAAGTCCCTGCCGGTATTCACCTTTTAACGGCTGAAAAAAGGTCTTAAGAAAAAGTGGGAGTGAAAACAGTTCAAGAAATGCCTGATTAAACGAGGCAAAATATCCTAATAAGCCAAGCGGCGCTTCAATGAACCAAAATTTAATTAAGATTAAAGGTAGCAGAAATAAACTCCCCATAGGCAGGTAATTTAAGTATAGAAAGTATCAAGAGAAAATACAATCAAAGGGTAGCTAAAATTAGTGAACGGTGATGTGTCCGGTGACTACAGCAACTGGATCTGCGGTATCAACTGCTCCGGGTTGAGTATCATAAATGACATTGTTGGATGAATCAGTAATCTTGAATCGAATCGTGTTGGTTGAATCAATGCCTGTTACAAGCACATTTTAATTCCCTGCTACATTAATCATCCCTGTTCCCCAAAATGTTGCCTTCCCACTCGCTGTCACTAAAATACTCACATTTGTTGAAGTAAATTCAATATTCGCTGCTTTAAACCTCATACTGACTTTCCCTGTCGCCGCCCCATTTTGATATTTTGCTGTGACGCCAAATTTTAGAACCAACCTTTGCCAGTATTTGAGGATTCTTTTTCAAATTCTTCAAGCAGTTGTTTTTGTTTGTTTGAGAGTTTTTTCGGAACAGTTATCTTGATACGGACATAATGATCACCTTTGCCGTTGCCTCGGACATGTTTGACACCTTTTCCTGAAAGACGAATCAATGTATTGGGCTGTGTACCAGCAGGGACACGAATCTTTACATTTCCATCCACTGTCTCGACTTCAATTTCTCCTCCCATCGCAGCTTGTGCAAATGAAAGTTCCCGGTCGGCAACGATATCATAGCCTTCCCGCTGAAATTGCTTGTCAGGCATCACATCAACAACAACATCATAATTGTCAAAACGAATGCGTGATCCCCGGTCTACACCTGCTGGGATTTTGATTTTCTGTGATTTTCCATCAATCGTCACATTTTTTTCTGTGCCGTGAACTGCTTCATCAAAGGAGATGGTTATAGAATAAGCAGGCCGTCTCTGACGCGCACCAAATGGTGATCCACCGCCAAAAAACTGCTCAAAAATTTCGAATGGATCAGAGAATCCGCCGAAGTCTCCGGCACCACCGGTAGAGTATGTATAGGTAAACGGACCATACTGACCGCCTTGCTGACCAAACGGTCCACCAGCTCCAAAAGGTCCTTGCCCTGCTCCTTGTTCAAAAGCCGCATGACCAAATTGGTCATACTGCTGTCTTTTTTCAGCATTCGATAAAACTTCAAAGGCTTTGGTAACTTCCTTGAATTTCTGCTCACCTTCTTTGGTTTTGTTGCGGTCAGGATGATATTCCAATGCCAATTTACGGTATGCTTTTTTGATTTCATCGGCTGACGCTGTTTTGGAGACGCCTAAAATTTCGTAGTAATCTTTCTGTGCTGCCATATGTGTATTATACTAAAAAAGCGCTGTCAGCGCTTTCGGAAACAAAGCTTGTTGTTCAGACTTATTTTTTATCATCGTCGACAACTTCACCTTCGACGGGATTTTCTCCATCTTTCTCTTCTTTTTCGATTTCTTCCTGGTTTTGTGCTTGCTGACCTTGTTGGTATGCTGCCTCACCGATTTTCTGCATCGTATCTGAAAGATCTTTACTCTTTGCTTCAAGATCTTCTTTGGTACCAGTCTCAAGAATGTCCTTCAATGCTTTAACCTTGTCTTCAACTTCAGTCTTTACATCACCTGGAACTTTGTCTCCTGCATCTTTGAGTGCTTTTTCAGCGGTGAAGATAAGTGCATCAGCGTGATTGCGTGCTTCAATTTTTGATCGCTTTTCTTCGTCTTCTTTCGCGTGCATCTCAGCTTCTTTTGTCATCTTTTCAACTTCATCTTTGGAAAGACCAGTTGAACCTTGGATCTTAATACTCTGCTCTTTTCCTGAAGCTTTGTCTTTTGCAGTAACACTTAAAATACCATTAGCATCAATATCAAAGGTAACTTCAACTTGCGGCATGCCGCGTGGTGCTGGTGGAATACCGTCAAGGATAAAGCGGCCCAAAGATTTGTTGTCTGCTGCCATTGGACGTTCTCCTTGGAGAACATTAATTTCAACCTGAGTCTGGTTATCTGCTGCTGTTGAGAAAACTTGAGATTTACTTGTTGGAATAGTTGTATTGCGAGTAATAAGTGGTGTTGAAACACTTCCAAGAGTCTCAATACCAAGAGTCAACGGTGTAACATCGAGAAGCAAAACGTCTTTGACTTCTCCACCTAAGACCCCAGCTTGGACTGCTGCTCCGATTGCAACGACTTCATCAGGATTGACACCTTTATGTGGATCTTTGCCGAAAAACTTACTGACCACTTCATTGACCTTTGGCATGCGGGTCATTCCACCAACCATAATAACTTCATTAATATCTGAAACTTTCAGACCTGCATCATCTAAGGCTTTTTTAACTGGCTCAAGTGTTTTTTGAATCAGATCATCAACAATTTGCTCCAATTTTGCACGGGTTAACGTCATCGTTAAATGGAGTGGACCATCTTTACCTTGTGTAATAAATGGTTGATTGATTGATGCTTCCTGACTACTTGAAAGCTCGATCTTTGCTTTTTCTGCAGACTCTTTCAATCTTTGGAGTGCTTGTGGATCTTTTCGAAGATCAATTCCATTTTCTTTCTTAAATTCATCAGCAATGTAATCAATAATCTTCTGATCAAAATCATCTCCACCAAGGTGGGTATCACCATTGGTTGATTTTACTTGGTAAACACCTTCGCCAAGTTCAAGAATGGAAATATCAAACGTACCACCACCAAGATCGTAGACTGCGATCGTGTGAGCGTTTTTCTTATCAAGTCCATATGCAAGTGCTGCAGCTGTTGGTTCATTGATGATACGAAGCACTTCAAGTCCTGCGATTTCTCCAGCTTGTTTGGTAGCTTGTCGTTCGCTGTCATCAAAATATGCAGGAACGGTGATAACAGCTTGTGTTACTTTGTCGCCAAGGTATGTCTCTGCGTCTGCTTTGATCTTTTGAAGAATCTTTGCTGACAATTCTTGTGGTGTAAACGTCTTGCCATCAACTTCGACAACAGCCATATCGTCCCGGCCTGACTTCACAGTATAAGGAAGCCATTTCAGATCATATTGCACATCTTTATCATGGAACTTCTTACCCATCAAACGCTTTACTGAAAAAAGTGTTTGTTTTGGCTTAAGTACCATTTGTCGCTTAGCAACATCACCAACAATGTTGGAAATTGGGTCGACAACTGATGGGATGACATTACGTCCTTCAGCTGAATGGATGACTTTTGGAGATCCTCCTTCCATCACCGCGACACATGAATTTGTTGTTCCTAAATCAATACCAATTATTTTTCCCATATTATTTTTTACCTACTTTCACTTGTGCTGGCCTTAAAACTTTGTCATATAACATGTATCCAGCTCGTAATTCTTCCAAAACCTTATTTTCTTTTCCCTCTTCAACTGCGATTACTTCCATAAACAGTGGATTAAATTCTTCCCCAACTGTCTTAACTCGTGTAACGCCTTCTGCCTTTAACGTATCTAAAAAGTGATTGATGCTTACTGTCAGGCCTTGATCTTGAAGATGTTTCTCTGCCATCATTAGTGTATCAAGAACCGGCAATAATCTCAATAATAACTCTTTATTTGCTGACCGAATCCATTCACTTTTTTCTTCAGTTACCCTTTTCTGTAAGTTCTGATAATCAGCCAGTGCTCTTTTATATTTTCCTTCAAACTCTTCTAACTGCTCTTGTAATTGTGTAAACTCGTGACCAACCTCTTCCTCTTGTTCTTCCAACTCTTCTTCTATATTCTCTGTTTTATTTTTTTCTTCATCATTCTTCATTTCTAACTATTATATATAAAACCATACGCCATTTGCCATAAGCTATTTGCGAATTTACCAGCCCTTCGCGCTCGTTTCAATCAAATTACCAAAATAACGAACTGCCGGAATAATCGACATATAATGAAGCCGCGCTGGTCCCAAGACGCCAATTCTTCCTTGAATATGCATTGGTGTAACATATTCGGTAAAGACAAACCCATATGGGCCCCGCAGTCTTCCACCCAATTCATCTTCGATTAAGACGTGAATATTCTCATCTGCTTGTACGGTACTAAAGATACTTTCAAATGCATCATACTCATCCAATGCTTCAAGAAGTGTTTTGGTTACATCAATATCCAGAAATTCCGGCATTTCAAGGATATTTGCATATCCTGAACAATAGACATCGCCTTCGTTCGTTGTTGCGATAGCAACTGCATTTGTTTTTGCAGCGAGTGATTTGGTAGTTTCTTTAAGAAAACGCTGCATTTTTTCGCGGTAATCCCACACTTTTTCTTTCAAAGCAACTTCTTCAACAGTTGAAAGCTCTTTTTCTTTCATGAGTTCCCGGACGTAAAATTTGAGTCCCATTGCTGTTGGTACACGACCTGCTGAAGAATGTGGCTTTTTTAAATATCCGTAGTCTGAGAGTTTGACCATTTCATTACGAATAGTTGCGGGAGATGCACTAAGATTGTGTTTCTTTTCAATAGTTTCGGAGCCGACAGCTTCGGCTGTTTCGATATATTCTTCGATAACGCTTCTGAGGATTTCAATTTGTCGCTGTGTTAAATTATGCATAGAGTAAAATTAGATTAGCACTAATATAACACGACTGCCAAAGAGTGTCAAGTCCCGTATCGTGGGACACAGATCTCGAAAATCCTCGAAAGGGACTCGGAATGGAGGGTCAAGTCTTTATTGCAGACTCTTGCAAAAATTTTTTGATCGTGTCATTCTAGAAGAGTGAGAACTGCCTTTTTTTCTCTTTTCCGCTTCCGATATATTGTATTCGGATTTCTTTTCCTCTTCTTTTTAGCCTTAGCCCCCTTAAATCGTTCATTTGCTGTAGGTGTGGGACAAGCCTGTATAAATGGTACGCAATCTACACCTATCAATTGTGACAGCCCTTTAATATGTGACACCAGTTCTGATACATCTAATAACTGCGACCTCGGACGAGTTTGCCATGGCGTTTGCACCCAAGCGTGTACAGTAAGCTTTAACAACGGTGGCAACAATCCCTGTCCAAATGGAGCAGTTTGTCAATATAACTATCCTCAAGACTGTAACGGTAGTGGTACGAGTTGTACAGGGAAATGTGTTTTGGATACAAGTCCTCATGTTGATGAGTTCCACTACTGTACTTATCAAAATGATGCTGATGTTCAGGGAAATTGTAAAATTCCCTATGTTTGTCAGCGTCCATCAGACCTTGCTGGAAAGGGAATATGTATGCCTAAAGCTAGCACGTACACCTGCAATGCGCTAGATGATAGCAGACCCAATGTTCAGCAGATAAGCTGTGGCTCACTGATTTGTGCTGAAGACCATGGAACAGTACCTCAACCTCCACAAACTTGTGATAATTCTTCTGGAGCGGGGTGTCCGGATTATTGTCCAAACTGTACATTTTCATGTCATGCTCCTCAAGATGTTAATGTCGCATGTTCCTGTAATAGTCCTGGTTTCTCAGGTTCGGGACAAAATGGATTCACCTGTCAAAACAAGTTTAAATCAGGCGTTAGGTCATTTTGTCAACTAAATTCACCCTGTGCCAATGCTCCCGGTTCTCCCATTGATAATAATGACCTAAAAGCAGCATTTGGTAGTGTACCGAAATCAGGTATTACCTGTGGTCCAGTACAATATGCAGCACCAGCAGCCCCTCCTTGTGCAGTAGATCTTAATACTACAGGGGGAAGATGTACTGCTATTCTCAGTTCTTTGGGGATAATCGGAACAGATCCGGCAAAGTTTATTGAAAAAATATTTGGCGTAATGCTTGCCGCTGGTGGTGCAATTGCCCTCATTCTGTTTATGCGTGCCGGTTACCGAATTATGACATCACGAGGCAATCCTGAAGGCATTAAAGAAGGCCGTGAACAAATTGTAGCAGCAATTGTTGGATTGATGTTTATTATCTTCTCATTTGTTATTCTCCAAGTGATTGGTGTTGATTTGTTGAAACTTCCCGGCGCTCATTAATTACAAATCATGCGGCAGAAAAAAAGATCATTGAAATTTCTTTTCTTAAGTATTCTCTCTTTTCTTGCCCTCATGTATCTCATTCTCTTCGTATCTCCCACCTATCATTTTCCTGTCCCTCAAAGCATTAGTGCAGTAGGATCAATTTCCATAGTCTTTTTCTTGTTACTTTTTCTTTTCTTTTTTTCTCTCACGACGTTTCTTTTTAAAAGCAAAATTCATGGTGTGCTGCTCGGACTTTTTTTTCTCGGGTTCCTCGCATTTCGATTAAACAATTTAACTCATCCATTCTTCCTTATCCTTCTCGCAGCACTGTTTCTCACTCTTGAATTACTCTTTACCTATAAAAAATGAGCTTGTTTACGCATGATCGCTTTGATACAATCTGAGCATGAAGAAGTTCTATATTACCAGTGCAATTCCCTACGTTAATGCAAAACCACATATTGGTCATGCTCTCGAATTTGTTCAAACAGATGTCATTGCTCGTTTCCGAAAACTTCGTGGCGATGATGTTCTCAAACTTTGTGGTGGAGACGAAAATGCACTTAAAAATGTACAAGCTGCTGAAAAAGCTGGTGTTCCTATCCAGCAGTTTGTTGATGAAAACAATAATCTATTTGTAGAGCTTGTCAAAAAAATTAATGCTCCCTATGATGTCTGGCAAAAAGGAAGCGATAAAGAGCATCACTTTCCTGCTTCACAGAGACTCTGGGAACTCTGTGAAAAAAATGGGGATATCTATAAAAAGGCATATACAGGCTTGTATTGTGTCGGTTGTGAAGTATTTTATGAACGTGATGAGCTTGATGAAAATGGGGAATGCTATGAACATCCAGGCAAAAAATTAGAAGAAGTAACAGAAGAAAATTATTTTTTCCGTTTAAGTAAGTATGAAAAACAATTAATAGACCTTATTGAAAATAACATTTTACAAATTACACCAGAAAAACGAAAAAATGAAATTCTTTCCTTTCTCAAGCAAGGATTACAAGACATAAGTATTTCCCGGACAAACGCGAGAGCAAAAAACTGGGGAGTTCCTGTTCCAGGAGATGACTCACAACGGATGTACGTATGGTTTGATGCGTTAAATATTTATCAAAGTGGTGTCGGATTTTCTTGGAACGAAGAAAAGTATCAAAAGTGGTGGCCCGCTGATATTCATGTCATTGGAAAAGGGATTATCCGCTTTCACGCAATTTACTGGCCAGCGTTTCTCATTTCTGCAGGGCTTAAACTTCCCAAACAACTATTTGTTCATGAATATTTCACTGTTAATGGACAAAAAATGAGTAAATCTCTTGGGAATGTTATTGATCCACTTGAGTTGATTGAGAAGTACGGGGCAGATAGTTTGAGATTTTATGTGCTGCGTTATTTTTCGCCGTTTCAAGATGGTGATTTTTCAGAAGAAAAATTCAAACAATCGTATAATGCGGATCTTGCTAATGGATTGGGCAACCTCATCGCCCGCGTTGCAAAACTTGCCGAAAATGCTGGTTATACCAATATGGGAACAGTAGATAGAACATCCACACACTTCTTGGAAGATGGTCCCTATACACAAGCGTTGCATGAATTTAGATTTCCTGATGCACTGGGATTTGTCTGGGATCAAATTGCAG
>CAYMJR010000024.1:0-8029 GCA_964391315.1 uncultured Gammaproteobacteria bacterium | reverse complement strand
TTGCATGAATTTAGATTTCCTGATGCACTGGGATTTGTCTGGGATCAAATTGCAGAACTTGATAAATACATCAATGAAGAACAACCATGGAAACTTGCCAAAACAGATGTTGATAGGCTCAATAGCGTCCTCGCGCATTGTATTGACCGTATTCAGGAAATAGCAATTCTTCTGCAGCCATTTATGCCAGAGACAGCAGAAAAGATTTTAGATCAATTTAAAGAGTCTAAGATTGTTTCACAGAAACCACTATTCCCAAGACTCGGATAAATCCTATATGATTGATGCACATTGTCATCTCAATTTCCATAAGTTTGAAAACGATTATGATGAAGTGATTAAACGGGCACAAGAAGCAGGTGTTCACACAATTATTAATACGGGAACGCAAATTTCCTCAAGTGAATGGGCAGTGCAACTCGCAGAACAATATGACAAACTGTATACAGTCGTTGGTATTCATCCACATCATGCTGATAAAGTTGAGGCAGATTGGCTAACACAACTTGAAAAACTAGCTAAACACCCCAAGACAATTGGTATTGGTGAATGCGGCATTGATTATTATAATTACCAATCCAATGGTATTGTTGATTCTGACATCCAAAAAAATATTTTTATCAAACAAATTGAACTTGCTCACAAATGCAAACTTCCATTACAAATTCATAGTCGAAATGAAGAAGCCAGAAAAGAAGTTATCAAAATACTGAAAACACACAAGCATCTTCTGCAACCTATACCAGGTATGTTCCATTGTATGGCAGGATCTTTAGAATCATTAAAACAAGCATTAGATATGGGATTTTATGTCGGATTTGATGGCAACAGTATGTATGAAGGTTTGCCGCCGGATGAACCAGTCGAACTTACCGAATTAATTAGCTATACACCACTTGACCGGATCGTTATTGAAACAGACAGTCCGTATCTATCACCCTTACCTCATCGAGGCAAACGGAATGAACCATCATATGCTATAATAACCGCTCGGTTTATAGCAGATATAAAACAAATCTCACTTGAAAAACTCATAGAGCAGACGGATAATAATGTATATACTATATTTAGTAAATTAAAGAGTTAATTTTTATGACAACATTCTTCGACAAAATATTTACCAAGTACCCCACAAAAACGCGAAGGCTTCTTGAAATCTTCCCTGGCTTTGTCGCTTGGACTATCATTCTTTTTCCTCTTTGGGGATCATTTTTTATCCCAACTGTTCTTGCCTACTTTATTCTCTTTTTTGATGTTTATTGGTTCTACAAATCTTTCCATTTAGTTTTTACGGTACACAAAGCACGAAAAAAAATTGAAGAGGCTGAAAAACAAAATTGGTACGAAAAAGCAAAACGATTTTCAGATGTTGATAAAGTGCATCATGTTTTGGTTATTCCTAATTACAAAGAGCGTGTTGATAAAATCAGAGTGACGATTGAAGCATTAGCACGTCAATCATTTCCCCACAAACAACTCCATATTGTCCTTGCTTTGGAAGAACGGGAGGAGGAAGCAAAAGAACGAGCGAGAATACTTATTAACGAATTTGGTGACATCTTTGGCAGTATCTTTGCAACCTATCATCCTGATGTCCCAGGAGAAATAAAAGGTAAATCCTCCAATGAAGCCTATGCCGGACGAGTCGCTCATCAGAAATTATTTGTTGACGGTAATTTGGATATCAATTTTGCGACTGTTTCTTCAGTTGATGCCGATTCCATTTTTGATAAAGAATACTTTTCTTACCTTACCTGTAAATTTCTCTCAGACAATAAGCGCTATAATAAATTCTGGCAATCGGCAACTGTCTACTATAATAATGTTTGGAAAATTCCTGCTCCAACCCGTATTATTTCCTTCTTCGGAAGTCTTTGGCGTACAGCGCTCTTGGTGCAAGGTGATCGATTGGTTACCAATGCCACCTATTCTCTCTCGTTCAAATTATTAAAGGATATTGATTTCTGGGATGTTGATGTTATTCCTGAGGACTACCGAATCTTCTTCAAAGCATTTTTCCGCATGAAAGGACAACTTTGGGCAGAACCAATTTTTCTTCGAACATCTATGGACGCGGCACTTTCTGTTGGATATGTTAATAGTCTCAAGAATAAATATACACAAGAACGTCGATGGTCATGGGGCGTATCAGATGACCCACTGTATATTAAATGGTGGCTGACCGTTCCTGATGTACCTTTCTTCCGAAAAACTTCATTAGTGTTTAATGTGTTGTTGGATCATATTCTCTGGCCAATTAACTGGTTTATTATTACTATCGCCGCCAACGTAATGGCGGTTATTAATCCTGTCTATGCAAGAACAACCCTTGGTTATAGTCTTCCTCACCTTGCTGGGTTTCTCTTGAACTTCTGTCTTATTGCATTGTTGTGCATGCTCTATCTTGATTATAAAAATCGTCCGGAAAACCAACACTTGCCACTCTATCGCCGTATTCTTTTCCCTTTCGAATTTCTTCTGATGCCAATTGTAGGATTTTTCCTTTCCGCACTCCCTGCATTGATTTCACATACCCAATTAATGCTTGGCAAACGATTAGAATATAAAGTTACCGATAAAGCTTAAACTTCCTGCTCATCGAAATCTTACAGATGGGATACTTGTGAAACTCGTGTGTCCGTGCTACCCTTAAGTTATGCTAAAGTTAATTGATAAAATAGAGAAAAGTAAAACTTTTTGGTTCCTGCTTATTATCTTTGTTATCTTTTTCCTTCTTCGCCTTCCGTCCGTTATTGAACCAGATTGGTATGGAGATGAGGGAATCTATCAAGTTCTTGGGAGAGCAATATTTAGTGGACACTTACTCTATACACAAGCGTGGGATAATAAACCACCGCTTCTTTATATCATATATGCGCTGTTTAACGGAGATCTTTACAGTGTCCGATTTCTTTCACTGATTGTTGGTCTTCTTACAACAGGTCTCTTTTTTGCATTATCTCAAACTCTCTTCAAAAATCTTAAGACAAGCATTATCACCACATCCGTATTTACAGCGCTTTTTGCGACACCACTTATTGAAGGCAATATCGCAAACGCTGAAAATTTCATGCTTCTTCCCATCACACTTGCAGCTTTAATAATCTATAAAACAATTACTAAAGAAAACCATAAATCATTTGCTATTCGCTATTGGCTATTTGGAGCAGGTCTTCTACTCGGTATTGCATTACTTTTTAAAATTGTCGCCGTTTTTGACTTCGCAACATTTTTCGTTTTTCTTATTATTAGCAAGATCCCTGAGAAATTCTCTTTCACCTCAATAAAAAAACTCTTTGCTCGAGAATCAAGAATTAAGAATCATGCATCATGGTTTATTACCTTGCTTAGTGACTCATGCTTCATGATTCTTGGTTTTCTCATTCCTCTCGTTATCACAATTATCTATTTCACTGTCAATAAAGCCCTCCCCGCATTCATCCAGGCAACCTTTTTCGGCAATATTGGCTATGTTGGTTATGGAAATGCTCTTCTTATTCCCCAGGGATTTTTAATCTTAAAACTTCTTATTCTTGCAGGTATTGTGTATCTGTTACTTGTAAAACGAACCAAACTCGCACATCCAACAATTTTCATTCTTCTCTGGATGTCATTTGCACTTTTTAATGCATTCTTTTCTCAACGGCCTTACACACATTATCTCCTTGTACTTATCCCAAGTCTTTGTTTGCTCCTTGGACTTGTTGTGAATGTAAAACAACAGACCGAACAACGAAAATTTCTTGCGTTATTTCTTCTTGTCATCGCAATTATTTTTACAACATTTCGAACATATAGCATTAAGAAAACATTTCTGTATTATCAAAATGCTTTTCTCTTTATGACAAATCAAAAAAGTGTTCCTGCATATCAAACTTTTTTTGATGAAAAAACACCACGAGACTATGCCCTGGCATCATACATAAAGATGAATAGTAAACCAAATGAACCGCTTTTTCTATGGGGTAATAATGCGCAGATTTATGCCTTGTCCAATACAATGCCAATTAGTAAATATACTGTCGCATATCATATAACACAAAACAAGAATAATATACAAGCAACACAACAAGCGATTAATAAAGTTCAGCCAAAATTTGTTATAATCCTTCCGAACACTCCAAATTTTCCATTTAGAATCGACGGATATGTTACGAAATTCGCTTTAGATGGAGCAATAATTTATGAAAAATCTTTTTAAATACGTACGCACAGACAAAATTATAAAATTTAGTATGCAGATATCTGCACTTCTTTTAGTGGCGCAACTGATTTATGCAATCTTTTCTTACTTTTCGCTTCCTCCTCTTGTTCCCATTTTTAATCAGCTTCCATGGGGAGAAGCACGATTAGGACAAAAATTTGAAATCTTTATCCCCTCACTCTTAACACTGATTTTTCTTTTTAGTAATCTTTTGTTGGTTAATAAACTCTATGAACGTATGCCACTTCTTTCCCGCATGCTCGGAATTACAACCTTACTTATTAATGTCTTATCTTTTATTTTCTCAATGCAAACATTGACTATAACACTGTAATGATAACGTTTCCTTATGCTTTTATTGTTCTACCGCTTTTGTTTGCCTTTCTGACTACAGCGATTCTCACTCCGATTTTTATTGTAATCAATAAAAAAATCGGACTCGTTGATGACCCAAATAGAAAAAATCATCCTGCAATTATTCATAAAAAACCAATTCCACGAGGTGGAGGTTTACCTCTTTTTCTTGGTGTTTATTTGACTGGACTTTTCTTTCTTCCTCATACACAACAAATAACAGCACTATTTGCGGCAGGATTTCTTGCACTTATTATCGGACTTATTGATGATGTAATGAATGCAAATGGAAAAGATATTTCTCCCTATATCCGCTTTCCTATTAATATCGTGACGGCAATGATTGTCGTTGCAAATGGCATAAGTATTAAATTTATCACTAATCCAATTGGTGGTCTCATCCATTTTGATGCAATCATTCTTGCTTTTCCTTTTTTCTCAGTAACACTTTCTGATCTGATTACTGTTATTTGGCTTGTATGGATCATGAATATGCTCAATTGGAGTAAAGGAGTAGATGGACAAATGCCAGGAATTGTAGCAATATCAGCAATAGTTATTGGGATAGTAACGCTAAGGCTTTCAAGTCCGGCAGGCAATTCACTTGACGCAATACTTTCATTTCTTATTGCAGGAAGTGCTCTCGGATTTCTTCTGTATAATTTTTATCCGGCAAAAATTTTTCCTGGTTTTGGAGCGACATCGTTATATCTTTTTCTTGGAGTTGCATCAATTCTCTCAAGCGCCAAACTTGCAACTGCTATTCTGGTTTTAGGAGTACCTTTTGTTGATTTCATATTTACTATTCTAAGAAGAATCATTAACAAAAAATCTCCATTTAAAGGCGATAACAAACATCTTCATCATATTCTCCTTCGCCTTGGATATACCCAGCGGCAAGTTGCATTGTTTTATTGGGGGATCTCTGCTATATTAGGGATAATCTCATTAACACTAGAGAGTAGAAGTAAAATTTTTGCTATTATTATGGTAAGCGTTATCATCGGAGGGGCAATTTTGTTTTTACATATTGTTACAAAAAATATCAATGAAGAAGTTACTTCGTAACATTCTACGGCTGCTCCGTCCACGTCAGTGGATAAAAAATGGTGCCCTTTTTGTTGCTCTTATTTTCAGTGGACAACTCTTCAATCCTGTACTCTTTCTTAATGTCACCTACGCATTTTTTATTTTTTGTGCGCTATCAAGTTCTATTTATGTCATCAATGACATGCTTGATATCCAAAAAGACCGAATCCATCCCTTCAAAAGATTCCGTCCACTCGCTCATGAAGATGTCTCTGTCTCACTTGCTGCAGCTATTGCAATAGCCCTTGCTATTTTTTCTCTTGTAGCAAGCTATTTCCTCGCCCCTGGTTTCTTCGTTGTTGCTGTTATTTATTTTGTCCTCCATGTACTGTATTCTCTGCTCTTAAAACATATTGAAATTATTGATATTTTGACACTAGCAGGAGGTTATATGCTTCGTGTTTTTGCAGGAGAAGTAATCAGTGGTTACCATATTTCTGCATGGCTTTTTCTGACTGTTATTTCACTTTCCCTTTTCCTTGCTATTGGGAAACGACGATCGGAATTAACGCTTCTTGCGCACCATGCAAAAGGACAAGTCATCACAACGCGCAAGACACTTTCTCATTACTCTGAAAAATTGCTTGATGTTTATTTATCTATCTTTGCAACTTCGACCTTTATTTCTTATTCACTCTTTACCTTCTTAGTAAACCCTCAGGGAGTACAAGTATCAAATGGCATCGTTCCTGACTCCATTCTAGCAGCATATTTACAACGAAAATGGGTTATGATTACAATCATTCCAGTTGTCTATGGACTCATGCGTTATCTGCAAAGAATTTATGAAAAACATGAAGGAGAGAGTCCTGAACGAGTTCTCTTTTCTGACCGGCCACTCTTGGCAGCAACGCTCATTTATACCTTGCTCGTTATTTTTATTCTCTACGTTGTCAAAGCTTATTGAGGTGTTCCTGTTTGTTTTTGTGTATACTGACTACTGATCCATCCTGTCTTTCCATCTTTTAATTTAATTTGTATCCATCCTTGTTGTTCATCAACATATTGATATACTTCTCCAGGCTTTACCTGACCAATTTCTGTTCCATTCACACTTGCACTATTTCTTACCCGCAAGAATCCAGTTGGAGTATCAAGAATCACCACAGTATTTCCAGATAACGTAGGGGTAGGAGTTGGACTTGTCTCTGACGTAGTAGCAGACGATGAAGCAGTGTTTGTTGTCGCAAGATTATCAACAGTGCTTAAATAGGCAGCAACAGTTAATTTGTATCCAAGTGGTGTTCGAATGTGAATAATTTTATCTTTATAACCATTTTTTTGTATTGTTAACACATGATCTGATTCCGTAGGATTACTATAAGAAAGTGGTGTTGTTCCAAGTTGATTATCATCAAGAAGGACGGTTGATTGTTCTGGTAAAGAAGCAACTACTAATTCTGATTTTGTTTTGTCAGGCAATGGCGATAAAGAGATTACGCTTCCCTCAGAAAGAGAATCTTTGGCAAATTTTCTGTCGACAACTGTTAATACAGCTTCAGAAATGGTAATTTTCTCCTGAAATTCAGGAAATCCACCTGTTGTCGGAACAATCTTAATCGTATAATCCCCAACAGCAAGCATATCTGCCGCCTCACATTTACAAAGCGGGGTTGTCCCAATATATTTGTCATTCAGATAAACTTTACTCTGTGGAGAAGTAGTTACTTGCAAAGCTCCTTTTAAGGATCGTAAATGGATAAAATACTGGATTCCTACTACAAAGAAAAACGTGAGTACAATTGCAGAAATAGCGAGTAACAAAAATCTTTTCATGAGGCAGATTTAACTATAGCACAGAAAGAGCTGAGAAGACAAATAAATTCAGGCTAAATCAAGCTCTTTTGTAAGGATAGGTTTTAATTTTTCAATTGCGATCACACGATGATTATATTTTTTTTGTTCTTCAGGCGTTAGTTCACTTTCAAAATAATATTTATTTAGTTTTGGCAAAAAGAAAAATGATCGATAAGGATAGCCTTTTTTTGCTTTGATAAATGGTTCTTTAGCAATAATTCCCTCAATTTCACCCATGACACTCCAGACTTTTCCGCTTGGTAATCCAAGAGACAAAACTACTTTAAAGGTTGCTTTTCGATTATTGTCTGGAAGTTTTTTTGCAACTTTTTGCATATGAGCGATAAGTTGGTCTTCTGTACAATTTTCTCCAAGCCAAACTTTTGAGTAAACTCCCGGTTCGTTATTTAATGCTGCAATCTCAATTCCTCCATCATCTGAAAGTGCTGGAAGCCCACTCCATTGAGCATAAGACACTGCCTTTGTTTGCGAATTTTCTTCATAGGTTGTTCCTTTTTCTTCAACCTCTTTACTAATATGTACATCTGATAATGACACAATTTCCAATGGCAAATCTGAAAGAAG
>CAYMJR010000023.1:0-17510 GCA_964391315.1 uncultured Gammaproteobacteria bacterium | reverse complement strand
GAGATGCAAATAACAGAATCACAGTTTCAGCATCAGCTCCATATGCAGGACCAATCCAAGTAACCAGATAATCTCTGGTTTATTTGGTTTCTCTTTACACTCCCGAAAGGGAGTTTTTTTGTGAACGGATATAGTTTATTTAATCCGATCATAGTCAGCGCCAGCTGAGCCGTAAGTGGAATGAAGAAAGATAGGAGATGAAGGTTATTTAGCCAATTGTTCCTTGAACCAATCGACCCAGGGGTTTGTAGAAGGATTGCGTTCGTAGGTTAAACCTAAATAAACTGTCAAGAAACTACCATAGATAAGTGCTTCAAGAAAATCATCATATACTGTTGCTCCACTGGTCAAAAATTCATGGACTTTATAATTATTTTTGTGAACAACTTCTATTGTTAATTCTGTCCGTCTTTTGATCTTCTCTGAGTAATTTTGTGAATTAAATACCAAGAAGTGAAGTGGTGCGTCTTTTGGGAATTCCAATCCTTCCATCAGATGGTGATTAAGATCTGGAATAAGATAATAAGCTGCAAAGTTTTTGCTAGTCTCGTTGAATTGATTGCGGAGGATCATGCCATTACCTGATAAATGTTCTGCGGTGAAGATAATTGGAATTTTGTTCTCAAAAATTTCTACATCATGTTGAGCCTGTTTTTTAATATCATCAATTTTGTCATGCATGCGGATAAATGCATTCTCGATTTCCTTTTCTTCAACCTCTACAATATTAAGTTTGCTCAAAAGGCCAATAAGACCAAAGATACTGTAGCCGCAACCTGCGCGGGGAGAGCCACAAAGATTTAACTTCCCATCAAAAATATATGCAGGTAAGTCATTGTCTTTTGCAAATTCTTCCAATTTTGATCCTTTAGTCAGGACAATCATTTTTGCTCCCTTTGCCTTGGCATCCTCAGCACAAGAGAGAACTTCCTCAGTGGTACCTGAGTAACTTGTCAGCACAACGAGGGTATTCGGGCCCACATACTCGGGAAGGAAATAATCAGAGACAACTTCTGTAGGAAAAGGCATTGCTGGCCCCTGTAAAGCTTTGAGGACCTGTGCACCGTAAATGGATGCACCCATACCGCAAAAGACAATATTGGAAATATCACCAAGATGGGAGGGCAAATCAAGCGTCATGACTTGATTCCATGCAGTCTCACATTGTTTAAGCAGCAATTCTGTCGAGCCAAGACAATCTCTTGGATCTATCTCTTTAATTTTTTCTTTGTCGTTTAGGTCAATCATATTATTCATTCCAACCTCTGTTAGGATCTTTTCTTACTTCTTCTGTTTCATCTCCTCGGGCATAATCATCTTCAAGTCTATAGGTGGTTCCTGTTTCAGGTGTTGAGACTTCCCAGACATCTGAATCTTCAATTGCGAAAATGCGGTGTTTTTGACCAACTTTTGTTGTATAACCTTTGCCTTTTTCAAATTCAATTGTAACCATTTCTCCTTTTTCATTTTCGATAATCGCTCCAGCTTTTCCAGATGCCAAATAATATGTTTCTTGCTTCTTATCGTGGACTTGCAGACTTTGTCTGGTGCCTGCTTTCACATGCATGATTTTGCCTGTGTAGGGAAGATCTTCAGGAGTAAAAATCAGTTCATAGCCCCAAGGTTTTGGTACCCTTTTGATATAAGGTTCATTTTTGAAGGTAGATTTATCAAACTGATTTGGATCGTACATAACGGGCAGATTAATGTCCAGATGTTGTATCTGCAACAGCCAAACTTTCTATGAGAGACTTAAGTTCATCTCTTTTTTGTTCCATTTCTTTTTCATCAAAGCTTTCGACATTGAGTCGAAGAAGTGGTTCTGTGTTAGATGTGCGGACTGAAAAACGCCACGATGGATAATCAATTTCGATACAATCAACAGTTGAAAGCTTCCCATCTTTATATTTTTCTTTAATCTTATCCATAATTTCTTGTGCATTTTGGACTCGGAAATTAAATTCACCTGACTCATATGATCGTCGAAGTTCGTCAGCAATTTCTGACATTTTCTTTTTTTCTTCGCTTAAGACTTTGAGAACACAAACGAGAACTGAAAGTTGTGATTCTGCATTACCTGTTGCTTTAAAGAAATAATGACCTGATGATTCGCCGCCAAAGATCGCGCCTGTTTGGTGCAATTTTTCTGTGATAAACGCGTGTCCTACTCGTACGTCAACAAATTCGCCGCCGTTTTCTTCGATAATCTTTTTTGGAGTAAGAAGATATCGGATATCAATAGCAATTTTTGAACCAGGATATTCTTTCAATAACTCACGAGCAACGACTGCAGAAATAATTGATGGAGGAACGAGTTTGCCTTTCTCATCTATAAACATTAATCGGTCTCCATCACCATCAGGAGCAAGTCCAAGATCTGCTCCTTCCTCAACAACGCGTTTTTGCAGATCTACAAGATTTTCAGCAACCAATGGGTCAGGCGCATGGACAGGGAATGATCCATCAAGCTCAAAATTCATTTTGATAAGATCCATAGGGATTTTTTTCTCAGCAGCTTCCAGATACGTTATACCCATAGCATTTGCAGGATCTGCAACGATTTTGAACTTGGAAATTTGTGGATTACCAAATAGTTTCAATGCATTATCTACTTCATCTGCAAGAATATTTTCTTTCACCGTAACAGTTCCTTGTGACTCAGAGGACTCAAAAGTCATATCACTCATGACCATTTGTTTGATGTCTTCCATACCGGTTGATTTACCAATTTTGATAAGGCCGTCAGGGGTATTAATTACAAATTTCAGTCCTGTGTATTCTTTCGGATTGTGAGATGCTGTGATTTGAATTCCTGTGTCATATCCATAATGAAAAACGGCAAAGTAAAACGAAGGTGTTGAAAGAAGTCCTGCATCAATAACGTTTGCTCCCATATCAAGAAGGGCTTTTTTAGCTGCTTCAAACATTTGTGGAGATGAAACACGCATATCCCGTGTGAGAAGGACAGTAAATCCAGTTTTGGTTACTTTCTTTTTGAAGAATGTGTAGATTGCGCGGACAATTCGATCAGCTCCTTTTTCATCAACTTGTGTTGGATAAATACCGCGGATGTCGTATGCCTTAAAAATCTTTGGATCGATATTTTCCATCTTCTTATATTAGATCTGGAGCAACAAAAAGTCAATGCTTGTCAGGATACTGTTAGATAATGTGCCTGTTTTTTGTCCAGTTTCGATGAGAAATAGCTGTTGATAGATATTTTTAAGTCTATTTTCTCCAAAGACGCTTGCCTGCTGTTGTAATTTTGTTTTTTGCCAGGGAGCAATGCGTTTAAGTTCATCGATCGCATCTTCTGTTGGTTTTAAAAGTGCGAGAAGTAAACGGATTTGCCGAACGAGCATGAAAAAGATCATTTCAGGATCAGTAGTCTCAAGAGTTTGATGGAAAAGAGAAATAAGCAGTTTGCCGTTTCCAGGTTTAACACTATCCAAGAATGCAAAGAGTGTTTGAGGAAGTTTAAAGACGCGAGGTGTTGCTGTCTTAAACGAAGTGAATGCGCTTTTTTCCAGTTCTTTTCCTTCCCACAAATAGATCATATGTGAAGACTGTTTTTGTATATATTCTGAAAGAGCTGCAAATTCATCTTTGCGTTTTTTTCTGGCAAAAAAATGCTCAATAAAAACAGTTTTGCTTTCTTCAAACAGTCCGCCGCCTTCAAAAATTTGTGCAAGATCGGTAAGTGTTACTTTTTCGCCGTCGAGAATTCCAGCTGTTTCATGTTTTTCTTTTTCATCCAGGAAGAATTTTCTTGATGCGACAATATCGGTGCCGTGGATAATTGTTATCATAAATCTTTCGCTTTACTTTTATACTCTTTGAAGAGTTGGTTTGCAAGCTTTTGGAGATTTCTTGATCGAGTGTGATGGGGAAGAAGTGCTCCTGAAAAATTCTTTGGAATATGCAGAAGTTCGTGGATCAATACTTTCTTCTTTTCATCGTCTGAGAGTTTGTCGTAGTGTGTGGAAAGAACTTCGATGACATATGCCGCTTCTATATTCAATGCTCTTTGAAAAATTTTGGGGAAAGCCCAGGTGCGGGCGTACGCTCTAACTTTGGATCCTGTTGTGCGGTAGCAATGGATCCGTTTGAGATCAATGTAGGGTAAATCAATCGTTTTGAGAACGTGTTTGAGATCTTTATGTACATCTTTCGCTTCCTGCCAATCCATAAAATAAACATTTTAGACATTTAACCATCCGAACATCTTTTTTACTACGTCCGAAACAGAAAATCCAGGTTTAGTATTTTCCTTAGTTGGCTGTTGCATGGCTGATTTTTTCGTTTCTGCTGCCAGGACTTTGATTTTTGGTTTGATAGCAACTACTGGAATAGTCGGTACTCCTTTCGTTTTGGAAAGATTCATCACAAAATTATATACTGGTGTTGGATCGCCTGTTGCAGTCTTAAATGAAAACTGTTGGAATGGGCCACCCCGTGCATCAAGAACAAATGGTGTAACTGCGACAACTCCCGGATCATTCCAGATCGTGTCAAATGTTTGTTTGTAATATTGCACTTGTGTATCATTTGATATTTTATCAGCAGTCCAGCCAGTCTCTGTAATGAAGACAGGAAGATCTTTTCCAGTCATTTGTTTGGCAAGGTCACGCTCGTATTTAAATGTTGCTACACCCATTTGGGTTTGGTCATTTGGAGCCTGACTAAATCCAGGATTTGGGTAGGAATGACTTGCGAGTCCGTCAACTTGATTAAAGATTGCTGGAACTGCTTGATTCATCTGCCGCATATAATCGAAATCATTCATATAAGTTGTTCCCTGAGAGGGTGCTGCGTTGTCCATACCACTACTTATGATAAAGTAATCAGGACTTTTCGCTTTGAATGCAGTAACAGCAAAACTCAAGATGTGAGCATATTCGGAAGGATTGGCATTGCCGCCCCATTCGTCTCCACGATTAACTTCATTATAGATAATGACATATCTATTTTTTGTTGGCCAATTAAGTTGATCGAGAAAGTTTGCAGAATTAATGACGTCAGTCAAATCAGGTTTTTTCCAGACAGCGGTGTTATTTGGATCATTGTAGGTTGAGATTCGGACAATAGGGATGATGTGATTTTTCTTACATTGATACATAAAATCCTGCCATTTTGGCAAGTCATGATCATTGGCAAGGTAAGGCACTGTGACATAACCCCAATCGCCACCGTCGGAATTAACTAGCTTAGCAGCTTCTTGGATCTCCGATGGGAAAAATACATGGATACCGACTTTATTATTTGCAGTTGCAAGCGGGTTCTCAATCGCAAAGGACGGAACTGCGGAAAACAAAAATAAAAAAGCACTTATAACAAGTGCTAGGCAGGACTTGTAAAACATGGGTCTATTATACCATGCAAATTGTTAAGCGCAAGCTCAACGGAGGCTAACTTGTCCATTTTTGTGCTATAGTTTCTGATTGTCTGGGACCGTAAATAAAATGCCTAATGCACTCATAAACAATTTTTTTATCAGTTGTCCACTTTGGTTCGCCGTTTTCATCGTGCTCTGTTGCAGCCTCTATTCCGTCACGAAAATAAAATCTTCCTTGAGTCGCTCTTAAACCATATATCTTGTTATTCATTCTCGGTTTTATATTAAAAATGGTCCATTGTTCTGTTGTCCCATCAGGCAGAGAAGGGTGTGTTTTGGATGCAGAGAATACTCTGGTTGTTACTCGATCGTGTGTAGTTATTTCAATCGTTCCATCAGGGAGCTCACGGGATCTATGCACATTAATGACAGGATCTTCAGCTAACATTAATCTTATTTGAACAATATTTTTAATAGCTTCAATTCTTCGCTGAGTATTATTTCTTTCTTTTTTTCTTGTGTCATGCCAAGCATATATTGTTTCCTTTTCAGTCATATCTCTAATAGTAAGAAAATTGAATATTAAAACTAATTATGAAATTATCGTTTATTGGGTGCCTTCAGTCCAGGAGGAGAGATATTTCTGTTGTTCTTTTGTGAGTTTGTCGATACTGATTCCCATAGCTTCGAGTTTGAGACTTGCAACGTTTACATCAAGTTCGCGTGGGAGAACATGAACTTTATTTTCGAGTTTGCCTTTATTTTTGACAAAAAATTCAGCTGCAAGTGCTTGATTGGCAAAGGACATATCCATCACTTCTGCTGGATGGCCTTCAGCAGCTGCTAAGTTTACTAAACGACCTTCACCAAGGATATAAATTTTCTTACCGTTTGTCAGCATATATTCATCAAGGGATGGACGGAGTCTGCGTTTGCTCTTTTTGATTTTCTCAAGTCCTGCCATGTCGATTTCAACATCAAAATGGCCTGAATTGGCAACAATTGCGCCGTCTTTGAGATTTTTCAATACATCAAGTGAGATAACATGTTTGTCACCGGTTGCCGAAACAAAAATGTCTCCGACCTTTGCAGCATCTTTCATTGGCATCACACGGAAACCATCCATTGCAGCTTCAAGTGCACGAATTGGATCAACTTCTGTGACGATAACGTCTGCTCCCATACCTTTTGCCCGCATCGCGATACCACGTGAGCACCAGCCATATCCGCCAACGACAAAGGTTTTTCCGGCGATCAATATGTTGGTCGCACGTAAAATGCCATCGATTGTTGATTGTCCTGTTCCATATCGATTGTCAAAAAGGTGTTTAGTATCAGAATCATTTACAGCAATCACAGGAAGCTTGAGTGCACCTTCTTTTTCCATTGCTTTTAATCGGATAACACCGGTTGTAGTTTCTTCAGATGAGCCAATAATATTCTTCAATTGCTCTTTGCGTGAGGTGTGAAGCGCATAAATGAGGTCACCACCATCATCCATGGTAATTGTTGGTTTGACGTCGAGTACTGCATTGAGATGTTCAAAATATGTTTTGTTGTCTTCTCCTTTGATGGCATAGGTCGGAATATCAAAATCTTTCACCAAAGATGCTGCAACACTATCTTGAGTTGAAAGAGGATTGGATGCGTTTGCAACAACTGTCGCACCACCTGCTTTTAACGTAATCAATAAATTGGCGGTTTCACTGGTAACGTGCAGACATGCAGCAATTGTTTGCCCTTTGAGAGGTTTTTCTTTCAAGAAACGTTTCCTGATTGTTTCAAGAACAGGCATTTGCTTTCCAGCCCATTCGATTTTGAGTTTGCCTTCTTGTGCAAGTTTAAGATCTTTAACGTCGTATTGTTTTGTTTTCGCCATATCTAAATTTATAAGACAACTTTTGCATTATATGCTTGTTTGTAACGCTTTGTAAAGTCCTGTTTTGTGTATTTGTGTTCCTGTGTGCCATATTGTTCAACTGCGTATGTTGCAGCGACAGCGCCCATTTGTCCACAAGTAGTGAGATCCAGATCCCGTTGCCATCCAGCCAAAAATCCTCCCCGCCATGCATCTCCTGCGCCACTTGGATCAACGACTTTGGTGGGTTTTACTGATTTGATGTTGATTGTCCGTCCGCCTTCTTCGATGATTGCTCCTTTTGCGCCAAGTGTTGTGATGACAATTTTGTCTGCTACTAAATCTATATATTTTTTTACCCGTTTTTTGATCATTGAGATTTCATAATCATTGCCAATGAGAAATTGTGCATGAGTGACGCCGTAGGTCAGTTCTTCATCGCTGACTTGTGTCAAAATAAATCCAGGATCAAACATATAAGGGACTTTCATCGCAACACATTGCTTAACAAATGACAAAGAACCTTTTGCTCCTTGGGGTCCGATAATAACAAAATCATTTTTCGTTGCAATTTGTTTCAGTTTCAGCTTATCAACAAATTCATTAGCGCCGTAAAAAAATCCCCAGATTTGATTGTCTCTTTTGTCTGTCATGCCAAAACCCGTTGCAGTATAGGTATTGTCATAAATTTTAACACCGCGTGTGTCTATGCCCATTTTTTCGAATGTTTGTTTATATTCCTCAAAATCTTTTCCTGCGGTACTAAATAGTTTGTGAGGAGTAGCAAGGAGTCCAAGGGTATAACTGATATTACCTGCTGTGCCGCCTCGGCGCTTTTCAAAAGTTTTAACAATAAAAGAAAGATTGATCTGATGAATGTGATCGGGGAGAATATGGTCGCCAAAGCTACCAGGAAAATCCATGATGTAGTCGTATGCGATTGAACCTGTTACTATTAACATAGAGTCTTTGAGATTATAAACAAATAGATGAGTGTTAGCAAGGTTGATTGAAAAGGAAAAATAGTTTAAACTAGTACCTTCTCACGTCAATGGATCTTATTACTTTTAACATTTCGTGGATGACATACAATCTCTATCTTGCCGTTCTGCCGGTTATCTTTTCATGGTTTCTTTTTAAGATGCCCAACAAATTTTTTACTGTGCTTCTTGCTACTTTATGGATTTTATATTTACCAAACACGATTTACGTTTTTACTGATTTGCAGCATTTGATAGAGCAGTGGTCAAAAGTTGGGGGAATTGAGAAACTAATTTTAGTCTCCCAATATGTTGCACTTGAAGTGATTGGACTTGCATGTTTTCTTATTGCGTTTCATCCATGGGAGAGAATTCTTCAAAAATATACTCATTCAAACAAGCAATTTATTATCGGACTTATCGGCATTAACTTCTTGATTGGTTTTGCAATGGTGTTAGGGAGGGTTGAGCGGATAAATTCGTGGGATGTGCTTCTCAATCCACTTTCTGTGCTTTCCTCAATATTTCATGTTGTGACTTCGTACGAAATGATCGGACTAACCATTCTCTTTGGCCTGTTCTCTAATCTGTTTTATTTTCTTTTCAGAGAGAAGGCAAAAAAATTATATTTCATGTGGAATAAAATAAGATAATTTATTTATATCGTCTTTTTGTGTAAGATGAGTTAAAAAGTCGAAGTCTCTTGTTTAGCTAATGATGGAAGATATTCTATTGTTTCTACGTTAATCGGTGGATTTACCGGTAGAAGTTTCTTTATGTAATACTCAACACCTTTTGATTCTGCTCCACCAAGATACAAGGTTTGTATGCCTAGCATACGCATTTTTCTAAAAAAATACCAATCCATCCATTCAGTACTACCTTGATACGCTCTGGAGGTTAAAGCGCAATATAATCCTGCATCAGTGTCTGAAAACACTTCTGAAACATATATTCCATGAATTTTATTTTTATATAGAAATATTGATGTTTTATACCGATTATCTTCTCTTGATTTTATTAAATAGATAATCATAGGATAATAACTCGCATACATTTTTGGATTTTTCATAAAAAATTGTTCTAAATTTTTTAATGGAATTTGTGTGATATCGTCAAGAATTGAAAACTCAATGTTTGTTTTTTCAAATCGTTTAATTTTTCTGATAAATCTTTTTGCATTTGGATTTACAGAATTGGTTGATGGCATAAAGAGATGATTGAGATTTGAAATTTTTTCAGGGTATGCGTCATCTTCTTTTTGGCTATCTGAAAGATTGGTGTTTGAAGACGGTTGTAATGCTATATTTGGAAAAACTTGTGAAGAGAATTTTTTTAATAATACCCGACATCCTGTTGCTCTTATTAATGTTTTGCATAGTTTTCCTAACATCACTCCTTGAGTTTGATCAATAATTGGTAATATATAGATAGTATTATGACGATATCCAATTATAGCTATTAAATTTTGATCAACATATTTATATCCTAAATTCCCATTTTGGTCACTTGAGGCGCGCAATACATAAAGAAAACTTCGCGCGTAAGGTATTTGATTTTTAAAGAGAGCAGATTTTAGAAATTTTTCGTCATTTAAACTCAGAGAAGAAATTTGGGATATAGATAAAATACATTGATCAATAGAATTTTTCATATTTATTTAATTACAACATCTGGAAGAGATTTCCACATGAAATCAAAGATAGCTTTAAAGTTATTATAAAGGTCAGCATTGTGAAGGATAATACCGTTGACCTCATTTTTTTTGAGATTAATAATTGCAACGCTGTTATTATAAATTAAGATGTCCTGAGCAATAAATTTTATACTATTTGGTAAAAATTTATAGAAGTATCTATCGTTTTTCTCCTCTTCTGCAAGTGTTTTTCGTGATAATGGTGAATCTTCGTATATTTCATACATTTTAATTGTTGTATTTTTCTTAAGCGCATTTCCAAATAATTCAAAATTTTCAGGAAAATTTTCCTCAATTTCAGATAAATTTGCGTATGAACGTAACTCATTGGATTGGACAGCTTCTTCATATATTTTTTTTACACCCAGTTTTCCTTTATAATATTTGATTTCAGAATCTTGTGAATCTTCAATTTTTGGATTGAGTCCTGTGATTGCCTGGAGCATTGCGCTAAACTGCTCTTTTGTCTCTTGAGCAGACTGAAGTTTTTGTTTTACCAATTCCTCGAGACCTTCTTCTGGATCAACTGCTGCAATTTGTTTCTTTGATTCCTTAACGACTTTGATAATAAGATTTTTTTCAATCAATTGATCAATATAAAAATAGGCAGTAGTTCTTTTTACATCGACTTTTTCTGCCAGCTCTTTTACACCTGTCGGACCGGATTTCAAAAGAGCAAGATACAATTTTGCTTCTGTATCTGAGAGGTCTAATTGTTTTAGATAGCCAATTATTTTGTCCATATACCTTGTATTATCCTTAAATTGTGCCTAGAAATCAAGTATGAAGTGCACTAGATCAAATAGTCGTCAATTTTTGACGACACTATTGACAAATGGTCTAAAAGTATTTTATACTAAAAAAAATGAATAATAAATTTCAAGAAATTATCGCAATTCCCGCAATAGTCGTCCCTTCCATGTCAATACAAGAAATTCATATCGCTATTCTTGAAGCATCACTTGAATATATCAAAGGAATAATAGATCTTGAAACCTTAACTGTAATTGCAACAAAAATGCAATATTTTATGGGAATGCGAGGAGAAGATAGCAGACAAATTGAAAATATATTGTCACAAATCGGTGAACTTTCGGACAGAAAGAAAATGCATACACTTATTGATACTATGCTTATTGATTCAGTTACCAATATATCAACACAAATTTCCTCACAAAAACATTAATTAGTTACTTGTCATTTGAAAGCAGCGAAGTAAATATTGGATAGGTATGCCAAACCCTAAAAGTTTTATTTTCTTTTTCAACTCCCTTTATTGTTGAATTGTTTAGGTAGTATAGTGCAAGTTCTTTTCCTTCCTGAAGAAAAAGATTTCTTCGAGGATAATTTATCTTTTCTTCCTGTGTCATAGTCTTAACTTCCGGATGAAATCGATCAAACATCTCTTCCATGGTCCAAGAATCTTTGGGAGCATATCCAATTAATTTCGCTGGTAGATTTATCGATTCACAAAGACTTATATAATCTTCTTCTGTCATAAAATTAATTGCCCCAGGCTTGTTGGTTCTCTGTAATGAAGGTAATTGAGAGATCTTATTTCTTAACTCTACATTATATTTATCTCCTGAGCTTAATTGGTGAACAAAAACTCCATCAGGATTTAATGCTGTTTTTACCTTTTGTAAAATCTTTTTCTGTTCAGCTTTCGAATTATAATGTAAAACTGCTCGCATAATAATCAGATCAAAATTATGGAGCTTTGCTTCTTCCAAGGGAGATTCTAAGGTAATAAAACCTCGTTTATTGGCGTCTCGTAGGTAGTTAGGGTTTGCATCGACAACAATACCTTCTACCTGCTTTCCAAAGCCTTCTAAATATTTCTTCACTACGTTTGTAAGAAATCCTTCTGCTCCTCCGAAATCAGCAAGTTTTATATCCTGTGGAAGCTGAGAAATATATGGAGATATACCAATCTCAGCGAATATTTTTGCATTTTGAGAAGAGTTAAAATATCCTCCAAATACTTTACCAATTTTTACTTTTGCATGTATATCTGCCAAAACTCCTTCTGATAAAGCAGAACGAAATAGGTAATTATTTTTTAAATTATGAAATAGTTTTTGAGGTGACATTGGGGTTATTACCAGTAATGAATTTGGTTATTATATGAAAGAATAAAATGATTAGCATTAAGCACCTTATGATAATACAAGATTGCATCTTCGCCATCAGATGTTAAATTAAGGCTTCGACTTTCAATAATAGGGTTTGTACGTACAATTTGTAATTGTTCTTGTTCAAAGCTGTTAGGAAGCCGCGCAATAAGCTCTTCCTGAGAAATTTCTATTGTTTTGCCGAAACTCTCTTTAATTCCAATTATTATACTGTAATGTGGATCTTTATAGATGTGTTCGAGCATAGTATCGTTAATAAATTTCATCGGGTAATATTCAGTTGTGATACGGAAAAGAGATTTTTCAGTTCCTTGTTTTCTTTTACGACAGACCACTAATTCGCCCTTTTTCAAGTTCAACCGTTTATTTACATCCGTTGGTGGTTCAACAATTTCTGGTTTACTAATAAATTCACTCGTGGGAGTAAGTCCTTGATCTCGTAGATATTGAGAAAAATCAATAACAATACCTGGCATGCGAAGACGTGAGTTATTGACATAAACGCCTTTTGCACCTGCAGAGAGAAGAAGGCCTTCAGCTTGGAGAGCCTGCATGGCTTTGTTCATGGTTTCCTGGGAAGTTTGGTATTCATCTACCAATTTGCGGAACGAGGGGAGACGGCCCTCATCACCGAATTCGCCTGAAAGGATTCGAGACCGTATACCGTCGATAATTGTATCAACTTTTGTCGTTGCAGACATAAACGTACCTACCTTACGTACAGCTATTATAGACTATTATACACCATTTGACAAATTGAGTGTAAATGTACTTAAATTATATGGAGGAGTTATCTGCCCATGCAAACAAAAAAACGAGCAAAACCAGTCAAATTTGGTAAAGCTACAAAAGCCACAGAAGCAAAGCTGGAAGAAAAAGAAGTAAAAGTAGCCGCTGAAGAAAATATCAATTCAGACGAAACAAAAGAAATAAAGAAGATTATTGAAGAAAAGACTCATCCCAAAGAAGAAGCAGAAGACGCAAAGCCAAATGAGGATGAAGAAAAGTTTACTGAAGAAACTGTTGATGAAGAGGTCTCCAGCGAAGAAATGCTACCTGAACAGGAAGAAACTACAGAACCAGAGCCAAAAGAAGTTAAATTGAGTGAAAATCCTCCAGAAAAGAAAGAAGAGGAAATGCCTCTTGAAAATACAGAGACAGTAACAGAAGTCGAAGCTGAAGAACTACAAGAGAAAGAAAAATCCTCTCAATTTGGCAGTTTTACTGATGATGCCATGCAAAATAAGCCAAAGGGTGGCTATCTTAAATTCTTTGCACTTGTTGCTTTCATTACCTTTATTGTCGGAGTTATTATTATTGGGGGAATTTCGTATTTTTCTTCATCAATGAGTAATGATTCGACGATGGTTGCTTCCAAACCATCACCTTCGCCAACGAGTGAACCAGCCACACCTACTCCGGCAAAAGTAGATTTGTCAGCATATTCTATAAAGGTTCTCAATGGAAGCGGTACGACTGGAGAAGCTGCGAAAGCAAAAACCATGCTTGAAGGGAAAGGATTTACTGTGGGAAGTGTCGGAAATGCAGACACAAGTGACTACACAAAGACGGAGATAAGTGTCAAAAAATCTGTCAATCAAGCGTATATCAATGCACTCATTACTGCCTTGAAAGATATGTACAGCGTCAACTCAGTTGTAAATACGTCTTCTTCACAATCAACTGACGTCGTTGTCACCATCGGCAGCGGCCCCGCGAAATAAAACACCTATTTGAAGAACCAATAATTGATTACACCATAAAGCGAGAAGGCACAGATAGCGACCGTTGTAAGAAAAATACCGATTTGTTTTGCTTTTTTCCAAGCTTGCCACGCAGCATAAAACCAGAAAATTTGTGCTGATAGATTAAAAATTAATCCAATTTCAGGTTTTTTAAATGACGTAAAAGCGAATCCAATAATTGTTAGAAGCGGAAGTAAAATTTGAGTCAGTTTATCAAAAAAAGACGAACTATTCTTTATCATACAGTAATTGTATTAGTTTTTCTCTTTTGTATCAATTTGTTTTTTAAGATCTTTAATAACTTCAAGTTTGGCGACAATATCATTGAGAAGATGCTTTTCTGTATCAGCAAAAATATTAATATTTTTCTTTTTTGCCCGTTCAATCTTTTTCATCCAGTCATACCATTCTGATTTTTTGAGACTTTTATATTGTTCTTCTTGCTGCATAATTTCTCGAAGAATCCGGAGTAGAATTTCTTCTAAGGATCCGACAGTTTGTTCGTGTTCTTCAAGATTTTCCTGATCAATTCGCTTTAACTGTTCGTAATCTCCTTCTTGAAAGGCTATATTAATTTTTTTCATAATTGCATCTCTTCGTTGCTTTTCATCAGGATCCTGTGTTAGATCTGGGTGGAATTTAGCAATAAGCTTTTTCCATAATTTCTTGATTGTTCCACTTGATTCTTCTTGGTGTGACTCTCTTTTTTTGTAGATTTCTTCTTCAATGCGGATGCGTTGCTGCTCACGTTCGAGATCTAATTGCTCTGCATAGTAAGTTTGTGCGATTTCATTGACAGCTTGTTCATGTGTTTTTCCTTGCTCCATCAGATGGAGGATATTTCGAAGCTGAATAATTTCCAAATCAAGTTGATTATCTTTGTTAAAAAGACTTCCAACTTTGACCATGTATTCCTGTTTGGCCATTTCTAGGCTGTTTTTCAGTAGTTCGATTTTGATAACAAGTTGCTCAAGAGCTATTCGTTTGCGTTGAATTGTCTCCTGAAGCCGCTTCTTTCTTTTTTCATCTCTTGTAGCTGGGATTGTTTCCAATGATACATCTGGCATAACAATCTATTATACCAGTTGGAGGGAAGGGGTTAGGCTTTGTTACTGCTAATGAGTGTTATTACGCAGTCATCTACGAGATTGAGAATTGATTTAATTTCAATTTGTTCTTTACGGTCAAGTCGTTCTTTTACAGAATGAAGTGTTGTTACGACTGTGAGGAGAGAATTGGGAAGTGTTGCATGGTTTCTAGCATAAATACGTTCATTTAATTCGAGAATCATTGGCAGATCTGCTTTCGTCTCAAGAAACAGGGAAAGAAATTCCAGAAAATTAAGCTTTAAAATATGTAATTCTACATCATACTCCATAGTGATCTAGATTATATATAACAATAATTAAATAGTGATTAAATTTTCAAAATGCTATAATTTTAATGAAAACCAATAATACCTAAAAGTGAGACAAACCCACGCTTCAAATTTATCTCTAAAAGCAAATAGACCAGTTGCAGTTGTTCTCCTTGTTGCAGTGGCTGGTATTGGCACAGTATTGTCAGTAGCTGTAGGTTTATCTATTCTCTGGCCAGGAACATTCCTTGACATAATCTGGAAGTTAAATCCGACTGCATACATGATGTTTACATCGGTAGGAAAAGTATCCGGTGTATTGCTAATCTGTCTTGGGATCTTATCACTGATTGCAGGACTTAGCTTGCTTCAAGGACGTAAATGGAGTTGGTGGTTAGCGCTGTTCCTGCTCCTCACTGTTGCTATCATCAATAGTTCACGGTTCGTAGCAGGCGATCCGGGTGAGTTTCTGGGGACACCACTAACTTTATGTCTTTTGTGGCTTCACCTACGGCCGAACGTCAGGAAATACTTTGGAATATCAGTTCATCATAAGTAACATTACTAATTATGAGCCGCAAGAGATAACTTTGGAACACCTAGAAGAGTATTCATACCAAGTTTATAGTGTCTTTCAAACACAAGAGAGAAATAGTCTGCTCCTTCATTTGATTTTGCTTTGATTTGAGAGGTATATTCAAATCATTTGGAGAACCTCCAATTATTTGTTTATAATCATCCATAGCTTAGTTTTTCCTACCCAAGCATAAATACTACACCAATTATTATAAAAAGAATACCAGCAGCAAGAGAAATAATTTTTTTATTTATTCTTCCAAATAGTTTCTTGCTTAAATAAACAGTTAAAACAGAAATAAGGAATAATCCAACCATACTACTTGTAAGAACAAATACTGGATTGTACTTGGTAGCAAATAATGCAGTAGCAATTTGAGATTTATCACCGAATTCTGACAGAAATACAAGAGTAAACCCTTGTAAGAGAGGATTATTAGTCTGTACTTTATCATCCTCTGCTTTCTCATCGCTATTTCGCAACGAAAGTAATCCAAAGATAATAAAAATGATTCCAGAAACAATTTTGATTATATGTGTTGGTAATATATGACTAATAAAAGTCCCTGCAATAACAGAAATAAGGTTACCAAGAAAAAAACCTAACATTACTCCACAAAGAAGCAATAAGTATCTTCTTGTTTTATGAGTTAAAAGAATAATTGTTAATTGGGTTTTATCACCCAAATCAGCAATAAAACAAGTTGCAGCAATAAGTAAAAAGCTTTGTAACATTGTATTAGTATAAACAACGGAAAAACAATTTTCTACTGTTGGATTAGCTTTGATTCCGCAGAGGATTGGAACACTTTTAGCCACAAAATTTAATGAGGAATTTTCTAGTAAAAGCTGAGTGAGCCGGACAGGATTCGAACCTGTGACCAAGAGCTTAAAAGGCTCCTGCTCTACCGCTGAGCTACCGGCCCATTTTTAGATTCCTTAATTATATCAATCTACGCTCCTATTGACAAGTAAATGAGGAAAGCATATTCTTGATAAAGAAACGACTGCTCAAAACTTGGTTAGAAGGGAGGTGAAAATTATTTATGAACATCACCGACACTATTGTTTCATCGCTAAACCAAGCCATTGCTAACGTCTTGGGCTTTCTTCCGTCATTTCTTGCTGGTCTTATTATTCTTCTTATTGGTATTATCTTAGGATCAATTGTCAAAAGACTTGTTATTGGTCTGTTGACAGCATTAAAGATTGAAGAATATCTGAAGAGATATGGTATCTCAGAAGGAAAAGAACTGACCTGGACTGCTATCTTGGCTGAAATTGCTCGATGGTTTGTGATTATTTTGTTCTTGATCCCAACAGCAGAAATATGGGGGTTGCCACAAATTACGACAGTTCTAAACACATTCCTGTTGTATTTACCAAATGTCTTTGTGGCAGCGATTATCGGGCTCGTAGGGCTTGTGCTGGCACGAATTGCATCTGATCTGGTTCTTGCATCAACAAAAGGACTTTCATCTGATGCATCAAGAACAATCGCATCAAGTACAAGAGTTGCAGTAACAGTCTTTGTACTGCTTGCTGTACTCAATCAACTTGGTGTAGCGCAAGATCTTATCCGGATTCTTTTTACCGGATTTGTTGCGATGATTGCACTTGCAGGAGGCATTGCTTTTGGTCTTGGAGGAAAAGATGCTGCACGCAGTTTTCTTGAGTCTTTGAAGAAGAAAGCGAAATAAGGCTAGTAAACTTGTGATGGGACCGCTTTTAAGCTATAATATAAGTAGCTAGCGGCCCCATCGTCTAGCGGCCTAGGACGTCGGGCTTTCATCCCGAAAATCATGGGTTCGATTCCCATTGGGGTCAC
>CAYMJR010000022.1:3511-17661 GCA_964391315.1 uncultured Gammaproteobacteria bacterium | reverse complement strand
ATGAAATTTTCAAATTGCGAAAGGGGGAGTGGAGCAGGGAGTGGAAAGGTAGATTCCACAGATTTTCTCATATCGAAATAATAATTAATGACTGTTGTTGCGTCAACTGGAAATTTATCTTCATGAATGCCAAGAAATTTTCCATCTACTTTTGCCTTCTTGAGAATCATTTTCCATTTTTGAGCAGACGGAATTCCTATGCCGTGCAGCAAATTAAATGCCGTCAGATAGATATAATCAAATGTATTTTTTGAGAGATAGGATAATGAATGCTTAAGCGAAGACTCACCATTAAATGTCATCCATAAAGGTATAAGACCTGCCCGTATTGTCCAATATGGTTCAATTTGAATGAAGGATTCGATAAACAGTCTGTTTGTTGGAATATTTTGCGACTTATACCACTCTTTATAAAAATCAGCAACTAATGAACTCATATCTTCAGGTTCATTAAATTTTAGCCGGACAATTTTATAATTATTTTTTTTGGCAAATTGGATAATTTCTTCTTCTAATGCCTTATCAAATCCCCATTCTGCCTCAGGTACCACGGTATCGGTTTTTGGAACAATAAATCGTTTGAGTGGAGATTTATATTCTTTGAGAAATTGCTCTACGCGTTTACCTCCTTCCAAATATTCTTCTATTGTCGTTCCGCCTATTCCACCAGTTTGGAAAAAATGACGATCAGAAATTTTCGTAACAGGCCATTTTTTTTGACATTCAACAATCACAATTTTTCCACCTGGTGCGAGTGATTGACGGATAAATTGTTTGTAAGCCATGGGGAGTCTGCGATACTTGATACGAAGATATGCCATCTCCTGTGCCATAAGCCGGTCATTAACAGGATCATGCATCTGGTAGAGAGCGAGTTTGGGATTTTTTTTAAGCAAGGCTGCCCCATACTTTTCTCCCCAGGTAAAATCTTCTGTGAGATAGTCTGGATTAATTTTGCGTTTCACGAGGATAAGATATGTTTGAGGCAGATAGGGGATATGCAATGCGGCTGCGATATGTGTGAGTGCGCCATTTGAAGAGCCAAGAGCGATTGCTTGATACTGTTTTTTCGGATATTTATTAATTTCATGGTGGGCAACTTGTTCTGCTCGCACATTTGCTAGTTCAGGGGGTGAAATGGCTTCAATTTTCCCTAAGTTTGACAACAGCTGTGCACGGATATCATCAGGAAAGGTATTCAGACTATAAAGAAACGGTAAAAGAAAAGGTTGAAGCAGTTGTTTAGGAATGATGCTTTTGCTGACAACATCTTTACCATGAAGAAAATTTGCCAATGCTTGCAGAAGTTGTGTCGCGGAATCAAGACTGGCTATATATGTCTTTGCCATAAAAAATGATCATACTAGAACGGTATGAGAAGAACGTATGAATGTTGTCTTTCTTGCATAATACTTACTCTCTTATGATTTCCCTCTTATCTAGTTAAAGTAAAGTAGTCCTCATTAACATCACATAACTATATGGTAATTAAAGACATTACAACAAGTTCTGATGAAACAAAGATAACCCTTTCTGCGAATATCGCTTTCCAAGGAGAAGAGTTCCGACCAATGTTTTTCCGTGTTGGGAAAGAATATGAAGATTTTCTCATCGCTGATGCGAGTCCTTTCTTAGCTGCTTTATTTATGCCTTGCATGAAAAAAGGTGAGGATATTGTTATTGAAGGAACAATACCTGAAGATCTCAAACTACAACTTCCCAAAATTATGGATGTCGTTACAGGATGGAATGTCGGATTTAAAAAAATCCATATTACTTCCGCCACAACTTCAGAAGAGATAAAGAATACGACAGCTGTAGGAAACTTCTTTAGCGGTGGAGTTGATTCATTTTATACCTATCTCAAACATCAAGACTCAGTAACTCACCTTATTTCCATCAAAAGTTGGGAGATACCTCCAGAGATAACGTCTGTCTCTGCGGAAACAGAGAAAGATAATACTCATGAAATTGCAGAGAAGCAAAACCTGAAAGTAATAACTGTGGAATCCAATTATAAAGAGATTATTGAACCTGTTTTGGATTGGGAATGGAATTTAGGTGCTAATATGGCAGCTGTTGCATTAATGCTTCGAAATGGATTAAAAGCTGCATATATTCCTTCAGGGATGAGATTGGATCAGCTTTGTCCTTATGGAACACATCCTGATCTTGATCCTCTTTGGTCGACCAACACAATTAAGATATTTCATGATGGATGCGAATATAGCAGACTTGAAAAAGTATTACACTCAATTTCAAAATCATCCCTCGCGCTTACTCACCTTCGTGTCTGTACGCATAATATAAAGAGTCAAGAAAATTGCAATAAATGTTTTAAGTGCATCGTGACGAAAATGGCACTTCTATGTGCAGATGTTTTAGACAAAACGCCAACCTTTGATAGGAAACTTGATCTCGATCTTATCAGAAGAGTACCATACAAAACAGAATTAGGCCTTCATTTGTTTGGCGAAGACTGCTTACAGTACTTAAAGGAAAATGATAAATACCCGAACGTCCAAAGAGCACTGGAGGAGGGTCTTACAAGAAGTAAAAATCCGCCACTTCTCAAAAAGGTTGCCAATTATTTCGCTATGCTTGATAAAAAGTACAATCACCGCAGAATCTATATGTTTATTTTCAAAGTACGGCCAAATCAAGACCGTGGTGTATTCTTCAAAATGTTTGCAAACTTGAAGTTGATCAGATAACAATCTCTTTGTATAATGGAATTGTGAAGAAAATTACACCTCATTTATGGTTTGACAAAGAAGCAAAAGAAGCCGCTGAATTCTATACTTCCATTTTTCCAGATTCCAAAATAACCCATATCGCAACTCTTCATAACACACCATCGGGAGATTGTGATACTGTTTCATTTGAGCTTTCTGGTCAGCCCTTTATGGCAATTAGTGCCGGACCGTTCTTTACACCCAACCCATCGATATCATTTATGGTAAATTTCGATCCATCGCGGGATAAGAATGCAGAGGAGAATCTTGAAAAATTGTGGGAAAAATTAGCTGATGGAGGTCAGCCACTTATGCCGCTTGATACCTATCCATTTAGCAAACGCTATGGTTGGATACAGGATAAATATGGTATTTCCTGGCAACTTATTCTGACTAACCCTAATGGAGAAGAACGACCGTTTATTCTTCCCTTCCTTTTGTTTGTAGGAGATGTAGTTGGCAAGACAGAAGAAGCAATCAAATTCTATACGTCAGTATTTAAAAACGCAAAACAGGGGAATATCGTCCGCTATCCCAAAGGCATGGATCCTGAAAAGGAAGGAAATGTTATGTTTGCTGATTTTAAGATTGAAGATTCATGGCTTGCTGCAATGGAAAGCGGACAAGAACACAAATTTCAATTCAATGAGGCAATTTCTCTTCTTATTCCCTGCGAAAATCAAGAAGAGATAGATTACTATTGGGAAAAGCTTTCAGCAGTTCCAGAAGCAGAGCAGTGTGGGTGGCTCAAAGATAAATATGGTGTTTCCTGGCAAGTCTTTCCAATACAAATGGGCGAGATGATGCAAAAAGGGACACCGGAACAAATTGACCGCGTCACACAAGCTTTCCTGCCAATGAAAAAATTTGATATCCAAAAACTCCAAGAAGCGTACAATAATAAGAATTAGGACCCAAAAATTCTTCTTACAAAAAATTAACCCTTCTGTTACTAACTTATAACCCATCTGAAGAGGAATTACTTATATACTAAAAACTCTTTTATATGTCTCATAAAGTAAGACTTCATAACATTATCTATAAGTCGAATTTATAAACACGATGATAATAAAAAACAAAGTTAGACAGGTTGTATACTCGGCCATTTCTCTTTTCTCTGTAGCTTTTTTTGCAGCTTGGTGGTTTACTCCTCAACATATCCCAAAAAATTTCATAGGAATGGGAAGTATTCTTGATATTTTACTTTTTATTGGGGTGAGTTATGTCATCTGGCATCCAATTCTCATGGAAGTACTCATGTGGGCTATTTCATCGCACATCAAAGATATCCGTCAGCAAAACCCGGCACCTGGATTAAAAGTTGCATTCATTACCACAATTGTTCCCGCAAATGAATCATTGGAGCTTTTGCATAAATGTCTGCCTGCAATGGTGAATGTTTCGTATCCGCATGATACGTGGCTTTTGGATGAAGGGAATAGTCCGCAAGTCCAGCAAATCTGTGAGCAGTATGGAGTAAGACATTTTAGCAGGCGGGATATGCTTGAGTACAACACTGAACATGGGAAGTTTACCAAAACCAAAGGAGGCAATCACAATTCCTGGTATGATGTCTACGGTAATGACTATGATATTGTCGCACAAGTCGATACTGATTTTGTGCCAAAACGTAATTTTCTGACAGAAACATTGGGCTATTTTAAAGATCCACAAATTGCCTTTGTCGGTACACCGCAAGTGTATGGTAATACCAAAGACTCCATTATCGCACAAGGTGCAGCTGAGCAACTCCATAGTTTTTATGGATCGATTCTCCGAGGATTGAGTGGAATGGATACGACATTGTTAATTGGCGCCAATCATGTCATCCGCGTTAAGGCATTAAAAGACGTGGGACATTATAGCGCACATATCACAGAAGATTTACTTACAGGAATGAAATTACATACAAACGGATGGAAAAGTATTTATTTACCTTCTCCTTTGGCAGTTGGTGAAGGGCCATCTACGTGGGAAGCATATTTTAGCCAGCAAATGCGATGGGCATATGGATGTATGGATATTTTATTTCATCACAGTCCACGGCTTTTTGCAAAAATGGGATTTCGACGCGCAATCTACTACTTCCTTTTACAACAGCATTATTTTTCTGGCATCGTGATGGCGCTTAGTATTTCTCTTCTGAGTTTATATTTCTTTGCAGGCATCAGAGCAGCTGATGTTGATATGCTCCAGTTTTTTGTCTTCTATTCGATGGTACTTGTTGTATGTTGGTTGATGTCCGTATGGCTGCAGGGTTTTCACATTTATCGCAAAAGAGAAGGAGAGCTACTTTTAGCAGGTAAAATTGTCAGTATTGCCGCGTGGCCAGTATGGTTTCTTGCATTTGTGTGTGTCATTATTGGGAAACGATTAAAATACAAAGTTACTCCAAAAGGAGAAAATGGTGCGCCAAGTCATACATCACCACAGGTATTCATCCCGCATATTCTTTTTGGTCTTATTCCAGTTATTTGCATTGCCTCATCAATTTTTACGCATAGACAAAGTCCTGTTATGCTTTTTTGGGCAGTTAGCACTGCCCTTCTGATACTCTGTGTACCGTTTATCGAACGGATTTCTCATGCCTTATTTCGTTTGTACGCTTTTACAATGAAAACCACACGAGCAGGACAAAATCATATAATTTTTCATCCTTTAGAGTTTTCCGATAGAAAAAATATTATTGCCGACTGTGTTTTCCTTAGTGCCGTTGTGATTGCTTCAATGATATTTTATATACAAAAGATTGGTTTTTATAGTGATGACTGGGCGTTTTTAGGCAATTTTAGCTTGTCTGCAAATCATTCACTTTTGGAATTGATCAAGATTGCTATTACTCCAAATACGTTGATGCGGCCAGGACAAGATTTCTATGATGCTTTACTGTATTGGTTATTTGGTATGCAACCGTTGGGTTATCAACTTGTTAATGCGCTTATGTTTGTCGCAATCACCGTTTTATTTTATCTTGTACTTCGTCACTTAAAATTACCCCGGATTATTGCAGTCGCTGTACCTATGGTGTATGCCTTGCTTCCACATTATTCGACAGATCGTTTTTGGTACGCTGCTTTTCAGGCAAATCTCAGCATAGGATTTTATTTTTTCAGCCTGTATTCCGGTTTGAAAGCATTGTCGTTTCAAACGACGCGTCCGATGCTTTGGAAGATGTTCAGTGTCGTAAGTCTTATTATCAGTGCATTAAGTTACGAAGTCGTATTACCCCTTGTTCTTGTCAATGCAGTGCTGTTTTGGAATCCCGCTGAAAAATTCAAAAAAGCAACTGATCCAAAGGAAACCAATCATCATCATACGGTATTTATTGTTGTTACGTTTATTGCCGTGTTGTATATTTTACTTTTTAAAGTTGTAACAACAACCCGTTTGGATTCTATCAGAAACCCAGGATACTTTTTATATATTATTGAATCGGCGTTTAAGGTAAATTATGGTACTTATATGTTCCAGATGCCTTATCTGTGGGGAGAGATCTTGTCCCGTTATGCAAATCCCACTCTTTTTGCGGCTGCATTTGGTTTATATCTCGTAATCTTTTGGTATCTTTATATGATTAGTTCTAAAGGTAAGTCATCTTTTCCGAGTGCTACCTGGATGGGGATTCTGACTATTGTGAGTATTATTATCTTTCTTTTAGGATATGCTATTTTCTTCACCAATAACCAGGTCGGATTTTCAGCAACCGGTGTAGAAAACCGGGTAGCGATCGCAGGTGCTATTGGCATTGCATTTTCAATAATCGGAGGAGTAGGATTTTTAACAAGATTACTCCTCCCAGAAAAACTATCCAGAGTGTTATTCTGCCTTCTTGTTTCACTCATTTGTGCTGGATGTTTTCTTATCGTGAACACGCTTGCATCATTTTGGATTACTGCATCAACTAAAGGGCAAGATGTTTTATCAGCGATTCATACCCGTTTTCCTGATCTGCCGCGGGGAAGTACTATTATTGTTGATGGGGTTTGTCCATACGTTGGACCAGCAAGCGTTTTTGAATCACAATGGGATTTGCGGGGAGCATTGGAGACAATGTATCATGATCCGACGGTCCATGCCGATATAGTAACACCACGATTGTACGTGACAGATAAAGCTATTATGACCAAAATTTATACGTTTCCTGCTCCTTACCCATATAAGAATCTTTTCATCTATAATTATAAAAACAATCAAACTTATCCTATCCCGAATGCAGAGACGGCTCGTGAATATTTTCAGGAATACAATCCTGATCTTACGAGTGGGTGTCCGACAGGAAGGGCAGGCAACGGAGTTGATGTTTTCTGAGTATGATGCTTAGTTTCAACAAACAATTTATGCTCCTGCTTTTTTTGCTGGGTATTGTTGTTTTAATTCAAACACTTTTTGAAGTGAATAAAGTAAACCAGCATACAGTGAATCAACGGCATATTACTCTTGGTGCATGGACTCAAGGACTTTTTGATGCGAAAAAGAAGCAATTACATCCTGAAAAATTAGTGGAGTTTCAAAAACTCATTAAAAAAAATGTATCAATTGCACATTATTACCGTGGATGGGAATCACTCAGTGATCCCAAACTCATTCAGGAATTTGCAACGCTTCGAAGCCACGGGTGGGAGCCCATGCTGAATGTAAATCCTTATTATTATTCAGAATGTCCGCCGACAGAGTTACCGCTTTATCAAGCAATTGCACAAGGCAAATGTGATGCGTTTCTTCATAAAGCAGGAAAAAATTTAAGCAAAGTCAACCAGCCTTTCTTTCTTTTATTTGCCTGGGAAATGAATAATAAAGATCTTGAGTGGAGTATTCCGTACAGTGGAGGAACGCCGTCTGATTTTGTTGCGGCATGGCGACATATTCATACAATTTTCAAAGAAGAACATGCAAATAATGTTGTCTGGGTTTTTTGTCCCAATGTTCCGGATGTTTCAGATCTTTCTTATCAATCTCTTTATCCTGGGGACAATTTCGTCGATTGGGTGGGTTTGGATGGATATAATTGGGGAACAACGCAATCCTGGAGTCAGTGGGCGAGTTTTTCCGGCGTCTTCACATCCTCGTATAACACTATTACAAAGATTGCTCCGACCAAACCTGTGATGATTGCTGAAGTAAATACAACAGATCAAGGGGGGGATAAAGCTGCATGGTACACACAGACATTTACTCAAGAAATTCCCAATAATTTCCCCAAGATCGACGCAGTCGTTATTTTTAATGAAGATAAGAGTAAAGAAGAATCAGTGAATTGGAAAGTTGATGTCACGTCTCAGACGCTTGCTGCTTTCATCCAAGCGATTCACACTCCTTGGTACTAGGATTAATCTTCAACCTGTTTAATTTGTTGCCCAGTAGCAAGGATCGCAATATGCGTCATGGGAGATCCGGGTTTGGCACCGTGTCGATGTTTCTCTCCTTTAGGAATGAGGACAACATCACCGACAGTAATTTCGATTTCTTCGTCTTCAGTCGCGATCATTCCTTTACCTTCAGTTACGATAAGCACTTGATCGCAGGTATGAGTATGAAACTTATTGCGGACGCCATCTGGGAAATGAACCCAAATAATATTGTATTGGCTTTCTGCTTCTGTAAGTGGTGATTGCATGGTTACAGGTGCGGTAAAGAGTGGAGTCGCATTTTCAACATGTGGAACATCTTTTAAATGAACAACTTTCATAATAAATTTATTATAACAAATATTGCATTGTCATCATAAAGTTGTTACTCTTGTATAAGAAGGGTTATTGTATGCCTGCCAAAAGAAAGACAAAGTCGGGTAGTAAAATTGTTAATCAAGGAGCGAAGTTCGGCTTGGTTGGTCTCTCCAACGCTATTATTGATTTTACGCTGTATACTGTTGTATCAATTCTTCTTCATGTACCACTCGATAAAGTGTATCTCGTTAAATATTTCTCAGGATCTGTCGCAATGTGCAATAGTTTTTATTGGAATCGAAGGTGGACGTTCCATAGTAAAGCAGGTATTTCAAGATCCGGTCCAAAGTTTCTGGTCGCAACATTGATATCAGTCTGGGGGATTCAGCCAGGAGTAGTCTGGCTCTTTACTGCCACACTTCCAGGACAAGCATTTGGTGCATTATGGTTTCATGTTGCACAAGTGATCGGAGTAGTGGGAGTATTGCCGCACGTGATCACCCTGCCTTTTGTGATTAAAACAGTTGCTTTTGGTATGAGTGTCCTGACGATTTTCGTTTGGGATTTTTCACTCTACAAATTCTGGGCATTTAAGGATTGACTTTACGGGAGAGATAAGCCACAATAATACACATGAAAGCATTAGTGATAGTCGCAATTGTTTTAGGGTTAGTTTTACTTTTCTGTGGCGTTGTCTACTTTATTGAGCCAGCAAACAAACTTCCTGGTTTTTTCCCTGGATTTGATGCGAGTTTAAACAAACATCATTATAAGCATGGTATTGGAGCAGTGTTGCTTGGAATTGCAAGCTTCATCTTTGCTTGGTTTCAGAGCGGTAAAAAGGCATCAAAGAGCGAATAATAGAGAAGCAACTGCGCCTGCAATGACACAATAGACAGCAAACGGCCACAATTTCTTCGTTTCAAAATATTTCGTCAAAAACTTTACTGAAAGATATGCAGCGATTCCAGCTGAAAGTGCACCAGCGGCAATAGGACCCAGATAGTTTATACCTGCTTGGCTTGCAAGATCTGGTAGCTTTAATAATGCGGCTGCTCCAATGATTGGTGTTGCAAGCATGAATGAGAATCGTGCAGCGTCTTCATGAGATAATCCAATCAGCAAGCCTCCTGTTATTGTTGCTCCAGTCCTCGAAAATCCTGGAATAAGCGCGAGAGCCTGTGCCAATCCAATTTTAATTGTTTGAGCCCAGGTAATTTTGGCAAGTCTTTTGTCACTGCCTGATTCTGTTGTTTCACTTTTCTTTCTTCGTAATAATTCTGCTCCAAAAAGCATAATGCCATTGAGAATAAGCATGATGGCAGTAAATTCCGGCCATGCAAAGAGTTTTTTAAAGGTATCTTCAAACAAAAGACCAAGAACACCTGCAGGAATTGTTCCAACGACAAGTAGCCAACCAAATTTTGCGTAATAATTACTTTCGGAAATTTCACGTTCTTTTAGTGAAGTGATAATACCAAGAATAATTTGCTTCCAATCTTTCCAGAAAAAGAGAAAAAGAACAAGAGCGGTGGCAAAATGTGTTGCTACAAGAAATGTTAAGAAAAACGGATCAGTCTGATTAATTTTCCAGCCAAGAAGTGAGGGGAGAATGACGCTATGACCAAGACTGGAGATCGGAAAAAGTTCTGTAATCCCTTGCAAAAGCCCCATGAGTATTGCTTGAAAGTAGGTTAACATTGCTATAAGTATAGCACGATATCACCTTTTATTTCTTGGAACTTTTTTACAAATTTCTTACCATTTCTTTAAGAATACAAACCATGAGATATGAGAGGATAGTAGTCCACTATTATATGCCAGCAGAATCTGAACGAAGACGACGGGAAATAGCGAGACATAAGGTATTAATAATAACAAGGGAGGATGCATTACGAGCGAGAGAAAATCTTAGGAGAATGGCTGAAGCAGAAGTACTAAGACAGACACGTATACAAAAGCGAAGAAATATTTGAGATTACTAAGTCCGGGATTTCAAACGAAGAAATGGGAGATACATGCTATTTCCCATTTCTTCTCTAATTGATCTAATGTATAATTTTATCTATTCGGAAGGAGGTGACTTAAATGGCAAAAATTAACCCATATTTAGGATTCAAAGACAGTGCTCGTCAGGCAATGGAATTTTACAAATCTGTTTTTGGTGGTGAATTGACCATAACAACATTTGGCGAAAGTGGATCGAAAGATGCTCCAGCTGAAAATATCATGCATGCGATGCTTGAGGTCGGACCTGAAATGACACTTATGGCATCTGACATGTCAGAGAATAACGAAAATTCTCCACGGATTCAGATATCACTCAGCTGTGACGTTGATGAAGCAGAGAAAGTTAAAGGATATTGGACCAAACTTTCTGAAGGAGCAAAAATCACTATGGATTTACAAACAGCTCCTTGGGGAGATTCATTTGGTATGCTCACCGATAAATTTGGTATCAGTTGGATGGTGAATATCGCTGGTAAAAAATCGTAACCTTTTCAAGGTTTTTTAATAAAAAAGCTCACGTCATGTGAGTTTTTTATTGGTAAGAATACAGAGTATGTGTCCCAAATATTTTTAATTGGTGATATGCTATAGTAGTTATTAGTTATGAGAAAAATTTTTGTTCTCGAATTTATGACTCTTGATGGTGTGATTCAAGCCCCTGGTGGATCCAAAGAAGATGCAGCCGAAGGCTTTAACTATGGCGGTTGGATGGGTCCGTTCTTTGGCCGCGATGAAATTGCGGGTCAGGAAATGGAAAAACAAATGAAAGCAACAGCTGCCCTTCTCCTCGGACGCAAAACGTATGACATCTGGAAACGATACTGGCCAGAACATACAGAAACATGGCCACAAGTAAACAAAATTACCAAATATGTTGTCTCTAAAACCTTAAAAAATCCTACATGGGAAAATACTGAAGTAATAAACGATGTCGAAGGATTAAAGGCGCTTAAGAACTCAGACGGTCCAGACCTCCAGGTATATGGAAGCGCTAATCTTGTTCAGACATTAATGGAACATGATTTAGTAGATGAATTTTGGCTTAAAATATTTCCTCTTACTCTTGGCAGCGGAAAACGGTTGTTTGACAAAGGTACTATACCTGCTGCCTTCAAACTTTATGAATCTAAAATTTCTCTAAATGGAATAATTATTGCTTATTACAAGCGTGACGGCGAAGTTAAAACCGAATCAATAGTATAATTCTTTTGGTAACCCAATAATTTACAGTGAAGCCAAAATATGATATGATGTATCTGCAGATGAAGATATTCTTCTCAGCTTATCACTGATTTCGTTTCTAGTAACCGATCAAGGTATTCTCTATCTTTTTCCAAATTAGACCCACGTCATTTTCTAAGCAGATATATCTCTTATTTATGGACAAACTAAACCAAAAAAATGATAAAGCACAGAACTCGGACAATATATGCTTTCAATGTGGCTCTCCACTTATTTTCGTAAGTGAAGAAATAGTGAAACTTGAAGGTTCGCGTTTTCCACAAACAAATACTGTCTATCGCTGTTCAAATGTTGTCTGTCAAGAAAGAAAAGATAAAGAAAAGGCGGACAGAGTGAAGCAACAACAAAAAAAAGCTGAAATAGCGAGGATAAAGAGTGAAGAAATGCAAGAAAAGAGAGAACAGATTAAAAAAGCAAAAGAACAGCAAGATTGACTATAGGATAAATCTGTGCTATACTTATTACTAGGTTTTGCAGATAGTATCTTACTACTTCTGCTTATATAAGAATCGTTTTGTTTGTTTAAGATAAAGGTACTCTACGTTTTAATTTATTTATTTTGTATCTTTTACCTCACTCAAAAAACACCTCGTTTAAGCAGAGATAGTAGTATATTATTTACTTATTTTTATTATGTACAAGAACCGACATAAATCCAGATCAAAAGCAAGAAATGTCCAATCATCTTTTAATAGAAACGGACAGTTTAGGCGTGGAAATCAACGAAGACCTGAAAAAAAACTTGATATTCAGCTTTTTGTTAAAAAAGCATCAAGTATCAATTCAGAAACATATGTCTCTGAAAAGACATTTTCCGATTTTGCATTTGCAGACAAATTAAAAAGAAATATCACTGATCGCGGGTTTACTACTCCAACACAGATTCAGGAACAAACAATTCCTTATCTCCTTTCTGGTCGTGATGTGATCGGTATTGCGAATACTGGTACAGGAAAAACAGCATCATTTCTTATTCCTCTTGTTAATAAGGCCTTTTTGGATAGAAACGAGCGGATTCTCATTGTGACACCAACGAGAGAACTCGCCATGCAAATAGCTGACGAACTTCAGGCTTTTGTCAAAGGTATGGAGTTAGATCTTGTTCTTTGTATAGGTGGAGCAAATATGGAGAGACAGGAAAAAAAACTTCATCATAATCCACATTTTGTTATCGGAACACCTGGAAGACTGAAGGATTTAATAGAACGACGAAAACTCAATTTACAGCTTTTCCGTAATATTGTTCTTGATGAAGTGGATCGAATGGTCGATATTGGTTTTATTCGTGATGTACAATATTTCATTTCTCTTCTTCCCAAAAAACGCCAATCCTTATTCTTCTCTGCGACAGTTTCACCAAAAGTGAAAGAGATTCTGCATAGCTTTGTAACTGATCCCATTACTGTGTCAGTAAAACAGCAAGATACATCAGAAAATGTTGACCAGGATATCATCCGTGTAAATGGAAGTAACAGCAAGATCAACAAATTGCATGATTTATTGATAAGTGACGGCTTTGATAAAGTGCTGATATTCGGTCGTACAAAATGGGGGATTGAAAAGCTAACGACTGCTCTTATTACAAGAGGTTTTAAGGCAGCAGCAATTCATGGCAACAAATCACAAGGGCAACGAAAGCGTGCTCTTGAACAGTTTAAGCAGAATGAGGTAACTATTTTATTAGCAACTGATGTTGCATCTCGGGGCTTAGATATAGAGAATGTTACTCATGTTATCAATTACGATGCGCCTGAATCTTATGATGATTATATTCATAGAATTGGAAGAACTGGACGCGCTGGTAAAAAAGGCACAGCGCTCACGTTTGTCGAAGGGTGACCCAAACGTTTGAATAGAGTCCCTCTTTCCTTGACTCGTCATAAACTATTGAGATAGTATAGAACTATATGTCAGAAGTACCAGGCGAAGGAACACCAAGAGTTGATGCAGCTAGTACTAAGAAGGAGGAAGAAGCTCCTTTTGCAGATCCAATTCCAGAGTTAATTGATACTTTTAGAAAGCTTCGTGAGTCTAATGTAGATAAAGGTCGGGTAGGTATCTATAGTACCCCTTTTCCTCAGTATGTTGCTGATCTACAAATATGGGCAGAGACGCAAAAAAATCGCCTTGATTATTCTTATCCAGCAGCATCAGGTAAATCTCGTACGAAAATCGCAGAAGAATTAATGGCAGAAGAAGATCTTTCCCTAAAACTTTCGTCAACGTTTGATTTAGAGAGGCTTGACCCTCAAGATCTGGTACCACTTTTGAAAGCGCTAGGTGCACTTGCAAGTAATGTCCCAGATGACTTACGTCGTACAATTGATCCCACAGGTAAATTGGAAGCCTCTGGTAGAGGCGAGAATGAAAGACTCATTCAATATCTGAAAAGTACAAATAAATCAGTTAAGGAGACAACAGAAAAAATTGATGGGAAACCTAAAACGGTATACGAAGTAGGAACAGGTGTTGATGGCGTATCAGTCAGAATGAGTCTTCA
>CAYMJR010000022.1:0-3411 GCA_964391315.1 uncultured Gammaproteobacteria bacterium | reverse complement strand
TTTCTGCTAATAAATCTCCTGAGGCAGTACCTAAAGCAAAAGTGAAAAGAATCGCTAACCAATAGAATGCTTCTCTGCGCATTTTATTGATGGTGTGAATTGATAATGTTCCTTCGAGTTTATACCACACCGCAAACACTATGGCGAGGATAATGCCGAAAATGGTTGTTGTTGTACCCAAACTTACACCAAGTTTATCAGTAAGATTATCAGTGATAAGTGTTCCAAAAATACTAATTAATACAACTGCAAGCCAATAAATGCTCGGTACATATTTGCTTACTCTGAATTGGAAGAATAGCACTATCGCAAGCAAAATTCCCATAACAATCGTTGTTCCAGTTAATCCCAAATTGAGAGTTGTATTAAGGAAGTCTGCTGCAGTTTCTCCAACTGTTGTACAAAGGATTTTTATAATCCAAAAATAAAGAGTAATTTCAGGTACTTTATTGAGGATTTTGCGGATTGTTGACGATGTACTCATGGATATATTATAACAGTTTTCTTATTTTTAAATATATGTTCAAATCTTCTTATATTTTTCCTGCGTATTTTTTTTCACCTCGGAAAAACCAAATTAGAAATATAATGGTAGGAACTGAGAGAAAACGAAACGCATCTTGTTTTAAGATCTATACCTGTAATTTCTTCTGTTATTTTAGGTGTTGACAAATTTAAAAATGAGGGACTATAATTCAAAGTAATTGATAATACACCTCGTTAGGTGAGGCATATAAAGGACAAAAGCAGCTGATCTTCTCTGTCGAAAGACACTCCAGATCAGGACAGATGCTTCCGGATTAAGGATTCATCCAAAGCTGCTTGATTTTAAAATCATAAGCCTTTTACATGTCAAAGCTCAACGAGAAGAGGTGATCCTCTTTAGATTTAGATTTCCAAATCTTTACGGCTTCCTCTTTTGTGTTTTTATATTTAATTGATCTAGAAAGGAACAATTTCTATGACATTCTTAAGTAATCTAGTTAAAAAACCTGTTTTTGTTGGAGAAAATAAATTTGCAACGTTAATTGATTTCGGTCTTCCTGCACAATTACAGTCACCTGAAATATCAACAGTCTTGTTGAAAAATAAAGAGGGAAAATTTGCAGTACCCATTAATCAAACACAATATATAGAAGGCAAAATGTATCTTAACAAAAACTATACATCAATCCCATATAATCCTTCGGATTTTTATTTAGTAGAAGATCTACTTGATAAACAAGTTATTGATATAACCGGAAAGCGGATGGTTCGCGTTAATGATGTTTTATTAAAAGAAAATGGTGGGCTCAAAGTAATTGGAATTGATATAAGTTTTGCAGGCGTTCTCCGAAGATTGGGATTAGGTGATCTCAATCCATTTAAAGCAATTACACTTCCATGGGCGGCAGTTGAAGCATTTGACTATGAGACCGGAGACATACGAATAAAACTTGGTAAAAGCAATCTTAAACTTCTCCATCCGGCAGAAATCGCGGATATTTTAGAGGATGCGGGTACCAAAGAGCGTGAAGGAATTGTTGAGGCGCTTGATGCTGAAAAAGCAGCTGATGCGATCGAAGAAGCAAATAGTGAAACGCAGGAAGCACTTTTAGAACAATTACCCGCAGAGCAATTAAAAAAGATTCTTGCTCAAATGAAATCATCTGAAATCGCAGATATTATAGACGATATTAATAGTGAATCTTTTAAACGAATAATCAAATTATTAAGTTCAGAAAAGGCACAACGGGTCAAAAAGCTTATGCTCTTTCCTGATGATGTTGCAGGTGGGCTAATGCAAATTGCCTTTTTTAAGATTAATGGTAAAAAAACAATTAAAGAAACGCTTGAAGAGCTTGCAAAATTGGCAGTAAAACCTGAAGCAATTATCGTTCTTGACGATGAAAATAAGTTTATTGGACAAATTCCTGCTACAGAACTTCTTAATGCAGATCCTGCTACTGAAATGAAAAAAATTGTAACAATACAACTTGCTGTTCGAGAAACTGAAAGTTTTTCAGGAGTGCTTCGTCAATTTGCTCATTATAATTTGAGGGTACTTCCTGTTGTTGATAATGACAATATGGTAGTAGGAGTTATTTCAGTAGACGCTATTATTCAACGAATAGAAGAAGAAGAACAGGAGGAAAGAAATGTCCCGCTTTAAACAACAACTCATGAAAACACTCCCTCTTCTAGCGATCCTTGGTCCTGGAATAATATCAGGATCAGTAGATAATGATGCTGGTGGGATTGCGACCTACTCTCTTGCAGGTGCTCAATTTGGATTATCCCTTTTGTGGGTTCTGTTTATCACAACGTTTTCCCTCGCAATTACACAAGAAGTCGGCGCTCGCATGGGACTCGTCACAGGCAAGGGGCTTGCTTCTCTCATCCGAGAAAGATTTGGTATTAAATGGACAACTTTTATTATGGCTATTCTTCTTATTGCCAATATTGGAACAATTGCAGCTGAATTTGCAGGAGTCGCCTCAGCTTTTGAAATATTTAATGTCAGTAAATATATATCAGTCCCTCTCGCATTGCTATTGGTATTCTTCCTTGTTATTAAGGGAAGTTTTAAACCACTTGAGCGAATCTTTTTAGTTCTTTCTTCTTTCTATCTTGTCTATATTGCATCAGCAGTCCTTGCGCACCCTAATTGGGGAGAAGCGACAAAAAGCCTTGTTATACCAACAATTAGCTTTAATAAAAATTATCTCTTAACACTTGTTGCGGTCGTCGGAACAACAATTACTCCATGGGGTCAGTTTTTCATTCAGGATTATGTCGTAGATAAAAAATTATCAAAAGATGATTTAAATATTGAACGTGGCGATGTTTTCTTTGGTTCTTTTATTACTAACTTTATTTCATTTTTTATCATTGTTGCTTGTGCTGCAACGCTTTTTGTACACAAGATTCCAGTAAATGATGCGAAAGATGCAGCGGTTGCACTAAAACCTCTTGCTGGACAGTTTGCTTCTCTATTATTCGGGTTTGGACTCTTAAACGCATCATTATTTGGAGCGGCACTTGTTCCTGTTGCTACATCCTACGTTATAGCTGAGGCTTTTGGTTTTGAATCAGGACTTAATTTTTCTTTTAAAGAGGCACCAGAATTTTATGGAATTTTTACATTTACCCTTATCATCGGAGCGCTCCTTGTGCTTATTCCCTTTGTTCCATTACTTTCGATTTTGTTTTTAACTCAAGCACTTAACGCAATTTTACTCCTTCCTATTTTGGTCTTTGTTTATATTTTGTCCAATGATAAACGATTATTGAATGGTTATAAAAACGGAAAAATTATCAACGCTATTATTTTGATAACATTTTTTCTTATAGCACTAAGTTCTATAGCAGTATTTGTATCGCAATTTATTGCATAATACGGCTATACTACACAAATTTGAAAATTATCTG
>CAYMJR010000021.1:0-19026 GCA_964391315.1 uncultured Gammaproteobacteria bacterium | reverse complement strand
GATTGTTAATACAGTATATCTTTCTACTTCTAACTGCCACTTTTGATACGCTCTCCACAATAAATATCTATTTTTATAAAAACCTTGCATTAATCCATCCAACCAGACCCAAAGCGGTTCGATAGAAAGTGCGGTTGGGTCACTCATCTTCAAACATAAATCACTTCACAGTTTTCGAAGCTAAAAGTGTTCGAAACTTCTCAGGATGTCGGTTGACATATAACGTTAATGTGATATGATAAATATAGATCTGAAAACCTGCCGCATGGAGGGTCTTCCGAAAGGAATTAGGATTAGCCAGACTTTGCTCTGGGTTGCCAGCTCAATACAAGCTGGTTTTTTATTGGGCTTCAACTATAATGTTCCTTCTTTTAAGAAGGCCAAATAATTCTGCTGCGTAAGGCCGTTTTTCAATATAATCTCTAATAAATCCAGCAAAACAGTCAGCAAGACGCAAGAAAGCGTTTTGTTCATCTTTCATTCCTCTGATATTGTTATACTTTATTTGCAGTTGCTTCAAATCATTTCTCATTTTCCCAGTATCCTTTTTTGTTAGACCGTCAACAATAACACTAACTTCGTAATTTTTTTCACCTTTTGCTAAAACCGCTTTTGCGACAGAAAGAGATGTAAGGTGAAGATATTCCTTGCTATCTTTGTAGATTGAATAAAAGATTGATGACTGCAAGTCTTTTATCTTTGCAACAGCTCTAATATATGCCACTCGTATTTCAAACTCCTCTTTTGTCCATTTCGTTTTATTTTTACCTGTCTCTATTTCTATTGCCATCAATTTTTGCTCTAAACCATCTTTTTTCGCCTGATCAGTAATTACGATAGAAACAAGGAAAAACTTTTGCAAACCATCTTGACCTGTTTCATCAACATAGCAATACAGTTTTGTTGCTGACATGCTTATCAATATAGCAGAATTATATATAATTTGCATAGGGAAATGGGTGTTTATGAGAAACTATCTTCCATTTCTTGATCTCGTCCAAAATTCATCAAGTCTTTGGTTTTAAAGAACAAAATGGTAGTGCAATTAATTTATATATCGATTTTTATAAAAAACATCCATTAACTCTTCCAACCAGTCTAAAAGTGGTTCGATAGAAAGTGCGGTTGGGTCACTTTTAATTGCCTCATGAAAATGTTTGTTTCTTCTTATTAAAATAGATTTATGGTGAGAGGAATTGTTGCTGTTATTACTGGCTATGTTATTTTTGCTCTTTCTGCTGTACTGCTTTTTCAATTTTCTGGACAAAATATTCATAGTAACGTAAGCACAGGATTTATGCTTTTAACAATTGTCTATGGCATTGTATTTGCAGGAATTAGCGGCTTTGTTACTGCATCTTTGGTCCAAAAGAAAAATCTTGCCTACGTAAAAGCGTTAGCAATCCTTATGGGAAGTATTGCTTTAGTTTCTTTAATTGCTCAATGGGGCAAAGTTGCTTCGTGGTCCCAGTTAGCAGCTATCTTTCTCATGGCACCATCAGCTTTTTATAGTGGATTACTCAGAGCAAATCAAATAAAACGAAAACGAAAATAAATAGTATTCTTACCCGCTTACGACAGTTATTTTAACTCTTTTTTAATTTTTTTCTGCAATATACCCATTCGCGTGATAAGAAAGGAAGTGATTATATGCAACACGTAAATCCGATACAGGTACAAAAATTTCTAAAAGGCGTTGATTATCCTGTAGACAAAAATGAGCTAGTAGCAATAGCTCGAGAAGAAGGAGCAGACCAAAACGTGATAGAAACATTGCAAAGTGTTCCTATGGATAAATTTAATAGTCCAAATGACGTCGCTCAAGGAATTGGTCAAATAGAATAAGCAGAATGCAGGAGTTCCGAAGAATTGCAGTGGTGAGGAGTAGTGGGTTGGGTGATTACATTTTTTCGTTACCTGCATTAACAGCGCTTAAAGAAACATTTCCGAAAGCACAAATAGTATATCTTGGGAAAAAATGGCATCAGGATTTTTTGTCCAAACGTTTCTCTCCTGTTGATAAGGTAATTGTTATTCCTCCTGTAAAAGGAGTAGGCATGGAAGAATCGTATGTAACAATTCATGCTGAATTACAAAAATTTTATCGTGCCATGCATAAGGAACAATTTGATCTTGCAATCCAGCTTCATGGCGGAGGAAAATATTCAAATGGGTTTACAAAGAATCTGGGTGCAAGAATGACAATTGGTACTAAGACAGATAATGCTTTGCAATTAGATAAGTCAATTCCTTACCATTATTATCAAAGCGAAATTGCACGTTGTCTTGAAGTTGTCGGACTTGTTGGTGCAAAAACGGCAAGGATTATGCCGTCATTGAACATAACAATGTTTGACACTGCTGAAGCAATACAGCTTCTTTTAAACAAAAATAAATTTATTGTTTTACATCCAGGAGCAACTGATCTAAAAAGACAATGGCCCTGTGATTGCTATGCAAAGATAGGAGATTATTTTGCAAAGAAAGGGTTTACTATTGTTATCACAGGAAGTGGTGATGAAAAGAATATTGTTCAAAAGGTTATCAATCATATGGAGTATCCTGCAGAGAATTTTTATAATAAACTTTCCCTGAATGGATTGGCAGGACTTTTATCTTTAGCAAATGTTGTTGTTGCAAACGATACTGGGCCACTTCATTTGGCAGATGCTGTAGGTACAAAAACAGTTGGACTTTACTGGGGTCCCAATCTGATTAATGCATCGCCTTTTTTTAGAAGTAACAATATTTGTCTGAGTTCGTGGATTGTAAGATGTCCTTTATGTAATAGAGATTGTGTTTCTGAATACCCTTTCGAAGAGTTGAACAGAGAGTGTCAGCATGAAACATCATTTATCACACGTATTTCAACGGGAGATGTCATTACTGCAGTTGAATCATTTCTTTAAAGATTTTCTTTTTGTTTGTAGGTACTAAACAGTTTTCTCACTTTTGGTAGGTAGAAAGCAATAGCCATACCATACAAAGCAGTAATAATAATACAAAGACGGATTGCTAATTGTGGTCCAAGAAAGGAGGTAAGACTCCCAATAAACATGTTACCTAAAGGCGAAAATCCAATAAAGAGTAACACATAAATACTTGAGACACGGCCGCGAAATTCTTCCTTAACCAAATTCTGAATGGATGAATAAATTGTCGAAAATTGCAAAGTTAATCCAAAACCTGAAAAAGCCATACACACTAAGGCAATAAACAAATTATGGGTATAAGAGAATATAAAAGTAGAAATAAGAAAGAACAAATTTCCGGCTACAATAAAAAGTGATGGTTGAAATTTTTTAGACTGGGAAGAAATAATCAATGAGCCAACAAGAGCTCCTAAACCAGTTGCTGATAAGAGATATCCTAATACTTGAGTTCCACTTTGAAATACTTTTTCGACCAAAACTGGCATAATCGTTGCCTGAGAAAAACAAAAGATTGCACCCATTCCAGCAGTGAGTAAAAGAATTTTAATGATAGGATGAGAATAAGAATATGAGATTCCGTCTTTAATAGCCTGCATTGGATTTTCATCTTTTTTCTTTATTTGTTTTTTATTAATTTGAATAAAGTAAAGACTTCCTAAAATTGCCAGAAATGATGCAGCATTGATTAGAAAAATATTACCAAGACCAACGAGTCCAATAAGAAATCCTGCTACTGCAGGACCCAATACGCGTCCAGTATTAAAGATCGTAGAATTCAGTCCGACAGCAGATGGGAGATGTTTTTTGCCGACAACATCAACAACAAACGCTTGTGTAACAGGATTATCAATCGCATTTGCAATACCTGACAAAAGTGTAAGTATTAATAGTACAGGGAGTGTTAGTGTATGCATCAACGTCAAAATTCCCAAAAGAAAAGCAAAAATAAGGAGTGCTCCTTGGGTAATAATAAGCAATTTTTTCCGGTCATATCGGTCAACTAATAATCCTCCATAGAGTGAAAGAAATAATGTGGGTAATGATGAAATAGCTGAGACAGCGCCAAGCCAAAATGCAGAATGTGTCAGTGAATATACTAGCCATCCAAATGCAACACCTTGCAGCCAGGATCCAGTAAATGATACGAGTTGCCCCAAAAAGTATAAGCGATAATTCTTATATCGTAATGCTGGAAACAAATTATAAATTTTATTAGGCAGGTCTTTAAACATATGAAGTGGGTAGATTAACAAATTGTAAGTATTATGTAAAGACTTATAGAAAATTAGGTAAGAAGAAATATTTACATAGCTCTTACCCCTTCTTCAAGAAGCTATTATATCTCCGCTTTAGACTAATGCTTCACCCATATGAAAAAGTTTTCAGCAAAAAAAATAGCAGTACTACGTGCATTACAGTTGGGAGATATGCTTTGTGCTATTCCTGCTTTTCGGGCTTTGCGAAGCGCTTATCCATCAGCAGAAGTAACATTGATTGGGCTGCCATGGGCGAGTGAATTTGTTGAAAGATTTCAAAAATATATTGATCGCTTTATTCCCTTTCCAGGTTACGTAGGTCTGCCTGAGCAAAAAGTAAATATGAAAAAGTTTGCAGCATTTCTCAAAAACATACGAAAAGAGCAATTTGATTTACTCATCCAAATGCAGGGAGATGGTTCGGTTACCAATTCGTTTATTAATCAACTGGGAGCAAAAGTAACTGCAGGATCATTTACCGAAAACAATGGTTGTCCAAACAATCAAACCTTTATTCCCTATCAAAATGATAAATCAGAAATAGAGAGAAATTTATCTATTGTTACAAATCTTGGAATGGTGCCGCCAGATACTTTACTCGAGTTTCCTGTTTTTACATCAGATCGTGAAGAATTGCAAATGTTACCTGAATATATATTACTGAAAAAACAATCATATATTTGTATTCATCCTGGTGCGCGAGATGAAAAAAGACGATGGAATGCGAAGCATTTTTCATTTATTGCAGATTTTTTTAGAGCACAGGGATATCAAGTAGTTTTTACAGGAGTTGCAAAAGAGAGATCTCTGATCCAAACCATTGTGCAGCAAATGACTTTCCATCCAATTAATCTTGCAGGAAAATTGTCTTTGGGTGCAACTGCTGCATTACTTAAAAATTCACAATTAGTAGTAACTAATTGCACTGGTATCTCACATCTTGCTGACGCCTTACATACTAATAGTGTTGTTATCTGTTGTAACGTTGATTCTACTCGGTGGGCACCACGTAATAAAAAGCTTCATAAAGTTATCCGAGCTACAGAGAAAGACACAACTGAGCGGGTTTTAGATGAAGCATCATTATTTTTAGAAAGGAGATCTTTATGAAACAACCATTAAAAATTCTTACTTGGCATGTCCATGGCAACTATTTGTATTATTTGTCACAAGCAAATTGTCTTTTTTATCTTCCCGTGAAAAATCCAGCAGAATCAGGTTATATTGGGCGATCTCCTACTTTTCCATGGGGAAAAAATGTAAAAGAAATTCCAGCAACAGATGTTAAAAACATGCAGTTTGACTGTATTCTTTTTCAGTCAAACTATAATCCAACTCGCTCTACACAAAACTTTTTTGAAGACCAGGTTACAATTTTATCAGATGATCAACTTCGTAACACACCCAAAGTTTTTCTTGAACACGATCCTCCAAGAAATCATCCGACAGATACCAAACATCTTCTTTATAACTCCTCTATTCCTCTTGTTCATGTCACTTCATTTAATCAACTTATGTGGGATTGCGGACGTACTCAAACAACTGTTATCGAACATGGAGTTACAATGCCGCCAAATAGAAAAACTCTGAGACAAAAACAAAAAGGCGTTATTGTTATTAATAATTTGTCGCAACGAGGGCGACGGTTGGGACTCGATATTTTTGAAACTGTCAGACGAGAAATCCCCTTGGACCTTATCGGTATGGGATCAGAATCTTTGGGTGGGTTAGGAGAGATTTCGCCATCAAAGTTACCATCTGTTCTTTCAGAATATCGATTCTTTTTTTATCCTGCTCGCTATACAAGTTTATCATTATCACTTATTGAAGCAATGATGGTAGGACTTCCTATTGTTACTTTTGCGACAACGGAATTACCAACAGTTATTGAGAATGAAAAAAATGGTTATGTAAGTACTTCCCTGCCTTTTCTGATTGAAAAAATGAAATTGCTACTTTCAGATGAAACGCTCGCTCTCCGCTTGGGTAAAGCAGCAAAACAAACGGCACAGAACCGGTTTTCAATTCAAAGATTTGTTTCTGATTGGGAACAATTTCTCAAGAATGTAGTGATGGGTGCTACACAAAAAATGAGAGATTTTCCTACAAAGGAGGTGTCCGCGCTTTTATGAAAAGAAAAATTGCAATTATTTCAGAACATGCATCTCCTCTTGCGGTAAGTGGTGGAACTGACAGTGGTGGACAAAATGTCTATGTAGATCAGATTTCACGACACTTGGCTTTGTTGGGATATGATGTTGCGATATTTACAAGGTGGGATAATCCTGAATTGCCCCGAGTTGTCGAATGTCAAAATGGTGTGCGAATTATTCATATTAAAGCAGGTCCAAAGAAAGTTATTCCTAAAGAAAAAATTATCAAGTATCTTTCGGAATTTTATGAAGACTGTCTTTCTTTTATCGAACACGAAGATGGATATCAACTAATTCATGCAAATTTTTTTATGTCTGCTGAAATTGCTCGACTCCTCAAAAGAAAATTAGGAATTCCTTTTGTCGTTACCTTTCATGCATTGGGTAAAGTACGAAGAATTTATCAAGGTGACAAAGATAGTTTCCCTGATGAACGATTTGTGATTGAACAAAAAGTAATTAATGAAGCAGATCAAATTATCGCAGAATGTCCGCAAGATCAGGAAGATTTACTTACCTATTATCAATGTGATCGGAGTAAGATTAGTATTGTTCCTTGTGGATTTGATCCTCACCGATTTTTTCCAATAGATAAAACAGTTGCCAAAATGGCAGTTGGACTTGATACGAAAACACGGTATATTCTGCAGCTTGGAAGACTTGTTCCCAGAAAAGGAATAGACACAGTCATTCGTGCTTTGTCAAAGGTAAAAAAACTTATTCCCTTTCCTGTTAAGTTGCTTATTGTCGGCGGAAATTCTGATGAACCAGATATAGCACAAACTCCGGAAATTGGAAGATTGCAACAATTGGCAAAAGAAGAGGGAGTTTTACATGATGTTATATTTACAGGAAGAAAAACTCGTGATCAATTACGGTTTTACTACAATTCGGCAGACGCCTTTGTTTCAACCCCATGGTATGAACCATTTGGAATAACCCCTCTTGAATCGATGGCATGTGGAACTCCTGTCATCGGATCTCGCGTTGGCGGAATTCAATTCACTGTCATTGATGGAAAAACAGGTTTTTTGGTTCCTGCCAAAAATCCTTATACACTTGCAGAAAAATTACAGGAAGTACTTGTCGATACGAAAAGAGCAAACAATTTTGCTGAAAATGCATTGAAACGAGTAAATACTTTTTTTACATGGAGCACGATTACCAATGCATTACAAAAAGTGTATGAAAAAATTCTCTATCTCAAAACAGCCTCTCATAGAGTCAACACCGTGCTGACTGATATTATTGATACCAACTTCCAATCTCTGATTGAAACAATAAAACTTTCACAGCAAAAACTAAGTCTTTCACTTTCACATACATCACATATTATTTCCTACGCATTTAAACAAGGAAGTAAATTATATCTTTGTGGAAATGGTGGTAGCGCATCCGACGCTAATCACTTTGCTGCAGAATTAGTGGGACGTTTTAAACTTAAAAACAGAAAGCCATTACCAGCATTTGCATTGTCAAATAATCCTGCTGTGTTGACAGCAGTGAGTAATGATTTTTCCTATGACGATATTTTCGCACGGCAAATTGAGGCATATGGCAAAACAGGAGATGTGTTACTGGCAATTAGTACGAGTGGAAACTCACAAAATATTTTACGGGCACTTACTGTCGCCAATAAAAAGAATATTATTTGTATTGCTTTAACTGGAAATGGTGGAGGGAAAATGATTGATTATTCTGATATTTCATTGATTGTTCCTTCACATAATACGCAACATATTCAGGAAATACATACTCATCTTATTCATACCTTATCAGAATTAATAGAACTCCAATTTTCAGAACAAAAAGAAACGGGCGCGCCCTTTAGAGTTTTAGAAAATAACAAATAAACTCATGAAAAATCTTAAAGATAAAGTCATTTTAATTACTGGAGCAGCACAAGGACTAGGTGAAGCAACTGCAGAAGTTTTGAGCAAGGAAGGAGCTGTTGTTGTTGCTGCGGATATCAAAGAGGAACAACTAAAACACATTGCTGAAAAAGTAGCTGATACAGTAGTCATGGATGTAACGGACGAACAAAGCATCAAAAATGGTATTGAAAAAGTAATAAAGAAATATAACAAAATTGATGTACTGATCAACAATGCAGGACTTGATGTCGATCCAAAACCAGTTGAAGAATATACTCTTTCAGATTTTGATAAAGTTTTTCATGTAAACATTCGAGGACCTTTCTTATTAACCCATTATATTCTTCCTGATATGTATAAAAGGGATAGTGGGCATATTATCAATATTGGCTCAACTGCATCACTTCGGACATGGCCCAATGCAAGTCTGTATCATATGTCAAAAGCAGCTCTTCGTGGCCTTTCCTGGTCGTTATTTACAGAAATAAAAGAGAAAAAATCACATGTCCGGGTTTCAACAATTATTCCAGGAGGTATGAAAACAGCACATGTTGTCGAACGTTTTCCCGAAATGGATTTCTCATGGCTTCAAGATCCTCAAAATGTTGCTCAAGCAATCAAATTTGTTCTTCTCCAGCCTGAAAAAAGTGTTATTCCTGAACTAATGATGATTCCACCACTTGAGTGGTCACTGCCATAATGATGAATAAAGCAATATTTTTGGACAAAGATGGAACAGTAGTAAAAAATATTCCTTACAACGTTGATGTTAAAAAAATAATGTTGATGCCATTTGTCGGGGAAGGCTTGCGAATGCTCTCAAGCCTTGGATATCAACTAATTATTTTTTCAAATCAATCAGGTGTTGCACGAGGATATTTTGATGAACGAGATTTACAGAAATCGTATAAAAAATTAACAGAGCTGCTTAAACCCTATGGTGTGTCTCTTGATGGATTTTATTACTGTCCTCACCATCCAGAGGGAAAAATTGCTAAATATACAAAAAAATGCAGATGTCGCAAACCTTCACCAGAACTACTCTATCGTGCCAGTAAAACACACCGTATTGATCTATCAAAATCATTTGTGATTGGGGATATTTTGGATGATTGTGAAGCTGGTAAACGAGCCGGCTGTCAGACAATTCTTATTGACAATGGCAATGAAACAGAATGGCGGATCGGAAGCGAAAGAATACCAGACGTTATTGTACGTAACTTTTTTAAAGCAGTAAAAATAATTAATTCTTATTATGAGTAAACTTAATACTATTGATATTTTGACACAAAAGAAAAACAGCTCAATTCTTGTTATTGGGGAGGCTATGCTTGACGTTTATTTACAAGGAGAATCAAAAAGAATTTGTCGTGAGGCACCAGTTCCTATAGTTGATATTCAAAAAGCAGTTTACCAACCCGGAGGAGCAGCAAATACCGCTGTCAATCTCTCACTGTTAGGTGCAAAAACACACTATGTATCTATTGTTGGAACTGATGACGAAGGACAGGTGTTAAAAGATTTACTCAGAAAATACACTATTGATACCAATTTTATTTTTTCAGATAAAAATAGACAAACTATTACAAAAAAACGTGTGATTGCCAGTGATCAATTATTAGTACGATTTGATTCTGGATCAACACATACTATTTCGTTAAATGAAAAGCTTGAAAAAAAAGTAATTAATACACTTATTGATTTATATCCAACACTTGATGCAATCATTATTTCTGACTATGGATATGGCATCATAACACCAAAAGTTATTGAAACGCTTATACAACTAAAAAGAAATCAATCAAAAATTATTGTTGTTGATGCAAAAGATCCAAAACGTTTTGCTATTCTTAAACCAACGCTTGTCAAACCCAATTATCAAGAAGTTGTTTCTCTACTTGATCTCCCGATGAATCCTGATAAAAATCGATTGACAACACTCATTCCTTATAAAAATGCTATGATTGACAAAACACAAGCACAGATTATTGCACTCACTGTTGATGTTGACGGGAGTGCAATTTTTGAGAAAGGGAAAAGTGTTTATCGTACCTTTACAAAACCAGTTGAAAATAATAAAGCAGCTGGTGCAGGAGATACGTATACTGCCGCATTTACTTTTGCGTTAACACTTGGTGCGCAGACGAAAATTGCTGCAGAAATTGCAGCGGCAGCGGCATCAATTGTTGTTGAAAAAGATGGTACGGCAACGTGTTCTAAAGAAGAACTCTTATTATCATTTGCAACGCAAACAAAATTACTTTTGAAAGATGAATTATCTTTGTTGATTAAACATCTCAAAGAAGAAAGAAAAAAAATTGTTTTTACCAACGGATGTTTTGATATTCTTCATCGTGGACATATTGACTATTTAAACCGTGCCAAACAGCTTGGTGATTATCTTTTCGTTGGACTTAATAGTGATGCGAGCGTTAAACGATTAAAAGGAAATGACCGGCCAATCAATAAATTGTTTGATAGAGTTCAGGTATTATCGGGATTGAGCAGTGTTGATTATATTATTCCTTTTGCAACAAACACTCCTATTCCTCTTATTCAACAGATCAAACCAAATATTTTTGTAAAAGGAGGAGATTATCAAAAAAAAATGTTACCTGAATCGGAGTTTGTAGAAAACAATGGTGGCACTGTGGAAATTCTCCCATTTATTAAAGATAAATCAACGACAAAGATTATTAAACAAATAAAAAGTACAGCATTAACTGAATAATGATGAAAAATTTATCAAAAAATACTAAAGAACGTATCTTATGTGTAAGACCTGATGGTATGGGAGACGTGTTGATGACGTCGCCTGCATTTCGTGCTTTAAAAGAAACATATCCTCAGACACAATTGAGTTTGTTAACTTCTCCATCAGGCGAAGCTATTGCACAATTTATTCCAGAAATTGACGAAGTTATAACTGTTAAAGTCCCTTGGGAGAAAATGGAGAATGGTACGACAACGAGTAAAGATTTCTTAGACCTAATTCAACTACTTAAACAAAAAAAGTTCGATCGGGCAATTATTTTTACTACCTTTAGTCAAAATGCCTTGCTTTCAGCACTCCTCTGTTATCTTGCTGATATTCCTCAGCGTTTGGCATATTCGTCAAGAAAACCGTATGCATTGCTTACTGATTGGATACAAGATACAGAACCGCATCAAACAATCCGGCATGAAGTAAAACGGCAATTGGAACTGGTAAAATATATCGATGCTACAACAAGTAACACAAGGCTATCTCTGCAAATTCCATTATCTGCAAAAAAAAGTTTAGAGAAAATTCTTGCGAAGAAAAATATTTCTCTCACAAAACCAATCATTCTTCTTCATCCAGGAGCAAATTCTGTTAAAAGACAGTACTCCCCTTCTGGATTTGCTCAAATCGCTTTACGGCTCAATGATTTGGGATATCAAGTTATTTGTACAGGAAATGAAAATGAAATAACATTAGCAAACCATATTATCTCTGAGTCAAAAAACACGGTTGTGTCACTTGCAGGATCATTGTCACTTGCAGAATTTATTGTACTTATCTCTATTTCATCACTGCTTATTTCCAATAATACCGGTCCTGTTCATATTGCTGCAGCAGTCCAAACGCCAATTATTGATCTCTATGCACTTACCAATCCACAGCATACACCATGGCAAGTTCCCGCAAGAGTACTCTATTTTCAGGTAGCAAAATCCTTGCAACATGAAGTTGTAGAAAATTCTATTCCTGCCCATGCCTTACCACTTCGAAATCCTTTACAAGTAGTGACAGAAGCTTTGCATTTACTTGAACAAACAAACAGACATGCTTATCTATGAAAGAAATAACAATTCTTATTCCAACGTATGAAAGAACTGATGCATTATTAGCAACTCTTACTTGTCTTGCAAACCAGACATATCAACAATTTGACATTGTTATTTCCGACCAGTCGGAAAGTGACGAAGTAATGGAAAATAAAACTCTTCAAACAGTTTATCGATTGTTAGAAAGTCATGGTTGTTCTGTTACTATTCTAAAAAATCTTCCCCGTCATGGACTTGCCCAACAAAGACATTTTCTTTTAAGTAAATCAAAATCTCCTTTCAGTTTGTTTCTGGATGATGACTTGTTGCTGGAATCCTATGTCTTTCAAAACATGATTTCCGTGATGAATAAAGAGAAATGCGGCTTTGTCGGATGCGCACCTATTGGGTTAAGTTTTTCAGACGATTTCCGACCAGAAGAAGAACACATTGAATTTTGGAATGAACAAGTCAAACCAGAAAAAATTGTCGTTAAGGGAGAAAAATGGAACCGCTTCCGGTTACATAACGCTGCAAATATATTACATGTTGCACAAAAACTTAATCTTGATCCTGCAAATCCTCTTACTTATAAAATAGCTTGGGTAGGTGGATGTGTGTTATATGACACCAAAAAATTAAGCGAGTGTGGGGAATTTTCTTTTTGGAATTACTTACCCAATGAACATGCAGGAGAGGATGTTCTTGTACAGCTTCGTATGATGGACAGGTTTGGCGGTTGTGGCATTATACCTTCAGGAGTTTATCATCAGGAATTACCAACAACGATCATAGATCGTTCAGTGAACGCACCTGAATATATAGAAAGATAATGAAATATTCTGAAGCAGTCATTCAAAACATAAAACAAGAATTAGATGATACTTATATTTTTCAGTGTGTTTTAAATCAACAACAAATTCCATCTTTTCTCCCAGGACAATATTGTTACCTTGCAAATCCAACATATAAAAATCCTTTAGAATTTCATCCTTTTTCTATTGCATCTTCTCCTTTGGAAAAGAATTATTTGGAATTTTGCATCAAAGTGTATGGTTCTTGGACTCAAACATTTTGCAAAAAAAAGCAAGGTGATACTTTTTTTCTTTCTGAAAATACAGGTACATTTACCTGGAACAAAGAAATTGATAGAGCTGTTTTTCTTCTTGGTGGTATTGGTATCTCACCGATTATGTCTATGCTTCGTTTTATCGCGGCAAACAAAGATAAACCATCTTCACTGGTTATGCTTTATGGAAATCGCACTCCTGAAACAATTGCATATGAAAAGGAATTAATACAACTTCAGAAAATAATTCCTTCCTTTGCTGTCATAAACATTTTTTCTGAACTCTCAAGTCCTCCTTCAGCAAAATCATATTCTGGATTTATTACGAAGGAAATTATTGAAAAAGAAGTAGATCAAATCCACAAACAAACTTTTTTTATTATCGGTCCTCCTCCTTTTCTTCAAAGTATGGATAATGTTCTGAAGGATTTATCAATTGATAAGAAAAAAATAAAAACAGAATCAATTACGTAATATTTGTAGTGTTGATTATCTTTTTTCGAACAGTTAGGATAAAAGAGAATATATGTATCTTCTTTGGCCGATTTCTGTACTTTTTCTTTTAACATTTGGTGTTTTTTTTACTACAAGAGAACCACGTGAAGTAATAGCAAAAATTTCATCATTTGATAGTAATTTAGCTATCGTTCTTCTATCTGTTTTTGTAGTTGTATTTGTACTAGGAATAATTCTTTTTATTCGAAAGAAAATTTAACGACGAGAAGTTAGAGTAGTTGCCTTTGCCCCGGTTGTAGTAATTTTTCTAGTAATTTGTTTTATGAGTTTATTTTTCATCAAGTTTTTTAATATTTTCTCATTCCTTGTCTCTTCTTTTTTCACTTTGAATTTTTTAACAGGATTATCCGCATTAATTTTAAGAACAAGATCCATGAATTGATTAAATGGAAGAGGTTCTGATATCTTTCGGACGCCTTCTCGTACATTTCTCCATGACTCATGAGAAGCAGGATCACCACGACCACGATCAGTTCCGGGTAAGTCATAACCTTCATCACCTTCAGGTGGTGTTTCTGATAGGCTAAAATCTTCTCCTGTATATCCATCTTTCGGATTTGTCACATACATAATAATAAGAGCGAAGACAAGTTTTAGTAATCGAAGCAATTCTGCCGAGGTTTCAATTAATTTTTCACCCTTATTTTTGTCTACATCATTTTCTGAAAGGAGTTCAGCAAGATATTTCTCGAATGCTTTTTTCTTTTGAGGATCAGAATCAAGACCTTCCCACATTTTATCGAGACCTTGCTCAATTTCCTCAGCAGTCAGTTCTTCTTCAGTAGGTTTTGATTTTTCTTTTTGTTTTGTTTTTTCTTCGGGTTGTTCTTTTGTCGGATCTTTATCATTGTCAGTATTATCGATATCCTGTTTCTGGCTAGCTTCAGATTCCACAGGTTTTTCTTGAGTTCTTGTGGTAGGTTTCGGGTCAACAGCGTCAGCAGTACTTTTCTCAGCTTTCGCTTGTGGCTCTTGCTGTATCTCCGGTGTTGATTGCGGTGAACTCATTTCTTTTACTATACCAGTTTGTCCTTCCATATGCACGCAGTATAACTTGGAATGACCTTTTGGGCTTGATATTAACCTTACAGGAAGATTATAGATTTTGTGGCGTTTTTATAAAGAAAATATCAAGTTTGTGGCTGAAATTTGCCTATAATGGCCTCAGGAGGAAACAAAAAATGATGAAACAAATCAAAAACTATCTTAAGAAATATCACGAAGCCAACCTGTGGATTACAGAAAAGGCAATTCTTGAAGAAAAGAAAAAAGCTTTAGGAATGATTGAGGAAACCAACGTACAAACTCAACAGGTTGCTCAACCTGTTTCACAACATGCACAGATAATCTTTTCGCATTATGATATTGGACATAATGAAGAAGAGAAAAATAAAATTCAACAAATATATAGTGAATTGGAAGATTTGGTGAGAATGCCGACATTGGCAATATAAAATATTGTTAAATTGTTGTTTATGCTGGAAGAAATTTTTCTAAATTGAAGGAAGTACGATGTAAATCGCAGAGTCCGTATTTTTCTATCGCCTCTCGATGCTTCTTTGTTCCATAGCCTTTGTTAGTTGCAAAATCGTATTGGATATATTTATTGTGTAATATTTCCATTAATTCATCCCGATAGACTTTGGCTATGATTGATGCGGCAGCAATTGAAATACTGATGCAATCGCCATGAATGATTGGCTTTTGATTATGTTTGGGAAGATCAGTAATAAAAAATGCGTCGATAAGAATGTGGTCAGGTTTTTTTGATAATTTATTAACAGCCTGAACAAATGCTTGTTGGGTTGCTTTTCCGATGCCAACTTGATTAATTACTTCCACGGAGACTTCTGAGATGGCAAAAGAAATTGCCTGTTGTTTTATCACTCCCGCGAGTTCTTTGCGAATTTTTGGGGAAAGCTTTTTGGAGTCGTTGACAGGTATTGAAGAGTTAAAATCATGTGGAAGTATCACAGCAGCTGTCACGACCGGTCCGGCAAAGCATCCGCGTCCTACTTCATCAACACCTGCAACATATTTCAATCCCTGGTTCCATAATATTAATTCCTCTTGGAAAGTTGGGTAAGTCATAGAAAGATAGTTTGAATCATGTATATTATTCTTCTCCTGCTTCCAACTCTGCAACTTCGAGGCCTTTGATCGTCGGTAGGGTACTTCCCATGAGTCCTTTGAAATCACCGTGCATACCAAAAGTATTGTCGATGACTTGGCGAATATTTTTTTCATCGCGTGCCCATTTCGTTGAAAAATAACGTTTTTCTTTTTCGATATCCGTTTGTAAATTAGAGAATGCATCGATAATTGCTTCAATGCGATGTTTGAATTCAACGCCTGACAAATATGCATATATGGCTTCAACTTTTTCATCTTTGCCTTTGTTGGCATTTTTGGCATAGTACAGTTGAATAAGATTGGCACGAAGTGCTGATGCAAGTCCGACGACAAAAGTTCTTTGTGTCACCCAAACGCCTTCGCGGAATCCTGCTGTCTTAATAGTATTCGGCAATACTTCAGAAATGATGACCGCCTCTTCTGCATTGATTGCACGTTTGTCAGTTTTTAATTTATCAATCCATCCCTCTGTCCAGGTCTTGGTATTTTTTAATTCCCAAAGAATCTTGCCATTGTAATTGCCTCGTGCATCCCAGACTTCCTGAATAATATCTCCACCTTTTACTCCTTTGCCAACAGGTTTTATTTTGTCATGTGGAAATTCAGACTGGAGCAATTTTTCAAATTCGAGTTCAAAAACTTCTCCTTGTGTTTGCTGAGAGCCTTGTTCTAATTTTCTTTTGGCATCTTCAAGTTCTTTGAGTGTATCTTGCAATTGTTTGTCTTTTGCGAGCATTTTCAGATGTTGTTCTTCTTCAGCTTTTTTTACTGCTTCTTCCCGTATTTTCTGTTCGTCTTCCTCAAATTTCTTTTTCATTTCAATCTTTAATTCATCTTTTTCTTTTTTCAATGCTGATTGCTCGTCCATCATCTTTTCTATTTTCTCAAAAAGGTCTTTAATCCGCGCGTCTTTATCAGCGTTTTCTTTTTCTGCTCTCTTAAGATCTACTTCAAATTTTTCTTTAATCTTTTTAGCGGATTCGTCTTCTGCGGCTTTTTTTACATCTTCAAGTTCTTTGCGGTGTTGAGCGTTAATTTCCTCGAGTCGTTTTTCATCAAATTCATGTTTGAGAGCTTCGGAGATCTCAACAGGTTTTTTACAATGAGGACAGATGACTGTGTTCATAGATTTTTCGTATGTTCCATAATACTCCGGAAATTCCTTGGACGCAAGAGTCTATCCCGCAGATTTTTATCTCTTGATTTTTTTGTTTTAGAGTGATAGTGTTCAGCTAGTGGGCATATGGGCAATGTTAAAGAACTAGAAAGACCAGTAGAAAAACGAGTAGGTAAAGCTCTTGAATTTAATTTACGGTCACAAATCACTAAAGTTCCTGATGCTCAAGTAGGTAATTACAAAGGCCCTGCATATCGAGTGACGGGAACAATCTCTTCAGGTGAAGTTGTTTTTCAAAAAGATTTCCCCTATGGCGGAGTGAGAAGAGCTATACAACCTTTTCAACGATTACGAGCAACTGGCGCAAGAACAGATGCAACAATTGTCGCCTGGGTTTCAGATATAGCTGATAAAATGCCAGTGCCCGGATTGAAAGAAACAGCAAAACATATTCGAAAAATTGCTGGCTTCAAAAAATAACATCATCCTCTTACAGGCTCATCAACTTGACAATCTAGATCAGCTAAGAGTATACTCATCCTTTATGGGCAAAGAGGCTGTTAGAGATTATGTATGGGTACGTAATTTGGAAGCCGCAGGTTTTGATTATGCGACTTACCAACCGGAACCTGAGGATAAATCGTCCCAAACTCCAAGTGAGCTTATAAAAGCGATCCGATACCGTTATCGGTCTACTATCCCTTCAGAAGTAGTAGACGTTTTAAAGGCATTAAGAACCTGGTATGCTACTAAAGCTACAAACGAAATGATCGAGGAACATGCAGATGGAGATAAACGCCTTATTCTTAAAAAAGAGGAAGAAACAGCAACCACCTCTCTCAACAAAACTTTAGTAAAATTACTTCGTTCTCGTAACCCTGGTTATGTTAGCACGACAATAAGAAATGTAAGACGTCTTGAACAAGCATTTGCATCACAATCACCTGAAGAGCGACGCTTTCAATCTCCTGTTAGTGCAACAGCGGATGCTATAACAAACATTCTTGCAATACCCCTTAATCCTCCAGCCGGAGTAATTAACCCAACACCGGAAGAAATAAGAAGAGCCGTAAGAAGAGCCGTAGGGGGTCGTTGACACCCTGTAATCCTTTTGCTAGCATGGGTGTACTCATCTTCAATATTTATGAAAACTCTGCTCCGTAATATTGCAATTTATGCATTGATTCTTTTCTTTTTACCTCAACTCATTCCTGGTGTAACAATAACAGGTGGAATAAATACCATTCTCATCGGAAGCTTTGTTCTCACGATTTTTTTTGTTATTCTCAAGCCAATTTTAAGCATTATCAGTTTTCCTGCCAATGTTCTCACTCTTGGTTTTTTTAATATGATTATCAATGCACTTCTTATTTATCTTCTCACAATTTTTGTCGCAGATATTTCTATTACAGCATTTCACTATCATCGTTCAACGCTTTTTGGATTTATAACACCAGCTATAGGATTTAATACTTTTTTTGCATACTTGTATGTCGCATTTGTTGTAACACTTATTAGCTCACTCATCAAATGGTTGATTGAATAAACGAAAGAGCGTATAATTGTCATATTGTGATACAAAATATTCTCATCGGCGGACAAATTGTCGTATCAATTCTTCTGGTTATCTCAATCCTTCTCCAAGCACCCGAAGGTGGTTTATCGCCAGTATTTGGCGGAGGCGGCGAAATGTATCGAAGTCGCAGAAATGTTGAGAAGTTTCTTGTCTGGGCAACAGTCGTTCTGGCAGCAATTCTTGTGATCCTCTCAGTGTTACTGCTCCTTCCTCAATTAAGATAAATTATGTTAGTAATACGAAAACGACTTATCTTTTGGCTGATTAAAGCCTACATAAAGAAGTCAGGAAAAATAATACTTCTTTCTTTTTTGCTGGGTCTTGTGATCTTTGCAATTCTTATTTTTGCATCAAAATACTTCACTATTATTTTGCCAGCATTTAAGAGAGAAACCATTGGCGTTGTCGGTGCCTACAAAAAAAATAATCTTCCGGAAATTATTACCAATAAATTTTCGCGCGGTCTGACAAAAGTTGCTGATGATGGTAGCGTCAAACCTGACTTGGCACAAAGTTGGGAAATCAAAGATCATGGAAAAACATATGTCTTTCATCTGAAGAAAAATGAATATTTTAGTGATGGAAAGAACGTTACTTCTGATTCAATTCC
>CAYMJR010000020.1:12684-19176 GCA_964391315.1 uncultured Gammaproteobacteria bacterium | reverse complement strand
TGTTTACCGACATGGATCAAGCAACACCAATTGAGGAAATAGATAAGCTGATGCCATATTTTGAAGAAGGATATGATGTTGTCATCGGCTCACGGGGACAAGTACGAAAAGGAGCGCCATGGACACGAGCGCTCATGGGGCGGGGAATGATTTTTCTTCGTAAAATTATCGTCGGTCTTTCAGATATCAACGATACTCAATGCGGCTTTAAGATGTTCACTCGAAACGCAGCACAAGAATTATTTACAAAAATGACCAATTTACATCAGGGATTTCATAAAATTGGAGGATCAAATGTCGCAGCAGGATTTGATGTAGAGCTTTTGTATCTTGCAAGCGTTTCAGATTACAAGATAAAAGAAATTCCCGTCAAATGGCTGTATGTCGAGACCCGTCGTGTTAATCCTGTTTTTGATTCAATAGAAGGATTGAGGGGACTTCTCCATATTAGGAAAAATGCAATGATGGGGATATATAAAAGGTTAAATGGTTAAGTTTCGAAATGGGTAAAATAAAACTTTTTTCATCTCTTTATATTATTGCTCTTGTTGGACTCTTTCTTTATTCTTTTACACAAATTGATTTGAGTCTGACTTTTTCGCGGATTGATTTTCTGAGGCATATTGTTTCGGTATTCCAATATATAGGGTATTTTAATCGACCGCTTTCGACGTTTTTCTATGTTTTCTTGCTTGTCATTCTGTTCAATTTTTATCTTGGATTTTTAGTCTTGGCTCATACCAAGCAAATCAGTAAAAGGACTGTCTGGAAATTAATTTTTATAACTACAATTATTTTGACATTTTCATACAATGCGTTTTCGTATGATATTTTTAACTACATCTTTGATGCCAAAATTATTACCCACTATCATCTCAATCCGTATATTCATAAAGCACTTGATTTTCCTGGTGATCCGATGCTGTCATTTATGCGGTGGACACATAGAGTATATCCCTATGGACCGATTTGGCTTGGACTGACGGTGCCATTGTCATTTCTCGGATTTGGACTTTTCCTTCCGACATTTTTTCTCTTCAAATTACTTATGGCGGGCAGTTTCTTAGGGACAATGTATTACATCGGAAGAATATTTCAAAAAATTGCACCGGAAAAAGAAATTTTTGGACTTATATTTTTTGGTCTGCAGCCACTTGTTGTTATTGAATCTCTAGTGTCAGGACATCTTGATATTGTGATGTACTTTTTCGGATTGTGGGCATTTTATTTTTTACTGCAAAAAAAATATTGGTGGTCATTTCTTCTTCTTAGTATCTCAATAGGTATTAAATTTGTTACTGTATTTCTTTTGCCTATTTTCCTTTTTGTTCTTCTGGCGCACCTGCGAAAGAAAAAAATTTCATGGGATTTCCTCTTTATCTTCGCAATTGTCCTTATGGTGATAACGGTTGTTGTCGCAACTTATCGAACGAATTTCCAACCGTGGTATCTTGTTGCGCCGCTTGTTTTTGCAACATTTCTCTCTTGGAGATATTATATCTTTATTCCAAGTATTATTATTTCTTTTTTCGCGATGTTTACATATGTTCCATATTTGTATCTTGGTAACTGGAATCCACCAGTACCACAGGTACTGAGTAGTCTCTATATAGGTAGTTATATCCTTTCTTTTATTATTGTTATAGTCTACTTTTTCTCCCGAAATCAGTCCAAAGTTCAACATACAAAGTTAAAAGTTACAACATAATTTTGCGCTTTTCAGAAAGGCCTAGTATAATCTCTTGTATATATGCTATTTCGTAAAAAATATTTTTGGATCTTTTTTGGTTTAGCTATTTTTGCCCTATATTTCTTTACACGCCTTTACAACATTCTGGGGCTTCCAATATTTACCGATGAAGCAATTTATGTCCGTTGGGCACAAATCGCAAGTAACGATGCTTCCTGGAGATTTATCTCTCTTACTGACGGCAAGCAGCCAATTTACGTTTGGATCGCCATGCTCTTGATGAAGGTCATTCATGATCCTTTGCTTGCGGGAAGAGTTGTGTCTGTACTAGCAGGGCTAGGTTCAATGGTTGGATTATTTTTCCTCACGAATGAAGTATTTAAAAATAAAAAACTTGCTGTGTTTATCAGCTTCCTTTATGTTATTTATCCATTCTCGCTTGTCTATGACAGAATGGCTCTTTATGATTCGCTGGTCGCGATGTTTATTATCTGGTCATTGTATTTCGAAATATTATTGGTTCGCTTCAATCGGCTTGATATTGCAATGATCCTTGGGGTTATTACCGGTTTTGGTATGCTTACCAAAACAAGTACTGATTATGCACTCGCATTACTTCCATTTTTATTGCTACTATTTGATTTTAAGAAAAAAGATTGGAAAAAAAGACTTGGTAAACTTATTGTTAATTTTCTCGTAGTCGTAGTTATTGCAAATGGGCTGTATTCAATTCTCAGGCTTTCACCGTGGTTCTATATTATTGCGCAAAAGAATTATGTATTTCTTCATACACCACGGGAAATGCTTGCAAATCCATTTGGTTACTTCTTACCAAATCTCGTACCGCTTATTAATTGGTTACAAATTTATGTGACTATTCCATTTCTTCTTTTGGTTGTTTGTTCATTTTTAGTTGGCAAAACGTTTTTTAGAGAAAAATTGCTTCTTTTGGCATGGTTTGTTGTTCCATTTTTGACTTCAGCATTTATTGCCCGGTTGTTGTATCCACGGTATATTTTGAGCATGACGCTGCCGCTTTTGATACTAGGAGGATATGGATTGTATTACGCAATTGTGTTTGCCAAAAAATTGTGGTTACAGAGTATTGTTTTGATTGTTTTTCTCACGATGTTCGTGATCAATGACTATTATATTATTACTGATTTTGCCAAAGCTTCAGTTCCTGATTCAGATATTAAACAATATGTTGCAGATTGGCCATCAGGTGTCGGGGTAAAAGAAACTGTTGGTTTTCTTCAGGTAAAAGCAAAAACTCAAAAAATTTATGTCGGGACACAAGGCACATTTGGCTTGATGCCATATGCTCTTGAAATGTACCTTGTAAATAACCCAAATGTAATGATTCAGGCTTTCTGGCCAATTCATGATCTTCCACCCGCGGAAGCACTTGCGGCGAGTAAAAAGATGCCGACCTATTTTGTTTTTTATCAAGATTGTCCTTCTTGTAAGGCAAAAGGTATTGCTCCTGTTACATGGCATGCAACACCTGTTTTTCAAATTAAAAAATTAGATATGAATACGTATTACACATTGTATCAACTGCAATCACAATGAGAAGAGAACTCCTAATTATTATTTTGGTTTCACTTCTTCCATTCATTTTTATTTTTACAACTCCTTTATTTTTTTACACGCAAGATGGTTGGACTCATCTAGCTAGAGGAGGTGCGTTCTATAAAGCATTGCTTGATGGACAATTACCAGTCAGATGGGTAGGGGACTTAAATTACGGATATGGCATGCCGCTTTTTGATTTTGTTTTCCAATTGCCCTATATGGTTATGTCTCTTTTTATTTTTATTGGTTTGGGATTGGTAACCTCTTTAAAAATTACTGCACTGATCAGCTTTCTTTTTTCAGGAATTTTTATGTATTTATTTGCTCAGGAATTCTTCAAAGATCAAAAGAAAGCCTTGCTAGTAACACTCTTTTATCAATTTTTCCCGTTCCGACTCGTTGAAATCTTTGTCCGAGGAAGTATTGGGGAAATGTTTGCTTTTACGTTTCTCCCTTTAGTACTCTACGGAATTGTACTATTTATTAATAAGCCGAGGATCAGCGCACTAATTTACACTGCATTCGGAACTGCAGGAATGGTCCTTTCGCATCTTGCCACGGGATCAGTCTTTTTACTTATCGCTGGAGTTTTTATTCTCCTTTTTTCAGATACTATAAAGAAAGCCGCTGCAAATATTCTTGCTATACTTCTCGGACTTGGAGTATCGGCATATTATTTGATTCCTGCGCTTGCTGATCACAAATATACCTATGGAAGTCTTTTTGCCAAAGACTTATATGCTGCAAATTTTGTTCCTTTTACTCATTTTTTCATTCCAAATATTTTGAATAGTCCTAGTTTGCGGATGGGGGATGTTCCAATATCAATAGGACTATTTCATACAATTGCATTATTAGTTGGTTGTTGGTTGCTTTTTCATTTTAGAAAATTTGCTCCGTTTGATAGAAAACTTATCACCTATTGTTTGGTTATTGCAGCAGTATCATTCTTTATTATGGAACCACCGTCCCGTTTTCTTTGGCAACATGTCCCACTCTTTGAACAATTTCAATTCCCTTGGAGATTTTTAGGTGCAGTTGGATTTGCAACATCACTTCTGAGTATTTATTTCCTGAACATTCCATTTTTCAAAAAGAAAACAGTTTTTATTACCTTACTTATTCTTGTTACCATAACAACTGCGTGGTATTGGCATCCACAATTAGGTTTTCGAAATATTAAAGAAGCAGATTATTGGAATTATCCTTTGGATACAACCTACTTTGGCGAAACAAACTTGATTTGGTCAGCAGGTCCTGCATCCTCATATCCAAAGTCACGTGTAGAAGTTATTGATGGAAAAGCAAGTATTTCAAACATACAAAAGAAATCCAATCTTCACACCTATCTTATTGATGCAAAAACTTCTGCAAAAATCGTTGATCACAACCAATTTTATCCTGGCTGGAAAGTCCTCGTTGATGGACAAAGTGTGCCAATCCAATTTCAGGATCAATTACACCGAGGAGAAATTACCTATGCAGTTCCGGCAGGACAACACAATATACGAGTTGTTTTTAGTGAGACAATATTACGACTGATTACTGATATTGTTAGTATTGCTTCTGTCCTCTTTATTTTTATTCTTCTATTTTTCCGTCGTATTACTAATGTTCTTTTGAAAAAAATAAAATAGTATGTTTAAAAAACCAATTGTTTTTGCAGGGCTCGTATTATGTTTTCTTCTGCTTTTATTCTTCAATAAATTTTTCTTTCATTTATACATTCCGTTTCCAGGTGACCTCTTAGTTCATGACTATGCACCATGGAAATATTATTCATACCTTGGTTATAACCCTGCTTCATACCCGACAAAGAATCAATACTTTGACGTCATCCGTCAGCTTTATCCATGGAAAACATTGGTGATCGACTTGCTGAAAACAGGTCAAATCCCGCTATGGAATCCATACAATTTTGCAGGATCACCCCTTCTTGCCAATTTGCAATCACAAGTTTTTGCACCATTTAATCTTTTATATTTTATTTTTCCTTTTGTGTATGGATGGAGTTTTGCACTCATGTTACAAATTGTTCTGGCTTTTATCTTTACTTATCTCTATTCGCGAAGAATTAATTTCCAAACAGAAGGAGCAGTTTTTGCAGCAGTCGCATTTTCCTGTTCGCTCTACATGTCAGTATTTTTTCAATATGGCGTTTTTGGACAAACAATTCTTTGGCTTCCCCTTATTTTGTTCGGCATTGAGGGACTCTCGACAAAGATTTCTTTCAAGCAATTATTTATTTCCACATTAGGGCTTGTCTTTGCTGCATTTGGTGGACATTTACAAGTGTTTTCTTATGTCTTTCTTTTTTCATTACTTTATGCAATTTTCCGAGTGGTGGCAATAAAAGAAAAAAATAATAAAACGATTTTTTTTATTGCATTTTCATTTCTTATCTCTCTTGGAATCGCTGCAATACAATTATTGCCGTCTGCTGAACTAATTCAGTTATCTGCGCGGACATCATTTGATGTTTCTTATTTTTTACAACATTTATTGCTTAAACCAAATGAATTAATTTTGTTATTATCTCCTGATTTTTACGGAAATCCTGCAACAAATAATTTTCTTCTTACTAAATCATATCCGCAAACAGCTCTGTATGTTGGTGTTATTCCGCTTATTTTTGCTGTTTCTGTAATCTTTCTTAAGAAAAGTACAATTCTTAAATTTTATCTTGCAACTGTGATCATATTATTAATCTCCATTAGTGTTAACCCGACTAGTTTCTTTTTCTATTCGCTTCATTTACCAATTATTTCTTCAAGTGCTCCAACAAACGCGATTTTTTTGATAAGTTTTTCTTTAAGTATTCTTGCAGGATATGGACTTGATCAATGGATAAACAAAAAAAATAAATTTGTATTTCCTGTCATGTTGACGCTCGTTGGAATCTTACTTGCGACAATATTGTTTCATAAAGTATTTCATGCAGATTTTAGTAGTAAAAATATTGTTTACTCATTCGCTATTCTTATCGTCTTTTTTATTCTTTGGTTTTTATCACGATTTTTACAACGACAAAAAATATTTGCAGTCGTTTTTATTCTTATTACGATTTTTGATTTGTTTTATTTTTTTCAGAAATTCAATCCATTTGTTCCTCAAGCACTTGTTTATCCCGATGCGCAGATAATTTCTGTTATAAAACAAAAAGCGGGGATTGACCGGGTGTGGGGCTATGGCAGCGCAAACATTGCTGCAAATACAAATACTCT
>CAYMJR010000020.1:0-12584 GCA_964391315.1 uncultured Gammaproteobacteria bacterium | reverse complement strand
TTAACAGAGAAGCCAAGTTTTGCGAATAGCGAATGGCAAATGGCAAATGGTAAGGCTGAGATTGTTTCATATAAACCAAATAAAGTTGAGATTTCAGTTACAACAAATCGTCCTGCATTACTTTTTCTCTCAGACATGTATTATCCTGGTTGGAAAGCTTATGTTGATGGAAAACAAAGACCGATTTTACGCGCAGATTATACATTTCGTGCTGTCGAAGTACCCCAGGGTGAACACAGTGTAACGTTTGTTTATCAACCACAATCATTCTTGTATGGTGCAGTTGTTTCATTTATCAGTTTTTGTATACTAATTATTGTCGGGCTACTCATATTTATGAGAAAATAACAGTATGAAAGTAAAAATCTTGATTTGCATAATTTTTCTTATAGCATTCGTTGCACGGTTTTATCATTTGGGTCTCATCCCTGATGGTCTTGCACAAGATGAGACATCTATTGGCTACAACGCGTACAGTATTTTAAAAACTGGCAAAGATGAATACGGAAAATCGTATCCAATTTCTTTTAAAGCGTTTGGTGAATATAAATTACCAGGCTATATTTATCTTTCTGTTCCGTCCATTGCTGTTTTTGGGACAACAGCTTTTGGCGTACGATTCCCTTCAGCTGTTTTTGGATTTTTGACAGTTTTTCTATTTTATTTCTTTGTTAAGAAATTAACAAAAGATGAGAAGCTCTCGATCATTGCAACAGCGCTTTTAGCGATTAACCCCTGGCATATTCATTTCTCGCGTGCGGCCTTTGAAGTGGTACCAGCGCTCTTTTTTATGCTTCTTGGAGCGTATGTATTTTTATTATTTATCGATTCGAAAAAATATTTTTCACTTATGGTTTCTGCATGTTGTTTTGTCTTTTCTTTGTATATATATAACATCTGTAAAGTATTGAGTCCGTTGCTTTTTATAATGTTGCTTTTCGTATATAGAAAAGAAATTCCTTTAAAAAAACCAACTTTTTGGATATCTTTCACACCGGCGTTATTTTTGTTAATTCCATTTTTTATTGATGTTTTTACTTCCGGAGGATATACATCAACAGAAGGAACACTTCTTTATTCAAGTGCTGTGGTCCAAGCGCCACTTCTTGAGGTAAGAAGTTCTGTTTTATTATATAACTCACTCTTGGCAACAGTATTTTTTAATAAATGGATACAAACAAGCTATGTTTACTTCCAACATATTGCCAGTTATTTTTCTCCCTCATTTCTTTTTATCTCAGGATCAGATCACGGTAATCATGGCATAGGTAATGTTGGTATGTTTTATCTTTTCGAATTTATTACCATGGCTGCAGGCCTTATTGCATATATCAAAAAGCAACATCGTTGGTTGACTCTGTTACTTTTGTGGGCAGGTCTTACTATTTTAGTTGCTTCCTATACGAGAGAAGCTCCGCATGCGACTCGCGCATTTTTCCTTATTCCGCCACTTATTATCCTTTCGGCGTTTGGTATCTCGACATTATTCTCTATCGTACAAAAGATTTTCCAACCACTCCGTTTAGGAATTTTTGCTGCTAGTATTCTTTTTGCAGGTTATTGTATTGTCTATTATTTCTCCTCATATTATTTCCATTTTCCAATAGTTTATGGGGCAAGTTGGCGCTCACAAGATCCGTATTTAATTGCGTATATTGTAGCGCATCAACAGGATTATGATCAGATCATTTTTGACAATGCATCAGGATTTATCTATACATCACTTTTATATTATTTACCTTACGATCCTGGTCAGTTTCAAAGTACAGTGACGAGAGGTCCTGATGATTCTGAGGGATTTAGTAAAGTCCATTCGTTTAGTAAATATGTATTTACTGATGTTAATTGGGATAGTGTCCGCAAACAGCATAAAACACTCGTTGTTACCAAATCTGAAAAACTCCCCTCAGGAATAGCCAGCTTGCGAGTTTTCAATTATCGTGAAAGACCGGTCGCTGAGGTTGTAGGACAGCAAATATTCCAATTTCCAGCAAAAGATGAAGCATATGCAGTGGTCGAAATTAAATAGAACGTGGTTTTTCATCATCGGTCTATTAATTATTTTTTCTTTTCCGACAATTTTGCCGTTATTTCATCACGGTTTCTTTCTCACCGATGACGGAGAGTGGATGATAATCCGTTTTTCAGCATTTTATCAAGCGCTTACTGATGGACAATTTCCCGTCCGATTTCTTGAACGATTGAATTTTGAGTATGGATATCCTGTCCCCACATTTCTTTATCCTGGTTTTATGTATGCTGGTATACCACTTCATCTATTAAGAATTGGTCTTGTTAACAGCATAAAAATTATTCTTGGTGGTTCTCTTGTCGGAACAACAGTGTTTATTTACTTTTGGTTGCTGCAATTTTTCAAAAAAAGAGTTCCGGCAATGGCAGGGGCAATTGTTTCTTTATATCTGCCTTATCATTTATATGATGTGTATACCAGAGGATCGGTAGGAGAGATATTTGCATTGCTGTGGGTTGCTTTTATTTTTTGGATGCTTGAAAGAAAAAGTTTTTTATTTGTGAGTATCGGCATCGGATTACTGCTTATTTCACATAATACAATTGCATTATTATTTCTTCCTTTCCTTTTTCTCTATGCAATTTTTCGAAATTTGTTTTCTCTTAAAAAACTTTTATTAAGTTTTCTTTTTGGAATATTGCTTTCAGCGTTTTTTACCATTCCTGCTGTTTTTGAACTTCCTTTGACCAATTTTTCTCATACTACAATTGCAGATCCATTACAATATTTTGCGGGCATTCAATTAATTGGAATTTCAACACTTGTCATCTTTTTCTTTTCTTTGGTGCTTATTTTCTCAAAGAAAAAACAGTATTCAGATAATAAATTATTAATCGGTTTTATGCTTATCATTACTTTTCTGACAATATTTTTTAGCACATCTTTTAGCAGCATGCTTTGGCAAATTATTCCGTCTTCATTTGTCCAATTTCCTTTTCGTTTGCTTTCTTATTTTGTTTTTACAACAGCGTTTTTGGCAGCGTTTATTGTAGAAGCAATAGGTAATATGACAAGAAAAATTATTCTTCTTTTTTGTCTTGCAGGTATTGTTCTTTTTTCCTCGTTCTCTTTTATGGGACCGAAGACGTACTTTGACAAAGGTGAAGGATTTTATCTTACTAATGAAGCAACAACTACTGTACATGATGAGTATAGGCCTGTATGGTCAAACGAGAAGAATGTTCAAAGAGCAGAAAGTAATGTAGAAATACTACAAGGAAAAGGAACAATAAATATTATGAATGATGACAATAAAAGTACTCGATTTACCACAAAAAGTTTAGATAATTTATTGATAAGAATTAATACTATTTTTTGGCCAGGGTGGACATTGAAGATAGATGGTAAAGCCCAGGAAATATTTTATAATAATCCGGAAGGACTTATGGAATTTCCCGTAACAAAAGGAACTCATATGGTATTGGTAGAATTTGGTGAAACGCCGCTGCGTTTAGTTGCAGATTTTATTTCTCTCATAAGCCTTTGCGTACTGTTACTAATTTTGTTTCGTTTAAAAAAATTATGAAAATTGTTATAAGGTTATTACCAATACTTGCTGTTTTATTACTATCTTATTTTGCTATTAAGCCCCTGTTTGTCTCCGGATTTTTTCCTATCCATGACAATACGCAAATTGCTCGCGTTTTTGAGATGAAGAAAGCTCTACAGGATGGGGACTTTCCTGTCCGTTGGGTTGCGGATTTGGGATATGGATACGGATATCCAATCTTTAATTTTTATGCGCCACTCGCATATTATGTTGGAGGATTTTTTAACCTCACAGGATTTGACTCACTCATTGCAACAAAAATTATGATGGGAATTGGGATGATTCTTGCCGGGATTTTTATGTATTTGCTCGCGAAAGAATTCTGGGGTAAGTCGGGAGGAGTTGTTGCAGGACTTTTATATGTGTATGCTCCTTATCACGCGCTTGATCTCTATGTACGAGGAGACATAGCAGAATTGTGGGCGTATGCTTTTATTCCGTTAGTATTTTATGGAATGTGGAAAGCATATTCAGAGAGACAATGGAGGTATGTGTTCATCGGAAGTATCGGTTATGCTGGTATTATTCTTTCTCATAATTTAACAGCGATGATGGCATCTCCATTCGTTCTTTTTGCTGCGTTACTCTTTTACATATATGCAAGACAAGAAGAGAAAATGGATAGACCATACTATCCAGTTATTATTGTTTTTATTGGTTTGCTTCTTGCAGGATTTTATTGGCTTCCTGTTTTTGCGGAGATGAGATATACCAATGTGTTATCTCAAATTGGCGGAGGAGCAGATTATAGAGATCATTTCGTTTGTCTATCTCAATTATGGAATAGTCCTTGGGGATTTGGCGGATCAATTCCTGGGTGCGTTGATGGATTATCGTTTAAAATTGGAAAGCTTCATATCATTTTGGCATTATTATCCTTGATTGCATTGTGGTTATTTTGGAAAACAGAAAAAGCAAAATTCGGCGTAGTATTATTTTTTACTGTTGCAATACTTTTCTCACTTTTCCTTACGCTTCAGTCGTCACAATTTATTTGGGATAGTTTCCCGCAAATGGCATTCTTTCAATATCCATGGCGGTTTATTCTCATTGCCTCATTCTTCATTTCTTTTTTGGGAGGAAGTACTGTATGGTTAGCTAAGCGATTTATTGCCCGTCCAGTTTTTTCTTATATCCTGATTGGCATTTTACTTTTGGCAATTATTTATATTAATTCAGATGTTTTTGTGCCGCAGACATATCTGCATATAAATGCTTCTGATTACACAAATAGTAAGACATTGCAGTGGACGACTTCTAGAATATCAGATGAATATATGCCACCTCAGTTTGTAAAACCGCGAAATGCAAATGAAGTCCCTCAAGGAAAAATAGCACTGCAGGATGGAATAACTGTTCAATCTCTTAATGCCCAAACACAGAAAATTCAAGCTGTTATTGCTGCAAAGGAAAAATCAGAGATACTTATTTATCAGGCATATTTCCCGGGCTGGCATGTCTTTATTGATGGAACACAATCATATTTTGCATATTTTGGCCGGGGAATATTAGTAACAATTCCACAAGGAGCCCATACTGTTGTGCTTGCATTTCAACAAACCCCGATTGAAATTGCAGCAAATATTCTATCTCTCACTGGAGTTTTTGTTTTGATTCTTGGTATAATAACAACACGGAGAAAACAGCCAAAACATGCAAAAAAAAGTACCTGAACTTTCAATTTTTTTCCCCTTTTGGAATGAGGAAGATAATATAGAAGATGTTGTCAAACAGGCAATTCCTATTGCCGAACGGGTCGCTAAGAAATGGGAGATTATCATGGTAGACGACGGCTCTTCAGATAAAACGTTAAAAATTGCCGAAAGACTAGCAAAAGAGAATGAAAATCTTCGTGTTATTTCTCATCAGCCCAATCGAGGATATGGAGCAGCACTTACTTCAGGATTTGCCAACGCACGGTACGAAATAATTGTTTTTCTTGATGGTGACGGTCAATTTGATTTTTCCGAAGTAACAAATTTACTTGAAAAAATCGATTCATCAGATATGGTGATAGGGTACCGGCAAAAAAGACGGGACCACCAATTATTTAAGAGACTACTGCTTATGAATCTTCTTAAAGTGGGAGATTTTCTTCTTTTTCATTTTTCTTTCCGCGACATTGATTGCGGATTCAAAATGTTTAAAAGAGAAGCTGTTGAAAAATTGATGCCGCTCCGCTCGGAAGGAGCAATGATCACCACTGAAATTCTGGCGAAAGCAAAAAGAAAAAAATTGAAAATTACTGAGGTTGGCGTCACCCATTATCCAAGAACACTAGGTCATCAATCTGGGGCCAACTTCCCGGTTATTGTTCGTGCTATTTTGGAAAGTCTCATTCTTTGGTACGATTTACATTATGGAAGAGCTTGATATCGCTACAGTTACCAAAAGATCCATTCATGGGGTCTTTGCACTTGTCTCACGGACATTTTTTATCCAGATTATTAATCTTGCGGTTGTCACCGTTCTTTATGCTGTTCTAAAAACATCTGAGATTGGTGTCTTTTTCCTTGTTTCTGCAACAATTGCCTTTCTTTCTTATTTTTCAGACATCGGTCTTGCTGCTGCATTAATTCAAAAAAAAGAAGCTATAACGGATGAAGATTTGAAGACAACCTTTACGATTCAGCAAGCTCTCGTAATTACCGTCTGTATTATTGCATTGATCCTCTCAGGGTTTGTCGGATCAATTTATCATCTTGAACGTTCTGGTGTCATGCTTTTCCAGGCGCTTGTCGTCAGTTTTTTCTTTTCATCTCTCAAAACGATTCCCTCAATTCTTCTTGAGAGACGGCTACGCTTTGATAAGCTCGTTATTCCACAAATTATTGAGACGATTGTTTTTAACATTGTTGTTTTGATCTGCGCGTTGAAAGGATATGGCGTTATGAGTTATACCTATGCTGTTCTTGCGCGTGGACTTTCCGGCTTGTTAACGATTTATCTTATTGCCCCTTGGAAAATTGGCTTCAGTTTTTCAAAAGAGGTTGCGAAGAAGCTTCTTTCATTTGGTATCCCATTTCAGTCCAATAGTGTCTTAGCTCTTTTGAAGGATGATTTATTGATTTTATATATGGGGACAGTACTGCCACTGACACAACTTGGTTACATCGGATTTGCACAGAAATGGGCATACACGCCACTGCGCTTGATCATGGACAACATGATTCGTATTACGTTCCCCTCATTTTCTCGACTTGCACACGATATGAAAAGTCTTGGTGTTGCAATTGAAAAGAGTCTGTTTGCGACAGTTGCTCTTATTTTCCCTGCATTAACAGGACTTGTTATTCTGGCGCCATATTTTCTTTTGTATGTTCCAAAGTATCAGAAGTGGGAACCTGCTCTTTTTTCTCTCACCTTTTTTGCGATTAACGCTGCATTGTCTTCTATCTCAACGCCTTTGACGAATGCATTGAATGCGATTGGAAAAGTAAAAATATCGCTGTATCTTATGGTTTTTTGGACGATTACTACCTGGATATTGACGCCACTTGCAATTATTTACTTAGGATTTAACGGCGTTGCTATTGCCTCAGCTGTTATTTCACTCTCAGTTGTGGGTGTTGTCGCGCTTGTCAGACGATATGTTTCGTTTGGTCTGAAAGATATCTTGATTCCACCAACTGTTGCGACATTTGCGATGGGTGTGGTTATTTATTTCTTGAGTAAAATTGTGATTAGCAATTTGATATGGGTTTTCGTTATGATAGTAATAGGGATGATTATTTATTTTGCAGTTATGTTCGTTTTAGGGCATAAGCAACTGATTGCAGATATTAAAGTAATTCTTGCCAGTTTGAAGAAATAATATGAAAAAGTTGTCAATTGTTATTTCAGCATATAATGAGCAGCGAAAGATCCGGGCATGTCTCGAATCTGTGACATTTGCAGACGAGATTGTCTTTGTTGATAATTCTTCAACAGATAAAACAGTGAAGATCGCGAAAGAGTTTACAAAGAAAATTTATATCCAGCCAAACGATCCTACCAATATTGATATACAAAAAAACCTGGGTATTGCGAAGGCGACAGGGGATTGGATTTTTGTTCTCGATGCAGATGAAGAAATAACACCGGAATTGGCAAAAGAACTACAAGACCTTCTGCAGAATGATCCGGAAGGCATTAACGGATTTTGGGTTCCCCGCAAAAATATTATTTTTGGCAAGTGGATGCAGCATAGCGGTTGGTATCCTGATCCGCAGCTGCGTTTATTTAGAAAAGGAAAAGGTAAATATGAAAAAGCACATTATCATGAACCAATTGCAATCTCAGGAAAGACAGGAACGTTGACAGAGAATATTTTGCATCATAACTATGAACGTGTTGGACAAGTACTCTACCGCAATTTACAAGTATATGCGCCAAATGAAGCAGAAGAGCTGCTTCGAAAAGGATATGAATTTAGTTATGCTGATGCGATCAGGCTTCCTGTGAAAGAATTTTTGAGCAGATTTTTTGCAAGAGGAGGCTATAAAGATGGATTTCATGGTTTGATGCTTGCTTTTGTAATGGCAATCTATCATTGGACCATTTTTGCCTATATTTGGGAACAGAAGAAATTTGTAGATGAGGAGGATTCTTTAGAACAGCTTGGTGAACAAACAAAAAATTCAGAAAAAGAAATACAATATTGGGTAAACAAAGTAAAGATTGATGAAGAAAAAACATTTCTAAAAAAATTTGGACTTCGCGTAAAAAGAAAATTGCATCTATGAAAAAAATTGCAATTGTTACCGTAAATTATAATACGGAAGAAGATACCAGAGCATTCCTCAAATCCTTAGAAAAAGTACATCATCACGGTTTGAGTCTTGAAGCTATTGTTGTTGATAACGCATCCGAAAAGCCTTTATCTCTTGAAAGTTTTAAAGACGTTCAGCTGATACGGCTTGAAGAGAATACAGGATTTACTGGGGGCTATAATACAGGTATTAAAAAAGCACTGGATAATGGTGCTGATTACATTATGGCTGTAAATAATGATACTACTTTGGATCCTGATTTGTTAACAGAGTTAATTGCTGTATTAGAAAGTGATGAAAAGATCGGTTTGGCCGTCCCAAAGATTTATTTTGCAAAAGGACATGAATTCCATAAGGATCGTTATACAAAAGAAGAACTGGGAAAAGTATTTTGGTATGCAGGAGGCTATGTTGATTGGGATCATGCAACAAGTGTCCACCGTGGTGTCGATGAAGTCGATCATGGACAATATGATAAAGACGAGAAAATTTCATTTGCAACAGGATGTTGTATGATGTTTAAAGGTGATGTGTTGAAAAAGGTTGGGTTGTTTGACGATTCATACTTCCTGTATTTCGAAGATGCAGATCTTAGTGAGCGGGTGAAAAAAGCAGGATATACAATATATTATGCGCCGAAGGCAGTTTTGTATCATGTTAATGCGTCATCATCTGGTGGAGCAGGAAAAGGGAATCAGTTGCAGGATTACTTTATCACCCGCAATCAAATGCTTTTTGGCATGAAATACGCACCGTTACGGACAAAGATTGCACTTCTTCGGCAAAGTGTACGTTTATTAATGAATGGAAGAGAAAAACAAAAGCAAGCAATTAGTGATTATTACTCAGGGAAATTGGGCAAGGGAACGTTTTTTGACAAATAGCATATGGCAAATAGTACGGAAAAAAATAATTTGATATCAGCAATAATACTTACAAAAAATGCAGAAGAGATGATTGGTGATTGTATCGATTCTGTTTCTTTTTGTGATGAAATTATTTTGATTGATGATGGATCAACAGACCGCACACTTGAAATTGCTAAGATTCTTGATGTAAAAGTTTTTTCACTTATCTCGCGAAATTTTGCAGAAAGACGGAATTTCGGAGCAAAAAAAGCACAAGGGAAATGGTTGTTTTATATTGACTCAGATGAGAGGGTTTCGCCGGAATTACAAAAGAGTATTCTTGCGGCAGTAAATGATAAATCATCTGATGCAGCATATCGAGTTGAGCGAAAGAATTTTTATTTCGGCAAACACGAATGGCCGTATCTTGAGCATCTTGAACGCTTATTTAAAAAATCTGCATTAAAAGAATGGTATGGAGAACTCCATGAGACAGCAATGGTAGACGGAAATATAGGCGATTTGGATGGATTACTATTGCATTATACTCACCGTGATCTGACATCAATGGTTGCGAAGACAATGCAATGGTCAGAGACAGAAGCCAAGCTGCGTTTTGATACGCATCATCCTAGAATGACATGGTGGCGATTTCCACGGGTGATGCTTACTGCATTTTATGATTCTTATGTCAGACAGAAAGGATACAAAGCAGGTACTGCAGGACTAGTGGAAAGCATGTACCAAGCATTTAGCATGTTTATCACCTATGCAAGATTGTGGGAGATGCAGAACAAACAAAGTAGCAAGTAGCAAGTATAAAGTAGTATGTATAGATTTGAAAATGTATTAAAAAGATTTTTGCCGTGTTTATTTTTATTTGCTGTTTGGTTTGTCTTTTCGTCTCCTTATCTTATTAAGCACAATATTCCTTATCCTTCGCAATATCAGGTAAGTTTTTTTACGCCATGGAATGCCTATCCTCAGTATGCTTTTCCGATTAAAAATAACGCAATTCCCGATGTTGTCGACCAGATTTATCCTTGGAAACATTTTACGATTGAACAATTAAAAATGGGTGAATTGCCTGTTTGGAATCCATATAGCTTTTCAGGTACACCACACCTAGCAAATTATCAAACTGCTGTTCTCTCACCATTTAATCTTTTATATTTTGTGTTGCCATTTATTGACGCGTGGAGTTTAGTTGTTTTATTGCAACCACTTTTAGCAGGGATATTTGTTTATTTGTTTCTTCGAGAGTTAAAAATTTCTCAGATAGGAGCAGTTGTTGGCAGTGTTGCTTATATGTTTTGCGGATTTATTACCGTGTGGATGCCTTATGGAACCCTAAGTATGACGGTTGCATTTCTTCCGTTATGTCTTTTTGCAATTGAAAAATATTTTACAAGTTCACAATTTCGCTATCTCATACTCCTTGCAATAAGTATTTGTATTGCATTTTTCTCCGGACACTTTCAAATAGCGTTATATACTGCGTGTTTTATCTTTGCATATCTTGTATTTTCATTTTTTCGTATTCACGATAAGCGAGCATCGATTTTTGTCTTCTTAGGATTTTTAGCTGGCATTATTATTTCACTTATTCAGATTTTGCCTTCTTTGCAATTTTATCGATTTGCTGTAAGGAGTGAATCATTTTCAAATGCAAATGCGATTCCTTGGTATTATTTGGTGACAAGTTTTGCTCCTGATTTTTTTGGTAATCCAGTGACGCGAAATGATTGGATAAGACATTATGCAGAGTGGGGCAGTTTTATCGGCATCATACCGCTGACGCTTGCCTTCATTTCATTATTTATTAAAAAACAGAAAGCTATAATTCTTTTTTTCTTTTTTGCAGGTGTAGTTGCATTACTTCTCGCGATTGATACACCGTTACAACAATTGCTCACCATGTTAAAGCTGCCAATTTTTTCAACAAGTATTCCTTCCCGTATGATAGTATTATTTAGCTTTTCTTTTGCTGTGCTGTCAGGGTTTGGATTTGATTATCTCTCTGAACGGTTACATCAAAAATCACTCAAACAAATTATTTTCTTCCTTCTTCCAACAGTCGTACTTCTTGCTGTTGTTTGGATAAGTGTTTTTGTCTTCCGATTTATTCCTGCAGATAAATTATCGATTGCAAAGAAAAATATATTGTTACCGACAGCTCTTTTTATCGTTTTTGCTGCAGGAGTTTTCTTTACGCAAATTGTTAAAAAGAAATATCTTATTACTGTTTTTGCCGTTCTAGTCCTGTTGCTAACAGCTTTTGACAGTTTGCGGTTTGCACAAAAATGGATGCCTTTTGAGGATAGAAGTGTGTTGTATCCGATTGTGCCGGTTATTCAGGCAATGCAACAGCATATTGGCAATGGAAGAGTCTACGGTGGTCTTGGAGCCTATGTTTCCGTGTATTATCATCTGCCGGTTGTTGATGGGTATGATCCGCTTTTTAGCAGGCGCTACGGCGAACTTATTCAATCTGCTTCCACAGGAATGTTTACTCCTGCATTACATTCGTCAGAAGTCGTTCTTGATAAAAGGGGAAAATATACACAAAGAATGTTGGATCTTTTGGGTGTAACCCTCATTTATCAACCGATTTCTGAGAGTAATCAACCCTGGGCATTTCCTGTCTGGGAGCAGCCAAAGAATTTTCCCACAGTCTATCGTGATGACAGATTTGCTGTCTTTGACAATAGTACCGCACTGCCACGGGTAAGGCTTTTTTCACAATATGAAGTTATTCCTGATGAAAAAAAGTTAGTTGAACGGTTTTTTGAAAAAAATTTTGATTACCGCAATGTATTGCTTTTGGAAGAAGAACCAGGATTAGTTAAAAGTTCAAAGTTAAAAGTTCAAAGTGATGCAAGGATCGTTTCGTATACGCCAAATAAAGTTGTTGTTTCGGTCGATGCAACTCAGCCCGCATTATTGTTTCTCTCTGATAGTTACTATCCTGCTTGGCATGCAACGGTCAATGGCAAAGAAGAAAAGATTCTGGTTGCAGATCATGCTCTGCGGGCAGTGAAAGTACCACAAGGAGAATCAACTGTAATATTTACCTATAGCGGATTATTTTGATCTTGAGGAAAAGATTTCTTTAAACCAGTCTGTTACTTCCTTAATTGTCATTCTCTTTTTTGAAAAGCGGAAAAGATAGATAAGATCAAGAATACCTACGGTATTAAGGACCAATAAGACGATAAACCAATTACGTTGTGCTTGTTTTGATGCTCTCCAGAGTGCAAGTCCTTTCCAGACGAGCGCCCATAACGATAAAACGTAGAGCAAAACTGTTTCGCCGATAGGCATACTATACATATCTACCGATAATAGTATCATGCGTGTTCTAAGTATGCAAGTGGATCAAAAGTTGCTAGAATAGACTCATG
>CAYMJR010000019.1:7338-22338 GCA_964391315.1 uncultured Gammaproteobacteria bacterium | reverse complement strand
GGGATTGTTGGATTGCCAAATGTTGGCAAGAGTACTCTTTTTAATGCGCTGTTGAAAAAGCAGCAGGCTTTGGCTGCGAATTATCCATTTGCGACGATTGAACCAAATGTAGGGATTGTCCCAGTGCCGGATGCACGGTTACAAAAAATTGCTGAAATTACCAAAGAAGAAGAGAAGATGAGCGAGTTGCCTCCGATTAAAAATGCACTGATCGAGTTTTTGGATATTGCAGGACTCGTCAAAGGTGCATCTGAAGGAGCAGGTCTTGGTAATAAATTTCTTTCCCACATCCGCGAAGTTTCAGTTATCGCACATGTCGTCCGCGCATTCACCGATGAAAATGTTATCCGAGAGGGAAGTATTGATCCTCTTTCTGATTACCAAACAATTGAAACAGAATTGATGCTTGCTGATTTGCAAACAATGCAAAATGTCCAGTCAAAAATGAAAAGGTTCCAGGATGAAAATGAAAAATCAGCAGTTGATAAACTTTTTAAGGCATTAAGTGATGGAAAAGTAGCCCGTGATGTAGATCTTACCGATGAAGAAATGGTTTTTGCAAAGCAATTGTCACTCCTCTCAATGAAACAGGAAATGGTTGTTCTTAATGTTTCAGAGGAAGAATATAATCCGGCAGCAATTGCAGAAGTGACGAAAAAATATGCAGGGTTGCTTAACTTGTCAGAAGAGAAGTTTGTGGTTATCTGTGCCAAAATTGAATCTGAGCTCGCTTCACTTTCGGATGATGAGCAAAAAGAATATTTGAAAGATTTAGGTTTAGAAGCATCCGGTTTGGAACGATTAATTCAAAAAGCGTATGCAACACTTGGTTTGATCAGTTTCCTGACAGCAGGAGAGAAAGAAGTACGTGCATGGACGATCCGAAAAGGAATCAATGCACAGAATGCAGCAGGGGAGATCCACACAGATTTTATTAAGAAATTTATCAAAGCAGAGGTTGTATCGTTTGCTGATTTTTCCGAGAATAAGGGTTGGAAGGGAAGCCGCGAGAAAGGCAAAGCCGGCCTCCAAGGGAAAGACTATATCATGCAAGATGGGGATATTGTTGAGTTTAAGATAGGATCTTGATATATTAGGGGGAATATAGAGTTTTTTGTATGCCTGGTGAAAGACCTTTAAATGGTACCGAAAGATTAGCAGCCCGCGTAGAAGCCGTAAAAAACGGTAAATTAAGACCGGATTCTAGAAGAGAATTAGAAAATAACCGACCTTCTTCAACGCTTTTTGACAGAGTAGGAAATGCTCTTGTTAATGGTATTACCTCAGACAAAGACAGTCGTCGAAGAAGTGTTCCAGGGTTAGTAGCCGGAGGAGCTGCTCTTGCTGCCGGTATAGCTTTAGCCGGTGTTGAGGGAATTACCTGGAGAAGTCATCGTGAATTAACTCATAATAGTATTAAATTGGGTCGTTTGTCACGGGCATTAATGGATCTTGAACAACTCAGTCTTGGTATTAAAGAGCCAAGTGTCTGGGCTGCTGTTCATAGAATACATCATCAAATGACCGATGCATCGCTCTATCCTTTTTGGAGAGCATATCATGCAATACAAAATGCGGAAGCATCAGGTATGCCGGTTCCTGAAAAATTTAAACATATGGACCCTTTCGTTGACGAATTTAGCCGTGCTGAGGTTGAAGCAATTGGTTTAGAGGCAGATAAATTTCTTAGGAAAAGAATGGGTGAGAAATATTATCGACCACCTATTTTTAACGGCAATGAAGGCATCCATGAAGCATTAAATCCAGAGAGTCCAAGAACGACTTACTGGTACCCCGATTATAAAGATGTTAAAGGGAAGAAAGTGGCTGAAGATTTTACTTCTGATGAATTCGCCCGCGTTTTAACAACAGATCCTCATTCACCCGCACTTGTACCACCAAAGAACGGTAAACTTAACGGTGTTAGAGGCATTGGGACACGAGGCGCATTCTATTATCTTGCCGGAGGTTCAGATATGTTTTATGCAGTACCTGATTTAAAGCCTGAAGATTTACAGACCGGGACAGAGCTAGAGGATAGAGCAAGAAAGTCAAAGAACGCCAAGCTTGCCCTTGCAGCACGTTTTGCCATTCCTGCAGCGACTGTACTTTTTGCTCGAGGAGATTTTTCGCCGAAAGGTTTTGCTATAGCTGGCGCATCAGGAACTGCGATCGGAGCAGCAAGTATGGGTCTTGAAGTAGCTGGTGGTATGGCAGTAAATTCTTTAGGACACGCGGGAGTACTAAATAGGGTAAGAATTATTCAATCAATTATTCGAAGCGAATATCAGATGCAATTAAACCCTGACGGTTCACTCTCAACGAACACTTTATCTGCAGGTCCCTTAGGTAGAATTCTGAGTTGGGCAACACTTGATGAAGTAGGTAAGCAGGATCATCATCATAGAAAGCCTGGGGATATTGCTTATACTGATCAAACAGGATGGAAAGCAGTCCTTGATGCTCCATGGGGAAGTTTGACTTCATATCTTGCTCATAATAAATATGTTAAGTTTATTCAGCCGGGCGACGGATTTGAGGGAGAACGTCCGGATATGCCACATGAAGGAGTCATGCTTATCAGAAAAGCACGTATGAGACAAATGGCAGAGGATAGTGCAAAAGATAGATAATAGAGATGAAGAAGTGCTAGCAGAACGTACGCGATATAAATTGGAGAAGGAAAGAGGTAAAAGTACTATTCTGCGGCCGCATGGAACGCTCATTTTGAGAGGAATTGATCAGTTCGCGCGACCATCACCTATATATATAGTACTTACCCAATATGCAAATACTAGTGGAACTGTTGATGTCTATAAATTTGTAAATAAAATAGGGGACGCTGTCAGTAGTTTTGTCATAGTAGGATGCCCAAATTTAGATTTAACAGTCCAAAGAAGACTTGCGTTTCCTCTTAAGATTCCTACTTGAGCAAAGTACAGGCTCTGTGGTAAAATAACGCTTATGAGATTATACGAATTGGTTCTCGTTTTGAAACCATCACTCAAAGAAGCAGATCGAAAAAAATTGTTTGAGACCGTTAAGGGTTGGATTAAGGATGCAAAAATTACGAAAGAAGAGGAGTGGGGTCAAAAACCTCTTGCATATCCAATCAAAAGAGAAATCGCAGGATATTACACACAATGGATGTTTGAATCAGAAGCTGGAGTACCAACTGATTTTGAAACACGCATTATCCGAAACGACGATATTATTCGACACTTACTTTTGAGAACAAAGTAAGTTATGAGATGTTAGTGATTTTGGCACTATGGCAAGAAGTTTAAATAGAGTACAGTTAATTGGAAATTTGACACGAGATCCGGAGTTGCGTTACACACCAAACGGTAATGCAGTCTGTACTTTTAGTATTGCAACAAACCGGAATTGGACAACCGATTCAGGTGAAAAGCGGGAAGAAGTTGATTTCCACCGTATCGTTGCTTGGAATAAATTAGGAGAATTATGTAGTCAATTTTTGGTCAAAGGCCGAAAAGTCTATGTAGAAGGACGGCTTTCGACAAGAAATTGGACAGCACAGGATGGATCACAGAAATCAACAACAGAAGTTGTGATTGATGATATGATTCTTCTTGACAGTAAGGGACAAGGTGCTTCTCAATCAGAAGCTCCACGGGAATCGACTGAACCCGCGCCGGAACCTGAAGCAGAAGAAAAACCGGTAAAGAGTTCAAAGAAAAAAGGAGAAAAAGAGGAAGAACCAGCAGCATCAGATGAAGAAGATGTGATGCCGGATGATATTCCTTTCTAATAAAATATGGCACAGAAGAAAAAAAGATTACCAAAAAGAAAAATAACAGTACCAAAGAGTTGCTACTTCTGCAAAGAAGAAAAGACACCTTGGTATTCTGATGTTGCATCACTGCAGAAATTTATGAGTGACCGCGGCAAAATTATCACCCGTACTCGCTCAGGTCTTTGTGCAAAACATCAGAGAAGACTGACCAGTGCAGTAAAACACGCACGTCATTTAGCCCTTCTTCCATTCATCGGACGCGAGTAAATTTTCCTTCTTTTAATCACTTGATCGAGTTATCTCTTTATGCAATAATGGGGAATCACTATGAAAGTGCAAAGTCTCCGTTTAGTTATTTCCCTTATTATTGCTGGACTTATCGGATACAGTATCGGTGTGACAAAAATTAGTTTTGACTGGAGAAACTATTCACCTCATGTTCAATTTGTTAATAAAGAACCTCCACCTTCTGTTATGACAGCAGATTTTGCTCCTTTTTGGACTGTTCTTTCAAAGATTGAAGATAATTATTACGACAAAAAGGCAGTTGATCCACAAAAATTGGTCAATGGAGCAATTTCAGGAATGGTTTCAAGTCTTGATGATCCTTATACTGTATATCTCCCTCCTGTACAAAATTCGAATTTCAAACAAACACTTGCCGGTCAATTTCAGGGTATCGGTGCAGAGCTTGGTATGAATGGAAAGCAGATTATTGTTGTTGCACCACTTGATGGTAGTCCTGCACAGAAAGCAGGCATTAAAGCAGGAGATGCTATCCTGAAAGTGGATGATCAAGCAATTGCAGGTTGGAGCTTACAGCAAACAGTTGATAAAATTCGTGGACCTAAAGGAACAAATGTAACACTTGCAATCGTACACAAATCAGCTAATCAATCAGTTGATGTAACAATCACACGAGATACGATTCAAGTCAAGAGTCTGACAAGCTGGGTAAAACCAGTAAAAGATGTAGAGGCAATTAATAATAAAGCGGGTGTTCTTGCAGATCACCAAGGTGATAAAGTAGCGTATGTCCGTTTGTCTCAATTCGGAGACAGTGCCAATAGCGAATGGACTGATATGGCAGTAAAGCTTGCTCAACAAGTAAAAACAGACAAAGATATTAAAGGAGTGATTCTTGATCTTCGTAACAATCCTGGTGGATATCTGACAGATGCTGTGTATATAGCATCGGAGTTTATCAAAGATGGTACTGCGGTTATGCAGGAAGATAAAAATGGTGATCGAACATCATATCCAGTATCAGGAAAAGGTATGTTGACAGATATTCCTGTTGTTGTCCTTATTAATGGTGGATCAGCTTCTGCTTCAGAAATTGTTTCAGGCGCGCTTCGGGATCATAAACGTGCAGAACTTGTTGGTGAAAAATCATTTGGTAAAGGAACGGTTCAGGAAGCAGAAGATCTTGGCGGAGGATCAGGTCTTCATGTTACGATTGCAAAATGGTTGACTCCAAATGCTACATGGGTAGGAAATGGAAAGAACGGACAAGGACTCACTCCAGATGTCAAAGTCTCTCTTGATCAAAAAGACCCATCTCACGATACACAACTTGAAGCAGCGATTCAAGAAATTGTGAAATAATATTCAGCTTTTTTTAAGAGTAGTAATCTATAAAAAAAGGAGCAGGTTTATGAGGCGTTTAATTGTTTTAATAACAATTCTTGTTGCTCTCCTCATTTTATCGGGTGCAGCGCAAAAATATATTCCTCAACTTCAACAAGGTGTTCAGACTACAGCTGGGACTGAAAAAGTGAAAGTTGTAACAGAGGAATCAATAACTGTAGATATAGTCAAAAAGGCTGGGCCTTCTGTGGTGACAATTGCTGAGCAAATGCCAGATTCAAGTCAGACACCGTTCGGAATAAGTCCTTTTTCTTTTTTTAATGTCCCCACACCTGAAGCACAAACCCCAACTGAGCCGCAGGCAATTGGAACAGGATTTGTGATTGGTTCTGAAGGACTTATTGTTACCAACAAACATGTTGTATCTGATGCACAGGCAAAATTTTTTGTAATTACCAGTGGAGAAAAGAAATATACTGTGCAGAAAATTTATCGTGATCCACTTAATGATATTGCATTGTTAAAAATCGATCCTTCAGAAAATCATGAAACACTTCCTGTGATGACACTTGGGGATTCCGCTAATTTACAAGTTGGTCAATATGTTGTTGCGATTGGTACTGCTCTTGGAGAATTTAGAAATACTGTTACCACTGGTGTTATCTCCGGCTTAGGACGCGGAATTACTGCAGGCAGTCCCTATGAAGGATCAGTTGAGCGGCTTGATAATGTTATTCAAACAGATGCTGCGATTAATCCAGGGAACAGTGGAGGACCGCTTCTTAATTCTTCTGGTCAGGTAATTGGTGTGAATACTGCTGTCTCTTCTGATGGACAAAATATTGGATTTGCAATTCCAATAAATGCGATTAAAGATTCACTTAATACCTTTAATCAAACAGGAAAGTTTGAACGACCTTACTTGGGTGTTGCATATCGAATGTTATCAAAAGATGCAGCAGCATTGAATGATTTACCACAAGGTGCATATGTCCAACAAGTTGTTAATGGTTCTCCGGCAGATAAAGCAGGAATAAAAAGAGGAGACATTATTACCAAAATTGACGGACAACAAATTGATGAAAAAACTCAATTATCAACAATTATTTCAAAGAAAAAAGTAGGGGATACAATTACTGTTTCTATTTATCATGATGGAAAAACATCAGATGTGACAGTGACACTTGGTAGTGCAACAGAGCAATAATGGCTTCATTTTTCCTCTTGCAAAATGAAAAGATCTGTTTATAATATAAGACATGGCAAAAAACGCAACTACTAAAAAAACTACAACAACTTCCAAAAAAGTTTCTCCAAAAAAAACCGTTTCAAAAGCAGCTCCAAAAAAAGTTACTAAATCAGTAGCACCTAAGACATCAGTTAAAACACCTGTACAAGTGCAAGCACATGCTGTTGCAAAACCAACAAAAAGAAAAGAAGCAACAACAAAATCTACAAAAGTTCTTGATACCGCACCTATCAAAACAGAACAGCAAAATACAAAATTGGGTGTAAAGAAAATGCGCAAGTCATATATTTTAGTAGCATTGATTATTGTTATTTTGGGTGTTCTTCTTTATTTCGGTCGAGGACTTTTTGTTGCTGCAGTTGTTAATGGGCAACCAATCAGTAGATTTACAGTAGTCAAGGAAGCAGAAAAACAAAGTGGAAAACAAGCATTAGATACAATCGTTCGCAACACTTTAATCGAACAAGAAGCACGCAAAGCAAACGTTACTGTTAGTGATAAAGAAATTGATAGTGAGATTACAAATGTTCAAACATCTCTTGCAAAACAGGGACAAAAACTTGATGACGCTTTGGCTATGCAGGGAATGACACGAAACGATTTACGTCAAGTTATCAGATTAAATAAATTAGTAACAAAAATTGTCGGCAATAATGTAACAGTTTCTGATGCAGAAGTAAGTTCATATCTTGATAAAAATAAAGATCTTCTTCCTCAAGGAGAAAGTGAAGATCAAATGAAAGCAACAGCGATTCAGCAAATCAAACAGCAAAAACTTAATACCAAAATCCAAACTTGGCTTGATTCTCTTCAAACAAAAGCAAAGATTACTTACTTCGTACAATACTAATCCTCAATAAATTTCCATTCTAAATCCTTAAGTTTTTATGTAAAATTTGTTCCACCCCTGTCTCGCTTCGCTCGCTGGCGGGTTCGTTTCTCTTTGCTAAGCTCAGAGTCACTGCGCCCCTCTTGACAACCCATCTACCAATTATTGTATGCTAGATATAGACTAAAAAAGAAGGGGGTGTGATTTATTTATGGCAACGAAAAAGAAGAAAGTAGTAAAAAAAGCAGTAGCTAAAAAAGCAGCACCAAGTAAAGCAGCAAAGTCAACAAAAACAAAAAAATCAAAAGTTTACGGAATGGATCGGGACTTTGTGATTATCACAGGTGGCGGACTTTTGGTTATTATTTTAACTGCTGCACTGCTTTTTAAATAAATAATTTAAGGAGTAAGCATTGAGAGCTCCTGTCTTGTAATGTGTTTGATACGTTGCAGAGACAGGGGCTTTTTCAAATAACTTTTTACTATCTTGTAAAGGTCAAGATCAAAGATAGCTTCGTTATCAAAGTTACTTTTTTTGTTCCCTTCAGTATCAATAACAATACTTCCAAGAAGACACCAATTATCGACTATAAAATATTGTTGTTTACCAAATGGTTCGGCTTCTTCAATAAGAATTGCTCCGGGGAAGGGCCATGGCATAATTTTAGTTTTTGAAAATGCTGTAAAACATCGAAGATTATACACAATATTTTTTTCTTTTCCGACACACGCACCCTTACAGCGTCCTAGTCGATATGCAAAACACGCGTCTTTTGTTTTCTCAAGTCCCAGTAACTTCTCACAAAGTTCATATTCTTTGGCAACTTCTGCAAGATACGTTTTTGCTTGTTTTCGAGACTTAAAAATTCCCATAAATGTTGGGAGATCAGATGGTTTGATTGTTGTTATTGGTTCAAGAAAATACTCCTGATAACCGTCATTATTTTCTTTCATTTTAAGTGCAACAATTTCTCGTTTGATTCTCGATTTTTTATTATAAACAGGAAGCATTTTTTTAATGAGTTGTGATTCAAGAATCAGTGCTCCGAGTTCTCCTGCAGTTGGAATTGTTTCAATTCGTTCTATTTGTTGGGATATGTTCATTTCAGTAGGCGACTCGACATCTGACGCAAAATGACTTAAAACACGATCTTTGATATTGATGCTTTTTCCGACATACAATGGCATATTTTGTCCATCATAAAAAATATATACACCAGGACTTTCAGGAAGAGATGTAAGAAACGATTCATGGAGTTTCAGAGGTTTTGTTGGTTGTCTACTGCAGTAATTGATTGCTTCTGAAATTTTTTCAATTGGGAATGCCTGCTGTAATTTTTGATAGAATTCATACAAAACTTTTGCATCATCAAGCGCTCGGTGTCGATTCTCACACGCGATATTAAATCGTTCGATAATTGCATCAAGATTATGTTTTGAATATTTCGGATACAAATAGCGTGAAAGTTTGACAGTACAAAACTGTCGTGAAGAAAAAGAAATATTTTCTTTTTTAAATTCATTCTTTAAAAATCCATAATCAAATCGTACATTATGAGCGACAAATGTGGCGTCAATAAGTGCTTCAAGAATTTCTTCTTTTATGCTTCTAAACGTCGGTGCGTTTTCCAAATCTTTGGCAGTAATACCAGTTATTTTTTCTATTTCAGGAGAGAGGTGGGTTTCAGGATTTATCAACGAATGATAGACTTGAACGACTTGATTATCTTCAACACGGACAATTCCGATCTCGATAATTCGATTATAGGAATTACTAAGACCTGATGTTTCAATATCGACAAAAGCAATCTTTTGAGGCAGCATGGGAAGACATAGTAGCAAATTGGTTTCTTCTTTGCAAGAAATTTTGACAAACCGTTGAGCTTATTTTAAAATATACAGATGAACGAAACTACTGTTGCAGTAATTGGAGGTGGTTTTACTGGGTTGTGTGTTACTTCAAATCTTATCCGATTACTGAGAAAAAAAAAGAAATTTGCAGCAATAACCATTTTTGAACCAAACGGAAACAACGGAGGACGAACATTTTCTACAGAGCTCCCTGATAACTTCCGTCTTAATCATGAGACCAACTTCATGGGAGCAGTAAATCCTTTTTCTGAAGAAACAGTAGAACTTGATGATTTTTATAAATGGATTCAGGAGAATAAAGATAAAAAACTGCCAAGTTTGCAAGGAGATACTATTACTCATCACTATAAAGCATTTGATATAACAGATCCTCATGCGTATCTTCCACGAAGCCTTTTTGGTCATTACCTCACAGCGCGATGCGAAGAACTTAATGCGCATCCTCGATCAAAATATCATAAGTTTACTTACAAGAAAGCCTCTGTTACTGATATTAAAGAAACAGATGGAAGGTTCTTAGTAAAATGGTTAAATAAAGAAAAACAGTATGATATTGTCGTTTTGTGTACAGGATTTTGGTATAACAAACAAGATAATTGTGATGTCTTTTATTCTGGGAAGAATTCATTGCAATTAGAAAAATCAAAAGAAATTGGTATCATTGGTTCTTCATTGAGTGGTATTGAAATCGCACTGAGTCTTGCGGACAAAGGGTATACCGACATCACAATGTTTAGCCGGAATGGGCGCTTACCCAAAGTCAGAGGAAGGACACAACCATATACACCAAAATATATAAAAACAGCAACTCTCGAGAAGCTCCAGGATAAATATGGCTATATCAGACCTTCATCATTGTTCCCATTCCTTAAAGCAGAATTTGATTTTGCATATCAACAACGGGGGAGTGGGTTATACCAGAAACAGGGTGTTAATTGGAAAGAAATTTTGACAAATGCTCATCCGATAAAACAACTAGAAGAAGATATCAGAATGTGTGAACAGGGAGAAGAATTAGTATGGAGATCGGTGCTTTCATCGTTCTACGCATATGAAGCTCATTTGTGGCGTAATCTCAACAGAACAAGTAGACAACAGCTGCTAAGTGACTATGGAAGTTTCCTTCTTAGTTATGTTGGGCCAATCCCTCTCTTTCAAGCAAAAAAACTTTATAGGTATTTACAACAGGGGGCAATAAAACTGGTTAGCGATATTAAAAACCACGCATATGAAAATGGGAAATATGTGATAACGCTTCGTGATAATAAAAGATTGGTAAAAGATTACCTTATTGATGCAAAGGGACCAGCGAAAAATATCGAAACAATGCCTCTATTTAACTCATTAGTCACATCAGGACTTCTTGAAAAAAATCCAGCAGGAGGAGTATTAGTGAATCGGCAATTACAGATTGTTGCCGGAACGAAAGTCTTTAATAATATGTACGCTGTGGGCCCAATGGTGTATGGACAAAGACCGCATAACAGCAGTGTCTTTACGACAGAATATGTAGAACATATTGCCTCATATATTGTGAATAGTTTGGATGGAGGACAAGACCTTCAACATGATAAATATGCCCACAGCCAATATGATTATTTAACTTCGTTTACGTTTTAGGAAATTATTCTTCAGTAGGGTGTTCGTCGGGGATTTCACCATCGAGAATACCAGGTAAATTTTTCCATGATTTGTTAATTCGGTGATCTGTCAGTCTGTCTTGTGGAAAATTATATGTTTTAATTTTTTCAGCCCGCATGCCGCGTCCGACTTGTGTTGCTTTAAGGGATGAAAATTCTTCCTGACGCTTTTCAACTTCTTGTTCCCATAATTTTGCGCGGAGAAGACTCATCGCAATTTCACGGTTCTGGATTTGTGAACGTTCAGCCTGTGCTGTAACGACAATGCCGGATGGTTTATGTTTAATTCTTACAGCAGTTGAAACCTTATTAACATTTTGTCCGCCGTGCCCACCACTTCTAAAGGCTTCAAATTCAATATCATCAGGATTGATATGAATATCGATGTCCTCAAGTTCTGGGAGGATTGATACGGTTGCTGTTGAGGTATGTACACGGCCTTTTTTCTCTGTTTCAGGGATGCGTTGTACGCGATGTACACCTGCTTCATATTTGAGTGCTCCAAACGCACCTGGACGGCCAGAGAGCTTGATAACATTTTCTTCAAGTTGTTCAACAGTATATCCTTGTCGTTGTGCAAATCGGGAATACATGCGAAGCAATTCTTCTGCCCAGAGTTTGGCTTCATCTCCACCTGCTGCACCTTTTACTTCGACAAGAATATTACGCTCATCAAGATTCTCAGCTTTCTTTTCTTGGGTAGCCTGAATACCTTCTTCGAGAGCTTTTTTTTCTTCATCAAGTCGTTTAATTTCTTCCTGAGCGAGCTCTGCCATCGATGGATCATCAAGAAGTGCTCTAGCTTCTTCTATTTGTTTTTCAAGTTCTTCTATTTGGGTGTATCTGTAGTCGCTCATAAAGTTATCATAGCAATAAATACTATTGAAGAATAGCCGTGGAGTTGCTATTTGAGGCCCATGAGCATTTCACGAAGAGATTTTGGTGCTTCGTCTTTTTTCTTTTTTTCTTCAACCTTTTTCTGTTTGGTTGCTTTATAAGCTGCACCACTTTCTTGTTTCTTCTGGAATTTTTGGATGCGTGAACCAGTGTCAACAAATCGTTGCTCACCTGTATAGAATGGGTGGCATTTGTTACACAATTCAACGTGGATTATTTCCTGTGTTGAACCAGTGGTAAATCTGTTACCACAAACACAAATAACCTGCGCATTTTCAAAATATTTTGGGTGGATGTTTGCTTTCATGTCGTACTATTATACCTTAATAGTCAATATTTGACAAGGGTAGGCACGAGTTCTATGGGTGTGTGTGAAGGTGATGCCGGTGATGGATAGGTGCTTCAGAGATAATGAGGCCAAGAAAAACAATTACCGTTCCAACAATATAGACAGGGTGAATAATCTCATGAAGCAAGGGAACAGCCACAGCAACCGTTGCAATAGCCTCAGGATAGATATAAATGCCTGTTTCGTTTGCTGGGAGATACTTGAGTCCATAGGTGAAGAGGAAAAAAGCAACAGCAGATGAAAAAAATGTCCCATATCCGATACCAATCAATGCCTTCCCATCAAAATGAGTGAAGGGTTTTAATAAAATCGCTTCGGTAAGTGCTGAAGGAAGCAGCAGCAATCCCCCCAGAAGAGATACCCAAAAGACAATGGTGAGTGCCGGATAGGGAAGCTGATATTTTTTCAACAGTATGGTATAGACGACGCTGCTGAGGATGCCAAGCAACACAAGAAGATTACCTGGTATTGAGCCATCAGGTCCTGTTATGAGAAGTGGTTGAATGGTAATAAGAAGGATACCAATTAGGCTAATTAGTCCACCGAGAATAAATCTTTTTTTTACTTTTTCATTAAGGAACCAGATAGAACCGAGCACAAGAAAGATGGGTGAGACGGCATTCATAATTGGGAAGTTAATACTTGATGTAAGTTGAATTCCGGCGAGGAGCAGACCAACACCAAAGGTAATGCCAAATACTCCAAGAATCAATAGCTTGATAATATCTTCTTTTTTAATCGCAACTTTTTTATAGATAAAGGGTAAGATCAGAAGGGATGCTAAAGTAAATCGTAAGAAGCTGAACATGAATGGCGGAACTTCCTGCATGGACCATTTAGAGATAGGTGCCGCAGCACCCCAGATGATGCTAACACTGATGAATGCCAAAAGGGCAAGATGACGGTGGGAAAGTTTCATAAGGCAGGTATATATTAACTATAGCGGAGGAGTAGCTCGGGGTGCAAGAGGAGAGGAAGAAACATGCCTATTTGTCATTATTTCCCACTACCCATCGCCCCTCCAGCAACAGCCATACCTGCTACACCAACTGCTGCTACAGTGACAAAGGGTGCAGCAAGCACTGCAATACTTATGATTTTAAGGACACGTAAAAGTTTTTTCAGCCATCCAAATTTCTTTTTTTGCGCTTCAGTTAATGATTTTTGACCTCCATTTTCTTGATTTACTAAATCTCTTATTTGGTCTAGGAGAGATTTCTCACTGTCTTGGAGTTTTTGTAGTGCTTCTCCAGGTTTTTCTCGTGCAGAAGGAATTTCACTAAGTATAGTATTAAGAGCATCCATTGTTTCTTGGGAACTTCCTGAAGCAGCAATTTGTTCAAGAACTTTTAGTCTTTCAGTTCCTTTAATGCCAAGCTTGTCTAAATTTTCTCCTAATTTTAATGTTGCTTCCATTTCTTTTACTTTAGCTGCTTGTTCTGGGGTAAGTCCCTCTGTAGATGGCTTTTGTTCACCATCTATAGGAGCAGATCCTTCAATTCTTCCGGTGGGCGCTGTGGGCACTTCTCTTCCAGAATCAATATCAGAAAGAATTTTGCCATCTGTGGGTTTTGGTTGTGCATCTGCGTCTATTGGTTTCGCCTCAGTATCAGGTGTTGCGTTTGTTTTATCTCCGGAATCAGGAGGGTTTGTTCCATCTGTAGGTTTTAGTGATGCATCTCCGTCTGGTGCTGGCGGCTCAGAAGCAGCTGCTCTATCAAGCTCAGCAACTTGCTCTGCTACAGAAGGTACACCTGCTTCATCTGCTCTTCTCGCAGTGTCTGCGCCTTCTGGAGAAGAGGGAACAGAAATAGATCCGTCTGCGCTAGGTAATGTATTTTCGGCTGTTGTTGATGGATTAGCATCAGGTGCGGTTTGAGCAACGCCAGTATTATGTTCAGCTAGGATTTGTTCTGCGCCAGCAACTACCGCTTGTCCATCAGCTGTTAGTGGTGAAGACATGCCTGTTTCACTTGGATGGTGTTCTGCTCCAGCTGCTGTTTGCGTTGCTACGTTGACACCAGAGGGTTCTGTTATTGCTGGCTGCTCAGTAGCTAGTGCTGTGGCTGTTGGTATAGTTCCCTCAGTTGATTGTTGTGTTGTGTCGTTGCCTAATAATTTTGCTAAATCTGCATCAGGATCTCCAGGTTTATTTACTAAATCTTCCACTGAAGGAGCACCTGAAGCATTTGCCTCAGCATCTTTATTTGCTCCTTCTGTTGCTGCTGCAGATCCGACAGATCCATTTGCTAAGTTGCCCAATACTGTCTCTGTTGGGATATTTTGTGCTGCCTGTGCTTCAAGAGCACCTCCAAGCGTAGCGGCTTGAGCAGCACTTTGGTCTGGTGCAGGTGCTGGTGCTTCTGGTGCTGGCACACGTATTTCTGCCGGTGCTGGTACTGCTCCTGGTATTGGATCAGGCATGTGGCAATTCTCCTTTCGCAACGGCTATCGCGTGTTCGATGTTGCCTTCTTGAATATGTTTGCTCATAAGCTCTAGTTTCTTTTGTCGATCTGCTTCTTCTTGAGGAGCAGCATAGTGTAGATAAATTCCTGATAGCATAAGATTATTCTGACTTAATTGTTTCAATTTTTCAAGTAAATCTTTTTGATCATGAAAGGGGAGTAGTGCGAGGAAATCTTTCGCAAGTTTTTGTGCATCTTGAGGAGTCATTCTATTTTCTTTCAAACGGATGATGATTTCGTTGAGCAATTCTTTTTCGACATCAGTAACTGTTTGTTGCAAAGAGGAATCTCCGGTCTGATTATCAGGCATATTTTTACTATAGCCTAAATTGTGTTATGGGTGCAAGGGGA
>CAYMJR010000019.1:0-7238 GCA_964391315.1 uncultured Gammaproteobacteria bacterium | reverse complement strand
TGATTATCAGGCATATTTTTACTATAGCCTAAATTGTGTTATGGGTGCAAGGGGAGTAGTGTAAGAGATAGTTTATTTTTTCTTCATTTTCTCCAAATGTTCTGCTAATTTTATTGGTAATAATTTTTCAAATTCTTTGGAGTTACGTGCATCAACAAGAGCTCTCCATGTGGGTGTTATAAAATCAGGATTGTTAAATAAAGAAAGTAAGAGGTTGGCTAATGTTTCTTTATCTCTTCTGAATCGTCCTAAATGTGCACCAATACTTACAAAAACTGCTTCAAGATTATCAGGATCAATGTCTTTCGTTAAAATATCGGGTCGTTTAGCAATTGTTACTGCAAGATAACCATCCATTGCTTTTTGGGTAAGCAGTGTTATGATTTCTTCTCGGTCTTCTGTTGTTGTCTTATTATCTTGTTGACGAGTTCGTGCAGCTGTTGGTACAAGAGCTGTTCTATCTGCTTGGCGGGCTTGCTCAAATCGGGCAAAGAGATTCCCCTCAGTAATAGCTTTATCTAATTCATCTTTCGTCATCTTTTGTACTCGTCTCATCTCTTCTTCAGCGCGTATCATTGCTGTATCGAACGCTTCCTCTCCAATATTTCCTACATGAATTACAACGGTATCATCTGTAATTCTTGGAAAAACAACCGTCGGATCAACGCCACCTAGATTTAGTACTGTCGTTATCGCGTCAGAATTACTACCTAAGTTTAATGGTACTGTCTTCTCAGGATCATTTCCTATAACTCTTTGCATAACAACCGTTGGAGTATTGTCAGGAATGCCAGGAGTAACTCCAGCAATATCTGGAGTTTGAGTTTTAGTTCTACGACGACGAATAATGTCTAATAGTCTTTTTGTTACTGGTCTTTCTGCCATAATATTAATATGTTATATTTCTTTTTAAGAATTAAAAAAGTTTTTCTAAAAGCGAAGTTTAATGGTTTGTATCGTTATTTTGACGAAATGCCCGGAATCTTGCATCAAAACCTTCCAATGTTCTTGAGCTTCTAATCATTTCTGTAACAACAGGGATAGCTCTTTGATCACTAAGAAGTTCTTGTACAAAATGGAAAAGATCTTCCGGTTTTCTTCCAAGCTGTCCCAATCGAAAACCTATGTATTCCATTCGCTGCTGATTCACAGAGGGAGAAAGAGGACGATTGTTTTTGTCTGTAGTTACCCAAAGTTCGATCGTGTCATTTCCTGGATTTGCATGCTTTGTGTTATCTAGCGCAATTTCAGCTAATACTTCATGCATATCAACTGCTACTATCTGCGCTTTATCATCAAGACGATATTCAAGAGGTACAGCTAACGAAAATCCATTCACTGCAGCATTTCGGAGTAGGCTATTCTCGTACACTATTTCATTCTCTCTTTCTTCTGCAGTAGCTTCGTGTGGAATATCTGCTGTAACTTCTTCTGTCATTTTGGGAAGATGTGCCGTTCCTATGTTATTAATGAAAACATTACCGAGAGCAAGAGAGGTTTCTACAGGTTTACGAGGAGAAAGATCTGGCATTTGTGGCATCGGCGGCATAGAATCAAAGATAGGTGTTGAAGCAGCAGATGTATCAATATTATCTCTTGTGAAAGGAGATTTTTGTCTTTCAAGAAATCTTGTTACTGCATCCGTTAAATCAAGTTGCGGGGTAGTATTCTTTGCAGGTTGGACATTCACTCTTGGTTTTCTATGTAAACGAGCGGTTGCAAGATTTTTTAATCTATCTAATCTATTTAATCTTTCTAATCTTTTTAATCCTCGTTCAAGGGTAGGCATGGGTATAATTATATCCTATATTAATCTATTTTACAAGTAGAGAAAGGATGTTGTTTAGTGTATATTCTTGTTGTTCTCGAGTCAACATGTTACGAAGAGTTACGACATTTTTCTTACTTTCTTCTGGGCCGATAATTGCAACAAAAGGGATGCGTTTGGCATCAGCATATTTTAGTTGTTTCTCAAGTGGGTTTTTATTTTTAAGTTCTCCCAGATAAATTTCTGCATTGATATTATTGCCGCGGAGTTGAGAAGTAAGCTCTAATGATTTTTCTTTAAATTCATCAGAGAAAATGGTCACAAGCACTTGGGTGACAGACTCTGCTATATCGTAGGGGAATAATTGTAGAGCTTCCATCGCTTCAATCGTTCTATCAAAACCAACAGCTAGTCCGACGGCAGGAATATCCCGTCCTGCAAACATACCGATGAGGTTATTATATCTGCCGCCACCACAAACAGATCCAACATGATATTCTGCAATTTCTATTTCAAAAATAAGTCCGGTGTAGTAATCCAGTCCACGGGCAAGAGTAGGGGAGAATTCTAGGTTTGACTGATCAATGCCAAATGTTTCTAAGGCCTTAAAGATCTCAATAAGCCGTGTTGTTGGTTGCCGGTCAAGAAGTTCTTGTAAAACAATTTTTGCTTCTTCAAGTGTACCGACGAGTTTTTTATCAACGAGTTCTTGCCAGACACCTTCTTTACCAATTTTCTTTAGCTTATCAATAACGATAATTGCGTCAATCGAAAGGTTTTGAAAAACAGCGCGGTCATTCACAAGAATTTTTGCATTTTTAAATCCAAGTGCCTTATATGCAGTCACAATTGCTGCGACAATTTCTGCATCGGCGAGAGGGGAGTCGACACCAATTGTGTCAATGTCGCATTGGATAAATTCGCGGTATCTGCCTTTTTGTGGTTTGTCTGCACGCCAGACTGGTTGGATTTGATATCGTTTGAAAGGAAGGGGAAGGATGTTTGCATATTGAGCAACAACTCGTGCAGTAGGAACTGTCTGATCATATCGCATTGCAACGCGGCGCTGTCCCTGATCTTCAAATCGATACATCAGTTTTTCGCCTTCTTCACCATATTTACCAGCAAGTGTTTCTTCGTATTCAAGAACAGGGGTTTCAAGTGGTTCAAAACCATACGACTCAAACACCTTTCGAAAGGTGTTTATGACATATTGTCTTTTTCGGGCTTCAGCTGGAAGAAAATCCCTAAAGCCCTTTAATAATTTTGGTTCTATTTTCATAGTTTAATTATACAATTTTTACTCTTCTTTTTTAATCCTTTAATTCATCAAGAAATGTCATTAATGTTTGTAAATTATCAATTGTCATATCTGCTTTTTCTGACACATGATCATCTGGTAAGTGTTCCCGAAGGCAGATGGTAAATGCACCGCTTGCTTTTGCTGCAAGAAGACCTTTGTTGGAATCTTCTAGAATCATTGTTTTTTCCGGTGCTGATCCTAATTGTTTAATCGCTTCCAAAAATCCATCAGGATATGGTTTGGGTCGTAAATCAGTCCTTTGTGCAAGAGACAGGGTATACTCAAAAAGATTTCTGTTTCTTATTTTTGCTAGTACTGTTTCAATCCACAAAGGACGCGATGCCGAGACAAGCCCAATTTTAAAATTAAGATCAACAAGTTTTTGCAAAAGTTTATTGATATCATTTGTTGGTGTAGATAGTGCATACACCATCACTGCTTGTTCATCATATCGTTTTAAGAATTCTTCTTTTTCCATTGTCAAACCATTTTTACATGCAATATCATAAATGACATCTGTTGTTGATCCCATGAGGTGATCTTTAATTTTTTCATAGACATCAGGACCCATGAGATCTGTCAGAAATTCTTTTTCGCGTTTACCCCAGACAGCTTCACTATTGATAATCACGCCATCCATATCAAAAATAAATGCTTTGTTCATAGTTCGCTCTAATACTACCATATTTTTTGCCGAGCTACGACGTCTATTTTTATTTTTGAAATATGACCCCCTTTCTTTTTCGTAGATCTTCTCTCCATGATTTAAATTTCTTCGTTTCTGCTGGCGTCACAATTGGTAAGATTTCTTTCTCTGTAGTAAATCCTTGTGCCCCTCTTTGGGCCCATGACAGAACTTTTCCATCGTTCTCAAAATTTAACATAACTGCATTACCCAGATCTCCTAATGCATTTCCTTCACCTGCATACATCGCAAGATACCAAGCTGATCGAATAGCCATTTCTGTTGGTGAAACTTTTCCGATTTGATCTGCAGAAATGCCTTTAGACAGAAAATATGCCGGTGAATCAGCGGCCGCAGATTTAAGACTTCGTCGATATTTTCCCATCACTAACGGAAGATTTCTTTGCGTATACTCTTCAGCAGTTGGTAGCCCTCGATCTCTCAAAAAATTACTCCATAACATAACTGAAATTCCCTCATCAGCAAAATTGTCAGATAATCCTTGTTGTAGTCGTTGTCCAATTCCTTCTCGGTCTGATACTTTTTGTGCGAAGTTAAAAACATTTGTATCTGTTAATTCACTATCAGGTACAATAATTGTGACATTTGGATTTCCCAATCTTCGTAATTGAGCTACTGACTCACCAAGTTCCCCTCGAAAACATTCCACTAATGCACTTTCTGTATCATCAAGAGCAATCGCTTCAGGATAATTTCCCCCTTTTGCTTTGTAATTAAAATCGATGCAATTAAAACAGACTAATTCGACCGGTTCTCCTGATCTGAGGGCTTCAAGGCGCTCTTGTAATACATCTCTTGCAGGAATTGGTTTGTCCGAAAAAAGTGTCTGTCTTTCATCAAAATAGCCCATCACTTCCGCTACAGTATTATTATCTTTTTTTGGTGATATTTCTTCGAGACGATAAGAAAATGCTTCTCCTAACATATAACACTCCTTTCATCAAGTATTGCTATTGGACCATCAATAGTTGCTTTTTTAATTTGCTGCGCATTTTTGATTATTTCAATCGTCATTGACTGACTACTTGGTTGTCGAACAATTGTTTTAAAATAATTATTTTTTTCTTGCAGACTTTGACAAATACCAACAGCAGTTGTTCCACTCGCACAAGCTGTTTCATATAAAATTGTTTCGATATCTCGTACCCAAACAATAGGTTGCAAATTAATTTCATTATTATTTTCAGTGAAGAACATAACACCAGCTGCAGGAACAGAGTAGAGAAGTCCTTGTTCTTTTAATATATTTCTCGCATAGCTTTTTAATTCTTTCGGTTTGCGTCCTAAAATTTTTTCATAAGAAACAAGGTGAGTAATACCTTCCAAATCAACGCGAAACAATGTGTTTGAAATTTTTTTAACAAATTGTTTATTTGCAAATATTGGCATTTGTGCAAATGCAGTATTTGGTTTTTTAACACCTGCAGTTAAGAGGTGTTTGGTACCAGATACTTGTAATTTTATTGTTCCTAGTTTGCCTTTAAGTAATAAATAGGCGAGTGTGCGTGTTGCATTTCCACAAAATTCGCCACCTGCCAATTCAAGACGTCCAATATTTTTCTTTTTGTCGAATTCATAAAAACTTACTTGTTCAACATTAGGAAATCTTCGTATCATTTCATCATTAATTGCACGTCGGTACTGCTTATCAACAATTCCTTGGATAAGTAATTGATCATTTCCTGCAGGACGAATAATTGTTATTTGATAGGTATTCTTTTTCATAATTAATTCCTTGCTAACGCTGATAGATTTTGTTGTTCATAAAGAGCTGCTGGCATTTTGTAAAAATAGGCCCATTCACGATCGCCAAAAGAAAAGTGCCACCATTCGCCATCAAAAGGTGCAAATCCAGACTGCGTCATGACATCGCGAAGAAGCATGCGATTGGTTTTTGCCTCCTGATCAATATCAGGATAAAAAACATAACAGTTTTTAGTTTCATAGTTATATTGTTTTCCTCCAAAATTAATTTCAGCATTTGTCTGTTTATCACGAATGACGATATCAACAGCGCCGCCTGTAGGATGGCCTGCAACAGTAGGGACTGCAACAAACCTGTGCGCTTCTTCATATAAGTTAGCTGGGTCAGGAAAAAATTCTTTTGCAACATTTTGTAATACCCCTAAGAATCTTTTCGTTTGAACTCCCAAGTCTCGATATCCGTAAGTGACAAATAATGTTTTACTTGGATCAATTTGTTGAAGCAGTCTTTGAGCATTCAGTAATCTTTGCGCAACACTTTCCCGAACAATAACATCAGGACCAATGAGTGTTTCCATATCAGCCATTTCCGGTTTGTAGCCATTTGGTATTAGGTCATTAAGACTTACAAACCGTTCTCCTGTTTCTTTTACAGGTACTGATAATAGATCTCTATAACGCACCATTGATTGTTCTAAAGACAGAGTCTTTTTTTGTAATTCGTTTGCTGGAATAAATTGTGATCTTTCAGGATTTTTCATAAGACTCCTTTCCATTGATTGACTGAAGAAAACAATTTAAAAAACGATCTTTATTTACTTCATCCAAAATCGTGACTTTATTTCCTTGAGAGCTGATAAATGTTCTGCCAAGATTTGGTGATTCATCATTTTCAACTTTGATATTTGCTGTATAAGTACCGCAATTTTTAGTATCGAGTAGATAATAAATAGTTAATACGTCATACATGACAGCACCATTGACGTTTTCATTGGTTCTTAAGTTATCAATGTACGGTTTTACCATTTGGAGCAGAATGTCTCGTTGAGTGGGATCAGAAATTTTTTCAAAATCTTTTAAAGCAAAAAGTGTTCGGTAGCATACATCTAAAGGTACAAGCGTTTTTTGTATTGGGAATTCAAAGACATCTTTTGCTGCATCGGGATCAACAAAAATATTAAATTCCGCAGCAGAAGTCTGGTTTCCCGGAATGGTAATTGCTCCACCCATAATAATTATTTCTTTAGTTTTTTTCATTGCTTCAGGATTTTCTGAAATTGCAGTGGCAATATTTGTTAATGGACCAATTGCAACTATTGTGACCTCATTTGGATTTTCATTTACTATTTCAGCTATTTTTTCCGGTGCATTCTCACTTAACCTAGGAGCATTTGTTGGTTGAATTCCACCTAATCCACTTTCTCCCATGACAAATCCTGTTACTAATTTTCTTCTGAGTGGTTTTTCTGCTCCTGAATAAATAGGAATAGATGTCGCATTAACTGTGTTAAGGATATATTCAGCGTTTCTTGTTGTCTTATCCACAGTAGTATTTCCACAAACAGTGGTAATAGCTTTGATGTCAAAGGCACGACTTTTTACTGCAAGCATTATTGCCATTGCATCATCAACACCGGGATCTGTATCAATAATAATTTTTCTTGGTTTAAATTTTTCCATAATTTCCTTTCTTAAAAATTGCCACAAAAAAACCCGCTAAGAAGCGGGTATAGAATGCATGAAAGCACATCAACAAA
>CAYMJR010000018.1:0-24600 GCA_964391315.1 uncultured Gammaproteobacteria bacterium | reverse complement strand
GTAGTATATTGCCTTCCCAAGGCAGAGAAGCGAGTTCGATTCTCGTACCCCGCTCTAGGATGAAAGTTTCGTGTATCATTCCCTGTTTTAATGAATGCGAACGAATCGGAAAAGTTTTGGAGCAAGTCATCAAAATTCCCTCAATTGATGAGATTATATGTGTAGATGATGGCTCGACAGATGGCACAGCAGCATTTGTCAAAAAGAAATTTCCTCAGGTCAAAGTCATAAGGTACTCTCAAAACGGCGGCAAGTCAGCGGCAGTAAAACGCGGTTTGCGAGACGCAAAGGGAACATATATTCTTCTTGTTGATGCAGATCTTCGCAATTTTGACCACAATGAAGTTGATCGGGCAGTACGGAAAACTATTGAGAAAAAAGCCGATATGGTTATTTTGCGTCGGGTAAAAGCGCTGTGGACAATGAAGTTGGTGCGTGGAGACATCTTGGTGTCAGGTGACAGGATACTTAAAAAGGTAGATTTAGAAAAAATATTATGGACGAAAGTAGATAATTATCAGCTCGAATTCGCGATCAATAAGTACATGGATGATAATAAAAAGCACGTATTCTGGATGCCTACTTCAGCTCTTAATACATTTAAATTCGCAAAAAACGGCTTTGTGAAAGGGTGGGCTGAAATGATCGTGGTGACAGTTGATATTTTGCTGTTTTTGGGCTTGAAAGATTATTTGAAACAATTATTCTTCTTCTGTAGAAGAGAATTGGTATAATGATTATATGAAATATCATATTTGTATTATTCCTTCAGAGCCTGTTTTTAGTGAATTAGATAATGTTATCAGTAGTTTGGCAGAAAAATATAACGCTCCAGTGTTTCATCCTCATTTGACGATTTTGAGTAGCGTTGAGAAGTCACTTCAAGAGATCCAGCAAACGATAGAAAGAGCAGTCGTTAATTTTGAACCTTGGCAACTTTCTCTTGGTCCGGTATCGTTTAGTACGACTTATTTTCAATCAGTGTTTGTCAGAGTCAATTCAATTGCGCCTCTCATGAATATCAATCTGTCTCTCAAAAAGGCTTTTGGGTTTGAAAATAGTGTCTATATGCCTCATATCAGTCTCCTTTATGGAGATCATGATATGAAGACGAGAGAAAAGATCACAAAAGAAATAACAATCAAAAATTCTACATTTACCGCATATAAAGTTGCGATCATCCCCGACGACTCCGATCCGATTAATTGGAAACCAATTGCCACCATTACTTTTGGTGAAAAGAAGTAAACCATGAACCAACCATACTTTTCTCTTGCGCGTAAAGATGATGAGATGCGGGAGCTTATCGAGAAGACTAATCAGAAGACGCTTGCGATCTTCGCGATTGATTGCATTGAGCGGGTGATGCATTTTTTCGAAGAACAATATCCACATGATCCTCGACCTCGAAATGCAATTATCGAACTGAAGGCATGGATACTTACAGGCATATTTAAAATGTCTGTAATCCGTAAAGCCAGTCTTGATAGTCATGCTGCTGCAAAAGAAATAGGAAACAGCAGTCCGGCTGCATCTGTTGCGCATGCTGCAGGACAAGCTGTGGCAACCACTCATGTCAAAACCCATGCCTACGGCCCAGCCATCTACGCCCAACAAGCCATCTTTAGAGCAACTGGATCGGTGGAAGAATTAAGAAAGGAGCGCGATTGGCAGTATCATCACTTGATCAAGTTACAAAAAAAGAAGTCTCCGGTGGAGTAAACGCTGGATAACTAGAAATTTTCAGCTTCTTTTAAGAATATTGACTCTTCTGTACAAATTTGCTAATATAAATCGTGCCCGATAGAAAAGTAACGAATCACAAAACGAAATACATCTTTGTCTCCGGAGGAGTCATCTCAGGTATCGGAAAGGGCATCACCTCAGCATCAGTCGCATTACTACTCAAACAAGCAGGTTATAAAGTCGCTCCCATCAAAGTCGAAAACTATCTTAATCTTGACGCAGGCACGATCAATCCAATCGAACACGGCGATCCATTCCTTTGTGAAGACGGTACAGAAGGCGATATGGATATCGGAACCTACGAAAAATTCCTCCATGAAGATATGGGCAAAGAAAATTTCGTCACCATGGGCCGAATCTATCAGACAGTAATTGACCGCGAAAGAAGATTTGAATACAACGGTGAAGATGTCGAAGCCATTCCACACATTACCGATGAAATCATCCGCCGCATCAAAGCAGCAGGTCAGAAAGTCAATGCTGATATCGTCATGATTGAAATGGGTGGAACCGCTGGCGAATACCAGAATGTTTTTTACTACGAAGCATCCCGTATCATGACTTTGAAAAATCCCGGGGACGTGATCCATATTCACGTTAGTTATGTCCCAACGCCTTCTCATTTGGGAGAACCAAAGACCAAACCAACACAGCTTTCAGTGCGTGCACTTAATTCCATGGGTATTCAGCCAGACTTTATTATTGCCCGTTCAGAAAAGTATCTCGATAAGAGACGACGAGATAGATTCGCGCTTTTCTGCAACATGCATCCTGAAGATATTATTTCCAATCCAGATCTTCCAAGTGTGTATGAAATCCCACTTGTTCTGCAAGAACAGGGACTGGACAAGAGAATTCTTATGAAACTTGGTTTGGAGATAAAAACACCCGAACTTAAAGAGTGGAGAAAATTGGTTGAGAAAATCAAAGCATCAAAGAAGAAAAAGGTTACAATCGCAATTGTTGGAAAATACTTCGGTACTGGTGAATATCAGCTCAAGGATTCCTATGCAGCGCTTTTTGATGCAATCGATCACGCAAGTTGGGAAAAAGGTGTCGAGGTACAGACACAATGGGTCGATGCAGAAAAAGTAGAAAAAGAAGGAACAGATATTATCGGCAAACCAGATGGACTTATTGTTCCGATTGGTTGGGGAGAACGTGGTGCTGAGGGAATGATCGCAGCAGCAGATTATGCACGACGGAAACAAATTCCTTACCTTGGTCTTTGCTATGGTATGCAGCTCGCAACAATTGCATTTGCGAGATCAGTTCTTGGTTGGAAAGATGCCAACACAACAGAAAATGATCCAAAGAGCGAGCATCCAGTGATTTATTTGATTCCTTCTCAGAAGGAACTTATGGAGCGACGGGCATACGGTGGAACCATGAGACTTGGTGCATGGGACGCAATTGTCAAAAAAGGAACCAAAGCATATGCACTCTATGAAAAATATGGAGAAATGATCAACAAAGAAAAGGGCCTGACCAGTGAACGTCACCGCCATCGTTATGAATTCAACAATAAATTTGTCGAAGAGTTTGAAAAAGCTGGCTTTGTGATCGCAGCACGATCAGTCGAAGAAGGACTCGTCGAGATCATCGAAGTCCCAGATCATCCATTCTACATGGGTACACAAGGTCATCCAGAATATAAGAGTAGACCTCTCCAACCACATCCACTTTTCCTCGGATTCATCGAAGCTGTTGCTAAGTAGGGATGAGTAAACTAAATCTTGAGTAATTCTGAATTTTCCGCTATAATATCTTCTATGTTAACAACATTTGATTACAAACCAGGTCAAATCATCAAAGTCTTCCAGAGAATTCAAGAAGGCGACAAGTCACGTGTCCAGATGTTTAAGGGCACACTTCTTGGTATCAAAGGTCGCGGTGCAAACCGTATGTTTACTGTTATGAAGATGGTTGGTAATGTTTCAGTTGAAAGAATTTGGCCAGTATTTTCTCCACTTATCGAAAAAGTAGAACTCGATGCAAATCCAAAGAAACGAGTTCGCCGAGCAAAGCTTAACTTCCTCAAAGTTCCAAAGAAATAAGGTTTTATTCTTCGTATTCTTCTTTTTGATTTGTGTTAGTCTAATTGTAGATGAGTAGAGACAAGATCATATTTTTGCTTCTTATATTATCAATAGGAAGTCAGACTTATATTTATTTCAATGCCTCCTGTCATGGTGGCCTCGCAAATGATATTGCAGATCCTAGCATGATATTGACTGCATTTACACTTTTTCTGATTGCATACCGCTTTTGCAGAAAACATCTTTTTTTCAATAAGTTCATTTTATTTTTCTCTTTTATGATTCTTGCTGTATTTGTAACTATTGTTTCATTTTATGTAACTATATGGGCTGTCTGGCAAAACGCAGGTCTTCACTGCCTCCAGTTTTAATTATCGTATGAAAAGCATATTTAAAAAAGAAATCGATGTAGTAGGAATTATTCTTGATAATGAAGGTAATGCAGCTTCGATTGAACTTGTTAAAAATATTAGTTAAGAGTAAAATATAATTCTATGAAAGAAAAACCAGTTAAAATTGTTGCAACACTTGGTCCCGCGTCTCATTCAAAAGAAATGATTGAGGATCTCGCCCGCGTCGGAGTCGATGTTTTCCGTATCAATCTTTCCCATGCATTTCCTGAAGAAGTTGCAGAGCGCTGCCATTGGATCCGCGAAGCAGAAGAAGTACTCGGCCGGCCGTTGACGATCATGGGAGATTTACCAGGTCCAAAAATCCGTATCTCTGACATGAAGCCTGATACGATTCTTGAAAAAGGGCAGCCATTTATTATTTCCAAAAATATAACTGTTGGAGATGAACATGGTTGTGGACTTAATCATCCGTCAATTGTCGATATTCTTGAAGTCGGCGCTGAAGTGTTTATTGATGATGGGACAATCAAGCTCGTTGTTGAGAAGAAAGAACAGGATGCTGTCGAGACAAAAGTTGCTGTTGGTGGACATCTCAAACCCAAAAAAGGATTTTCTGCAGAAGGGTTGTCGCTTGCAGATACAGGTGTTTCTGAGAAAGATAAAATAGGTATTCAATTAATGCTTGATAATCATGCCGATGCGTTGGCTATTTCTTTCGTGCAGACGAAGGAAGATGTTTTGGCAGTCAGAAAACTTTTGCCAAGTGATAATCAAATGTTGTTGATTGCAAAAATTGAAACAGAAAATGGTGTCCAAAATGCAGAAGATATTTTGGAAGTATCTGACGGAATGATGGTCGCTCGTGGAGATCTCGGTCTTGCTGTTCCTATTGCACAAGTTCCTCATATTCAAAAGCAACTTATTGATCTGTGTGTCCGTCATGCAAAGCCTGTTATTACCGCAACACAAATGCTTGAGTCCATGATCAGTAAGCCTATTCCAACCCGTGCAGAAGTAACAGATGTTGCCAATGCTATCTTGGACAAAACAGATGCAGTTATGCTTTCAGCAGAAACAGCAGAAGGAAAATTCCCAGTTGAGACAGTTGAAACGATGGTAAAAATTATCGATGAAGCAGTTAAACGAATTATGCCTTATGAATATAAGGAGAAGCGAACAACTGCAAATGCTATCAGTGACGCTGTAGGCGTCATCGCAGAGCAGATTAATGCAAAGTTGATTATTGCATTCACGCAAAGTGGCATCACAGCAAGAAGAATCGCACGTCATCGTCATCCACAAGCGGTTATCGCACTATCTCCGGATGCGGCTATCATCCGAGGACTCAATTTTGTATGGGGAGTCCATCCACATCTTATTACTAGGACAAACAGTTTTGAAGAAATGCGTGAACAGTCAAAGCATTTTGCAAAAAATAACCGTGTGCTGACTTTGGATGAGGGAGAAAACTATGTGATTTCAGCAGGAATGCCTTTTGGCGAAGCAGGTTCAACAAACATGATTCTTGTTGAAAGTGTTTAAGTTTATCATTCGTGTTATGCACGTACTAGCGTGCGACGAACGGGTAGCGGATTAGGACGCCAAAGATGATAAGGGATAACACTATGTTCCATCCAATTTCCCAACATTATATGGCCGTTTCTCGCTGCAGCGGCTCTTCTTTTTCGAGATTGGGATGGGTAAACCTGATAAGCTTGTAGCATATAATCAGGTCTTGTGGGATCTTGACCTCTGATTATTGCAGAACTTGTCATATATTCGTCAGTTCGTTCAGGATGCCATTGTATAGTTCTTTTAGGACCATAAGCAAGAGCTTCATTATCAGCTCTTCTACTTCGAGCTAATACTGTAGGTTGAGAAGATGGATCTGTTGGTAGACGCGTAACATAATCTTCATTAAGGACAAAAACATCAAATTCATCTGGTAAACCGTCGAATAGATAATCATTTCTGCCTTCATCTGTTTTCCTCATCTTTTCAACACCAAATCTATACGCAGTTGTATGTGTTACTGCTCCGCCCAAAGCACGTGCTCTCGCTTGATGAGAAAAACAAATATCCATTTCGGGAAAATCGGGTGGGAGATTCATCAGAAAATCTGCATGCGTTCTAATCCAGGGGTCATTATCATTTGCAGAATTCCGTGCACCTCCACTTATAACTCCACTATATTTCCAAAGCTTTGTTGGTAATACATCGCCGTTGGCAATATTACAGGTATCTAGTTGATCTGGGTGAATTTCCAGTCCCTGCACAATCTGGTTTGGTAAATCAGGAGCTTTAGTAATATCCGAAGGATTTATATAAAGTAATCTAAGATCTTCTATGCCCACTAAGAAAAATATAACAGATGAGTTAATAGAAAGTCTAGGTCTTGGTATAGATGTTAGCGAGTATTGCTTTGTACTTCTTTAATTTTATCGCGAAGTCTGATCGCTCCTTCGAAGTCCAAACGTTCAGCTGATTCTTTCATTTCTTTCCTAAGAAGCTTCAATAATTTTTCCCGTTCATCTGGCAGAAGGACATCTTTATTGCTAAATTTGATTAATTCAGTTACTGTCCGGTCTTTCTCTTCATCTTTTTGTTCTTCGACAAGTCTGGCTCTGATTGCTTTCTTAATTGTTTCAGGAGTTATACCATGCTTCTTGTTGTAAGCAAGCTGAATCTCACGGCGTCGTGACACTTCATCAATTGCTGCTTTCATTGATTTGGTTTCATTGTCTGCATACATGATAACGTGAGCGTCGACATTGCGTGCTGCGCGGCCCATGGTTTGTATCAATGAAGTTCTACTACGAAGGAATCCTTCTTTGTCTGCATCAAGAATAGCAACGAGAGATACCTCAGGGAGATCAAGTCCTTCACGAAGCAAATTAATTCCGACAAGAACATCAAAGTCTCCACGTCTAAGAGAATCCAATACATCTTGTCTTTCCAGGGTTTCAATATCAGAATGCAGATAAGTAACTTTGATTCCTTTTTCTTCCAAAAAGCTTGAGAGCTCTTCTGCCATGCGTTTCGTCAATGTCGTGACCAGGACTCTTTGCTTCTTTTCAATACGTTCCTTTATTTCTTCCATCAGATCGGGGATCTGGCCGGCTGTTGGTTTGACAGTGATTGTTGGATCAACAAGACCGGTTGGTCGTATTAACTGTTCAACAATGCCATTATCTGTTTCTTTTGCCAATGAGATTTCGTATTCATCAGGTGTTGCCGAAACATACACAATCTGATGCGTCTTTCTCATAAATTCGTCAAACTTGAGTGGACGGTTATCAAGCGCTGAGGGGAGACGAAATCCATAATCAATCAGCATTTCCTTTCGTGCTCGATCACCATTGTACATACCTCTGACCTGTGGGATGGTAATGTGAGATTCATCAACAAGTAACAACCAATCATCTGATGCCGCTTCAAGATAATCGATTAAGGTGTATGGCGGCTGTCCTGGTTGTCTTCCGTCAAAATAAATGGAATAGTTTTCAATACCATTGACATAACCAACTTCCCGCAGCATCTCAAGGTCAAAGTTTGTCCTTTGCGTAATTCTTTGTGCTTCAAGTAATTTACCAACATCTTTGAAATGTTTCGTTTGTTTTTCCAAATCTGCACGGATCGCGGCAAAAGCATCAGTGTAGGATCTAGGATCAGTCATATAATGTTTGGCAGGATAAATTACCGTTGCATCCAAAGGTTGTATCACATCTCCAGTCAAGGGATTAAATTCGTACATATTGCTTAGTGTCTCATCTACGTCAATACGGATACCATGGTCGACATATGCAGGGAAAAGATCGATACTTGAGCCACGGACTCTGAATGAGCCTCGTTTGAACTCATAATCATTGCGGTCATATTGCAAATCCGTGAGCCGGACCAATATGTCTGACTGGCGTATTTTCATACCGCGTTTGAGTTCTAAAACAAACTTTCCGTATTCGACAGGAGATCCCAAATTGTAAATACATGAGACCGAGGCAACAACGATCACATCTTTGCGGGTTAATAAATTAGTTGTTGCGGCAAGACGAAGCTTATCAATTTCTTCATTGATTTCAGCTTCTTTTTCGATATAGGTATCGGTCGTTGGAACGTAAGCTTCTGGTTGATAGTAGTCATAGTACGAGACAAAATAGGAGACAGCGTTATTAGGAAAAAAGTCTCTGAACTCCTGATACAGTTGTCCGGCAAGTGTTTTATTGTGCGAAATAATCAGCGTTGGTTTCTGTACTTTTTGGATAACGTTAGCCATGGAAAATGTCTTGCCTGATCCAGTAACTCCAAGCAGCACTTGGTGTTTGGTTTTATTTTCCAGATTCTTTACTAATTGTTCAATTGCCTGTGGTTGATCGCCAGTCGGTTTAAAATCAGACTTGAGTTCAAATTTCATGCACCTATTGTAGCACAGATTGGATTAAGAAGATGGGCGGAGAGTTTGGGCTTGATAAATTTCCCCGGAAGTGAATAAGCCATTTGTTATTTTGACACTTGCTCGCATGCCGTTTGAACCGACAGACACATCGAGGGTATAATTTCCATCATTAGGAGGCGGAGCTATTTCTAATTGGATAGGAGTTTCACTATTATCAGAATTCCTTTTAAAAATGACAATACCCGCTGTATCTCCACATCTTAGAGAGTATGCAAAATATTTTTTATCAAGAATTAATACATCACGGGGTTTTGGGTCACAAGGAATGATCGACATAGTTGGATCAGGAGAGGGAGATGGCGCAGGATTATCAACATTACCACCACTACCGCCACTACCGCCACATCCTGCTAATACAAGTGTGGTAGCAGCAGCTGCTACTAGCCGTCGTCCTCGTCTTTCCATAGAATAAAATGTAGAAGCAATTTATGAAACAAGTTTTAAGATCATGTGATGAAGGAGTAAGAGAAAAGCATTCACATTTCATGCAATCTATTGAAGCGTGAACTGCTATATGCTTTAGTAGAAGATATTCGTGAACAAAATAACTGTTATCTTCTTTGGTCTAATTTTTTTAGTAATGGTTTCTTCTCTTATTTTTTTAAGCATTCCGTCGATGGAAAAATTGGATTTTCGGGCGTTTTATACAGGTGGAATGATGATTAACAAGGGAATAAAAGGAAATTTTTATAATTTACAAACACAATATGCACTGCAGAGACTAATTTTTCCCGGTTTGCCGGAAAACAAAATATTGGCTTTTTACAATCCGCCATTTGTAGCGCTACTCTATGCCTGCCTTACAATTTTTCCTATCATAGCGGCATATATTATTGTTGGAATTGTAAATATGGTGATACTCCTTATTTGTTTTTTTCTTTTATATAGGTGTGTTGATATGAAAAAATATATCTCATTTTTTATTTTTTTACTTTTGTTTCCGCCAATCTACATGTGTTTTGCACAAGGACAAAGTTCATTTTTACTTTTGTTGGCAGTAACAGCCTCATGGTATTTTCTTAAGCGTAACAAATTGTTTCTTGCGGGAATGTCATTAGCACTGCTTGCGGTGAAGCCGCATTTGTTAATTCTTCCAATGGCATTATTGATCTGGAAAAAACAGTGGCATGTCCTAAAAGGAAGTTTACTAGTAATTGGAGTACTCGCAATTATTTCTTTGCAAGCGGTAGGTCTACAGGCAATCAAACATTATGTTATCTTTCTTTTAATTAGTACCTCTTTTGGTCAACAGAATGGAATTCATCCAGGAATAGAGCCGACACTGCGTGGGTTATTACATACTATATTTCAAACAAATTTTTTTAGCGTTATTTTGATACCTTTTCTCTTGGGGCTATGCGTTCTTCTTATTTTCTTCATCAAGGCGTGGCAAGGCAAATGGGATACGAAGTCAAAGACGTTTGATCATCAGTGGGCAATTCTTGTCATAATGATAGTCTTAACGAGCATCCACACTAATTATCAAGATCTTGTTCTTTTAGTTTTTCCGTTTATTGTCTTGTTCAATTCGATTGAAAATATCTATCGACGAACAATTTTTGGCATAGTAGCTGATTTTATTTTTGTACTATTTTTTATTCCTGCCAGTCTTCTTGTCCCATTTTTTATGTATTGCATGCTATTACTTACAAAAAAAGTCACTCTTTTCAAAAAAAGCTTATAATTTTTTGCTCCTCTTTGTATCACTTTGTCCTATTGCGGAAAATATACGAAATGTCGTATATTTTTCTAAGACACAATTTTTGATACTAAGGGTAAACAATCAAAAGTTTGCTAAATTATATGCCAGGAGTTTTATACAGAAAAGAAAGACAAGTATTGGAATTTCTCGTCCAGTTTCAGAGTAAAAACGGGTTTGCGCCAACGCTTCGAGAGATCGCCGACGCAACAGGACACCGTGCTGTCTCAACAATTCACGTTATCATTCGTAACCTTATTGATAAAGGGTACGTCCAGAAAGTTGATGGCAATGCACGTGTGCTGCAAGTAAAGGATGAGAATATTGTGTCGACATTTATGGGTATCCAGCCATCAGTTGAATTACCGTTGATGGGATATATTGCAGCGGGTGCACCTTTGGAGCCACATACAGACCCCAATGCGACATTTCAAGTCTCAGCATCGATGATGTCTGGAGCAAAAACTGCCTATGTATTGCAGGTAAAAGGTGAGTCGATGATTGAAGATGGTATTCTTGATGGAGATTTTGTTGTCATCGAAAAAGTTGATCGTGCAAGTAATGGAGAAATTGTCGTTGCTTTGGTTGATAATAATCTTGCGACACTAAAACGCTTTTATAATGAGAATGGACAGCCAGTTCTTCGTCCGGCAAACGCAAGCATGCAGCCAATTTATCCCAAAAGTTTGAAAATCCAGGGAAAAGTCGTCGGTTTGGTCCGCAAATTCCACTAAAAATGGTATAATTCCTACATGGGAACACTTTTTGTAGTCGCAACGCCGATTGGCAATTTACAAGATATTAGTTTGCGAGCACTTCGGACACTCTTTAATGTCGATGTTATCGCATGTGAAGATACGCGAAGGACAGGATTACTTCTTCAGAAATTGGTCACTGAATTTGCAGAGCATCCTGAAGAGGACAAAAAACGACCGATGCTGCTTTCTTATTACGATCAAATTGAACAGCAGCGGATTCCTGAGATCATAGAATATCTTACGGAAGGACATGATGTCGCACTTATCTCAGACGCAGGAACACCGCTAATCTCTGATCCCGGTTTCAAACTTGTTCGGGAATGTTTGGCACAAAATATCAAGGTAGAATCTGTTCCAGGCGCATCTTCTGTTCTCACAGCTCTGACTTCATCAGGATTGCCAACTGATAAGTTTACTTTTGTCGGTTATCCTCCTCACAAGCCAGGACATAGACTAACGTTTTTCCAAAATATAAAGGCCTCACAGGAGTCACTCAATACGACAGTTATTCTATTTGAAGCACCGCATAAATTGAAAACAACATTGGAAGAGCTGCAAGAAGTGTTTGGAGATATAGATATCGTTATTACCCGTGAGCTGACCAAAATCCATGAAGAAATCAGACAGTCAAAAATTTCAGAAGCACTTACTCATTTTAAGAAAATAACTCCGAAAGGTGAATTCGTTCTTCTATTCCATTTGTAGAAAATTCTCGTTAATTTCTTACATAATTCAAGTTTTCTTTTAATGATGGTCCTCTAGGATAAGTCATGTGGAAAGAGACCAAAGTAGGCGCAGAGGACGGACAATTGATGCTCCTCGAAGGATACTAAGTATTACTGATGGTATGCTACAAATTCGTAGGCTTCATAATCGTGCTGATGTTTTGGAGATAGAAGGAAAGCCTGAAGGTGTACGAAGACTTCATCTAGAAGCTCTTCGTGTTGCTGTAAGAGTTGTAAGGCTTGCTGCCGAGAATGGTGATAGTAAACAAGAGTTAGATACAGCAATGCAGGGGCTTAAAGGCAGCGATTGGGACATGCACAGAAAAATAGAAAATATTCTTGAACAAGCGCAAGCAGTAAGAGCAACCTCAAAAGCAATAAATATATGACGGAAAATGCACGAAGAAGATCAGGACCAATATATCTACGCGTTGTTACGCCAGAATCGAGAGCAACACCGAGAATACCTCAGTTTGAACCGAAGGACCCTGTTGCAGAAAGAATACGTTCCTTAACGAATAGATTACGAGATCCCCGATATTATACCGATCAGACTGGAGAAGAAAGGCTAGTAGCACATACCTTAGGTAGAGGAATTCTTGATTTGGTAGAAAGTGAGCCTGTCCCACACTATGCATCATTACATAATGAGTTGAAAGCATTGAAAGGGTATGATCCTATCATGTATTTGCGAGTTGCGACATTACTTACTATTGTACAAGCTGAAAAATTGAAAGAGCGGGCAGAAAGAGAACCTGTTATACCAAAACAAAGATCGGACAATATTCCTGATTATGGTTATGCAGATCATAAACGGGAGTTAGAGGAGCCTACACCGTAAGCGGGCGGTGGTTGCGGATTTCTTTATTGATTACTTTTCCTTCAGCATCAATTGTATATACATAAATTTCCCCTGGTGCGATTTGGACATCTGCAATGCCTTCATCGGAAATATTTTCAAGATATTTGACCAGTGAGCGGAGGGCATTGCCTGAAGAAGAAATAATTACATTTTTCCCATTTTTTAATTCTGGAAGAATGGTCGATTCAAAATAAGGAACAGACCGTTCATAAACTTGTTTGAGGGTCTCTCCATTTGGTACAGGATAATCCCATCCGCGTCGAAGTTTAAGAAACTCTGCTTCACCAATTTGCTCTTTGATTTCCCATTTATTTTTCCCATTAAAATCTCCATAATTCCGTTCTTTAATTTCATCAGATTCAACAATCGGCAGATTTTGCTGATTAATTGTTTGTAAAATAATTTCCAAAGTTTTCTTTGTTCTGATGAATGGTGCTGTATAAGCATAATTGAAGTGAATATCTTTGAGTGTTTCAGCTGCAACGACAGCATCTTTTTCTCCTTCAGGAGTGAGGGGTGGATTATGCCAACCAGCCCATAAGCCTTTTGCATTATATTCTGAGGTACCGTGACGAACGAGAACTAAATAGGCCATAAATCGTATTCAGTATATGGTATTTGTTGCAGAGTATCAAGAGGTTGCCAGAAGGTTTCGTTCTGTGTCTATAATGTATGTTCTTGTTTGGTCAATGTGTTGTGGTTCTATTGCGATTGCCGTTACTCCCCATGAGATCAGTTTTTCAATTAGAGATGTATGATGAAGCAGAGATTTGCCATAGACAGTAACAGGAATGTGATGCTTGTGTGCTGTCCGGATACTATTTTTCAAAAGTTGTGCGACAGCATGATTAGTAGCATCAAAAGCATGAGCTGTTTCATTATTTTCTTTATCGATTCCCAAAAGCAGCATGGTTAATTTATCAATGTCGATAACGATTCCATCAATACCTGCAGCAATAAATTCATCAAGTAGTATCAGTGCCGCGGGTGTTGCAAATTCTACCCAGTGTTCAAGAGAAGCAGAGCGCGACAGACCATAGTCATGCATAAGATGTTTTATTGACGATAACTCATGAACTGATCGCACAAATGGGAGCAAAATTGAAAGATTAGGGTTTGTTATATTTTTTGTTACTTCATGGAGCATTGCCAATTCTTGTTTAAGAGTCTCTGGCTGATGAAGTAAACGATGTGTACCAGATGATCCAAGTACGGTATTTGTATCTTCAGCTAATGAATCGCTCAGTCGATAGAGAACAGGTCGAGGGGCAAACTGCCCGCAAATCGTTTCAAGCTTTGCTGGATTGAGCGGTTTGTGCTGAATAAGAAGGAGTCCCTCGGTGTAAGCAGTAGATGGTTCTTGTTGGATATCAAAAAGTAATGCAAAAATATATGTTTTATTTTTTGTCATGCCGTTGCTTGTGAGTGAACCTTTATATATTTCACCGTTACTTCCATCAATAGTGACAAGATTTCCATTTTGTATATTTTTTGTCGCATAAACGGATCCGACAACTGCGGGGATACCCCATTCACGGGCAAAAATTGCAATAGGTGACGTTCTGCCACCTCTGTCTGTTACAAACCCCGCTGCTTTCTTCAGTGGTTGTGCATGAAGCGTTGTTATATCTGAAGCAAAAACAATATCACCCTGTGCAATATGCTCCATATCGTAAACACCATTAACTTTTTTTGCTATTCCGGTTGCAATGCCTTGCGAGGCAGGAATACCTTTGAGAAGGAGAGGAAGTTTGTTAGCGATTAAGGATTGGCTTTCTCTTTTTTTCTGTGCAGTAAATGGTTTTATGTGTACTATATATATAGTATTTCTTTCAACTGCCCAGTGAACTTCTTGGGGAAAATAGAGATGTTTTTCAAGTTTTTTTCCAAGCTCTGACAAGGCAAGAATTTGTTGGTCTGAAATTTTTTGTGCTGGTCCGGCAACATGTTTTTCAACAATTGCATGTTCGGCATTTTTGGCAACAACATAATGATCTGTTGTCTCATCTGTTGCTTCAATAATAATTTTTGTCCGATCATGCGTTACAGGATCATTTGTGAGAAGCACTCCTGCTTTTTCTGCTGATATCATTTTTTGGATAAGGATTGGATACCCTTCCTGGAAATGGTTCATTTGTCTTGTATGCCGGTTGATAAGTGCTTCAGGAGTAAAAAGCGATGTCCATGCATGTTTGATTTTCTGCAGGAGATTAGCCTCACCGTGGACATTTTCTACGGTTTCATGAGAGAACGATATGATAACGGGCGCGTTTGTAAAAACACCGCATAATTTATTATAGGCATAAGAAAGATCTGAAGTGAACACATCTGAAAACTTTGTAGATAGAATAAGTTTTTGGATATGTGTTGCAACCTGCATGACAGATTCAGGACGGTCATAATTAACTGTTTGTAGTAGTTGGGTTATTTTGGAAATGAGATTATTCTCATGAAGAAAGTGAAAATAAGCAAGGGATGTGATGACAAAGCCATCGGGGATTGGGCAGTTTGATTGGATTAGCTCACCAAGTTGCACAGCTTCTTCACCGGCAGTGTGTCTATCCTCCTTAGAAATATTTTTGAGCCACAAAATAACACCTGATTGGGCAGTCATATCTTTATTATGCATTAGTTTTGCTCCTTTGACAAACACATAAAACCCATCATACAATGAATACATAACCTCGCAAATGCGGGGTACTGCCCATGTCGATAACAGATGAACAATTAAAAGCGTTAGTGCTCAATGCACAGCTCGTCGATCAGGAAAAAATGAAAGAGATCGTCGAATATGCGCACAACGCCCAGATGAGTCTGACTGATGCTCTTTTGGAAAAAGATGTTACTACCGATCAAAATTTAGGTAGCCTCATCGCAACGAGTCTCAAAGTACCGTATGTCACCCTTGCAAAATTAACGATTCCGGAAGATGTTACGCGTATCATACCGGAAAAAATGGCCCGCAAGTACAAAGTAATTCCTTTTGAGAGAGACCAGAATGGTGTAAAGGTAGCGATGATTGATCCTGGCAATACATTGGTATTGGAAATGATCAGCAAAAAAACAGGACAGAATGTTGTTCCATACTACGCGACAGAACGGGATGTCTATAACAAATTATGGGTTTACCGCAAAGATCTGCAGAAAACATTTGATGCGTTGGTGAATGAGCAGCTCAAATCAGCAGGTAAAACAACAGCCATCGAAGCGCCAATTGCGAAGATTGTGCATTTGATTATTAAATATGGGTATGAAGACCGCGCATCTGATTTGCATATTGAACCACAAGAAAAGGATACGCTTGTGAGATTTCGTGTTGATGGTATTTTGCATGATGTTTTGTATCTTCCTAAAAAATTGCATGACCAGATTGTGACCCGTATTAAAGTTTTATCATCACTTCGAACAGACGAGCACATGGCACCGCAAGATGGGAAAATGCGTATTGAACTTGAAGAAGAAGATTTGGATATTCGTGTTTCGATTCTTCCGATTGTATATGGTGAGAAAGTAGTACTTCGTTTGTTGGCTTCTCATTTCCGCCAGTTTTCACTCGTTGATCTTGGTATGAATCCAGTTGATTTAAAAAAGGTGACGAATGGATTTAGTAAATCGTTTGGCATGATTCTTTCGACAGGTCCGACAGGTTCTGGTAAAACGACCTCTATTTATTCAATTCTTAAAATTATTAATACTCGGGAGAAAAACATCACAACAATTGAAGATCCTGTTGAGTATCGGATTAAAGGCGTCAATCAAATTCAGACCAATGTGAAGACGGATCTTACTTTCGCATCAGGTCTTCGCTCGATTCTCCGTCAGGATCCAAATGTTATTTTCGTTGGAGAAATCCGTGATTCTGAAACTGCTGGTATTGCTGTCAATGCAGCGTTGACCGGCCATTTGGTTTTATCAACACTTCATACGAACGATGCTGCAACAGCTCTTCCGCGTCTTATTGATATGAAAGTAGAACCCTTTTTGGTTGCATCAACGGTAAATGTGATTGTTGCGCAACGCTTGGTCAGAAAAATTTGTGAGATGTGTAAAGTGCCTATAGATTTGCATGTAGAACAGTTATCGCAGAATCTGCCGGCGGAAAAAATTCATCACTATTTTGGAGCAGCACCAACTGTCAGGATTTTTAAAGGAAAAGGCTGCGAAATTTGTCACTTCACCGGCTATGCAGGACGTATTGGTGTTTTTGAAGTTCTTGAAGTGAGTAATGAAATCAAAAAATTAATTACTGCAAAGAATGATTCAAATATTGTTTTGCAACAGGCAATCCGTGAGGGAATGACAACGATGCTTGATGACGGATTGGACAAAGTCGCAAAAGGTCAGACGACAATTGATGAAGTACTGAGAGTTACAAAAGTGGAAACACTCTGATGAATACTAAAAATCTATCTTTATCCGGTAACGATAAAATTACCATGATCAGCAACATGTATACCATGTTGTCTTCGGGTATCCCAATTCTTGAAACAGTTAATTCATTGCTTGAAGATGCAAAAGGTAATCAAAAAATTTTACTCCAGACACTGAAAGATGATCTTGGACAAGGACAACATGTCTATTTTACGTTTGCCAAATTTCCAAAAGTTTTCGATAAGGTAACTGTTAATATTGTTAAAGCTTCGGAGGAAGCAGGGACCCTTGATGTAACCTTGAAAGATTTGACGCAAAGTATCAAAAGAGAAATGGAATTTAATGACAAAATAAAATCAGCAATGATTTATCCGTCATTTATTATGGTTGTTTTTATGGGTGTTTTTCTTCTGATTTTGACAGTGGTTGTTCCAAAAATTGCAACTGTTTTTACCCATCTTAACGCAGAATTGCCTCTCCCAACGAAAGTCATGATTTATTTATCAAATGCGTTGCTCGGTAACCCAATTCAAGTGATAGGAGGTTTGGCGGTTATCATAGTAGCAATTGGTTACACGTATAAGAACTATAAAAAATTCTTCGTTAATATTTTAATTTCATTTCCTCTTATTTCCAAAATGGCACAGGAAATTGATCTTACCCGTTCCACCCGTAGTCTCTATCTTCTTCTCAACGCAGGTATTCCTATTACATCTGCTTTGGAATTAACTGAAGCTGTTGTTGTGAAGAATGACATTCATAAGGCAATTGCTCATGCTAAAGAGGTTGTTTTTGCCGGAAAAAAATTATCAGAAGGGCTTCGTGACAATAAGCAAGTTATTCCTCCCATGATGATTAAGATTGTTGAAGCAGGAGAACGAAGTGGTTCTTTGGATAAGGCGCTTCAGGAAATCTCAGAATATCTTGATTATCAGGTGACAAATACGCTCAAGACCGTAACGGCACTTATTGAGCCATTGCTTCTTGTTCTGGTAGGAGTTGCTGTGGGAGGGATGATGCTTGCGATTATTGCTCCGATTTATGGCGTCATCGGAAATCTGGGAGGACACTAAAGATGGCAAATGGCAAATGGCAAATAGGAAATAGATTTCAGAGGGGATTTACCGTTATTGAACTTCTTCTCAGCATGTCCATTTTTGCTCTTTTGATTGGCATCGTCACGCTTAACCTCAATACTGCTCAACATAAAGCAACGATTTCTTCAACACTTGAGACATTGATTAGTGATATTAGTCAGCAACAGATTAATGCCATGGTCGGAGAGACTGAGGGCAGGGCGCAAGCAGATACGTATGGAATCAATTTTGCATCGACAAAATATATACTTTTTCATGGGACATACAACGCAAATGATTCAACAAACTTTTCAATAACACTACCAACTGTCCAAACTATTACTTCGACTTTTCCCAGTTCACAACTTATCTTTTCGCAAGGAAGCGGAGAAGTGCAAGGTTTTAATGCGGCCCAAAATACCATTACCGTTAAAGATACAATGTCAGGCGAGCAAAAGATAATAACAATTAATAAATATGGAGCAATAACGAGCGTCAATTAATTATGAAAAAATTTTTTAAATTCAAAGGTGAGACGTTGATTGAACTTGTCCTCGCGATGGGGCTTGCGGCACTTATTTTCCCGGCCCTCCTTGGCGCGTTTATGAGTACTCGTGAAGGGAAAGCACAAGAAAATGTGCGAATGCAGGCAATTGCTCTCTTGAAAGAAACAGAGCAAGCAGTAAAAAGTGTCAGGAGTAATGGATGGAATACGTTTATCAATGTGACTATGGATTCTCCCTATCATCCTCTTATTGCAAGTTCAAAGTGGACACTTTCTTCTGGTACACAGACAACCAATGGTTTGACGCAATCGGTTGTTATCAGTAACGTCAGCCGGAATAGCAATGGTGATATTGTAACATCTGGTGGGACGGATGATCCTTCGACAAAAAAAGTTACTATTACTATTTCCTGGACACAACCTTTCATATCAAGTATCACATCAACTACTTATTACACTCGTTCAGTTGATGCAACGTATACAAATACAAAAGATACTGATTTTAGTCCCGGAACATTGTCTAATACACAGGTTACAAAAATAGTAGATGGCGAAGTACTTCTTGCCAACAATAATAAAGGTAAATGGTGCAGTCCATCATTTTCTAGTACATCAATTGATTTGCCTGATGGTCCGCCTGTTGCTGTTGTTGCAACAGCCAGTGCGATAAGTATTCATATTCCCAATGATGTCTTTGCTGCAACTGCTCCCAATGATGCCAGCACAGACAAAATGGCATTTGTTCAGGTATCAGCAGATACTGACTCACCTATTGCAACACAGGAGGGTGTATTTACGATGGATCCAGCACAATACAGCACAGGAACGTTTCCTTCAGGAACAGGACTTGATAACAATTTTAAAACAAATGATATTAAATACTATACATCAACAGGTGGGAAATTATATGCGCTTTTAGCAACAGACAAACCTGATAAAGAGGTTGTTGCTATTCAAATTGATAATGGTGATGGGAAAAGAGATGCATTTCAAGATCCAACCAATAAAATTTTCAAATACTGGACATTTTTTAACACGAAAATGTTTGTTCCTTCGACACCTTCACTTATTAATGGTAATTTTGAGACAGGAAGTACAACTCCTTTTACAACAATAATTAATAGTGGTTCGGGTGCAATCAGTAACACAACTGTCCATGGTGGTACATATTCAAATAAAGTATCTACAAGTCAATCAAGCGTGAGTGGTGTTGCCGGTGGAGGGAATTGTTCAGGTGGTAAACGCATAGCTATTGATCCAAATGTCATTTATAATTTTTCAGGCTGGATTAATGTCCCAACGAGCGGTAATACCAGATTCAAAGATGCACGGGTTAGAGTAGCATATTATTCGGCATGTTCTGGCGGCTCGGCTATCAGCACATCTGATTCAAACCTTGTGACTACCACAGGAGGAGGTTGGATAAATGTCACGGGAACCGCAAATTCAGGAACTGGAACATTTGCTGAAATTCAATTATTATTAGATTCCTCTTCATCTGGAACCACTTCAACTGCATATTTTGACGATATAACATTTGCTATTTCCTCAACCTTTAATGATCAAGCACCATTTGGCTATGGAGCAACAAATTTAACAATTATGGGGAACACAGGATATGTTGATGCTAGCGGTTATCTATACACATTCGATTTAAGTAATATTGATAGTAAGTCACCATCAAATGAATTAAATCAAATAGGATGTAGAATACTTCTTGATGGGTATGACTGTCAGCCGAATAATGGGACAGATATGAAATATGCTGCCGGTGAAACTGGGGGTACGTGGAGTGATACAACCACTCCTGCCCATCTTGATTGTCATGACGGTGGGAATGTTGAAATTAACGCAGATCACCAGATATCAGGAGTAACAGTAGGGAGTAATAAATATATTTATGTTGCTGTTGGGGCTGCAACAAACCCTGAGTTAGATGTTGTCGATGTTTCTACTCCTCCAGGCACAGTTAACAGTAGTTCATGTGGAAGAGGTGGAGATACTGGATGGAAAGTAGCCGGAAATCTCGACTTTGACCCGTATCCTAACACAGAAGAGGCTGCAAACTCTGTTTATGCAAAATCAGATGGAACCCGAGCTTACATGTCATCAAATGGTGGGATTATGCATAATGGAATTCCTGACAGTGATCAGTTTTATATTATTGATACAACTACTAAAAGCAGTCCTAAATTTCTAACTACCTGGCCTTCAACCCAACTAAATCCTCCAACTCCAACGCCGCCCCATTATCAAAATACTGCTCAAAGCGGTTATTATAATGGAAATTCAACTAATATAGAACTCTATCCGAGAAGAGCCTTAACTGTACAAGATGGAAAGAGGGCAATTCTCGTTGGACAAGATGGAATACCAAATGATGGTATCGAACCACAAGAGTACCAGGTGCTTGATTTATCAAATGAATCAACTCCGGCATATTGTGGGGGGTTAAATTTTTTATCAGGATTTAATGATTTGACGTCTGTATCACAACTTAATGGAGATAATTATGTCTATATGGTTGCAAACACGACATCAAAAGAATTGAAAATTATTCAAGGAGGTCCTGACAACGCCATTTATGTCTCATCCGGCACCTACGAATCTCCGACTTATGACGCTGGTGCTTCTTCTGCATTTAACAATTTTACTGCGACGGTAAATCAACCATCGAATACGACAATTAAGATGCAAGTTGCGGTGGCTCCTCCTGTGAATGGTAGTTGTACCAATGCAGTTTTTAGTTATGTCGGACCAGGTGGAGACCCAGCACAGTATTTTACTCCAAATGTTGCATCGATTTCAGGAACTATTCCTTATGGTAATTATCTCAGCAATGCCTATCAAAACCCTGGCCGTTGCTATCGTTATAAAGTGTGGATGAGTACAACTGATCAAACGCAAACCCCAACTTTGTACGACTTTACCGCCAACTATTCACCATAAATTAGAACTATATAGTCAGGGTGTGGCCGTGGCGTTTAAGCCAGGTTCGGTATTGTCTGTATAGCGGGAATATTTTTCTGACTCTCTCCCAGAAATCATAGGAATGATTCATCTCTACAAGATGGGAGAGTTCATGACAGACCACATAGTCCAGAACTTCGATTGGCGCCATCACGAGCTTCCAGTTAAAATTGAGATTTTTTTGTGAACTGCACGAGCCCCATCTGGTTGTCGCACTCATGAGACTTACCGATTTGTAGGAATAGCCGCCAAGCTTTGCGTAGTAATGCACGCGTTCAAGAATGATTTTTCTCGCCTGTTGTTTGTACCAACTTTCAAGATATGTTTTGACACGTTGTTGGTTAGAACTTGCAACATAAAATTTATCTTCAAGCTCAACAATACTATTTTTATTTTGTCGAAGTTGGAGTTGATACGCTTTGCCTAAGAATAAATATTCATTGGCATCTTGTTTGATGTTTCTCAATTGCAGTTGCCTTTGCGCATCCCTGATCCAATCTTCTTTGTCCCGTAAAAATGAATTGACCTTACTTTTTGGAAAAAAATAGGGGATTGAGACTTTTATCGAAAGATCAGGCATGATTTGTATGCCGAGCGTTCTTCTTCGTGCAGAACGAACGATTGTAACCTTATCCATTGGTAAGAAATTATAGCACGGTATTGCAAATATTTTTTTAAAACGATACGCTTTATATAACGCAATGAAAATTGTGACTGCCTATCGTGGAAGGCTCACTAATCGTGGGTTTTCTTTAATGGAACTTATCATCTCTATGGGGATCTTGATGATCCTTATCTCAATCCTCACGACTCTTTTTGGTCAGATCCTTGATGTACAGCTACAGTCGAAATCCACCTCAAGTGTTGATGAAAACGGTAGATATATTTTGGCCAGACTTGCATATGATTTTCAATCCGCCTCAACAATTGTAACGCCTGCAACACCTGGGCAACAATCTAATACGTTGCAAATAACTGCCAATTCAGTAAACTATGTATATAGCCTTGACAGTAACGGCAATCTTTTGTTGACGAAAAATAGCCAGTCGGACCAGCTTAACAGCAACGCGGTAACAATTTCAGGACTTACCTTCACCAGAATCGGTAGTGGGAATAGCAGTGATACGGTTCGAATGGCATTTACTGTAACAACTAATACCAATCAAACAAGCGGAAAAGAACAGAAAAGTTATCAGACAACTTTGGGGTTACAGTAGTATGAAACATATATTCGTTCAGCAGAAGGGCCAAGCACTAATAACATTATTATTTTTCTCAGTCATTGCAATTACCGTGACAGCAGCGGCAGTTGTGATACTAATGAATAATGTATTGAGCGGATCGAAATTTCAGCAGGGATCAATTGCGTATGGGATAGCGCAAACAGGGATTGAAAATGCAAAGTTACGGTTGTTGCGCGATCCGAATTATACTGGTGAAACGTTGCCGGTTGGTAATGGTAGTGCTGTGATTACTGTCTCAAAAAATGGAACGAATTATACAATTCTTTCCAAAGGGCAGATAGGTTATTTTATGAGGCAAATAACAGTACAGGCGACATACAGTAATAATTTATTTACCGTTACGTCAACACAGGAGACATATTAAGTATGACAACAAAAACAGGACTTATTTATTTACAAAGAGATAAATTTCAGGTTTATTCACCATATCTTTCAAATATTCTAGAATTTCGGTTTGTGCCGGAATTGATCCGTGATTTCGATCTAGTTAATAGGCAATTGTTTGAGAATCTTTTAAAAGTATTTGTCGCAAATAATAAAATACCTCCCAGTAGCATGGCAATAGTAATTTCAGACAGTGCTTCTTTCATGAAGGATTTTGTTTCGCCTCCTGTTTTGCCTAATTCTACGACACCACCTCCAACACTCGAAGATATGCATAATCAAGCAACAGAATATCTTGAACATGTGCCATTTGAAATTGTTGGTTCAAAGATTTTTCCACTTGCAGCAGGTGTCCGGGCTTATGCTACCAACCAGGAAATATATGAAGCACTCAGATCAATTCTCGAAAAACAAGGGTTTATTGTTCAAACCGTTTTGCCTGGATTTGTCTTTGGACCAAATCTCAGCAATAGGCCAACACTTGATGGGGTAAGTGTAGGAGCTATTTTACAAAAACTCAGTGTCCTTCAGGGGTACAATCTTTTGAAAGAATCTCCTGTAATTTCTCAACCTGAAAAAATAGATGAGAGAGAAGAAAAAGAAGAAACAGTAAGTGATACAGGAAGCGAGATACCTTCTTCACCAGGAAAACCAGGAAATAAACCAGTCATGTTAGCAGTTGTTATCTCAGCAATTGTTCTTATTGTTGGTATCACCGGTGTTGTCCTTTACTTCCAGTTTTCCGCCCGTCCCTATATTCCACCTCCAGCTGAACCTGCCCCGCAGACTGCGGCACCAACAGTGACACCACCACAAAATACTCAACCGGTAGCGATGCCTGAAGCGAAGGATCTGTCAGTACAAATTCTCGCTCCTGCAGCTCAGGCTTCAAACTCAGCAAACTTACGGTTATCATTTACCACATTGGGAGTAAAATCTGTTGTTCCTCAGACGCAAGAGGTCACAACACCATCTTCTAATTTATTAGTATTTTCGTCAAAGGTTCCATCACAGGTAAAAAGTGCAGTTGTTACTATCGTACAGAAAGTGATTCCTGATGTCATTATTCAAGATAAACCAGATGCTTCTTTTGACATCACTGTTATTTTCGGAAAATAAATTTTTTTCTTTTATTTAGACATAATTTGACATAATTAAGACATAGTATACTCGACTATTTTTCGAAAACTGGTATATTGACAAGTTTTCCAAACTCTTGCAATAATGATTACAGACTAAATATTTCAATAAATATTTTTCTAACTATATGACTGCCCAAACAAATAAATTACAAAAAGGTTTCACACTCATCGAACTTTTAGTTGTTATCGGAATCCTCGCAATCCTTCTTGCAATTACCCTTATCGCTATTAATCCAGCACGACAATTTGGACAAGCAAATGATACAAAGAGAA
>CAYMJR010000017.1:0-25034 GCA_964391315.1 uncultured Gammaproteobacteria bacterium | reverse complement strand
TAGGACGTCGGGCTTTCATCCCGAAAATCATGGGTTCGATTCCCATTGGGGTCACCTAGGGGGATAGCATCCCCGCCAAATACCCGAATATATTGATATAACGGGCTAATCTTTGTGTTCGAAATAGCTAAAATTGTATTTGATCCTTAGCCTCAACAAATTTATACCCTAAGGTTACTTCGAACCATAAACAGATTGTAGACTTGCAATTGACCAAAAAACTACAATGATGTATTATCGTTGTATGAATAAATCAACTCTAGAAGCAATAAAAGAGAAAGCACTTCCTGTTTTAAAACAAGCAAATGTAAAAAAAGCAGCTTTGTTTGGTTCCTATGTGCGAGGAGAGAATACAAAAGAAAGTGATATTGATATGCTTGTTGAATTGCCAAGTGATGCGACATTATTTGAACTTGGTGGTTTAAAAGTAACTCTTGAAGAGAAACTTAATAAAAAAGTAGATATTGTTACTTACAAAAGTATTTCTCCAGTTATCAAAGATTCTATCTTGAATAATCAATATCCACTTATATGACAAAAACTCCTCTTTTGTATATTACTCATATATTCGATGCGATTTCATCGATTCAAACAGAAATGAAGGAAATTACAAGAGAACAATTTAATAACTCTGAAGTGTTACAAGGGTTTGTTGAAAGAAAGCTTGAGATTATTGGTGAGGCAACAAAACAAATTTCTGATGATTTTAAAACCCAACACTCCAATATTCCTTGGAAAGATATGGCTGGAATGAGAGATATACTTATTCACCAATATACTGAAGTAGATCAAGATATTGTTTGGGAAACAATTACTCAAAAGATTCCCCCACTCAAAGAACAAATTGCAAAAATTCTAAAAGAAATCTCATAATCATTTGTTTTTTTGTCTGTTGCTTTCTTCTTCCTCAGATTCCTGATATACTAGCATCAGTCGCTCGAGTCAAGCCAGTTCTGATTCGAACTGTTCATTACTCGGGTCATCCTAAAGGGATAGTAGAACTATCAAATGCACGAATATATTGATATATAGAGCTAATTTGTTTATCATAACAAGAAAATAATAGCAATTATGTAGCCTCACTATTTCTTACACTCTGAGGGAATTTAATCCTAAATTTACAGCTTGACAACTATATACAATCCTTATACAATATTTGTATATGAATACGCAAACATTAAATATTGCTCTTCCTGAAGATTTGGTAAAAAGAGCTGATCAATTGGCCAAAAAAGAATATCGTAATCGCAGTGAACTTATTCGTGAAGCATTACGTTCATATATAGAAGAGAAAGAAGAATGGGAACAGATTTTTAAAACAAGCGAAGAAGCAATGAATGAAATGGGCATAAAAACTGAAGAGGAAGTAAATAAAATTGTCCATGAATTTAGACATCAGAAAAAATCCAGTTAAAATTCTTCTGGATACTAATGTATTAATTTCAGCACTTGGTTTTGGAGGCAAACCAAGACAAATATTACAATTAGTTTTAGAAAAAAAGATTAAAGCGGTAAGTTCTCCTATTCTTTTAGCCGAATTCAATGAAGTTATAGCTAAAAAGTTCCCTAAATTATCCCAAAATCTTGGATTGATTGAAAAGAAATTAAAAAAAACATTGATTGTTGTTTCTCCAAAGGAATCAATACAAATTGTACGAGATATTGATGACAACCGAGTATTAGAAGCTGCAATAGAAGGCAAATGCCAGTATGTCATCACAGGAGATGCAGATTTATTAGATCTAAAAGTCTTTCAAGAGATTAAAATTGTTACAGTGGAAATATTTCTTAAAGAATATGAAAATATTTCGAGACCTTGAAGTTAATAGTTATATGCTTCCATCAGCTTGCTAAATTGGGAGAGTGTTTCCAGGAGTAAGGATTCAAAATAATTTGCACTAGGGTCACTGATAATTTAGTCTCAAAATTTTTATGATACATCATGAGAAGGGTAAGAGAGATGCGGGACATGAGTATGGAACTGTTGCTTTTGAAGGGAAATTCTCTGAACCGTTTGTTTTTATACCTACCCCATCCAGTTATGAAGTGATTGAACAAAGAACTGATGTTGATCCAACAGTCTCCACTGCTCTTAACGAAATGGTTGGCGTTTTTAGGGGTAAAAATCCACCTAGATCATATTTCCAATTACCTCGAATGGGACGTGCTTGTTTTACTCCACTTCCTTATAAGCGTTTCCTAGCAGCTAAAGGCAGTCTTGGCCGTTCACCAGGTTCGGATAGTATTCTCAAGTTACAAGGTGAACGGTGGAGACAGTTATTTGGTCATGGTGCTGGATCATTACGTGTTCCAGTCGATGAAGAAGTTTCTTTTGATGCTATGTATAGATTTAGAGATAACGGCAACGAAGTAGAGATTAACGAGGTTTATCCCGAAGGCTATTCTAATTTTTCAGATCTCATTCACGAATACCGACTATCACGTACAGTCTATGAACCTCTCAATATACGTAGTCCTTTGGCTTTGGCACTATTGCGTCGCAGACAAGACCTTCCTTGGTCTGAGGAGCAAGAAGCAAAGCAATATCTTAATGAAAGATTTCGTACACAATTGTCTCTAGATAAAAGAGAGGTCGATATTAAAGAAGACTACAAACCTCGCTTAGACTTAGACTCTGGTTTATTGTTTCGTCTCTTTAGAAGTGCAGTCCGTCCTCAGGATTTTTATGATTTAGCAATCGCTGGCAATTTTGAAAAGCTGCATGCAGCAGAGTCATCCGTAGAAGGATATCCGCTATCACTTCTTCACAATTTAGCCATTACCTCAGGTAAGCTTATACAAAATGGTATTATCCACGGGCAACTGTATTACGATTATCAGAATATAACACTAGCAGGAGAGTTGTGCGATATGGATGGGACAGTAATTGCTCCTTCAGTGAATCCTGATCTTGCTAGAAGAGTTACTTCAGCATTACAGCATGATGATAATCAATTTGGTACCCAACGAATCCAAAAATATCAGGAAATGTTGCATAATATTGCACCAAATTCGTTGTCTGAAGCGAAAAGTCTTATTGAACAGACTTATTATTTATGGGATGCTTCCCTTCGTTGTGTTGATTTTAGCCGTCGTACAACTAATGCTCCTGGAACGGTTTTGTCTTCAGCAGAGATAGATGAATTGCGTCGCACTTTTGTGACAACTATGGTAAACGAATTAGGAGTCAAGGGTAGAGAAGTAGCAGCGACAGCCTGTAATGAAGAAGTCGATATTACTGTCGATTTTAGGACACCAGAAGAAGAGTTACCCTTACTACAAAAAGTTTTGACAAAAGGGTTAGCAACTATTCAAGGATGGACGAATCCTGACAAACCTTTTAATCACTTCACTCATAAAACAACAGAGGCAGATATTGCATATATTATTAATGACTACAAAAAATTCACACAGACTATATTGCAAGCACTTTCAAGTTCCCATTAGATTTCAGGCTTCTTGAGTTTTTCGTACGTGCGTAGTACACTAGGGAAAAGTTGAGATACACCAAAGAAATTATACCGTGCGTTTTATGAAAACGTTTGTTTATTTTAGTCTTCCTGGCTACGGCCATACCAATCCTACCCTTAATGTCGCAAGAGAACTTGTCAGACGGGGCAACAAAGTCATTTTTTATTCAACAAAACGCTTTAAACCAATGATCGAGGATGCTGGTGTCACATTTCGCGATTATGGATTTATAAACGAAATTGATGGAAATTTATCAAGAAATGTTGGATTATTTGTACGAGCCCTTGCAGAACTCGCATCACGAAGAATTCCTCAGCTCGTTGAAGAAATAAAAAAAGAAAAACCGGATTGCATTATGCACGACAATATTTCTCCCTGGGGGAAAATTATTGCCCAAGCGACACATATTCCTGCAATTTGCTTGACCACATCAGCAGCATATAAAAAAAGAGTGTTTTTGCGGTTTCCACGATTGCTTACGAAATTCCTGCTTCAAATTATTTCGACCACACCAAATCTACTCAAAGCATATAGAATTTATTCCAAAATTGCTAAGCAATATGGAGTTACCTTACATGGTATTCAAGATGTAGTAATTTGTAATGAAAAACTGAATATTGTGTTTTCCCTCAAATCATTTACACCATTTTCTTATAGTTATAATGATTCCTTTTATTTTGTAGGGCCATCAATTTATCCACGGTTGGGAAAAGATGTGTTTCTTAAAAAAATTCCTCAAAAGACAAAAATTATCTATATTTCCTATGGTACTGTTATCAACGATAATTATGCATTATTTGAAACGTGTATTAATGCATTCAGAAATACTCCATATCGTATCATTATTTCTCTGGGTGATCGATTTGATCCTTCTGAATTTAAGCATGTTCCTTCCAATGTCATCATCAAAAAATATGTTAATCAACTTGATGTACTCAAACGAGCATCTATTTTTATTACTCACGCGGGAATGAATAGTTGTATGGAAGGACTCTATTATGGTGTTCCAATGCTTCTTATTCCTGATACAGAAGAGCAACGATTTAATGCTTTTAGAGTCGAAGGAATGGGCGCAGGAATTGTTTTGAAGAAAAACATCATCAATGAGACATTGCTTCTTCAATCAGTTCAGAAATTGTTACATGAATCACGGTTTATCACCAAAGCTAAACAAATGCAAAAAGACTTACAAAAAGCTGGTGGTTATCAAGCTGCGGCAAAAAGAATCCTCGATTATGTATGATGCTTCTTCCTTAAGAAGAAAAACGGAGCAAGGGACAGGATAATAGGAAGCAAAATAAAAATCCAGTCCCATCCGTGCTCTCGTATTAAGTGAACGGTTCGTGGGCCAAGATGGATTCCCAAAGAGAGGTAAAAATAAATCCAAAGAATTACAGAAATAAACGTACTACCAATAAAAACAAAATAATTCATCTTTGAAATGCCCGAAAAAATGGTAATAGGAATTCTCAGGCCAATAACATGTCTACCAAAAATAATAAACAATGGACCAAATTTTCTGAAATATTTTTCAACTATTTCTAGTTTTTTATGATCAAGGTCAATAAATTTACCAAATTTATTAATTACTTTTTCTCCAAATCGCGAACAGAGATAAAAAAGTATTGAAGCACCTGTAAGGTCAGTGACAAGGAGCAAGAGAAACGCAATAAAAAATGAGATATGTCCCATTGCCACCTGATACCCAGTATACGCGATCACAAAATCAGCAACCGAAAAAGGTACACCTGCTTCTTCCAAAAACAGTAACAGAAGCGGTGCCAGATAAATCTGATGCGAAAGAAATGAGAGAATCAAATCCTCGTATTGATCAAATGGAAAATTAGGTACAAGTGCCATCACATTTATTGTACCATGAATTCATTTCTTCTATAATAGAGAGATTCCCATATGAAAAATATTTGGAGAATTATTACTCTTTCCCGACCTTTGCATCCGCTTGCAATAACGATTGCTGTTCTTATTGTTACTTCAGCAACATTGCAAATTATTGCTTCATTACTTTCGAAGTCAATTGTCGATCAAATTGTCCTTCAAGTGCAGCATCATGGAGGCAGTATTAATACATTAATTTTTCTTGTCATACTGGCGTTTGTTATTAATTTCCTATCCTTAGTTGCTACAGTAATTTCAGACCGGTTAGGTGACCATTTTGCTGGAAGACTCCAGAAGTTTCTGACAGAAAAGTTTTATGATAAAGTATTAACGCTTCCACAAACTTATTTTGATTCTGAAGTTTCAGGAAAAATTATTAATCAATTAAGTAGAGGTATTGTTTCGATTAAAGGATTTCTTAATTCCGCAACCAATTTTATTCTTCCGACATTTGTACAAAGTATTTTTACGATTGGTGTGCTTGCATACTATAATGTGCCAATTGCACTTGCTACGTTTGCGCTTTTCCCAATTTATTTAGTATTAAGTTATTATTCAACAGTTCGCTGGGGAAAAGAAGAAGTGAAGAAGAATGCAATTGAAGACAAGATGCGTGGTCGTATGCAGGAAGTTATTGCCAATATGCCACTTGTCAAAGGATTTACCAATGAAAAAAGTGAATATGAGTTTCTTTCAAGCAGCCTTTCAGAAAGTAATAAAATTTATGCCAAACAAAGTTCAACCTATCATCTTTTTGATTTTTTCCGAGGACTTTCGCTAAATATCATTCTTTTTGCGATTAATATTCTTGTTTTTTACAACACATTTAAAGGTGCATTAACAATTGGAGAAATGGTGTTGATACTGCAGCTTTTTAATCAGGCAAGAATTCCTCTTTTTGCTATGTCATTTATTTTGACGCAGATTCAAATGGCTGAAGCAGGTTCAAAAGAATATTTTGAGGTCTTAGGGCTTGAATCAGCAGAAAATTACAAGAAAAATATTGCACTTGTCAGAGAGAAAAATCCCACGCTTGCATTCAAAAATGTTTCGTTCAAATATGAAACATCAGGTGATGTCCTTAAAGATGTTTCATTTGCGATCAAACATGGGGAGTCTGCTGCACTTGTCGGGCACAGCGGTGCAGGGAAGTCAACACTGGTCAATTTATTGTTGAAGTTTTATCTTCCAACTCAGGGTGATATCCTGCTCAATAATAAATCGTATGAAAAATTGGATTATCATCACATCAGACAAAATATTGCATTGGTATTCCAGGAAAATGAACTTTTCTCATCGACCATTCATGAGAATGTAGCATATGGTAATCCGAAAGCGACCAGAGAACAAATTATTGACGCACTTAAAGCAGCAAATGCGTGGGATTTTGTCCAAAAATTACCGAAAGGTATTGATAGTGAAGTTGGTGAGCGAGGAGTCAGACTTTCTGGTGGACAGAAGCAACGTATTCAGATCGCACGTGCTATTCTGAAAGATGCACCAATTCTGATTCTTGATGAAGCAACATCCTCACTTGATGCAAAATCTGAAAAAGAAGTACAAGTTGCTCTTGAAAAGTTGATGAAAGGAAGACTGACACTTATCATCGCACATAGATTTTCGACGATTCAAAATGTCGACAAAATCATAGTTATTGATAACGGAGTAATTGTCGATATGGGAAGTCCGAAAGAACTATCACAACGACCGGGGATTTATAAAGATTTACTACATTATCAGATCGAAGGCAATGAAAAACTCCTCAAATCCTTCGGCTTGCATTAAACTATGAAGAAGCGAGGTTTAGTTGGTGTGCACCCGATAATGCAGTTCTTGGTTGTTTCTTTGCAACCTGTGCGTGTTCAGATCCTGTATATACCCAGTGTTTTTTACCACCTAACATAACAGTTCCTACCTCAACAACAGAAAATTCGACATCACCTTTTTGACGAAGGAATTCAGCTTTCTCTATATCAGATGAGTGTGGCATGGGTTCTGATTCAAGTGTTTCTGCCGTTGCTGCAGCATCAAAATGAAAATTAAATTTTCGAAATCCTTCTCTCTTTTCTTCACCAATATATTTTGTATTTTTTCTACTGGTCTCAAAATCGCCTTTCGTATAATCATAGATATCTTTGCCTGTTAATTGTTTGGGAGAGTACCAAAAATTAAGCGTCATGTGCTTCTCTGGGAACAAAAATGAGGAACCAATATTATCTTCAGACAGTCGATTACGAGCTAAGTAATGATAGCTAGCCCCCCATGTTCCATGCTTTCGATTGTTGTCTTGGATTATATAAATATATAACATTGGATTATCTCCCGCTGCAATAAAGGGGTTTGTAAACGGTGAGATGACGTTGTTACTAATACTGTAAATATGGTTCTTACCCTCTTGGTGGTACAACACATCTCCTTCAATTGTTTCATCAGAGTGTAGACCATTATAAGGAGTTATCTGAAATTGGTTCGGAGCGTGTAATACACCTCTCATCACATCAAAGTGGTGATTAAGACGGTGAGAGTATCCTAATAAATGAGGTAAAGTAATCGCCTTACTGTTATCGCGATTTGGAATTTCAATATCGGAGCCTAGAACTCCATAATTCATCATATCTAGCTGCCGTTGCCTAATCAGCATTGCTGTTTCATCTGGAGAAAGCTCGTTTCTTCTCTTTTCTTTTCTAAGGCCTGGAACATGCCATCCTTGTTCTTTAAAAGGTAACATAGGTGAGGAATTATAGCAAAAAATGGTGTACTTTTCAAACTATAGGGCTAATTCTGGCATCTTTATGAAGTTAATTGTTTATATACAAGAGCTATTTTTTCTGCGACATATCTCCAGTCATAGTGTTTAACTGTTTCAAAAATTTCTTTATCTTCTTTGCCATGGTGGTGACATAAAATATCTTTCATTGCGTCAGCCAAAAGAAGAGGATTATTGGCTGTTGTGATATGTTTTTGACACGCCTCATCAAGCAGTTCTGAAACGCCCGTGACATTGGTTGTGAGAACAGGAGTGCCGGATGCCATTGCTTCAAGTGCAGTCATGCCAAATGACTCATAGTGTGATGGCATCACGACAAGATCTGCTGCACTGTAGTACTTTGGTAGGTCATGCTGATGCTGTTGACCAACAAATTTTACTGTCGTATCAAGTCCAAGTAGTTTTCTCAACTGTTCCAATTTTTGTAATTCTTTCGACCACATCTCAGGCTCTTGGGAAATATCTCCACCGACAATCCAAAGACAAGCTTTTAGATCAGGATTTTTGGCAAACAGAATTCTCATCGCATAGAGCAGGACATCAAGGCCTTTGACCGGATCAATCCTGCCGACAAAAAGAATCATCTTGTGATCTAAATCTGCATCAACAGCTTGTTTGGATTGGATTTTGTCCATTGGGTGAAAAAGTGCAGTATCAACACCTGGGGAGACTACCTGAATTTTTGTAGGATTACCCTTGTAGAGATATTCAACATATCTTTTTTCGTTGTCACTTGGAGTAATAATCATATCAGCTTCTTTTATCAGCTGTGTTTCAATTTGAATCCGTTTTTCTTCAGCTTCGGACAACCCATTGCGGGAAATAAGATTTTTCATCAGTGCGAGCGTATGAAAGGTCATAAGAAGCGGTGCATTATGATTGGTCTTCTTTAATTCCAAACCTGCCACTCCAGATAAATAATAATGTGCGTCAATAATGTCGTAGATGACATTATCTTGTCCCTGAAAGGCTTTGATATTGTCAACGAACTCAGGAATATATGAGAGAAAATTTTTTTTATTTTCTTCAGTAACTGGCAAAATATAGCTTTCCGGACCTGCTTTGATATGCATAAGTCTGAGATTTTCAGCGATATGAACAATATGTGGTTGATCAGGATTTTGTGACCTGGTAAAAATGTCGACAATAAATCCTTGTTTGGCTAATTCTTGTGCAGTATGCAGCACATAGACATTCATTCCGCCTGTCTCTTTGCCTTCTTCAGAGGCAATCGGACAGGTATGATAGGAAATGAGAGCAATTCGTTTTTGGCTCATCGCTGTAGTATACTATATTATCATGAGTTTTAGGTATGAAAAGGCAGTTGTTGGCGGAACGTTTGATCACTTTCACCGTGGTCATGAAAAACTTCTAAGTACCGCGCTTGAACAGGCTTCACACGTCACCATTGGTCTTACAAGGCCTGTGATGTATCAAAAGAAGGTCCTTGCGGGTTTGATTCAGGATTTCGAAGTTCGAAAGAAGCGCTTAGAACAATATTTAGAAGAGAACAGTTTTACAGAGCGAGCAGAAATCATGCCAATTGAAGACATTTACGGCACTACCCTGCAGGAAAAAGCAATTGAAGCAATATTTGTTACTGAAGAAAATCTGCCGAATGTCGATCGTATCAATGACAAACGAAAAGAGATTGGTTTCCCAGAACTAAAAGCAATACTTGTCCCATACGTCCAAGCTGATGACAATCATCCCATTACTTCAGAGCGGATCAGAAAAGGAGAGATAGACCGTAATGGGTTTATGTACCATAGCATATTTACCAAATCAGTTTTGTCGCTTCCTGATAGCTTGCGGCCAGAATTACAAAAACCACTTGGGGTTCTCGTTGCAACAACTGATGAAGTTCTTGAAGTAATCCAAGACAAAATCGTTATTACTGTTGGCGATATTATTTCGGAAACACTAAGACAAAAAGGAATTCATCCTGCAATCAGCATTATTGATTTTAAAACAAGACGGCATGAATTAGCGCATGAATCGTTTAGCAATGAATTGCATGCAGCTAATCAGAAGGGGACAATCAATCGTGAAGCAGTAACTAAATTTATCACTGCTCGAGATCAATATATTAGTTCTCAGAAATCACAAACAATAATCATAGACGGAGAAGAAGATCTTCTAGCACTCCCTGCCATGTTGCTTGGACCAATGGGAGCAGTTGTCCTTTATGGTCAATTTGACCAAGGAGTTGTGGTAAACATTGTGACAGAGGAATTAAAAAAGAACAGTATGTCCCTCTTGAAACAGTTCGCTTGATTTTTTGGCAAATAAGATTAGGATAGGGGTGTGACAAAATTAGAACAAGTAGATAAAACTGAGCTAATAATTAAAGAAGCACCTCTGCAAAATGGTTTGGATGAATTGACAGAATTGTTAGGAAATGATTTCGCTAGTCAATTTGATGGTGTCATAAATATTTGGAAGAGAGAATATGTGGGCGGGACAACAGTATATGCTTTTACCGTCAAAGATAGACGAGTTGTTGTAAAAACAGGAATCCAGGATGTCGCAAAGGGAACATCAGAGGTTTATATCCAATATACAACGGTACGAAATGCTCGCGTACACAGAATGGCTGTAGATCCAAGAGCACCTAAAAAAGTTGCAGTTGGAAAACCTCTTGAATCAAATGCCATTACTTCTTTATATAGCGAACTTAGTGCTCATGGGAAACCTACTATTACTAGGTTCAGACAACGTAGATCAACCTGAAGAAAAAATATGCTATAGTGGACTATATGCAGCCTGACTTTACTACCCCGATGATGAAACAATATTTCAGCATCAAAAAACAGTATCAGGAATGTCTTCTTTTCTACCGCATGGGGGATTTCTACGAACTATTTCTGGAAGATGCACAAATAGGAGCCCGTATTTTGAATATCACATTGACAGGAAAATCCAATGGCAAAAATGGCCGCATCCCCATGGCAGGAGTCCCGTATCACGCAGTCGATAATTATTTAAACAAACTCGTGAAAGCAGGCTACAAAGTCGCTATTTGTGAGCAGTTATCTCCACCCAATACCAAAGGATTGGTCGAGCGTGATGTCGTCCGGATTGTCACGCCGGGAACAGTACTTGATGAGAAATCACTTGGAAAAAAAGAAAATAATTTTATTATCAGTGTCTTAACCAAAGACAATGTTGTTGCGATGGCGATTGCAGATATTTCAACCGGATATTTTGCAGTCAATGAAATTGAAACGGTATCAATTGGTCAGACAATTAAGGATGAATTGGCACGGTTGCATCCGGCAGAATGTATTTTACCTGAAGAGCTGTACAACAATGCCGAAATTCTCCGGATATTAAAGTCTGAAAGAGATTTGAATGTGTTTCCATATCATGTATGGAATTCGTTTGCGAATAATGCTGAAAAAGTTCTCAAAGAGCATTTTGGTGTGAAGACTCTTGCAGGATTTGGCATTGAGAAACAAACACTTGCACTTCAAACCGCAGCAGCGCTTCTTGGATATTTACAGGAGACACAAAAGCGTCAGGTAACACATATTAAAAGAATCCAGAATATTCCGAGTGATTCCTGTCTGCTTCTTGACCGCTCAACTATTCTCAATCTTGAACTTTTCTCAACGCTTCGTGATCATGAAAATCGTGGTTCATTACTTTCAGTTCTCGACGAAACAATTTCAGCGATGGGAGGTAGAATGCTTAAAAATTGGATGAAGAAGCCGCTGAGTGATAAAAAGTCGATTAGTGAACGCCATGATGCGGTTGAATTGTTGGTTAAAAAACGTGAGAAAAGACAACAATTGCGGGAGCTTCTTGAAAAGATAAGTGATATCGAACGACTCATTTCGCGGTTGTCAGTTGGTCTTGGCAACGGTCGCGACGTAGTTAATATTAAAGAAGCACTCAAAACGGTTTTAGAAATTAAAAAGCAATTAAAAGATGTTGACGATCCTCTTTTGACAGTACTTAAAAAAGGTATACGGTCAGATATTGAAGAAATCATTAGTTTTATTGAAAAGTATATCGTTCCTGAACCGCCAATTAGTATCAGAGATGGCGGCATGATCCAAAAGGGAATTGATAAAGAATTAGACAGACTTCGCAAGATAGTTTCAGGAAGTCGTGACTGGATTTTGGAAATGGAACAGGAAGAACGCAAGAAAACAGGTATCGCATCTTTGAAAGTCCGATACAATCAAGTCTTTGGATTTTATATTGAAGTCAGCAAATCCAATCTTGATGCTGTTCCTGATTACTACATACGCAAACAAACGCTTGTGAATGGTGAACGCTTTGTCACTCCTGAACTGAAAAAGCAGGAAGAAATTATTTTAACTGCCGAACAAAAAATTAATGACCTTGAATATAAATTGTTTCAAGAAGTACTTGGAAAAGTCTTGTCACAAACGCTTGTTTTACAGGAGGCATCTGAAAGTATTGCAACACTTGATTGTCTTCTGAATTTTGCTCATATTGCCGAGAGAAATAATTATGTTAGATCCAAGCTGTTGTATTCAGGAGAAATTCGCATTACTGGCGGAAGACATCCGGTTGTCGAAAAACTCCTTGAAGATTCGCAATTTGTTCCAAATGATGTAACCCTAGACAACATTTCCCAGCAATTATTGTTGATCACCGGTCCCAATATGGCAGGTAAATCTGTTTTGATCCGGCAAATCGCTTTAATTGTTTTGATGAATCAAATTGGAAGTTTTGTCCCGGCAGAAAAAGCCCATTTGAGTATTGTCGACCGAATTTTTGTACGAAGCGGCGCATCAGATGTTATCACCTCAGGGCTTTCAACATTTATGGTAGAAATGGTTGAAACGGCACACATTCTTCATCACGCAACAAAAAACAGTCTTATTGTCATGGACGAGATAGGCCGCGGCACAAGCACATATGATGGCATTAGTATTGCGTGGGCAGTTGCAGAATATCTTGTTCAACACAGCGGTGCCAAGACATTATTTGCGACACATTATCACGAACTGCAGGTGTTGGAAGAAAAATTCCCCAAACAAATCAAAAATTTCCATATGGCTGTTGCAAATGAAAAGGGAGAACCAATTTTTCTTCACACAATTCTTCCAGGCGGTGCATCACATAGTTTTGGAGTCGCCGTTGCAAAACTCGCAGGCATTCCTGATCCTGTTATTACGAGGGCGAATGAATTATTAAAAGAACTTGAAGGAAGACAGTTTGAACAACAAGAACAGTCAATGATTTCTCCAACTAAACAAGGAACTATTGCAGAACATATAATTTATAAAGAGCTTGAGAGTTTGGATATTGCGAACATGACACCTTTGGATGCACTCAACAAATTGTCAGAGTTGAAAGACAAACTGAAACTCTTTACAATGCATGAGAAAGAGATACTCCATGCAGACTAAGATTATAAAACTCCCTACCGATGTTATCGCCAAAATTGCCGCAGGAGAAGTCATCGAAAGGCCAGCATTTGCTGTAAAAGAATTACTTGAAAATGCGCTTGATGCACAAGCAGATACAGTCGCAATTCATATAGAAGAAGCAGGCCTTCGAAGGATAACTGTTATTGATAACGGTGAAGGGATGAGTAAAGAAGATCTTCAAGAATGCTTTAAGCTTCATACCACAAGCAAACTATCATCGATTGATCATTTGTCTCATATAGAAACACTTGGTTTTCGAGGTGAAGCATTGGCGAGCATTGCAGCGATCAGTGACATGATTATTAGAAGCAGACCCAAAAAATCAGTTGCAGGAACACAAATTGAACTTGAGAATGGAAAAATAAAAGAAATTGTTCCTGTGGGAATGCCAAAGGGTACCAATGTCACTGTTGCCAATTTATTTCACTCCGTTCCGGCACGGAAAAAATTTCTCAAAAGTGCCAAGACAGAATTTCGTCATATAGTTGCTCTTGTTACTAACAATGCTCTTGCGAATCCAAACGTCCATTTTACGCTTACCCATAATAAAAAGACTGTTTTTGATCTACCAAAAGTTAATAATAGTTTGGAAAGAATAAAACTCCTTCTTGGTGCCAAAACCTTTGCCAATCTTTTGCCATTTTCCTATCAGGATAATTATGTAACTATTTCAGGATTTCTCAGCAAGCCGCAAGAACGGACTTTTTCAATCACCAAGCAATTTCTTTTTGTAAACAAACGAAAAGTGGCTGATAAGTTGATAAGCCTTGCAGTAAAAGATGCATATGGAACGCTCCTTGATCCAAAATCATTGCCTGTTTTCGTCCTGTTCGTTTCACTCCCATATGAGTTTGTAGATGTTAATGTTCATCCACGGAAAGAATTTGTGAGATTCGCCGATACACAGTTATTAACGGAAACAATTCATAGAGCGGTTTCAGAAACACTAACCAAAAATAATTTGACGTTTTATGATGATACAGGAATTGAATTTGGTCTAACTGATGACAAGTTAACGAAATCATTCGCTGGTCGCATCCTCAAAGAAAATCAAATTCCTTGGGATATCCGTCCACGCAATGAATTTGGTTCATTTGCTGAAATTATCCAAGTACATAATCTCTATCTTATTGCACAAACAAGATTTGGTATTGCATTGATCGATCAGCACGCAGCACATGAGAGGATTTTGTATGAACAATTTAAGGAAGCATTTCATAAAGAACAGCAAAAGTCTCCGCAATATCATTTATCCAAACCTGTCACTCTGGAATTATCACTTTCAGAAAAAGAACTTCTTGAAGAACATTCTCACATTCTTAACAATTTAGGAATAGAGATTGAGCAGTTTACTGGTAATACCTATCTTGTGAATGCAGTGCCGTTGATTTTTCAGGACAGAAAACCTAATGAACTCATTATGGAAATGCTTTCGGATTTGGAAAAAAATGGCAGAACGCAATCTGTTGATGAAGTCAGTAAAAAAATGATTGCTTATCTTGCTTGTCGTGCAGCGGTAAAGGCAGGGGAGTCACTGACCAAAAAACAAGCAAAAGAATTGGTGGAAAAATTAGAAGCAACAAACAACAATGCAACGTGTCCTCATGGCAGACCGACAAAAATAATTATTGATATTGAACAACTGCATAGGATGTTTAAGAGGAAATAACTAGCCAATCGCTAGCATTCTTTCAATTGGGAGCCTTGCTCTATCTGCAATATCTTTTGGCACTTTGACTTCAAATTCAAGATTTTCCAAACTGTTTAAAAGCTTCTCAAGGGTAATCATTTTCATAAATTCACAGACCATGTCTTTTCGTAAAGGTAAAAATTTCTTTTTGGGATTTTGTTTTTTCAAGCGATGCAAAAGACCTGTTTCTGTAGCAATAATAAATTTGTCCTTGGGTGATTCTTTTGCATAGTTCAGCATCCCGCTGGTTGAGAAAATTTTTGTCTTTTCTTCAGGAATTGCTTTTGTCGCAACATAATGCATACATTCTGAAACACAGCCACATTCTGGATGAATAAGAAATTGTGCTGTAGGATGTCGGTTTAATTTTTTAATAATATCTTGTGCCCGAGTTTTGGCGTGAACATGACATTCACCAGGATAGACATAAAAGTTTTTTCTTCCTGTTTTTCGTGCGACATAGTCTCCAAGAAACATATCCGGAAGAAAAATTATGTCTTTATCTTCCGGGATTGCCTGGACAACGCGGACAGCATTGCTTGAGGTAACGCAGTAATCACTTTCCGCTTTGACCTCAGCAGTCGTATTCACATAACTCACAACAACTGCTTTTGGATACCGTCTTTTCCATTTACGGAGTTCTTCTGCATCAATTGATGCTGCAAGACTGCAACCAGCTTTCAAATCAGGAATGAGAACTGTTTTTTCAGGAGAAAAAATTGCGGCACTTTCAGCCATAAAATGCACTCCACAAAAAATGAGTAACTTCTCAGATGCAGCGGCAGCTTTTTTGGAAAGCTCCAAAGAATCTCCTACATAATCTGCGATATCCTGAATGCCTGGGATTTGATAATTATGGGCGATAATCAGTGCATTGCGTTTTTCTTTCCATACTTTGATCTTCTTTATAACTTCCCGTTGTTGTTTGGGAGTAAGCTTTTCTTCTTGGAGTTTTGGTATAGTAAGCATGAAAGTAGTTGTATAATACATCTACAGAAAAGAATATGCAAAGTAAACAAGTTGATTTTGTTGTTGTTGGATCAGGAATTGCAGGATTGAATAGTGCATTAAGTCTCGCAAAGTATGGAAAAGTACTGATTGTGACTAAATCACACATTAACGCCTCATCAACCTTTTTTGCGCAGGGCGGTATCGCAGCAGTTACCAAAAAAGATGATAGTATTACCTCCCACATCAATGACACCTTAACTGCAGGTTATCATCACAATAAAAAACGAGCAGTGGATTTTTTGGTCAAAAACGGACAAAAAGCAGTTGACAGGCTTATTGATTATGGTGTGATGTTTGATAAGCAACAAGATGGCGATTTTGTGACGTCTTATGAAGCTGCACATTCTTATCCACGTATTCTGCATGCGACTGATTTTACCGGACAGGAAATCCAAAAAGCATTGGTTGAGAAAGTACTTTCCAACTCGAATATTACAATTTGGGAGAAGTCTCCTGTCATTGATCTGATTACACAAAAGAATGCATGCTATGGCGTACTGGTATTGAAAGTTGAAAAAGTAATCTCAGTTTTTGCTCGTGCGGTTGTGTTGGCAACAGGCGGCACAGGACAGCTTTATCAATGGACAACCAATCCGGAAGTTGCTACAGGAGACGGCATTGCTCTTGCCAAACGGGCGGGTGTCACTCTTACTGACCTTGAATTTGTGCAATTTCATCCAACAGCATTGAAGAGTACTTCATCACAATTATTCTTGCTTTCAGAGGCATTACGTGGCGAGGGAGGATACCTTGTTAATCGACAAGGTAAACGGTTTATGCAAGCCATTCACCCACATGTTGAACTTGCTCCGCGTGATGTTGTAGCCCGTGCAATTTTCTCAGAGCAGAAAACAGGTGATGTATATATTGACATGCGACATATGTCACGCGAATTTTTGACAAAACGGTTTCCCAAAATTTCCAAAGCATTACAAGAACGAGGGTTTGATTTGTCGAAAGATTTGATTCCTGTTACGCCGGCAGCACATTTTATGTGTGGTGGCATTGTGACAGATTTGTATGGCAGAACATCGATGCAGAATCTTTTTGCTTTCGGCGAAGTTGCAGCAACAGGTGTACATGGTGCAAATCGTCTTGCATCAAATTCACTTCTTGAAGGAATTGTTTTCTCAAGCCAAATTGAAAATTGTATTGACGAATTACCTAAAAATCCTGTCATTGCCAGCGAAAGCGAAACAATTTCAAAGATTGCCAGGTCGTATTCGACTCCTCGTAATGACGTAGTTAAACTAAAAACCCAAGTCCGTCAAATCATGTGGGATTTTGTGGGAATTACCCGTTCAGCACAAAGTCTAACGCAGGCAGAAAATGAATTAGTACAATTACAAAAACAATTATCTAAGACAACTGGTATTAACGAACATATCCTGGAAGTGAAAAATATGTTACTATCAGCCATAGAGATTACACGAGCTGCAAAAAACAGGCATCACAGTTTAGGAACTCACTCATTTATAAGTGTTTAAAATTTTATGTTCAAAGATCCAATTCTAAAAAAACTTGTTAAAAAATATCCAGCTCCTGCTTTTGCAGATAAAAGTGATCAGTTGTTTTATGAATTGATTGAGTCAATTATTTCACAACAATTATCGATTAAAGCATCAGACACGATTTTTGGAAGGTTTAAACAGTTATTTGAAAAAAAATTTCCAACTCCCAAACAAGTTCTTGCGATGGAAGATGAAAAACTTCGAGCATGTGGTATATCTTTTGCCAAAATTTCCTATATCAAATCGGTTGCCAATGCATTTGTCAGTGATTTGATAGATATTGAAAAGATAAGAAGCCAATCAGATGAAGAAGTCATTAAAGAATTAACGCAAATTAAAGGTATTGGGCAATGGACAGCAGAAATGATTTTAATATTTACGTTAAATCGGCCTGATGTGTTTTCTGTTGGAGATTTGGGAATCAGAAACGCGATTACCAAACTGTACGGTATTACTGATAAGAAAGAAATGCTCGTACTTTCAGAAAAATGGAAACCATATCGTTCAACTGCTTGCTGGTACCTTTGGAGATCACTTGAGAATACAAAATAAATTGTCCTCTATTTAAATTCTTCTTCTTTGACTTGGCTGAGTCGTTGTCACCCGAATAGTTTCTATTCTGGCATGTCCAGAAGGAACAATTGCGGGATCACCTGGACCATTATAGTACGTCTCGCCTGCGTTTCGAGTAAGAAGCACAGTTACGATTGTTGTACCATCTGTAGCACGATTTGCTGCTTCTGCACGCCGCCATGCTTCAGCCAGCGGGATTGTTTCTACTGTATGTAAAAAGTCCATATCCGGTTTTACTAATCGCATGCTTTTCCCAGTTACAGTCAACCCTGGATCTTGATACTCAACCATAATAATACGTATTATATATAATTATAGGTTATAATCAAGTTAGAGCGGTATCACCAAATCTTTAGGCCAAGGCATTGCGGGAGGATTGCTTATGGCAGAATTTTCCTCTATAATGGACAGTCAATTAATCTATGGATAAGATTGTCGTTAAGGGTGCTAGGGAGCACAATCTCAAAAACCTCGATTTGGAAATCCCCAAAAATAAATTGGTAGTTCTGACTGGTTTATCTGGAAGCGGGAAATCTTCGCTTGCTTTTGACACGATTTATGCTGAAGGACAACGTCGCTACGTTGAAAGTCTTTCTTCGTATGCACGCCAATTTCTTGGCACGATGAAAAAGCCTGATGTTGATCTTATCGAAGGACTTTCCCCTGCAATCTCAATTGATCAGAAATCGACTTCACATAATCCTCGCTCAACTGTTGGAACAGTCACAGAAATCTATGATTACATGCGTTTACTTTTTGCACGAATTGGTCATCCACATTGTCCAAATTGTGGACGGGAAATCGCACGACAATCCAAAGAGCAAATAGTTGATGCAATTTATAAACTGCCTGAAAAATATGTTGAATTTGCCAAAAAACCACTTCGTATTCTTCTTCTTGCACCACTTGTCAAAGACCGAAGGGGTGAATATCAAGATCTTTTTGCCAGTCTGAAAAAACGTGGTTATCTCAAAGTCCGGGTTGATGGAAGAATTTATGATCTCACAGAAGATTTAGTTCTCATTAAGACAAACAAACATACGATTGATCTTGTTGTCGACCGGATGGTTCTGACAGCAGACACAGAACGAACTCGTCTTGCAACAGATGTTGAGCAAGCATTGCAATTTGGTAACAGTGAAATGACTGTCTCAATTATCCGGGACAAAACTTTCGATATGCCTGACAAACCTCAGGAAATGGAAGACATTCTTTTCTCAGAAAAATTCGCTTGTCCAGTCTGTAATATTTCACTTCCTGAAGTTGAACCACGTATCTTTTCGTTCAACACACCACACGGCGCATGTCCAACATGTAGTGGTCTTGGACGAGTTCTGAATGTTGATCCGGAGCTTGTTTTCAACGAAAACTTATCAATCAACGAAGGCGGTATTACACCGTTTTATAACGTTGGTGAACAAGATACCTGGTTCGCGCGGACATTTAAAACGTTTTGTGAAGAAAATGGAATACCGCTGAATAAACGGCTGAATGAAATATCTGAAGACAAAAAACAGATTCTTCTCAATGGCACAGGCGATAAAGAATATTATGTCGAAGGAGAAAACCGCTGGGGCCATGAAACAGCAATCAGAGAACCGTTCCACGGCATTGGTGGAGAGCTGAGAAAAAGATATAACGAATCTGATTCACAATTTTTGCGTTCTCAAATTGATAAATTCATGAGATATGAAGTTTGTTCTGAATGTAAAGGTGCACGGCTGAAAAAGGAAGCATTGTCAGTAACGCTCAATGGCAAATCAATTGTTGAAGTATCAACCATGTCAATTGAAAATACTCTCAAATTCGTTGAAAACCTTAACCCAGTTATGTCTGCACGTGAAGCAGAAATTGGCAAGATGATTCTTCGTGAGATCAAACAGCGGTTGTCATTTTTGGTTGATGTAGGACTTGATTATCTGACACTTGCCCGAACTGCTTCTACACTTGCTGGCGGGGAAGCACAACGCATCCGTCTTGCATCTCAAATCGGAAGTGGATTGACAGGAGTTCTGTATGTGTTGGACGAGCCATCAATTGGATTGCACCAGAGAGATAATACGAGACTTATCGAGACACTTAAAAAGCTCCGGGATCTTGGTAATACTGTGCTTGTTGTTGAACATGATCAGGACACAATGGAAGCAAGTGATTACATCTTTGATTTTGGGCCTGGCGCTGGAATCCAAGGCGGAGAGATAGTCTCACAAGGAACTGCTGAGGAGATCAAGAGAGATAAGCATTCGGTAACTGGTGCGTATTTATCTGGGAAAAAAGATATAAGAATTAGAAAAGCAGAAAAAGATGAATTTGATGAAAGTAAAAGTATCAAACTCATTGGCGCTGGGGAAAATAATTTGAAGAATATTAATGTTGAATTTCCTCTCAACAAACTTGTTGTTGTCACCGGTGTTTCAGGAAGTGGAAAATCAACTCTGGTTAATGATATTTTGTTCCATGCATTGATGCAAATGAAAAATTCATATCATCCACAAAAGCCAGGCAAATTTATGGGGCTCCAAGGACATGAAAATATTCGGAATATCTTTGCAATTGACCAATCACCAATTGGAAGAACTCCGCGAAGTAATCCTGTCACCTATACTGGCGCATTTTCATACATTAGACAAATTTTTGCTAACACCAAAGAAGCTAAACTCCGCGGCTACAACCAAGGACGATTCTCATTTAATGTTAAAGGTGGGCGGTGTGAAGCATGTGAAGGTGAAGGTCAGATCAAAATCGAAATGCAATTTATGCCAGATGTCTACATCACATGTGAAGTTTGCCAGGGCAAACAATACAATCAGGAAGCACTTGAAGTATTATTTAATGGTAAAAATATTTCAGATGTTCTCAATATGAGTGTTGCAGAAGCGCTTGATTTCTTCTCCTTTGTTCCAACACTTGCGCACAAACTCGCAACGCTCCGAGATGTCGGATTGTCATATATCAAATTGGGACAGCCAGCACCAACACTTTCTGGTGGAGAAGCACAAAGAATTAAACTTGCTGCAGAACTTTCTAAAAAAGGCAAAGATGCGCTCTATATTCTTGATGAACCAACAACAGGACTTCATTTTGCAGATTTGGAAAAACTCTTATTGGTGCTTCGAAAACTTGTTGATATGGGAAATTCTGTTATTGTCATCGAACACAACTTAGATGTTATTAAAAATGCTGATTATCTTATTGATTTAGGTCCAGAAGGCGGAGAAAAAGGTGGAGAAATTGTCGCAACAGGGACACCTGAAGAAGTTGCAAAAAATGAAAAAAGCTGGACAGGAAAATTCCTCAAGAATGTATTAAAATAGGTGATGAGATAACATCATGTTTAAAGCGTTGTTTTTGTTCATTGCTGTATTTGTTTCTTTATTTTTTTTATTTCCCAAACCTACTTTTGCTGCGTCCAGTTTTACCACAGATTATCATGTTACTTATACTATCAACAGTGAAGGGAAGACACATGCTCAGCTGCAGGGAACACTAACGAACACAACGTCTGAATATTATGCATCGTCATACAAAATGCAGCTTGGCTTTGATCAAATTGAAAATGTCAAAGCATCTGATTCTGACGGTGTAATTAACCCAACTGTTACCAAAAATGATGAGGGCTATATTATTGGTCTTACCTTTAATAAAAAAGCCGTAGGTATGGGCAGTAAGCTACCATTTTCTATTTCTTTTGACACTAATTCTGTTGCCAGGCCTTTTGGAAAAGTGTGGGAGATTAATATTCCAGGTATTGCTAATCCCGGTGATTTTTCTAGTTTTACAGTTAGTGTTGTTGTGCCACAGTCGTTTGGTCAGGCTGTTTATATCAAACCCAGTCAGCCAACGAATAGTTTGACGTTTACTAAAGACCAACTTGGGAAATCAGGTATCTCAATTGCTTTTGGTGACGAGCAATTGTATTCTTATCATTTAACCTATCATCTGCACAATGAAAATCTCTATCCAATTCGTACAGAAATTGCTTTGCCTCCCTCAACTAATTATCAGGAAGTATACGTGAATGAAATTAATCCGCGCCCGACAAATGTCACACAAGATGCTGATGGAAATTGGCTGGCAGAATATCATCTTATGCCTTCACAAAAAATGGATATTATCGTAAGTGGCGTATCACAAATACGGCTTACTCCCAAAGAAGAAAGTCTTTCTGCTGAGGAATTTGCAGCATATACCAAAGAACAACCATATTGGCAGACAAAAAGTACGACAATCAAAGCTTTGGCATTAGAGTTGAAGACACCAGAAGCAATTTATCAGTATGTTGTTAAAACGCTTTCCTATGACTTCTCACGAGTAACAAATGACAAACCTCGTCTTGGCGCAGAAGAAGCCTTGAAAAATCCCACATCTGCTGTTTGTCGGGAATTTACCGATTTGTTCATCGCGCTTGCCCGTGCTGCTGGAATTCCTGCGAGAGAATTAGACGGATTTGCCTACACTGAGAATGCCAAACAACGGCCTGTTGCTTTGGTCAAAGATATTCTTCATGCATGGCCTGAATATTATGATATGGATAAAAAGACATGGGTGATGGTTGATCCAACATGGGGAAGTACGACCGGCGGTGTTGATTATTTCCATGTATTGGATTTTGATCACTTTGTGTTTGCTGTCAAAGGAATGGATGATGATTACCCGATTCCTGCTGGAGGATACAAATTGCTCAATGGACAAGACACAAAAGATGTACGAGTAGGATTTGCATCAAATTTACCTGTTACCACAACTGATGCTGCTATTACTACTGATTTTCCTGATGTTTCTATTGCAGGAATACCAATCAAAGGAAAAATTACCATGAAAAATACCGGAACTCAGGAACTTGTTCCACAAGAATTAACTATTGTTTCAAATACTCTTTTTCCACAAGCACAGACAATTTCTTCCAGAAGTATTCCACCATTTGGTTCAGAGACATGGGATCTTGCTTTCAAACCAACGTCATTTTTGACAAAGACAACTGCTGCCTTTACAATACAGTTTGCCCCTGATTCAGTTTTAGGAAGTCGGACAAGCGACAAATTACTTAAGATTGCACCATTTTTCTTAACTATTTGGGGTATTGGAGGAATTATTTGTGGAGTTCTCGCGATCATCTTATTTATCCTTGCCAACAAATTCCGGCGTTTACGTATTCGTAGATAGTAATAACGCCGTTTTATACGTGGGAAAAGCCAAAGACCTTAAATCCCGCGTCTCTTCATATTTTGCCAATCCGTCACTTCTTCTCGGCAAAACAAAAGTGATGGTCGAACAGGTCAAAAAGATAAAAATAACCATTGTCGAGTCAGAACTTGAAGCATTACTGCTTGAAGCATTTTTTATCAAAAAATACAAACCAAAATATAATATCAGGCTTACCGATGGTAAATCATATATTTTGATCCGTATCACCATCAAAGATCCCTATCCACAGGTTTTATTAGCCAGACGTGCTGATGATAAAAATTCTTTGTATTTTGGACCATATCCGAGCTCTGGTGCTGTCAGAGTTGTGTTAAAGACGATGCGGCGTATTTTTCCATATCAATCAGTTCTGAATCATCCAAAAAAAGTTTGTCTATATCATCACTTGGGATTATGTCCATGTCCGCCTGTTTTTGATTCACCTGAATTGAAAAAAGAATATAAGAAGAATATCAGGGGAATTGTCAGAATGCTTGAAGGTGAGTCTCAGACAATCATGAAAGAACTCGAAAAGGATCGTGACGCTGCGAGTAAAGAAGAAAATTATGAAGAAGCTTTAAGACTGCAGAAGAGAATCAACGCATTAAGTCTTATTACAACACCATTTCATCAGGCATTTGAGTATGATGTGAATCCCAATTTGCGGACTGATATCCGCAAACAGGAACTTGATGAACTGATGGAAGTTCTCAATCAGAACGGCTATGTTTTGAAAAAACTTGAACGGATTGAATGCTATGATATTTCAAATATCCAAGGAACTAATGCAACGGGCTCTATGGTTGTTTTGACAAATGGCGAAATCGATAAGTCACAGTACAGAAAGTTTAAAATCCGATTGAAATGGGAGAAATCCTCCCCTGTCTTGCTACGCTCGCAGGCGGGTTCGGCTAAAGCCTCCGCCCCTAACGACTTCGCAATGATGAAAGAAATGTTAAAAAGAAGATTTACTCATGATGAATGGAGCTTCCCTGATCTTTTGATTGTTGATGGAGGAAAAGGACAAGTGTCCGCTGCATCAGAAATTTTGGACGGTCTCAATATTCCACTTATCGGTCTTGCCAAAAGAGAAGAGACAATTGTTATTCCCAACGGGAAAAATGCAGAAGAACATTTTACCGAAGTTCTTTTACCTCGCAGTACAAAAGCAGTTCAATTGATTACTCGTATTCGCGATGAAGCCCACCGATTTGCCATAACCTATCACCGCAAACTCCGCAGCAAAGCAGCAATTGGATAATATCATTATTTTCTCACAATATCATATTCGTAGGGGAAGTAGAGGAATGCAGCTGGTGCATCTTCCAGCAGGTATTTCTGAAAATCTCCATAAATACTTTTCCGTTGATTAGTATCAACAGTTTTTCTTCCATCTTCAAGCAATTTATCGATACGAAGATTTTTGTATTGAGTAATGTTATTAGCCTGAGACGAATGCCACAAGGTATACTGATCAGGATCCTGTGGGACAGTAAAATCTCCCAAAAAGATTTGGAATC
>CAYMJR010000016.1:15186-27796 GCA_964391315.1 uncultured Gammaproteobacteria bacterium | reverse complement strand
CTTTTTATAGAGTTTTTCATAAAACGATCGGATAAGTGCTGCATTATCCAAACATTTTTTTATTCCCTCATTCATTTTTCCTGAAAGATATAAATCACTTGCCCAAATAATTTCAGGATGACAACCAATTGCATTAAATCCTCTTTCAAATTCTTTTGCATAGAACTCAGCAAAATTTGCAGCACCTTCTTCAGGAGATGGAATCATAAAAAGTGGTACTCCTAAATACTGAGCATATTTTTCCTGATCAAGATAGGTTGGTAAGCCATCCATCGGATCATGATTATCAAAAACATAAGTAAATTTCGCGGGAACTCCTGCATCTTTTATTGCTTTATACACAATATCATGTGTTGTAACCGCACGAAGACTTCCCACATGAATACGACCAGATGGCGTTTTCATATCATCCACCCAGGCAAGCGGTAATTTTTCGTTTTTTATATCTTGTGCTATTTCATCAGCCCAGAACATACTCTGTATTATACATGGTTTGTTTCATTTTGTTGATACTGATCCCACATTTGCTCTACTTTTTTCTATATTAGGATTTCTATCGAAAATTGATAAATCAACTGAACTTCTCATCTCACGTCTCATTGGAGGGATATCTCCTCTAGGAGTAACACTAACTCCATTTCCTATTTTTCCTACATTATTTCTTTCTGTCATACATATCACCCCTTTCCCATCAAAAAACCCCGCTTGGCGGGGTTTACTTTTTGCAATAAAAAGAAACCCCTCACCGGAGCTTCTTCTTTGCTGCATTTACATCAAAACTTTTTTGTTCTCGAATAATCCGTGAGGTATTTCCTTCAACTAATACTTCTACTGGTTGTTGACGCATATTGTAGGGAAAACTCATTGAATATCCATACGCGCCTGCATCTAAAATCGCTAAAATATCTCCTTCTTTTGTTGCGGGTAACTCTCTATCACGTCCAAAAATATCACCTGATTCACAAATATTTCCAACTATCCAAACGGCCTGTCCTTTTCCTACTACATTACTGGCGTTAACAATTTCATGATATGATCCATACATCATGGGTCGAATAAGGTGACTAAATCCTGTATCGATTCCGACAAATTCATGTACAGATGATTTTTTAATTTCTGTGACTGTTCCTAAAAGCACACCTGATTCACCAATCAAATATCTTCCCGGTTCAAATTTTATTTCTATTTCACGTCCATACTCTTTAACAAATTTCTCAATTGCTTTTGTAATTAAATTTCCCAAAACCTTCAAGTCCAGTGGATTATCTTCTGGATGATACGCAATACCAAAGCCGCCACCAAAATCAAGAAACTCTAAATTATCAAATTGTTTTGCTGTTTCCAGAAGTTTTTGAAAAGCTTTCATATACAGTTTTGCATCAAGAAAACCAGAACCAATATGTTGATGAATTCCAATAATTTTTAATTTATACTGGTTAGCAATTTTTTTTGCTTTATCAATTTCAGAGATATCAATACCAAATTTACTATTTGGTCCACCTGTTATGGTATGCTCGTGATGTCCTGCACCGATTCCCTGATTTAAACGAAGGGAAATTTTGCTACCTAATTTAATTTCTCCAACTCTTTTTAATTGTGTGAGAGAATCAACATTAAGCATAATATTATTATTAATAACAAACTCTAATTCTTCTTTTGCAACATAGCTACAAGTATAAATTATTTCCTCTGGTTTAAATCCTGCTTCAAATGCAGCTAGAATCTCACCTTTACTGACACATTCAATATTTGATCCTTGTTCTCTTAAAATTTTTAACAACTCGATATTCGTGTTTGCTTTACATGCATAGTGAATTTTTAATTTAGGATACGCGATGTTCTCTACCAATGCTTTATATTGTCGTTTAATAATATCCGCATCATAAACGTATAATGGCGAACCATATTGTGCCACTAAATCTTCTACGGAAATTCCTCCGATAAATAATTTATTATTTTTAATAGTAAAATTATGTAACATAAGCAATAAAAAACCCCTTCTGGAGGGGTGACTTTTTAATATAAAAAGAAACCCCTAGGAGAGGCGCTTCTTTGTCTTGTTTGCAAAATTAATAAATTTCATAAGTATAAAATTATTGTAACAAAGCATCTCAGCAATAGCAAGGACTATTGAACAATCTCAACTTCAGTTTCGAGTTGAAACCCAAACTTCTCCTGGAACTTTTTTTGAATCGTATCGATAATTGCGAGTACGTCTTTTGCTTTTGCATGGCCTAAATTTATAATAAACAATGCATGTTTTTCTGACACCTGTGCATCACCAATTCGAAGACCCTTAAGTCCCAACTTCTCAATCACTGACGCAACTGCCACTTTTTCATGCCATTTTTTTTGCACATCATCTTTCAATTCTGGATAGATAGATAGTACTCTTTCAATTTGTTCTGGATCACGGAGATTTTTAAAGACAGATCCACAATTAGGATACTCAAGTGGATGCTTCTCCTGTCGCAATTGAATATTTTTTTTATAAACTTCACGCGCAACAATAATTTCACTTTCCTGATCTTCTTTCAGATTAAATTCCGCCGAAATAACTATCATTTTTTTATTATCTTTAATCAAACTTCCCCGATAGACAAAAGCAAGTGCATCCCGTGTCATTCGGCGGATTTGGGGAATACCTGAGGAATAATCCAAAATAGTTGCAGCAAATAATGTATCTTTTATCTCTCCTCCATAGGCGCCAACATTTCCTCGTACTGCTGCACCAACGGTTCCCGGAAGTCCTCCTGCCCATTCAAGGCCAATAAGATTTCTCTCAAATGCAAAATTAATCACACTATCAAGACTCTCTCCTGCATATGCCTCTAGCAATCCTTCTTGGTTTATCAGAATATCTTTATCATTTGGGTCTGCACTAATTTTGATAACGCATCCATCAAAATAATCATCAGTGAAAATAAGATTTGATCCCATTCCGCAGACAAACACTTTTTCTATATTTTTTTCTTTAATAAAATTGATCGCTTCTTCAATATCTTTTCGACTGGTGCATTCAAGAAAATATTTTACTTCTCCTCCTATTTTATACCAGAGGTTTTGAGCAATCTGGAAATTATTTTTGATTATCATAAAACTATTATATCAGGTTACTCTGCTATTAACTAAGCAGCAGCACTCCTATAAAAACTAAAAGTGTGCTAATACATTTTCGAAGAATGTGATCTCGCTCTCCAAGAAAAATTGTCGCAAGAAGTACAGTCAAAATGATTGAAGAATTTGAAATAGGACTTAGTTGTGATACTTCTGCTCCACGAAGAATTGCAAAGACAAATGTAACTGCTCCTACTGTATAAAAAAATGTCAGTAAAAATATTTTTTTTAAATTTGCAAACGCGATAACTTCCTTTATCTTGCTGATCGATTGAGGACGTAACACTATTAAAAAAAATACTGGTAATAAAAATCCAATTGACAGATACGTCATTGGATCAGCTACTCGTTTTACCATATACGTATCATTCACTGCACCAAGTCCTCCAAAAAGACAAAATCCCAAAGAATAAAGAATTCCTTTATTAAATGTTATTTTCTTTGTTGTTTTTGATGTTAGTATTACTCCAGACAATACAAGACATGTACCAATAAACATTTGGATCGTAAAAACTTCTTTGAGAAAAAAATTGGCAGCAATAATGACAACCACTGCTTCCAAGGTACTGATAATAATTGCCTCAGATGCTTCAAGATAATGATATGCTTTAAACTGGAAAAATGTTGCAACTGCCCACAAAAATCCGACAAAGAAATAATTGAGATAATATTCTGAAAAAGAAGGGACAATAAAATGTTTCGACAAAGCAAAAATTCCGATAAATACGGCCCCTAAAAATTGAAAAACAATCGAGGATGCAATGGCGTCTGTCTTATCATCTTGCATGAGGACTCTTCGAAAAATAGCTGCAAGCGAAAATCCAAAAACGCTTATCAGGGCAAAAACGATCCACTGCATGAGGTAATTATAGCAGTTTAGTAGTCTTCGAGTGTTGAGGTATCACCAACAGGCAAGCCTAATTCTTTTGCTTTCAAAACGCGACGCATAATCTTGCCCGAGCGAGTTTTTGGTAATTTATCAATAAACTCAATTTCTCGAGGATAGGCGTGTCCTGCGAGATGTTTTTTGACGTGTGCTTGCAAGGTTGCCTTTAATTCTTCGGTCCCTTCAACTCCCGGTTTAAGAACCACAAATGCTTTAATAATTTCACCACGGACAACATCTGGCTTACCAATGACTCCTGCTTCTACAACATCAGGATATTCGACAAGTGAACTCTCAACCTCAAATGGTCCAACACGCTCACCCGACGTGTTAATCACATCATCTGCGCGACCAATAAACCAAAAGTATCCATCTTTGTCTTTAACTGCGCGATCTCCTGAAATATACCATTTACCACGAAAGTACGATTTGAACTTTTCTTCATTTTTCCAAATCGTTTTCATGAGTGATGATACACTTGATGCCAAAAGCGCCAAATCTCCTTCTTTACCTGGACCTAATTCATTACCTTCTTCATCGACAATTGCGCCAACAATTCCAGGGAGTGGTTTACCCATTGAGCCAGGTTTGATATCAAGAGCTGGATAATTGGTGATACTAATTCCACCAAGCTCTGTTTGCCACCAGGTATCATGAAATGCCAGACCAAATGCTTCAAGTCCCCACCAAATTGCTTCTGGGTTCAACGGCTCTCCAACACTGTATAAATGGCGAAGATGAGAAAGATCAAAATCTTTTGGCGAGACAGGAGATCCCATTAATAAACGAATTGCAGTTGGTGCAGAATACCAAATAGTGACTTTATAATCCTGCAAAATTGTGTACCAATGTTCAGGATTAAACCGTCCCTCAAAAAGCACTTGCGTTACCCCAAGTCCCCATGGACCAAGTGTCGCGTAAACAACACCTGTAACCCAGCCAAGATCAGCAGTACACCAATAAATATCATTTTCATGAAGATCTAAAACGTATTTTGTCGTTACAATTGCCTGAAGAATATCGTAATGTGCGTGCATAACACCTTTTGGTTTGCCTGTCGTTCCTGAGGTGTACAGCATGTATGAATAATCATTTTTGTCCATGTGGACAATATCAAACTTCGTTGCAGCTTTGTTCATTTCTTCATTGTAGTAAACAATTTTTTCTGCCTTTGGCTGTTCGATTGAACCTCTCTCAACAATAATTACTTTTTCAAGATTTGGCAAATCTTTCCAGATTGCCTCAATGCGGGGGTATAAAACAGCGTTCGTAATAACTACTTTTGCTTCACTATCTGCGAGGCGATCCAGAAGTGCCATTTCCTGAAATGCTGAGAACATGGTTCCTGCAATTGCACCTAATTTTAATGTTCCCAAAAAAGCAACGTATCGCTCAGGAATTGGAGGAAGGAAAAGAAAAACGCGATCACCTTTTTCAACACCTTGGTTTGCCAAAACATTTGCAAACTTATCTGTTTCTGTTTTTAAATCACCAAATGTGTATTCTTCTTTTTCACCATTGGCACTAAGGAATAACAATGCTTTTTTATCTTTTTTGCCGTTTTCTACATGGCGGTCAATACAATTGTAAGCGATGTTAAGTTTGCCATCTTCAAAGAAAGTAATTTCCTTTTCTGCCTTTTCCCAGGTAGCATCTTTATATGCTTCACTATAATCAGATAAATTTGCCGGAACTGCAAATTTCTTTGGATCTTTATGAATACTATCTGCTTTACTCATGATATTGTTGTTTATATGCATCCATTATACAAAAATTTGTCACCATTGAAAGACCGTAATCTTCTGCAAAATCCTCAGCTTCCGGTGTATTCACACCTTCTGCAAGCCACACAGTCCGGATATTTCCTCGTTCGACAACTTCCTGCATATGAGAAATGACCTCATTTGGTTTTCGGAAAATATCAACAATATCAATATGAATGTCTTTTGGTACAGAAAGAAGATCTGGATACGATTTTTCACCCAAAACTTCTTTCACATTTGGATTAACAGGAATAATACGATACCCTTTTTCTTGGAAATATTTTGCAACAATATTACTATGTCTTTCTGGCTTATCTGACAAACCAACGAAGGCAATTGTTCGGGCATTCTTCAAAAGATCCATGTGTTTGATATCACTAACATTCGCAACTGTTGGAAGTTTGCCTTGCCATTGCCAATTTTCAATATCTGTTGGTTCAGCGCCAACCGATGTAATATAGTCGAAATGAGCTTTCAATGCTTTGTTATAGATTTCAATCAGTGATTTTTTCTTCTCTTCTGAAATAACGCCTTCTTTGCCCATTCTCTCGGCAACCTCAATTGCAAGATGATAGCGGTCTGTTTTATTGCGGACGAGCAAATCAAATGCCGTTGTTGTTCCACCCCATTCGTTGTATCCATGAACAGAAAACCTCTGTGGATTTTTTACATTAAATAAAATGCTTTGCATCGCTTCTGGATAACCATGGAAGTTAACAATAACTGGTTTATCAACAGTAAAGTATTTTTCAGCATCTGGAATCTGTGGATGGAAAGTATCTTCACATGCGCAAGCTGCCTGCAAACGCAGAATATTTACTAATCGGACACGAATTTCAGGTGCATCATGCTTAATAAGTTCAATTGCAGCAAGAGATTCTCTTGTCATATAATCTCCGACTCCGACAAGCACAATGTTTGGGTTGTCATCACTGGCAAAATCCCAGGTAGATAAACCAGTCTTGAGCGATTCCTTTGCTTGCTCATACGTTAACCAACGGGGTTCAGGTGTTTTATTTGCTGTAATCAGATTCATTTGATTTTTGGAAGCAAATGTTTCCTCAAGAACTGCGAGCATACTATTATCATCAACCGGGAAATAGGTCTTAATAAAATCATTATGTTTTTCAAGCATTCCTGAAATAAACCCAGGATTTTGATGGGAATAGCCATCACGTTCTTGTCTCCAGACAGTTGAGGTCAAAAGATAATTAATTGAAGGAATATCCTGTCGCCATGGCATCCGCATCCAATATTTCAAAAATTTCTGGTGCATATGCGCCATACTGGCAATAATCTGTGCAAATGCCTCATATGTCGTAAATGCGGCATGCCGCCCTGTCAACACATATCCTGAAGAAAGCCCTTGCATGTTGTGCTCTGAAAGCATCTCCATTACTTTTCCATCTCTTGTAATATCGCGATCATCAGGATCATGAGGCCATACCCATCCTCGTCCTGTCACATCAAAAACATTATCAAGACGATTTGAATAGGTTTCATCAGGTGACATTAAGCGAAGATTGTTTGTTTTTTTATTTAATGCAAATACTTCTTTCAAAAAGACTCCGGCCATACGCATCGCATTGGATTGTATTTCACCTGGTGTATGAACTTCTTTTGCTAATTTTTTACCATCTGGCAACACAAGTGGCTTGTATGTTTTACCAAATACATGAGGATTATTACTGATTAGATATTCCTCGTCAGGAACAAGATCTAACAGATCTTGTGAGAAACCTGTTTTCTTATCGAATAGTTCATCAAAATGATATGATTTCATCCATGCCTCAAGTGCTCTCAGTTCTTCTTCATCTCCTTTGACGGTTGGCATGACAACTTGATGGGAAAGAATGGTGCCTTCAATCTTTTTTCCTCGAAGCTCTTTCACTGTTGTCATACCTTTTGGAGTCCGCATTACAATCATTGGGAAACGAGGTCTAAAAGGTGGTTTACTTCCTCTCGCTTCTTCCTGAATTTTCTTAATTCGCTGATAACATGTCTCAAGGGTTTTAAACATTTGCTCATCAAGATTTTCTCCTTCGACAAAGAATGGTTCATAGCCATAACCGCTAAACAATTCTTCCATCTCTTTATTACTCATACGGCCAAAAATTGTTGGTCCTGAAATTTTGTAACCGTTAACGTGAAGAATTGGTAAAACAGCACCATTTGTTGCTGGATCGATCAATTTGTTAATATGCCATGCAGCAGCAATCGCACCTGTTTCTGCTTCTCCATCACCAATCAAACAGGCAGCAAGCAAATCAGGATTGTCCATAACAGCTCCATAAGCAAGGCCTAGTGAATACCCTAATTCTCCACCTTCAAGAATTGCTCCTGGTATCTCAGGACTAACATGACTAGAGAATCCATAAGGCCATGTGTAATTTTTGGAAATGTATGCAATGCCTTTTTCATCGCGTGTTGCCTTGTCATAATATTTTTGCAGAGTTCCTTCCAAAAAGACATTCGCTTGCAGAGCAGACATACCATGACCTGGTCCAAGCACAAAAATAGTAGATTGTTTATGTTTTTTAACAAGATAATTAAGATGCGCATAGACAAAGTTAACCCCTGGACAGGTTCCCCAGTGACCAACAAGCTTGGGTTTAATGTCTTCTGTAGTTAATGGTCTCTCAAGAAGAAAATTATCTTTAAGATAGATTTGTGCGACAGATAAATAGTTTGCAGCGCGGATATATGCTTGAATTTTCTGAATTTGTGTTTTCATCTAACTTCATATTATATCGTTTCGCCACGCACGGGTCAATAAATTTAAAAATCTTGGCAGTAGATCAATTTAAAATTCATGTAAACTTATGCTGCTAAAGCAGCATCAATAAATGGTTTCGGTTTAATAAGAGGTTCCCAGTGACGTGCTTTTGGAAACTCACATATTTGTATACGAGGATTTCCCTGGTGAATACGCTTTGCATTTGATGCAGTTTTTGTTACATCATCTCTGTCGCCAAAAAGCATAACCATACTTCCTCCTTCTCTCACACGTGCTGTTCCCCAGGCTGGACTATAGTTGATAATTTTTTCTTGCAAACGATTAAAAATTCGTTTTTTTTCTTGAGCCTGTTCTTCTTCTTCTAAAGGATGTGATGATTTTCGTCCCCAGATAAGAATAGAGCTGGGTGAAGGTAGTATTTTTTTAAATTCTTTAAGTATCCCCCAATTCATTGATTTCCTTGTTTGGTTTGCTGTAGCTGCCGGTGCCATAAATACTGCTCGTGATACTTTCTCTTGTATTTCTGAATCACAAAGCATTTCAGCAGCAATTGGAGCACCTGTTGAGTAACTCCATAATTCTACCGTATCTGTACCTCTCTCTTGCATCCAATGTTTAAGAATTGTCTTAAAGTATTCTGTGTGTGGTGAGAAATCATCAGACGTAACTGCCTTATCTGCAAATGCTTTTGTTACTCTTCCCAAGGATGCTTCAGGATAACCGGCAATTACGACTGTTCTGCCACGATAGGCTAATTCGCGTGCCACTTCTGACTGTGGCTCAATATCAGATGAAATAACCGGGACAATAAAAATAGGCGGTTGTGCGTCTGTTTCAGGGGTTCGAACGCTTTCAGGTGGATGGAGTTCTAAAAATCTTGCCTGCTGTTGTCCCAATCCAGGTAATGTCACACTGATATCACTTTGCTGTAAATATCTACGAAAAATTTCATCTTTGACTCTTGCTTCTTCAAAAATTTCATCTTTGGTTCTTACTTCTTCAGAAGCTGCTCGCCGCTTTCTTCCAGTTGCCTTCAATGCTTCTCTTAGTAATTCTGCTCGTGTCGCCCGAAGGCCAAGTGGACGTTCTACCTCTCTTGGTTTGATACTTACATGACTTGGACGAGTAACTTTTCTAAGTTTATAAAAAATTCTATTAGTCAATTTACTGTCCATTCTATTTAACTCAGGAGGAGTTACCTCCTGTCGTGGTTTCGAAATTACTACTTCAGGCTTCATACTTTTCTATATATAGATTAAGGTATGCGCAGATTATATCATTACGCTCCCTGGTATTAAAATTTTCAACTTGTTCTCTACCACAATCTTTGACAAACTTACAATCCATATGCTACACTTATTTTATAAACTATCTTTTGGCGTTTGGACTCAGACTCACCAACTGAGGAGTCAGAACGAGTGACTTACGAGACAAGTTAAAGAGAGGTAAGCAAAGTGGAACCACGGAAAGCCCGTCTTTGCAAGATATAAAACTATATCTTGTTGAGACGGGTTTTTTTATGAATAATAACGAACAACTAAACAACTTACGACACTCAGCAGCACATTTACTTGCAGCTGCTGTTAAACAAATTTGGCCAAGTGCAAAAAATGCTATTGGACCAGCAATTGAAAATGGTTTCTATCAAGATTTTGACATGGGAGATGTCAAAGTTTCTGAAGCAGACTTTCCGAAAATAGAAAATAAAATGCGGGAACTGGTCAAGAAATGGGGGCCATTTGAAGTACGTGAAGTTCCTGTTGAACAGGCACGAAAAGACTTCGCTGACAATCCTTATAAACTAGAACTTATTGAAGAATTTGGTAAAGAGGGCAAAACAATTACAGAAAATGACCCTGGTAATTTCTTAGATTTATGCAAAGGTGGTCACAATGGCAATCCAAAGGAAGATTTAAAACATTTTAAATTGATGTCTGTTGCTGGAGCCTATTGGCGTGGAGATGAAAAGAATAAAATGTTGACTCGTATTTATGGCACTGCATTCCCGACCAAAGAAGAATTGGAAAACTATTTGAAAATGCTTGAAGAAGCAGAAAAACGCGATCACAAAAAATTAGGAAAAGAACTCGATTTGTTTGTTTTCTCAGATACAGTCGGCAAAGGCCTGCCGCTTTTTACACCAAAAGGATCTGTTATCAGACGGGAACTTGAACGCTTTATCGTTGATGAGGAAATCAAACGCGGCTATCTGCATGTTTATACACCAGACATCGCACGACTTGAGCTATATAAAAAATCCGGACATTATCCTTACTATAAAGATAGTATGTATGCACCAATCAAAATCGAGGATGATGAATTTATGCTGCGTCCGATGACGTGTCCGCACCATTTTGAACTCTATTTAAGTCATCAACACAGCTACAGAGAACTACCAATGAGAATTGCTGAATTAGCAAAACTTTACCGCTACGAAAAATCAGGTGAACTCATGGGACTGCAACGCGTCCGCTCATTCTGTCTTGCCGATTCTCATATCATTACGCCTAAAGCTTTGGCAGAACAGGAAATTAATGGCGTCTTGGATCTTATCGAATATATCGCGAAAGTGTTTGATCTTAAACAAGGTGAAGATTATCATTACCGTCTTTCACTTGGTGACAGAAATGATGACAAAAAATATTTCAAAGATGACGGCGCATGGGATTTTGCAGAAGATGTACTTCGAAAAGTCTTGAAACAAAGAAATGCACATTTTGTTGAAGCTGAAGCAGAAGCGGCATTTTATGGACCAAAAATTGATATTCAGATGAAAAATGTGAATGGCAAAGAAGATACTGCATTCACTGTGCAATATGATTTTGTCATGCCAAAACGCTTTAATCTTTCCTTTATCAATGAACAGGGCGAAGAAGAACAACCTGTTGTGATCCATAGATCATCAATTGGTGCAATTGAACGTGTTCTCGCATTTCTTATCGAACATTATGCAGGTGCATTCCCTCTTTGGCTCTCACCTATTCAAGTCAAACTTATTCCAATTGCAGACCGTCATGCCGACTTTGCGAAAGAAGTAGCTGATAAACTCAAAGAACACCAAATACGAGTCGAACTTGATGATCGAACCGAAAAACTGGGGAAAAAGATTCGTGACGCACAGGTCGAAAAAGCAAATTATATGGTTGTTATTGGAGATAAAGAAGTTGAAAGTAAATCACTTTCTGTTCGAAAAAGAAACGGAGAGAATATGGAAAATGTCACCGTTGAAAACTTTGTTGAAGATCTTCTGAAACAAATAAAAAATAAAGAGTAACATGCTGAAATTCTTGGCACCTTTTATTGTCCCTCATGTTCTACAAAAAGCCATAAACTTGGGAAAAAGTATCGGCTACAAAATGCAGTTTAAGAACCTACCGTCAGATTGGATAAATGGTTATGCAATGGTAGATATGACCAAAACATGGCACAATTATGGTCTGCCAATTCGCGGTGTTAACTATTTTACGCTTGGCGACGTACAGAATGGCATTTCATCTCGATTTATTTCGGAAGACAAAATGTATCAAGCATGGCTCGGTGGATACATTTTCACAAATGATACGCCGATTGACTGGAACCCTCAGTCATATCTCAAAGTGGCAGAAGCTGATCAAAAAAAATGGTTGTGGTATTACGGTGTACCTAATCCCAAAATGGATTTTGGTAATTTACATAAAATTGAAGATTTACACATCAATGGAATTTCGGGACAACTGTACTCTTGGAGTGGCGATACTCAAAGCGACGTTGGATATAAATCTACTAACCTCTACAATCAGACGATGATGGAAGGGATGGCATACATTATGAATCAGCTCAATCCACATTTACATCTAGAGGGTCGGCATTTCATCCCAACTGCAATTGATCACCCATCATATAAGAAAATCATTCTCTCCGGCTATATCGCAATTATGAATATTGGACCAAAAACGAAATCACTGCTGTATGTCTGCATGGTGAATCCGAAGGTCAATGATAAAAATAACATGAAAGAACTGATCACAAAGCATATAGACTTACAGGATTACTAAAACTATTTGAGGACGCCGAGTTCTTTGGCAACTTTTACAAACGCACCAATTCCAAAATCCAAATCTTTTTTGT
>CAYMJR010000016.1:0-15086 GCA_964391315.1 uncultured Gammaproteobacteria bacterium | reverse complement strand
AGTTCTTTGGCAACTTTTACAAACGCACCAATTCCAAAATCCAAATCTTTTTTGTCGTGACTTGCTGATGGAATAACGCGGATGCGCGCTGTTCCTTTCGGAACCATTGGATAGACAATTGGTGATGCAAACACATTTTCTTCAAACAATTTCGCACTCATTTGCTTTGCTATCTCTTCATCACCAAGCATTACAGGAGTAATTGGTGTTTCAGAATGACCAGTATCAAATCCAGCTTTTTGAAATCCTTCCCGTAAATAATGGACATTGTCCCACAATTTTTTAACAACTGAGTCTGATTCCATCAGGATTTTTACTGCCTCAAGTGCTGCTGCGGTATCACCTATTGTTAAAGCGATTGAGAATAAACGTTGTCGTGCTTTTAAGTTGTAATAACCAATCAGTGTCGCATTACCAGCGATAAAGCCACCCATTACAGAAAATGCTTTTGAGAGACTACCGACTTCAATATCAATTTGTCCTACCAAGCCAAAATGATCAACAATTCCCCTGCCACCTTTTCCGAGAACTCCTTCACCATGTGCATCATCAACCATCGTCAGGGCGTCATATTCTTTTGCCAGCTTGACGATGTCAGGAAGTGGAGCAAGATCTCCATCCATTGAGAACACACCGTCTGTAACAATTAAAACAAGAGGCATGGTGCCATCACTCTTGGGAGTTTTTCGAAGTTCTGCAGTTTCTTTAAGAATCTTTTCCAAATCTGAAACATCACCGTGCTGATAAATAAATTTATTTTTAACTCCTGCAACTCTCACAGCATCAATAATTGATGCATGATTTAGCGCATCGGAAATAACAATATCTTCTTTACCAAGAATGCTTTGAATTGCTGCGGCATTTGCCATGTATGCACTTGAGAAAACAACTGCTTTTTCTGTGCCTTTAAATTTGGCAATTGCCTCTTCAAGCTCTAAATGTAACTTGTGAGTTCCAGCAAGAGTGCGGTATCCTGTACCGATGCCATATTTTTCCATTGCTGCTGTTGCTGCTTTTTGAAGCCGTGGATCAACTGCCAGACCAAGATAATGACTTGAGCAAAAATTAAGTTTCTCAACGCCATTAATCGTCAGATATGCTCCTTCTCCTGATTCAATCGTATAAGGAGCCTTCCCTGTTTTAACAACTTCTTCAATTTTTTTATAAAAATCACTGACTGTACTCATTTATGGTTCCAAAAGAATTTTTCCGCATTTTCCGCTTTTCATTACTGCCATTGCTTCTTCAAAATCTGCCAGCTTAAATCTGTGAGTAATAATTTTTGTAAGATCTATTTTACCGCTCACTAATAATGCTGATGTTTGATACCATGTCTCCCAAATACGGCGGCCAAACACTGATTCAATCGTTACTTCTTTATCAATAATCAATCCCATGTTAATGGTCACATCTTGCTTTGGGATACCAAACGCAATAATTTTTCCTGCAATTCTTACAGCTTGCAGTGCCAAAGGCAAACCGTGCGCGCTCCCACTCATTTCCAAAACGGCATCAAAGGTACCATATTCATCTTCAGAAAGAGATTCTATGGTTCGATCAAAACCTACCTGATCTGCAAGATTGCGGCGGTATTCTCCACGATTCAAACCAACTACTTCTGAAGCACCATATACTTTTGCGACCATTCCTGCACATAATCCTGTTGGTCCAAGACCAATGACGAGAACTTTTTTGCCAGCAACTTGCGCTTTACTAACAACATGTACTGAATTTCCAAGTGGTTCTTGTACACTCATTGCCTCAAGAGGAATTTTTGGATCATTTTTCCAGGTTGTGACAATTGGAATCGTTGCATATTCTGAGAATCCACCATTTCTGCCGTAACCAAAAAACTTTACATGTTCACAAATATGACGATTATTAATAGCACACTGATAGCAGGTATTATCATAAATATGTGTTTCTGAAGAAACAATATCGCCTACTTTCAGATGAGGAGCATCACCGTTAATTTCCACTATTTCTCCGACAACTTCATGACCAATAACGATTGGTGGTTTGAGACGAGCTGCCACCCATGGATTCCAGTCATAGATGCCCACATCAGTTCCGCAAATTGATGCATAGCGTACTTTTATTTTTACTTCACCTTGTGGCGTTTCTGGAATAGGGATCTGTTTGATAGTAACCCCTTGTGCAGGATTTTCTTTAAGAACCGCAAGCATTTGATCTGAATTCATAGGATTTTTGGAAAGTATTACTATAGTAGCGTCTGATTGCTCTTCTTACAAGTGGCAGAATTATCCGATTGAGACAATCGTGTAGACCATTTTCCCAGCAGGTGCTTCAACTTCTACATTGTCACCAACAAGTTTACCCATCAATGCTTTACCAAGCGGTGATTCATGAGAAATCTTTTTTTGTTGTGGATCTGCTTCCCATTCACCAACCAAATTAAAAACTTCTTGTTTACCATCAACTTTGAGCGTCACTTCAGATCCAAGATTAACCATCTTATGACCATGATTGTTCTCGATCACAACCGCGCTTTTCAGAATCATCTCAAGCTCTTCGATACGTCCATCAATAAATGCAAGCTCTTCACGTGCTGCGGTATATTCTGCATTCTCTGAAAGATCTCCCATTTCGCGAGCGGCGGAAAGTCTTTCGACAACTTCAGGACGTTTGACATTCACCATGTCTTCATATTCTTGTTGAAGATCTACGAGGCCTTTATTTGTTAGGTATACTTTTTTGTCTGTATCACTCATACTTTTTTACAACAAATCCCTCTTGTGGGGGAGGGAATGTGTTAAGTCTGAGCCAGTATAGTCAATATTTATGGCTTTGTCAATAAACCTAAATTCTCACATTTTAACCGTAATTTCGACATTATTTCAATCCTATAATCATTTGGGTGGAATGCCAAAACGTTCTTAGAAACGACTTCTGTTGTTTGATGTTTTTTCATATAGTGCTCTTGCAATTTTCTAAGCCATGTTTCAAATGGTTGGATAAAAATAAAATAACTGAAGAATTGTAATATCAGATAATTTGTTGACTTTGTATTGCCCAAAAATACTTCTTTTTCATCTTGGCTGTTGGGTAAAAATGTTCTTATCCATTGATTACTATCCATAAATCGCTGAAACATATTGTCTCTTTCAAAAAGCGGTTGAATTTGTGCAATTTCATGTGCACTATAAAGATCACGACTTTTTTTTGGCCATAAAAGCCTAGTTTCATCTAGCAAAAGATTGACACATATTTTATCTGCAGGAAATTTTTCATTGCGCCTGCGGCGCATACCCAACCACTCAAGCATACAAACTACCCAAAACCGTGTCATGAAAAGTGTCCCCTTCTTAACAATAATAAAAAGATCAATATCATCCTCTTTTGTCACGTTCGAAACAGCAAGTCCTCCACTGATCCCGATAAAACGAATCGTTGGAATATGTGAAAGAAAAAATGCAGCCCTTTTTGCAATATGAAGCTTCTTTTTTACTTCTGCTTGCAGCCGTTTCCTCTCTGTAACAAGTGATTCTTTGCCTGTAAGAAAATAATAACCATCGCGAGTCGCAACAACATCTGAGAGATTGGCGAGCGCCTCAGTAAATGCTCTTCTCGTTATTCTTTTTTCACTAATCACATATTTCCACAATTCAGTATGAGTTAAAGGAAAATGAAAAATATCGCTATACAAAATTGTGGTTAGTACTGCTTTTTGAGTATCGGAGAACGATCGTTTATTGAATGCCATATTTTGCGAAGGCCTGGGCAATGCCTTGATTGAGTGTACCAACAACTGAAGTTGTTGAAGAATCATCGTTGATTATACCATTGATTGCATTTCCTAAATAGGAGTTACTCATACTATTAAGCCCTGAATTTCCGTCCCCCGTATCACTAGAAAATACTATCGATTTAGCATTTTTTAATTGAGAAACGAATGGGTAGAGACGGGCGTTATCTTTTAATGAATCCGCAAGATCAGTTCTGGCATATGGCTCACCAAAGGAGCGAGTCTTCGAAGCTGCAGTATAGAATTTTTGTGCTGTATCCTTTTGCGCAAGATAATGCATAAACAACAACGCTTCTCTCTGGTGTTGACTCTTTGCCGAGACACCTTCCACCCAATAACTTGCAATCGTTGCCTTTCGGTCAAAGAGACTTGGTACCGGATATACTTTAAATTGCAGATCTTTGTTCAAATGTTGAATAGTAAAAATATCCCATGAATAACCAAAATACATCGCTAATTTTCCTTGACTAAATGACAAAATTGATGAATCAAGATCTTTATTCCAGGTACTTGAGTCTCCTTTGGCAAATGAGGTATAGAAATCAATCGCATCTGTTTCATCTTGTGCCGATGCCGTCAGATTTGATAAATCTACTCCTTGTTGTATAAAAAGCAGCGAGACAATATCCGAAGCATGCGTAATGTTGTTATACGTCCCTAAAGCAGCACCTGCTGTCTTGATAGTACCATTTTCATCTTTAACAGTCAGTTTTTTGGCAGCAGCAACAAAATCCTCCCATGTAGTCGGGACCTGGACCCCTGCAGCAGTAAGAAGATCTGTGTTAACAAAAAGACTAAGCGAATCTGCACCAAGCGGAATACCATAAATACCACCATTATGAATCAAATCAGTCTGCATCACAGGATAATACGCTTTCTTAAATTCATCTTGTGATATGACATCACTTGATAATGGCAAGAGCTTATCCGAAAGCATCGGATACCATGTGTTATGAAACCGAAAAATATCAGGACCTGTTCCGAGATTGGTACGAGTATTCAATCTATCCAGATACTGTTTGGGATCCTGTTTACTATACTCTATGGTAATATTTGGATTCTGCCGCTCAAAATCTGCAATAATCGGCTGCACAACCGCTGGATCTTCAAACAGTCCCCACCAGACAAGTTTGACTTTGCCTGATTGTAGTCCTGAATGTGGAAGAAACATAATAACCAGAATGGTAATAACAATCACAGCAACAATACCTAGCAAAAGACGAATCAGTGAACCCGGACCGCGGTGAGGCTTCTGACTAGCGCTAGTCACAGGCTGAGAACTAGGTGGTGTCTGAAAAGAATTTGGAGCCGCAGTAAGCGCCGCAGCTTTTTGCTGCAATGACTGCAATTTCTGTTGTTTAAAAAGAACATTTTGGTCTTGACCTTGTTGATCCATAATTGATATTCCGATGAGTATTAAGTATAGTATAATACCTTAAGGACAACCATGACAAGCTCGCTCCATAAAAAAGTTAAGAAAATTTTTTCTGTGAAAAAAAAACTTCTTGGACATATTACCAGAGTTGCCTTTTGGTTTAGCCTCGGAGCAATTGTCGGCTTTTTCTTCTTTGTTAGTTTTCTCTACATTTCTTATCGAGAAACTCATATTAATCGTATCTACGACGGTGTCCTCATAGGAAACATAAATTTTGGAGGAAAAACCAAAGAAGAAGTACGGTCCTATTTTGCCCAAAAAAATAAATATATTACAATGACTGCAATTACCTTGACAGGCGAAGGAGCAATTGCAACAATTTCGGCGAAAAAAATTGGATTTGGCTATGACGAAAATCTTCTGGCACAACAAGCATATACTGTAGGTCGATCAGGAAACCTGTTGTCTGATATGAGTCTTATGCTTCAGGCATATTTAACAGGTGTTAATCTGTCTCCTGCTTTTCACTATCAAGAAGCACTCATTGATAAAACTATTACTGAGTTACAACAAACAATTGATGTTAAGCCAATCGACGCAAAATTTGACTTTGTAAATGGCAGAGTTACAACATTTCAACTTTCAAGCAACGGAAAAAGCGTCGATGCCGAGAATCTGAGACAAGAAGTTATTACCCAACTTTCTTCTACAACGATAGCATCATCTCCTCTTCCTCTGGCAATTAACATTCCTATTCCAATTCTTATCATCAAACCAAAAGTCACAAGTGACTCCGTCAATAATATGGGTATTAAAGAATTAATCGGAACAGGTACATCCCTTTTTGCTCATTCAATTGCAAACAGAATTTATAATATTGGTCTTGCATCTTCTCGTGTAAATGGTGCGCTGATTGCACCTGGAGATACCTTTTCTTTCACCAAGACAATTGGCGATATTACTGCGTTAACAGGCTACAAACAGGCATACGTTATTGAAAACGGCAAAACGGTTCTCGGCGATGGCGGTGGTGTCTGTCAGGTCTCAACTACACTTTTCCGGGCAGCGTTAAATGCTGGACTGCCAATTGTCGAGAGACATGCACATGCCTATCGTGTCGGTTATTATGAAGAAGATTCAGGTCCAGGCATTGACGCTGCAACGTTCTATCCCAGTGTCGATTTAAAATTCAAAAACGATACTGGTCATTATATCCTCATTCAAACTATTTTTGATCCTGACAGCCTCCGACTTACCTTTAATCTTTATGGCACAAACGATGGCCGCGAGGCAGTTGTCAATCAACCCATTGTCCTCTCGCAGACACCAGCACCACCAGATCTCTACCAGGATGACCCCAACCTTCCTGTCGGACAAGTTCAACAAGTTGATTTCGCAGCAGCAGGCGCCAATGTCTATTTTACCCGCACGGTAACAAAGAACGGAAAAGTGATCTTATCAGATAAATTTGTCTCCAACTACCAACCATGGCAAGCAATATACCTTAGAGGAACAAAAATAAATTAGTAAACGAATACTATGGATAAAATTCTAACAATTGATCAAGCTATTCAATTGGCGAACAAGCTGAACGAGCAAGGCAAAGCGATAGTACTTGCTGGTGGTTGTTTTGATATTTTACATATTGGACATATTACATTTCTTGACAAGGCAAAAAAACAAGGTGATTATCTTTTTGTTTTTGTTGAAAGTGACGCCAGTATCAAGAGGAGGAAAGGACACAATCGCCCAATTAATACGCAAGATGACCGTACACATATCCTTGCGCATCTAATGATGGTTGATTACGTTATCAAACTTCCCGAATATACAGACAATAGAAAGTATGATGACCTGGTAATACAAATAAAACCTGCTATAATTGCAACAACAGCAGGGGATAGCAACCGTTCACATAAAGAGCGCCAAGCAAAAATGGTTGGAGCAAAGGTTGTTGATGTTACTAACGCTATTAAAAATAAATCAACAACGAAAGTAATTGAAATCTTAGAAGAATTATAAATTGTTATGAATAAAGTTATTGTCATTTTTGGTCTTTTACTGGCACTTGTTGCAGGAGTTGCTTTTTATCAATTTAATGTCAAGACAGCTACGCAGTCGCAAATGAAAACTACGGAAAAAGCAACAATAGATTCACATACATTTAATGTTGAAGTCGTCAAAGATTCCAAAGCACAAGAAATAGGTCTTATAAAATATAATTCAATACAAGATGATCAAGGGATGCTTTTTGTTTTTAACACTCCTGCTATTTACAGCTTTTGGATGAGAGGAATGAAATTCCCAATTGATATCATCTTTATCAATAATAATACTGTTGTTTCTACTGTAGAAAATATTCAACCTGTTAAAGCAACTGCAACAAATATCCCGATCTATCAACCAGTAGCGCCCGCTGATATGGCGCTTGAAATTAATACAGGACTGGTAAAGAAATACAACATTAAAAAGGGCGACACAATAAAGATTGGACAGTAAATCTCCTATGACTATTCTTGGTATTGAAACCTCTTGTGATGAAACTTCCGCTGCAATTGTAGAAAAAAACGAAGATACATTGATTCTTAAATCAAATATCGTTGCAACATCTCTTGCCATGCATACAAAAACAGGCGGTATCATTCCAGAAAATGCTGCTCGCGAACAAATCAAATATATTCTTCCCGTTATCAAAGAATCTATTGAAAAATCAAACATTCAACTCCCAGATGTCGATGCAATAGCAGTTACCTATGGACCAGGGCTCATTGGATCGCTTCTTGTTGGCGTTGAGACAGCAAAAACACTTGCAATGGTTTTGAGAAAACCAATTATTCCTGTCAATCATATGATGGGACACATCTACGCTAATTGGATCGAACATCCTGATATACAATTTCCTTCACTTGCATTAATTGTCTCAGGAGGCCATACAGATTTATTGCTTATTGAGGATCATGGAAAATATAAATTAGTAGGCGGTACACGGGACGATGCAGCAGGCGAAGCGTTTGATAAAATTGCACGACTTTTAGGACTTTCCTATCCTGGTGGACCACTGATTGAACAAAAAGCAAAACTAGGAAATCCAAAACGATTTGATTTCCCCCGTCCCCTTATTGGTTCTGGTGACTATGATTTCTCATTTTCAGGATTAAAAACCGCTGTCTTACGCGAAGTGAAAGCAATAAAAGAATTGGATGATGAAACAATAAACGACATTTGTGCCGGAGTACAAAAAGCAATTAGCAGCGTTTTAATTAGAAAAACACTCAAAGCTGCACAAGAATATCATGTAAAAACAATTCTTTTATCCGGTGGCGTCGCCGCTAATCAAACACTCAAAGATCAATTTGTCCTAACTACCAACAGCCAATTACCAAACGCTAAATTTTTTGCACCAGCAAAAAATTTATGTACCGACAACGGAGCAATGATTGCAGCAGCAGCTGCCTACAATTATCATGCAACTGCCTGGCATGACATTACTGCCGATCCTGAGTTATACTATTAAGTATGCGAACAAGTATCTACTTCGTAAGACACGGAAAAGTCTATAATCCTACAGATATTTGGTATGGACGGTTACCAAGATTTGGACTGGACAAGGAAGGACAAGAACAAATTCAACAAACAGCCACATTTTTGACAAAGGAAAAAATTAATCGAATTTATACAAGTCCCCTTCTTCGCGCCAAACAGACTGCAGATATCATAAAAGAAAAATTGAAATTTTCAAAACTCTATTTTGCCAAAGATCTTCTTGAAATCAAATCATCAATGCAAGGAACATCGTTTAGTTATATCAGCAAAATAAATTACAATGTTTTTGCAGAACCAGGCAAACATATTCAAGGAGAAACAATTGAAGATGTTTCAAACCGTATGCAGCAATTTATTCAAAAAATGATCAAGAAACATCCCGGAAAAAATATTGTTGCAGTATCACATGGCGATCCAATTATGCTGGTTCGAGCAGCAATCACTGGTCAACCCATCACCAATGAATCCATCCGGCCTGGATCAAACGAATATATCCAACAGGGAGAAATTTATAAAGTTACTTGTGATGAATATATTCCGCTTATGATAGAAAGCATTTTCAAACCAAAGCCAATTTAATTCATGTGGGAATGGTGGAACCGGATAAATTCTTTCACTTTGTCTAAGACTTGCGGCGGTGTATATTTCACTTTCACCAAATATCCTGCAGCACCAGCATTCAACGCTTCTTGAATCACATGTTCTTCTGTCAAATTAGTAAGCATCACGATTGGTAACGCTGCTGTTTTGGAATCACTTTTTAAATGTTTGAGGACATCAATTCCATGCATCTTAGGAAGCATGATATCAAGAAGCATTATCTTTGCATCAGGATTATCTTTTCCAAGTTGTACTCCCTGTTCACCATCATCTGCAGTAAGAATAGTAAATCCTTCGCGTGAGAGAATATCGACATAAATGTCTCGTAAAAAAATATCATCTTCAACCAAAAGCACTTTGATTGCTTGTTGATTTTGCACATTAGGTGCTTGTGGTAAGGGTGCAGGTTGAGGAGGAGCAGGTGGTAACTCTGGTTGAATAGATGGAGGAGTTTGCGGTACTTGTGGAGACTGAGGCACTGGACTCGGTGGTTGAGTTGGCGGTTGTGTAGGTTGTTGATTAGATGGGTTCGTTGGATCCATGGATAATATTATCTTTTTTATAGTATACCTTCTTATCGTGCAAATGCAATGCCTGTCCAGCGAAGTGGTATACTATATGTCATGGATCTTGCAATTGGTATTTTAATCCTTCTTATCATTGGTTTTTTTATTTCAGTCTGGTACTTCAACAAACAGATAAAATCATTACAAAAACCAGCAACTGACCAGAATCTTTTGGAATGGCTTAAAGCCATGCAAAAAACAGTTGATGCAACTAATAGAACAATTAATGAATCCTTGTCAGCAAATTCGTCACAAATGATACGAACACTTCAGGAAAACAGCAAACAATTAAATGAGCGTCTTGATAAAGCAGCAATGGTCATGAGAGATGTCGGCAAGGAGGTCGGCGAAATGAGCGAAATCGGGCGGTCAATGCGTGAACTCCAGGATTTTCTCAAAAGTCCGAAATTACGCGGTAACATTGGGGAACATGTCCTCAAAGACCTCATCACACAAATTTTTCCCAAAAATAGTTTTCATATGCAATATCAATTCCGCTCTGGTGATAAAGTCGATGCCGCTATCCAAACAGACGGCGGCATTCTCCCAATTGATGCAAAATTTCCTATGGAAAATTTTCAAAAAATGAATAAAGCCAAAACAGATGAAGAGATACAGGAATCCAAAAAAGAATTTATCCGCGACATCAAAAAACATATAGACGCAATTGCCAAAAAATATATTTTGCCAGATGAAGGCACCATGGATTTTGCATTGATGTATGTTCCAAGTGAAGCTGTTTTTTATGAAGTCGCAAACAGTGAAGATTTAGTCGATTATGCAAGAAAACAACGGATTTATATCGTTTCACCAAGTACATTGTATGCGCATTTACAAACAATCCTTCTCTCTTTCGAAGGCAAAAAAATTGAAACTCAATCAAAAGAAGTCTTCCGTCTTCTTCGTGCATTACAAATTGATTATGAAAAAGTGAATGAATCACTTGATGTTCTTGGCAAACATATCAACAACGCTTCAAATCAATTTAGTAATGTCCAAAAAGGAGTAAATACCTTGGGAAATAAACTTTCTTCTGCAAAACAATTGGATAAAAAAATTGAAAAGAATCTCCTTGCAGAAAGCGAAGAATAAATTTTAGTAGCCCGTAAAATCTTCAATCTCGATTTTTTCTTCATCAATCCCTAACTCCAATAACATCTCTCTTGTTCCGGCAACCATATTGGGAGAACCGACAATATAATACATGGGTTTTTCAATATCTATCTTATGTTTTTTAAACATTGCATGTGAAATTCTTCCAACTTCTCCTTTCCAATCAGAAAGATTACGTTCTTGCGTCAATGTATAAATTACCTTTATTTTTTTGTTCTTTTTTGCAATCCTTTGCAGCTCTTCATAAAACACCATTTCTTCTTTTGTTTTGAAAGAAACAAAAAGTGTAATCGGTTGTGTTAAATCTTGATCTTCCCAAAAATGCAAAAGACTATGAAATGGCGTTACACCAATACCACCGGCAAGAAAAACTTTTTCCATCCCCTCGTGTTTTGGCAAAAGAAACCACCCCATCGGACCAAAAAATTCTACAAGATCACCTGGTTGTAAATTGTATAATGCCCGTTTAAAACTACTATCAAAAATCCGGATAGTAAATACCACCGTATCTTTTACATGAGGAGAAGAAGCAATGGTAAAATAGCGACTGCTTCCCCGGTCATCAGTATTTTCGTGTGGTAAATACATTCGAAGATATTGTCCCGGAATAAAGTCAACAAATTCTCCATTGCGCTTAAAATAAAACGCATACGTATCCTTCGCAACCTTTTCTCTTTTCAAAAATGGTAGTGAAAATGTACCTGACTTTCTCATCCATTTGTTATATCAACAATCACCAAATCTGTAAACCCATAAAGAGTTGAAAGGAAATTTTATAAAGTGGTAGCTATATATAAACTTTTTATTCGCAACAGTATTCTGCCTATTTTTTTTAAGCTTTATTTAATTTTCTCCAACCACCAGCACGATTGTTAGCTACAACTGCTTTAATAAGATTTATAAAAGCTTTCTCATTTACGCTGTCTCCTTGATAAATTTGTATCGCTCTTGCAGTGGCATTTCCTTGACCTTGATTAATGATATTTTTGGGATCGGGAGCAATCGGATCGTAAATAAAGATATTAACATGATCTTTTGCGACAAGAAGTGCACACACATTACCATTGAGTGTAAAATAGGGTCGATCTGTACGTTTAATTGTTTCAATTATTTCTGGCTCTGCAAGGTGGATTAGTTTCCGAACTTGCTTACAAACAACCTGCTGCCAGTCTGGCAATTTCTCAATATAGCTATCAATTCGTTGGTCTTTATTTGCATGTTGCATAAAATATAGCAAGAGATATTAATGCCACAAACTAAGAATAATCACCATAACTAGTAGCTTTATCAACCAATCACCAGCGTGAATTGCAGCAAGTTTTACTGGGACTTTTTCGTGCTGTACAGAGCCACTCAGTAGAATTATAGGAAATCCAATCCACAATAATACTGCAAGAAGTATTGAGCTAGAGAAAGTTACAATATGAAGATGCGAAGTTAAATAGAAAATTACCAACGCAAGAATAACATTTCTTGCAAGCTCTACAAGCATTGTTTTTGGTCCTGGTCTTGCGGCATTTCCGTAAGCTTTTGGATTAAGTTTTACCAGCTCTTTGCCAAAAAACATATACCAAACAAAACTGGCAACGAACGCCACAACTGTAACTACAATGAGTACAAGATAGTTTATTCCAAGCATAAAATCATCATAGCAATATCATAAATAGCAATCAACAGTTCTGTTTTAGAAACTAAATTGAGGATAGATTAAAGCTGCGCAAGGCAACAAGATGTGCTAGAATAGCCACATGCCCAAAGACACACTTAACCCAGAACAACTACAAGCAGTAACACATGGAACAGGTCCCCTCCTAATTATTGCTGGTGCCGGAACCGGAAAAACAACCGTTATTACCAAACGTATAGAGCATTTGATAACAGAGAAAAATATTTCTCCCGGTAATATTCTCGCACTTACCTTTACTGAAAAAGCAGCAGCAGAAATGGAAACCCGTATCGACCAAATCTTGCCGTACGGTTATACCAATATGTGGATCGAGACGTTCCATGCATTTTGTGACAGAATCTTGAGACAAGAAGCAATTCATATCGGACTTACCTCCAGCTTCGATATGCTGACCGAAGCAGAATCTCTCCTCTTTTTACGAAAACATCTTTTTGATTTTGAACTTGAGTATTTCCGCCCCTTAGGAAATCCCATGAAATTTTTACAAGGCATGCTCGCCCATTTCTCACGTCTCAAAGACGATGATATAACACCTGATCAATATTTAGCATATGCTGAAAAAATTTCAAAAAGTAAATCAAAAGACGCATCTGCTGAAGAGGAAGAAGAAATCAAACGGACAATGGAACTGGCAAAAGCATTCAAAAAATATGAAGAATTAAAAATGAAAGAAGGCGTCATGGATTTTTCAGATCTTATTAGTAACACGTTAAAACTTTTCAGAACCCGTCCTACAATTCTTAAAAAATATCAGGAACTTTTTAAATTTGTTTTGGTTGATGAATTTCAGGACACTAATTACGCGCAAAACGAAATGGCAATGCTTCTTGCTGGTGACAATCAAAATATTACTGTTGTTGGGGATGATGACCAATGTCTACCCGGTGATACTCTTATTACAACTGAAAAGGGTCAAAAGCAGATCAAAAAGATTACCGTTGGTGAGCATGTTATAACAGCTGTCGGAAAAGGTTCTCTTGGAGTATCAAAAGTCAACAAAATTTTTAAAAATAAAAAACAGGCAACATTTTTAACAATTACTACAAAATCAGGAGCAACAGTTACCGCAACGGAAAATCATAAAATGTTTTGCTACGTTCCCAAACTAGTAAAAGAAAAAAAATTTTTTTATGTATATCTCATGCATCGTAAAAATTTAGGATGGAGACTTGGTATGACAAACGATTTGGCAGTACGGCTAAAACTTGAACGATCCTCAGATGCAATTATTGGACTTCGAGCATTCCCAACTGAAGAAGAAGCTCGTTACCACGAACTGTTATGGTCTCTACAATATCAAATTCCGACCTGTATTTTTAAAGAAAGAGACGGTGTCATGTTACAGGGTAAACTTCTCGAGCGTTTATATAAAAGCTTTGACACTGAACAGAACGCAAAACGTTTAACAGAAGATCTTGGCATAAATATACAAAACTATCATTATGTATTAGGTGCAGTAACACGAGGACAAAGCAAACGCATTAAGATAATCGTATCGCAATGTTATCGAAACTATACTCAAAAAAGAATTTATAGCAACAACCTGATGCGTAACCCCCTTATTACTCATGAAGTACGACTTGAAACAAGCGATCCTGAAACTATTACAAAATTACAAACAAACAATGTTTCCTATCAAAAAGCAAAAAAAGGTATCCGTGTTCGTTTTACATCTTCTGATATTAATAAGGTTTTTGCTTTCGCAGAAAAACTCGCTCGTACCACTGACGGCTTTATTCAAACGCAATCAGTTATTGGGACATTACAACGTGTTAATATGCCAGCCCTTATTATGCCTGCAGGTAACTTACTTGAAGGTTTATCTATACCGGTAATAAAAGCTGATCGAGTCTACTATGATGAAATTGTTGAGATAAAAAGAGTAAAAAAGACAGATATTGTTTATGATTTAGAAATCGACAAAACACATAATTTTATCGCCAATAATATCGTTGTTCATAACTCTATCTATAGGTGGCGCGGTGCAGCAATTGCAAACATGATGCAATTTCGTCAACATTTCCCAAATGTAAAAATTATTACTCTTACCAAAAATTATCGTTCCAATCAAAATATTTTGGACAGCGCATACAAAATGATTCAAAACAATAATCCCGATAGACTTGAAGTAAAAGAAAAGATTGATAAAAAGTTAACGGCGATGCGCGAAATAAAAGGTGAAGAATTAGAATTTATTTACGCCAATCGTGTTGAAGATGAAGCAGAGGAAGTCGCCAAAAGAATCCGTGATGATTTCAAAAAAACTAATAGACCCTTTAATGACTACGCAATTCTGGTACGCGCCAATGATCATGCAACACCATTTCAACGGGCACTTGAACGGATGAAAATTCCTTATCAATTTCTTGGTCCTGGACATCTTTTTCAACAAGATGAGATTAAAGATCTTATTGCCTATCTTCATGCACTTGCAAA
>CAYMJR010000015.1:0-28621 GCA_964391315.1 uncultured Gammaproteobacteria bacterium | reverse complement strand
CGTGTTCAGATCCACAAAAATGGCGATGACGTGCGGATGTTTTCCCGCAATCTTGAAGATATGACGCATATGTTTCCAGAGCTTATCGAAGGTGCGCGTAAACAAATTACGGTAAAGACTGCGATTTTGGATTCGGAAGCACTTGCATATCAACCTGAGTCCGAGGAATTCCTTCCTTTTCAAGAGACGACCAAACGCCGTCGCAAACACAACATTGAAGAAGTTGCAAAAGAGCTTCCTCTGAAGGCATTTGTCTTTGACATTTTGTATGCAGATGGGAAATCTCTTATCGATGAACCGCAAAGTGAACGCATGAAAGTTTTACAAAAAATTGTTGAGAAAGGGGACATTCTCCTTCCGTCACCTGGAAAAGTATTGGACGATCCAAATGAACTGCAAATCATGCTTGATGATGCAATTTCCAAAGGGCTTGAGGGAGTTGTTATCAAACGCGTAGATTCTCTTTACGAAGCAGGGGGACGCAATTTTAACTGGGTCAAACTCAAACGTCATTCATCAGGAGAACTTCATGACACGATTGATTGTGTGATTCTTGGTTATGTCTATGGAAAAGGCAAACGAACTGCATTTGGTGCAGGAGCACTTCTTGTTGGTGTCTATGATAAAGAAAAGGACGAATTTGTCAGTGTAACGCGGATTGGGACAGGGTTATCAGATGAAGAGTGGAGAAGTATCAAAGAGCGGACACACGGGCTTGAAGTTGATCACAAACCGGCACGAGTAAATTCGTTGATTACCCCAAGTGTTTGGGTCAAACCGGAGATTGTTATTGAAGTGCTTGCAGATGAAATTACCAGAAGTCCGTTGCATACCGCAGGTGCTGTTATCAATGATGAAGTCAAAGAGCAGGGTTACGCGTTGCGATTTCCTCGTTTAGTTAGTTTCCGTGACCGAGACAAAAAACCTGAAGATGCAACGACGGTTGAAGAGTTGGTTGAAATGTATAAGGATCAGGGGAAGAAATAATTTATGCATTACGTTACTGATCTTCATCTCCACTCAAAATACTCCCGCGCTGTCTCCCAGAGTATGACCTTGCCGACAATGGCACAGTATGCACTACAAAAAGGATTGGATATTTTAACTGCTTCTGATTGGACGCATCCGCTGTGGTTTAAGGAAATTTCGCAACAGTTGGAAGAAGCAGGAGAAGGTATCTATAAATTGAAAAATGAGAAGGGAGAAATAAGAGAAAAAGAAATTTTGTTTCTTTTATCCACAGAGATTTCAAGTATTTATAAGCAGGGAGATAAGCTTCGAAGGATTCATAATTTAATTTTTGTCCCCAGTTTGGAAATTGCAGAGAAAGTGAATAAAGAACTTGTTAAGCGAGGCTGTAATCTCAATGCTGATGGCAGACCGATTGTAGGGTTGTCCTCAAAAGATTTGTATCAATTGATTTTGGATATTGATGACAGAGCATTTTTGATTCCCTGTCATATTTGGACGCCGCATTTTGGGATTTATGGATCGGCTTCGGGTTTTGATTCTCTTGAAGAAGCCTTTGGAGAACTCGCACCAAAAATTTATGGTATTGAGACGGGACTTTCCAGTGATCCGGATATGAACTGGCAGACAAAGGAATTAATGCATCGAAGTATCTTATCTTTTTCAGATGCGCACAGTCCGGCAAAAATGGGTCGTGAAGCAACGGTCATGGAGCTTGAAACGCCAACGTATGAAAATATCAGACAGGCGATCATGCGACTTTCACAAGGAGACAAAGACACGAAATATCTAAATAAAATTGCTTACACAATCGAATTTTATCCTGAAGAAGGGAAGTATCATTTTTCCGGACACAGAAATTGCAAAGTCGTTTATGATGCTGACCAAGTGAAGGAGAAGGGGACGATCTGTCCTATTTGTCGTCGTAAATTAACAGAAGGTGTCTTCATGAGGGTCGAGCAGTTGTCAGATCCGAAATTATATGGCCGGGCAATTTTCAAACATAATGAGCAAGGCCTCAAATGGTATACAGACAAATTGCATATCCAGCCGCCATATGTAAAATTAGTGCCGCTTCTGGAAATTGTTGCTGAAAGTCTTTCTTCAACAGTTGTCAGTCAGAAATCGCAAGCACTCTTTGCCAAACTATGTAGTGAGCTGGGGTCAGAACTTGAAGTATTATTACGCTCTCCTTTGGATGCAATTGAACAGGTGGGGAGTAAGAAATTGGCTGAAGGAGTTAAGAAAGTACGAGAAGGGAATATCTCAATTGCTCCTGGATACGACGGTGAGTTTGGGAGGGTAGCGATTTGGAGTGAAGAGGAAGAAAAAGCGATGAAAAAAGAAAGTCCGCAGTTAGGTTTGGAATTTTGATTTTTTCATACCTATGAATCTCATTCTATGATACAATATGATCAGCTACATCTCAGGAAGGGGGTGATTAGTATGGCAGAATCGAAAATAAAAGCCACAGACATCATTGGAACGCTTGAAAATTTCTATAAGCAAGTTCCCAATCTTCCTGCAAATGCTCGTGAAGTTTTGGTAAAAATTGCTCCAGCGATTTCTCTTATCTTTGGTGTCCTTGGTGTTCTCGTAGGACTTAGTGCTTTAGGACTTTCACCATTGGCACTGCTTGGAGGATTACATTCTAGCTTTGTAGTTCTTCTTACAGGAATTGCGACGCTTGTTTCAAGCATATTGTTGCTTATGGCATATCCAAAACTTGCTAAAGGGAAATACAAAGGCTGGGAATACTTATTCTGGTCACAATCGGTAAGTGTTATTTCAGCAGTTATTTCTCTATCTCTAGGATCAGTGCTTGGCATGCTTATTGGATTTTATATCTTATTCCAGATTAAGAGTTATTATAAGTAACTTTTTGAATTTATTTGAGAAGCGAAACCGTAATAAAACGGCTTCGCTTCTTTTTTCGTTTTGAATTTTTAATTAGGTTTGTGATATAGTGATTGAGCATATTTATGAAACTGATTGTTGGCCTTGGTAACCCCGGAGAGAAATACGAACACACCCGTCATAATTTGGGCTTCATGATTGTTGAAAAATTGCTCAAAGATTTTGAGCTGGAAAAGGATACTCAGTGGTCTCTCAATGAAAGAGTAAAAAGTGATATCGCTCTTATTGAATGGCAACCCAAAGAGGGAACACTTGAACGTATCATTCTTGCAAAGCCAAAAACATATATGAATAATTCCGGTATGGGAGTTAGTTTGATTGCCTCATTTTATAAAATAGCACCAGAGGATATTTGGGTAGTGTATGACGAATTGGATTTGCCGCTTGGATCAATGAAGATTCGGTTTGGCGGTGCTGCTGCAGGGCATCACGGTGTTGAATCGATTATTGGACAACTGGGTACTGATAAGTTTTGGCGATTCCGGATGGGAATTGGTGTCACACATTTGCATGAATCACGCGATGATGGCAAACCGCATGCTCTTGGAAGAACAAATATAAAAGACGCAGAAAATTTTGTGGTAAGTGCGTTTGGTCAAGGCGAGCAGGGAAAGGTACGAGAACTTATCAATCGCGGCTCTGAAGCCCTCCAAATGGCACTTGAAAAAGGGATGGAAACTGCAATGAATCGGTATAATACCAAATAGCCTATGCAGTCGATTAAGAGCGTTCTTTCCAAATTCAATCCCACTACAGATAAATATGTTTCCCGGGAATTTCAAACCTTTGGTCTTCATCTTACTGAATCACTCAATGACTATAAGCATAAAGCACTCTACATGAAACTTGCCAAGACAGTGAACCGCGCGATTCTTGAAAAAGCACTTAGTTTTGTTGTTGACAGTAAGGCAGATAATAAAGGTGCGCTGTTTATGTGGAAATTAAAAGAACTTCGGAAAGGGGAAAAGAAGTAATGCAGCAAGCGCATGTATTTATCTCAGGGACAGTTCAAGGAGTAGGCTTTCGCTACTTTGTCCGCAGCAATGCGCAAAAATTGGGTTTGACTGGATGGGTCCGCAACACTGAAGACGGTGGCGTTGAAGCAGTGATGCAGGGCGATAAAGAGAAGATTGAAGAGATGATTGGACTGTGTCGTAAGGGTCCAATGCTTTCAGAAGTCGAGCATATTGGTTTTGAGTGGGAAGAGGAAGAAGAAAAATTTGATGACTTTAGGATAGAAAAAGTGTAAGATAGTTGGGTATGTCCGAAGGTACTGCCGTAATAGATCAACTAAACAGAATTCCTCAACAGGAGCAGAAGAGAGAAAGGATTATTCCACGGGAATTGCGAGCCATGCAGCAATTTGCTACTGCCATTCAAAATCGAAAAAACGGTGGAGAAGGAGAAGTGCTATCACGAGGACAAATTGAAGAGCTTTTTCATCTTGATGATCTTCGCCAGAGACGAGTCCAAGATGAGAAAGATGGTTGGAAGAGAGAAATAATTGATAATCCTACATTTAAAGTACATATCAAACCAGAAGATGGACAGGGAAAAGGAGATATGATGCTCAACTATACTGATATGCGAGGTAATCACGGCGAAAGGATTCACCAAGAATCAATTGCAATAGATGCGAGTTTTCCTGATCAACAATTTCGACAGATAGAAATTTATTTATTTCCGAATAATGAATACACATTCAAAGTGGAATTAGATGTTAATGCCAGCCAGGAACGTCAGATGATAAGTGGTCGTTCACAAGAGATTACAACAGGTGAGACTACAGAGACGCGGTGGATTTTTGATTAAATTCGTCTTTTATTTCTTCAACTGATCTTCGATGGTTTGTTGGAGTTGTGCGAAGGGGACAGCACCTGTTACTCGTACACCATTGATAAAGAATGTTGGGGTTGCATCGACCTGAGCAACTGTTGCATCAGTTACATCCGAGTTAATCTTATCTGCATCACTACCATTGGATAAGCATGATTGGAACTGGTCAGTGTTTAAGCCCAGTTGTCCTGCATAATTGATGAAATCATTTGCTGCGTCAGCCGCTGCTTTTGGTCCCCAGGTGTCTTGATTCTTAAAGAGAAGATTATGATAAGCCCAGAACTGACCTTGGTCATTTGCACATGCAGCTGCTTCTGCAGATTTTTCTGCGTTTGGATGGATAGTAGTGAGGGGGAAGTAGCGATAGGCAAATTTAACTTTTCCGGTCTTAATATATTTATCATTAATTTGAGCAGCAGTATTATCAAAATATGCTTTACAGAATGGGCACTGGAAATCACTAAACTCAATCATCGTAACCTTCGCATCTTTATTACCAAGAATTGGGAGTTGACCTTGGCTTAAGTTCTTAACGACAGCTGGAGGAGTTGGTGCTGCTGGTTGCGGATTTTGAGCTCCTGCTCCTGCGGCAGCGACTGTTGTATTTTTTACTTGTTGTTCAAGATAAATAACTTTATTGGTGAGAAGACCTAAGAAAAAAGCAAAGATGATAAGGATGAGAACCAGAAAAACATTTATCGAAGCATTTCTCAGGAGAAATTTAAAAAATCGCGAAATACTAGTCAGTCCTTTAAAAGAGATTTTTTTCTTTGGAAGAGCCATAACAGAACTATTGTAGCAGTAACTTTTCTATGCAGCAACTATATCAAAATGAATCTATTTATAACATCAGCTACTCCGTCGTCTTCAACAGAAGGAGCGATATAATCTGCAATTGCTTTGAGATCTTCGATTGCATTTCCCATCGCCACTTTAAAGCCACTTGCCATAAGAAGCGGGAAATCATTATAGCTGTCACCAACACCAATAATTTCTTCATGGTTGATTGAAAACATTTTTGCAATTGCGGTAATACCGTGGAGTTTAGTTGCTGTGACGTGGCTGATTTTGACACCGAGTTTGCCTTCGGTCCAGGAAGTAACTTTATGAAGAGCAAGGGTTGGAATATGGGTAAGATTTTTAACTAATTCATCAGCTTGTTCACCACTTAAGTGTTCGACGATAAAATCGAGTACTTTTTCTGGGATTTGTTCTTGAGGCAAATCTTTTTCAGCCGAACCATTGCTATATCGGAATTGGTAGTTATGCTCTTTCAAAAATTTCCAAACAATCTTAACATCTTTCGGTTCAATTGGTTGTTCTGAAAGTATTTTTTTTGTGATAGGATCATAAATTTGTGCACCACCATCGATGACACATGGGGAAGAGAGGTTAAGATGTTCGATAAGATGTGCAGCGTAGGCAAGAGGGCGGGACGTAGCAACGCAGACATGAACGATTTTTTGTGCTTTAGCAATTGCTTCAACTACTTTTTGTGAGGGCATACCTTCTTGAAGATTGGGGATAGTGGTTCCATCAAGATCAAGCATCAGCGCTTTGTATTTTGTCATGGAGGTAGTATAGCAAAGAATTAATATTATGGTACTATATATAAGTAATTAAAATTCATGCTTGGTGATACAAATCTTTTTACTATTTTTACGATTGGTTTATTGACTGGAGGAGTAAGTTGTTTAGCTGTTCAAGGAGGACTTTTAGCAAGTACCTTGGCGCAAAGTGAGACTGCAAAAATTACCAAAAAAACTCATCTTAGCTCTATGCTTCCGGTTAGCGCATTTCTTCTTGCTAAACTAATCGCTTATACCTTACTTGGAGCTCTGCTGGGATGGCTTGGATCAATTGTCCAGCTTTCACCACTTGCTCATCTTGTTTTGCAATTTGCTGTTGTTATCTTTATGATCGGCACTGCGTTAAATCTTTTGAATGTCCATCCAATCTTCCGTTATTTTGTCATCCAGCCCCCACGATTCTTGACACGGTTGGTTCGTCAGCAGTCCCGGAATACAGATATTTTTGCCCCAGGTCTTCTTGGTGCGTTTACTGTTTTCATTCCCTGTGGTGCAACACAGGCAATGATGGCGCTTGCGATTGCTTCAGGAAGTCCTGTCGCAGGAAGTGCGATTCTTTTTGCATTTGTACTGGGAACAACGCCACTTTTCTTTATTCTTGGATATTTTGCAATGAGAGTGGGGGATATTTTGAAAGAACGGTTTATGAAGGTGGCTGCTGCGACACTCTTTCTTATTGCCCTTTTTAATTTTAATGGTGCACTTGCGTTGACAGGAACACCTTATACCATTTCAAATGTTGCGACTAATTTCTTTTGTTTTGTCAGTTATTGTTCTGTGGATATTTATGGAGCACCGGTTACTGATCAGACGATTATGATTACTGCATCAGGATATTCACCGTCGGCATTTGCAGTTTCAGCTGGCTCAACTGTCACTCTGAGACTGGTGAATACTGGAGGATTTGGTTGCCAACAGGCATTTACGATGCCATCTCTTGGTATTCAAAAAATTGTCACACCCAATCATTCGGAGACTTTTACTTTCACCGCTCCGCAAAAGCCAGGGATTATTTCATTTATGTGTAGTATGGGAATGTATCCGGGAGCGATACGGGTAATGTAATCATGAAAAAGATTGTTTTTAAAATCATTGGTATGGATTGTGCTGCCTGCACAATCAACATAGATGGAGATCTGGAAGATCAGGAAGGGGTACACTCCGCAAAAACCAGTTATGCCAAGGCACAGACAGAAGTGGAATTTGATCCACAAAAGGTGACAGAGTACGAAATTCTTCAAATAATCAAGAAAGCAGGGTATACAGCAAAACCTCAATAAATGTTCGTTTGCTAGCACTGGAAGAGGCGATGGTATATAATTAGTGCTAGTATGTTAAGCTTCAAACCCTTGTCGCCAATGGCGCATTTTTTATTCCAAGCATTTACGCAAAAGGAGCCAAAAGCAGCAGAGGAACCAAAAATCACAGTCAATCCGATTGTTTCTAAATTTGCCTCATGGTATGAACGGCTTAGAAATACCATGGAGTTTCGCGAGGATGAGGTGGTACTTCGTGCCACCATCGAACGCATCCTCAAACGCCGGTTGCTTCTTGGCGGTCATGGCCGTACAACTGCTGAACCTCTGATTAAAGAACTTTTATGGGCTCGGTATTTACCTGATTATGAAGTACCAGCATCAGCAGTCCAGAAAGTTGAAGAGTCAATCGATCTTTATCTTGCTCTCCGACTTAAGATTATGGATCAGCATAGAATCTCTGATACCGTGATCAATGATTGGATCTATGATCTTATGTCTTCAGATATCCAGTATATTCTCAATCCCAAGTACAAAAAGGAAGTCATGACCAATTTCATGTTTTATGTTCTGAAGGACGATGTCCAGATTACTGATGACTCACAAGAGACGAAAGATGCGCAGGTATTTATGGCTGTCCGTAAGGCATTTGCCAAAGATGATTTGGCATTTCTTCGTTACCATCTCTTCTCACAATACTTTGGCAAACTTACAGCAGAGTCACTTGAGTATACAGCAGCGAATTTCATGACAGGATATCATGAGATTCTGAAAGAAATTAATTATCCTTTGAAAGACCGCATCTATACGTATGTCAAACGTCGAAGTGCTGTATTTTTTATTCTGGAAGATATCCTTGAATCAAATAAAGATAATCTGAAAACGATGCTTGAGAATGAAGAAGAGCTTGAACAGGCAGTTTTTGCAGCATCTGAGGTAAGATATAAGAGTATTGCTTCCAAGGTTCAACGCGCAATCATCCGGTCTGTTATCTTTATTTTACTTACCAAATTTGGATTTGCGTTTCTCGTCGAGGGATCATATGAAAAATTAGTCTATGGTCATATTATGATTCCAACCATGATTATCAATATTGCTATTCCTCCAATTCTTATGGTGATTGTCGGTTTGATGATTCGAACTCCAGGAGATGAGAATACACGAATGATTGTTGCCTATATCAATCAATTATTGTATGAAGAAAATCCTCAGCTCGGAAGTCGTTTAATCGTTGCAAAAGAACAAAAGAGAAGTACAGCATTATCAGTGGCTTTTGATAGCTTATGGCTTATTGCTTTTATTATTTCTTTTGGAGGAATCGTTTTTATCTTGACAAAATTACATTTCAATCCCGTCAGTCAATTTATCTTCACTTTCTTCCTGGCAATTGTTTCGTTCCTTGCATACCGCATTAGTCTTTTGGCTAATGTCTTCCGGGTAGGAGACAAGCAAGGTTTACTGACATTGTTGAGTGATTTCTTATTTATGCCAGTGATCCGGGTCGGTCGCAGACTCACAGAGACTGTTAGACAAATCAATATTTTTCTGTATCTGTTTGATTTCTTTATCGAGACACCATTTAAACTGCTTTTTGCCTTTTTCGATCAATGGTTCTATTACCTCCGCGGGAAGGGTGAAGAACTCGAATAGCCTCCATTTGTTGGGATTCTGTTAAGCAGATATAAAGGTTTTCAGGTACAAAAAGTCTATACTTTTGCTGTATGAAAGAAGCAAGTATGGGCTCAAATTTAGTTGAAGTTGTAAAAGGTGTTGCTATCGGTGTTGCTGCTGGAACGAGAGCAGTTGTACATGAGGCAATTCCTGAAGAATTCCGACTTCCAGAGAAACTACCAAAACGTCAGCAACGTGAATATTTACAACCACCGGTTAATCCATTGCGGCAAGCAATTGCTGATTCACAGCGTCTTGCTGAGGTAAGACAGTCGCTTAGTGCATTTATTCCGCAAGGTGAAGGGAAACATAAAGAAAATCCAAGAGTAGTAAGTAAGCCTGCTATACGGTTGGCATCTGTTGTAAGAAATCGGGGTTGACACCTTTTATTTTGCTTGCTAATATGGATAGACGCTTATGGCAGACGTAACTTTTACAGACCAAAACTTCAAAGAGCAAGTCCTCGAAAACAAAACTCCAGTTGTCGTTGATTTCTGGGCACCTTGGTGTGGCCCTTGCAAAATTGTTAGTCCTATTATTGATGAACTAGCAAAAGAGTATGAAGGCAAATTGGTTATTGGTAAATTGAATACAGACGAAAATATTAATACGTCTGGACAATTTAATGTCATGAGTATTCCAACAGTTATGATCTTTAAAGGAGGACAACCAGTAAAAGCAATTATCGGAGCACAAAGTAAAGATAACTATAAGAAAGCTTTCGAAGAAGCCCTCACTGCTTAATATGTACGACGTTATTATTCTTGGTTCAGGTCCTGCAGGTCTTACCGCTGCAATTTATACTACCCGAGCTTCCTTAAAGACACTTGTTATTGCAGGTGGGAAGTGGGGAGGACAATTGCAACTTACAACAGAAGTTGATAATTTTCCGGGTTTTCCTGAGGGGATTCAGGGACCAGAGCTTATGACCAATATGAGAAAACAAGCTGAACGATTTGGTGCGGAAATTATCGACGAAGAGTTCAAAGAAGGCGATTTTTCCAAAGCTCCATTTAAAGTCACCGCGGCTGATACAATATATGAAGGGAGAGCTGTCATTATTGCAACAGGTGCAGATACCAAATGGCTTAATGTCCCAGGGGAAAAAGAAAAGATTGGCCGTGGTGTCAGTTCATGTGCTCCTTGTGATGCGCCTTTTTTCCGCAATAAAGATGTAATGGTCGTCGGAGGAGGAGATAGTGCTATGGAAGAAGCATGCGTGTTGAGCCGTTTTGCTAATAGCGTGACGATTGTTCATCGCAGTGAAAATTTTAAAGCCTCACAAATTATGCTTGAGAAGGCAAGATCCAATCCAAAGATCAAATTTGATCTCAATTCACAAATAGTTGAAGTTTTAGGTGATCAGACGGTAACCGGAGTTCGGCTCAAGAGTACAAAAACAGGAGAGGAGAGCGAAATGCCAACTAATGGTGTGTTCGTTGCAATTGGACATACGCCAAATAGTAAAGTATTTCCTGGTATTGAAGTGGATGAAAAGGGATTCATCAAAGTCCGCAATCATTATCAAACTAATATAGAAGGTGTTTTTGTTGCAGGGGATGTCCATGATAGACAATATATGCAGGCAATCACTGCCGCAGGCTTCGGTTGCGCCGCTGCACTCGAGACTGAAAAGTGGCTCGAAATGCAAAAAGCGTAATCAATTTTCAACTATTGACAGCTTTGTAAGGGCATGGTAAGATAGCTTTTACGAACCAAAAGAATTGTCGTTTATGATGCTGTCAAAAAACATAGTTTTTTCAACCCACACCGGGTAACGTTTTAGCCTCGTAATCTGCACTTCTTTTGTTCTCAAAATTCAACTGGACTATTACATGCATAGTTTCTGTCTTAATCATGTAAGGAGAATTGGGCTCGTAGCTTAGCTGGTAGAGCGCATCATTTGCAATGATGAGGTCGAGAGTTCGAATCTCTTCGAGTCCACAGGTTATCTTAAAATCTTATTTTGGAGCAACCCTCTAGTAAGAGAGGGTTACTCGAGAATAAGAGAAGAGATGGCTCTTTAACAAGTGAAGAGAATATCCCGCGTTTACTTTCGTCAGCCGACGAGTGAATACGGGATAAATACGTCTTAAATCCACGCATCATTACGGATGTGTGGTTTAGTAAAAATTTACTAATAATGCTAACAATGGATGCCTTGGAGATTTTGGCCGAGGAAGGACGTAGACGGCGACGATACTCATCGGGGAGGTGCCATCAACCTTTGATCCGGTGGTTTCCGAATGGGGCAACCTATCCTTAATTGGATGGCCCAACATGAAGTTAGTCAGCAATGACTATATAGTGTTTGGCTGGGCACGGCGTGAACTGAAACATCTTAGTAACGCCAGGAAGATAAATCATATGAGATTCCGTCAGTAGCGGTGAGCGAAAGCGGATTAGACTAAACCTCGTTTTTACGGGGTGTTGCAGGGCAGACGATATTCGAGTGTTTTATATAGTAGAAAGATCCGGAATGGTCTTCCAAAGAGAGTGAAAGGCTCGTACACGAAATGTAAAACACCGATAGTTTGTTCCTAAGTACCATGGAGCACGATAAACTTTGTGGGAATCTGGGTCGACCACGATCCAAGTCTAAATACCAAGATCTACCGATAGTGAACTAGTACCGCGAGGGAAAGGTGAAAAGCACCCCGGAAGGGGGATGAAAGAGAACTGAAATTGTTAGCTAACAAGCAGAGAAAGTCCCGTAAGGGATGATCTCGTGCCTATTGAAGAATGAGCCGGTGAGTTTTTAGTTGCAGCATTAGTTTAACCAATTACGTTGGGAAGACGAAGTGAAAGCGAGCCCTAACTGGGCAAAATTTAGTTGCAATTATTAAACCCGAAACTAGGTGAGCTAACCTTGGGCAGGTTGAGTCCCTCAGAAATGGGGGAGGAGGACCGAACTCGTGATCGCAGCAATGATCTGAGATGACCTGAGGTTAGGGGCAATATGCCAAACGAACCTAGAGATAGCTGGTTCTCCCCGAAATATATTAAGGTATAGCGCTGATGATTTACACAAGGGGTAGAGCACTGAATGGTTCGCGGCGGAGCAATCTGTCGCAACCAATCAAACTCCGAATACTTGTTATTTTCTCAGTAGTCAGACTTGTCGGGCTAAGCTGATGAGTCAAAAGGGAAACAGCCCAGATTCCCAATTAAGGCCTCTAAATAGATGCTAAGTTTTTAAGGAAGTCATAATCCAGAGACACCCAGGAAGTTGGCTTAGAAGCAGCCACCTTTTAAAGATAGCGTAACAGCTCACTGGCGGATGGTTTGTGGCGCCGAAAATGTAACGAGGATTAAGCATCTTGCCGAAATTGGAAACTTGTCGCAAGACAATTGGTAGGGGAGCGTTTTATTTGCAGTGAAGTCGGTGCCGTAAGGCCTGGTGGAGCGAATAGAAGTGAGAATGCCGGCATGAGTAGCGTAATGCAGATGAGATATCTGCACACCGAAAACCCAAGGTTTCCTTCGCAATGTACATCAGCGAAGGGTAAGTCGGCCCTAAGGGTATTCCTCGTTAAAGGGGATTAGCCCGATGGACAAGTCGTTAAGATTCGACTACAAGGTATGTGTATTATAAGGTAGTGACAAAGGTGGAAAAATCAAGCCCGTTACGGCGGGTCAAAGCAGTGAGATAGTGGTGACAGGCAAATCCGTCATCGTGGTTAATTAAGCTGTGATTGAAAGTTCCCTGGTAACAGGGAGCGATTTGATACGTTTCAGCTTTCGAGAAAAGCTTCATTATGACGTCCGCAAGGATTGCCAAAACACATATTTTTCCGTACCGCAAACCGACACAGGTGGGTTGGTCGAGTAGACTAAGGTGACCGGGAGACAGAGGATTAAGGAACTCGGCAACAAAAGCTAGGCGTAACCTATGGGAGATGCCTTGCCATCTTTGGATGGCCGCAGCAAAAGATTATTTAGCAACTGTTTATCTAAAACACAGGTCCCTGCAAAGCCGAAAGGCAACGTATAGGGGCTGACACCTGCCCAGTGCCGGTAAGTCAATGAATGCTGAATGCGACTCGTAAGGGTCAAGTTTGGTTTCAAAGCTCCGGTGAACGGCAGCAGTAACTATAACTGTTCTATGGTTTTAAACTTCAAAGCTTTAGAAGTGGTGTGTTTTACGAAAATTCTGCTATATGCTGGAAAATCTGAGTATCTTACACTAGTTTATTTCTAATTTAATTAGATATTATACTGATAATGTGATGAGTGCAGACAATCAGCAGGAAAGACTTAAGCGAGCTAATTGGATTGTTGGGTTTGTCGATGGAGAAGGATGTTTCTCAGTATCGATTTTTAAGAACAAAACAACTAAAAGTGGATTTCAGGTCATGCCTGAATTTGTGGTTACTCAAGGTCAAAAAAGTCTTAATGTCTTAGAAGATATTAAAAACTTTTTTGGTTGCGGGTCAATTTTCGTCAACAGACGATATGATAATCACAAAGAAAACATTTATCGCTTTTGCGTTCGTTCTCAAAACGATTTGTATGAGACAATAATTCCTTTTTTCAAAGAGAATCCGTTAAGAACTTCTAAAAGACATGACTTTACAATATTTTGTGAAGTTGTGGAGATGATGAGAAATCGTCAGCATTTAACTTTAGAAGGTCTCATGAAAATTAGACAGTTTAAGAATCCTCAGAGACTATATGCAGAACCCTGAGAAGGGAAGATATAGTCCGAACTTTCTGGCGACAGAAAGACTTATGGATTACAAGGATCTATAGATTAACAAATTGAGCGAAGTTCCTTGTCGGGCAAGTTCCGACCCGCACGAAAGGTAGAATGACTGAATAACTGTCTTAATCCTTTACCCGGCGAAATTGAGATGGCTGTGAAGACGCGGCCTAGGTATACATGGACAAAAAGACCCCGGGAGCTTTACTGTAGCTTGACATTTGCAAGCTTTTTCTAACTGTTTAGAGTAGGAGGGAGATTCGTCAACAATGAAACACCTCTCTTTAGGATGAGTGAGCATAACCCCGACCCGCATAAAAATACGGGCGAGGAACAGTGTCTGGTGGGCAGTTTTACTGGGGAGGTAGGCTCCTAAAATGCAACGGAGCCGCGCAATGGTTGGCTAATCATGGATGGAAATCATGATGATAGCGTAAACGCAAAAGCCAGCTTGACTGCGAGACTTACAAGTCGAGCAGGTACGAAAGTAGGCGTTAGTGATCCTGTGATGCATAGTGGTATGCACACAGCTTAACGGCTAAAAGCTACCCCGGGGATAACAGGCTGATCGCATCCAAGCGTCCACAGCGACGATGCGGTTTGGCACCTCGATGTCGGCTCATCACATCCTGGAGGTGGAGAAGCTTCCAAGGGTCCGGCTGTTCGCCGGTTAAAGTGGTACGCGAGCTGGGTTCAGAGCGTCGTAAGACAGCTCGGTCTCTATCCTGTATGCCCGTTTGAGATTTGAGGAGATTCGTCCCTAGTACGAGAGGACTGGGATGAGGGAATCCCTGGTGTGTCGGTTGTTTTCGAATAGAAGCAGCGCCGAGTAGCTAGATTCCCAACGGATAACCGCTGAAAGCATCTAAGTGGGAAGCCGCCTCCAAGATAAGATCTCGATCTACCGCAAGGTAGGAAAGACCCCTAGCAGACTACTAGGTTGATAGGCTGGCAGTGTAAGTGCAGCAATGCATTGAGCTAACCAGTACTAATGGTCGAGTGTAAATTTTTATTTAAGACGTTTACCCCGATTTAATCGGGGCTATCTCTTCACTTTTTAAGGAGCTATCCTCAAGATAGTACTTTAAAAGTAGAAATTTTCTGGTGATTTGAGCGACGTGGCACCACCTCTTCCCATTCCGAACAGAGAAGTGAAACATGTCAGCGCCTACGATACTAGGACTTGTTCCCGGGACAATGGGTCATCACCAGGGATTTTCTGCTTTTAAGTTAACATTTGAAAGTATAAAAAAACCTCCAGTAAGGGAGGTTTTTTTATGCCCATTTCTCATGTAATAGAGATTAGCTTGTCATGACGGGCTCTAGATCACTTTTGCTACTTGACAATATAGATGAGCTAGCGCATTATTATCCTGCAATGGCTGTAAACGAATCTCGGCCATCCCAAGGGTTTTGGGCAAACCTTGATAAAGCTGTCACCTCTAGAAGAGTAGATGAAAGACAGATTAGACGGGTGAGTGATATTGTTGTTTCTACTCTCATTAACCGCGATTTACCTAACCTAACAATTATTTTCGATGACCTACTAGGTAGAATAAATCATACTACTCCCAGTGATAAACCTCTGTCAGAACCAAGGAAGGAGCGACTTGCTGGTAGTTTTTTAGTAGTAGTAGCTGGTGCTGGGCTACTCGTGCAAATGCAAGAGAAACCGCAAGAGGTATATGTCAATGCCGTCAGTAAAGAAGATCGACGGTTTAGTATTGATGCACGAGAAGAGAGTCGTATAGAAGAGCGCGGTGAATTTGAAGGACTCGTTGATAAGATGATTAGAACAGGGAATATAGAGGGATTTCATCAAATTTCGCGTTTTGTTGCACAAGATATTATTTTGGCTGACCGGGAAAGTTTGGCAGAGAAGTATGAGTCACTTGTTTTTCTCGAATGTTCTTCGCAACGAAGACCACATATACGAAATTTTACTCTAGGAGTGCTGGATATTGTAAGACCCGCGTTACAGCATATGAATATACTTTCTGAGATGCAATAAACATATATGGGTGTGAAAGATAGAGAACCACGAACATCAAATGAGCTTATGCAAAGAGTAAACAGACTTGCTTTAACAACTTCGGTCAATAGCGAATTTTTCAAATCATTGGGAACTACTGCCTATGATGCGCTGTTGCATGAAGATATTCGTGCTCTAGATACGCTTTTTAAAGGATTGGATATAAGGGGCAAAAATCCATTATTAGATAAAGGGACACAATTGCGTTTAGTTGGAAATAAAGTGATTGTAGCAGGAGGAGCTGCTATGCTTCGGAGATTGCGTGGGAATATTCCTGTATGGCCGAGTAGAGAGCAAAATCGTGAAGATCTTACGAAGGCTGTTGATGAGCTGTTGGCAGATAAATCCAATGGGCAAACAATTGCCATTGCACGGGTGATTCCGGATGCGATCCTCTCGTATGATCATGAGTATGTGCAGTTTGGTCATGATCAACTCTCGCGGCTTATGGCACCAGGTACTTCAAACAATTTACAAATGTTTGCAACGGGAATGATTGATATGGTAAGGCCCGCTCTTACCCCTGTCTCACTCTAACTACTTTTAACTCATCTATTGACAGTCTAGATCAATAGACTTATAATGATTTTTTCTGACAAAAATCTGACAAATTATGACAGCTGTACTTGAACGTCCACGATCTTTTACCACGGAGGAAGCCGCAGCTGCGAGAGCAGCTTTCCGAAGAGCTCCGGATGATCCAAAACGTATCGCTGACGAAGCAAAGAGAAAGCTGCAACAAATAAAAGCGGCACAATGGGCAGCTGACAATTATGGGCATCAAAATAGATTAGATGAAGCTCTCTTGAGAAACCTTCATGCAACAATGCCTGTTGTACCTGGTTTTGAGTTACCACAACCTCCAAGAGTTCCGGAAAGTAAATCAAAAAATCCACCAATTGGAATATACGTTGTTTCTGAAAGAAGAGCTCAAGAGGCTCAAAGAAGAAAACAGGAACGTCGGAGAATGTTGCTGGCACCCATAAGATTTGTTAGAAGAAAAATAAGAGAAGATAGGGAACTAAGAGAAAAGATTGCAACAGCAGTACGAGCCCCGTATGCAAAGGCTTAGTTGTTTTAGATTCTTGCGGTAGACTTCATATAGTGCTATACTTACACCATCATTTTTAGAAAGGCTTATGATACTAAATGTCAAAACATGTAACTTCTTCAACTAAACCTCAAAGTGCTATGGCAGCACTGCTTGCCAAACACCAAAACAAATTTGTCACTCTGAAAAAAGGTGAGTCAGTAAAAGCAAAAATTACCAAATTAACTAGTAGTGAAATTCTCGTTGATGCAGGTGCAAAAACAGAAGCAGTTGTTCTTGAGAAAGAACGCCGTATTATGAATACGATTATGTCGATGTTCAAAGTAGGAGATACTGTTGAAGTAAATGTCTTAAATCCAGAATCAGACAATGGTCAACCAGTTGTGTCTCTTCGACGCTATCTTGGTGATATATCGTGGAGAAAACTTGAAGAACTTGCCAAAAGTAAAGAATCAATTACTGTTGTGATTGCAGAAGCAACAAAAGCAGGATATGTTGCAACAACAGAATTTGGTGTTTCAGGCTTTTTGCCACAGTCACATACACAACAGGCAGATATTGAACCAGGTTCAGAAGTAGCAGTAACCGTTTTAGAGTTGAATCGAAAAGACAACAAAGTTATTTTTTCTCAAAAGACCAGTATTTCTGAAGAAGATTTTGCAAAAGCAATGAAGGCTTTGAAAGCAGGAGATAAGGCTCAAGTAACGATTACCAATGTTTCCTCCTTTGGTTTGTTTGTGACATTTTCTGTTAAAGAAATGACACTTGAAGGGTTTATTCATATTTCAGAGGTATCATGGGATAAGGTTGACGATTTGGCAGCTCTGTACTCCGTTGGTCAAACACTGGATGCTGTTGTGACCCGATTTGATGAAGAGAACAGACGGGTCAATTTTTCAATCAAACGCCTTACAGCAGATCCTTTTGAAGCATTAATTGAAAAATATCCAGCTGATAAGAAAGTCAGTGGAACTGTTGCTGCAGTTGATGATTCTGGTGTTACTGTCACTCTTGAGGAAGGTGTTGAAGGATTTATTAAGAAAGAGAAAATTCCTCCAACTACAACTTACACTGTTGGACAAGAAGTTACTTTGACTGTCGCAGAACACGACAAGAGACGTCACCGAATCATCCTCGTGCCAGTACTCCTTGAGAAACCACTAATGTATCGATAAGATTTATATCTTATTTACTCTTCAGCTTCAATTTTTCTCTGCTTAAGCGTATAATAGGGCTATGAAGAAGGTTAAAACAACAACTAGTTTTGTTTGTCAGGAATGTGGATATGATTCCCCAAGTTGGTATGGAAAGTGTCCTGAGTGCGGAAATTGGAATACGATGAAAGAAATTACTCTTTCTCCGATTCCCCAACAATTTGCTGCTGGAAAAAATGCTGTCATGACGGCCAAACCGCAAACTCTCAAACAAATTGCATATTCGGAAAGATCGAGAATGCAGACTAATTTTGATGAATTGAATACAGTTCTTGGAGGGGGAGTTGTTGCCGGATCTGTGACGTTAATTGCTGGAGATCCGGGTGTTGGAAAGTCGACGTTGTTGTTACAGTTAGCATTGGGTTTGTCTGTTTCCCGTAAACTTTTATATGTAAGCGGTGAAGAATCTGTGGAGCAGATTAAGATGCGAGCGGATAGGATTGCACAGAGCGTAGGGCAAAGCAGCGCAGAGAGCAATGATGGTTTGCTGCTTCTTTCAATGACTGATACCGATGCGATTGTTTCCCAGATTGAATCACTCAAGCCTGATTTAGTGATTGTTGATTCGATTCAGACCATCGAGTCGCAGAACGCATCTGGCTTATCAGGTTCTGTCGCGCAGGTCAGGTATTCTGCTTTGCAATTTGTACGAGTTGCAAAGGCGTTTAATATTCCAATCATCATTGTTGGGCATGTCACCAAAGAAGGAATGGTTGCAGGACCAATGGTACTGTCTCATATGGTTGATACTGTGCTATTTCTTGAAGGAGAAAAATTTGCCAAGACGAGAATTCTTCGCAGTCTTAAGAATCGTTTTGGTCCAGTTGATGAAGTCGGCATTTTTTTGATGGAAGAAGAAGGCATGACTGAGGCCAAAAATCCGGAGCAATTATTTTTGTCGTCAGAAAATACAAAAGCAACGCCCGGTAGTGTTCTGGTATCGACTCTTGAAGGGTCCAGAGCATTTCTGGTAGAGCTGCAAGCATTAACTGTGTTCTCAAAGCTTCCTATGCCCCGCAGAGTGGTATCAGGAGTTGATCCACGACGTGTTGAATTACTCTTGGCAGTTTTGCAAAAACACTGTCGGTTGCCGCTTGATACCATGGATGTGTTTGTGAATGTTGCTGGCGGAATGCGGCTTACCGATCCTGCGATTGACTTGGGAATTTGTCTTGCTGTATATTCAAGTTTGAAAAACGTATCACTTGGTAAGACTGTAGGCATTTCGGAAGTAGGTCTTCTCGGAGAACTGCGTATGGTCAATGGTCTTGAGAAGCGGATTAAAGAAGCTGAGAAGCTGGGTTTAAAGAACGTAATTACAGCGAAAAAGTACAAGACGCTGAGTCAGGTGATGAATGAATTGAAATAAGTTATGGATAAAGAAAAGCAAAAAGCAATTACCTTAGCATTAGCACAAGTTGAAAAGCCTGATGCGAAAAAAACACCTGTTTTTAATCCAAATCTTATTGGTGCGATTGCTGATGAAGTATCAAAGACTCTGATGAATCGTTTACCAAGCGTTTTGACCAAACCACGCAAGAAAAAAAATACAGCAAAGAAACCAAAGAAAATTGAAAATGGAATTTTCCTGGACACGTCAGCAATTATAGATGGCCGGATTTTTGACATTATTGATCTTGGTTTGTTGACAGGTGTGGTTGTTATTCTTGCAAGTATTCTTACCGAGCTTAAGCGTCTGGCAGACTCACAGGATACTGTCAAACGGGAACGCGGGAGAAAGGGACTTGAAGCACTCGAAAAGCTCCGGAAGAATAAGAGAATAAAAGTACAGACATTGTCAGAAGAGGACGAAAAACGCTTCAATGGAAATCCTGTAGATGATAAGCTTACCAAGATGGCTAAGCTCCATAAAGGTAAAATTATTACTTGCGACTATAACCTAGAGAAGAAAGCAACAGTTGATAATGTGACCGCAATTAATATCAATGCACTTGCTAACTGTCTGAAGGTCATTGCAGTGCCAGGAGATAGTCTTCACGTGAGTATTTCACACATCGGAAAAGATCCGACACAAGGAGTTGGATATCTTGATGATGGAACGATGATTGTCGTTGAGTCTGGAAGCACGTTTGTTCACAAATCACTGGATGTTGTTGTTTCTCGCGTTATCCAAACTTCTTCAGGAAGAATCCTCTTTGCAAAGAAAATTTAGCTAACAAAATGTTATGTTAAATCAAAAGGCTCACCCTTTCAGTAGAGGTAAGAACACCTGCCCAATGTTCCTACCTCATCTCAAAAGATGAGCCTGTGAAAAGGTCATGAAATATATTGATCTGACGACCAGAAAAATATATTTTTGCCTCGATCATTTTTCTTGACAACAAAAAAACAATATTGTATTTTTGTTATCGGCACTTAGTTTTATTCCTGCCTGAAGGACTAATTGCCGTTTACCCTAAGAGCATTGCTTATCGTACCTGAACTTATATTTGAGTAACGAAAGCGATGCTCTTTTTTTGTGTCTTATGCCAGTTGTACTGGAATAGACAAACCTAAATCTTCTAATTTCTCAAACTGACGTTTGGTCATCTTGACTAACAATTCTCTTTGGTATTCTGACAATGTTTTGCCTTTCTGCGTAAAAAGAGAATTAATTTCTTTCTTAGAATCAAAAAACGTGCGTAAGAGTTTCATATCCTAGCGAAAATATAGCACGTCCATATTACTTTGTCAACCTATAATGTGGTGGTGTCAAAAAAGCATGTAACTTATAGTATTTATATATTAAATTAGGTTGTTAAATCAATCTAAATTATTTATCAAGAAAAATGTGGATAACTTGCGAACAAGTGATGTATAACTTGGGAAAAGCGGTTCTATACTGCGAGGTAAAGCTGTCGTTGGCGGCGGTTTCTATCTGCACTGAGAGCTGCAATAGCTTTTTTACCATCGGTTACCGAGCCACGATGTATGATATTGCCTGCTTTTTCTGCAATACGTGAGAATATTGTTGTTGGTTTCTTTGCTGTTTCAGCCATAGTTTGTGTTTCAGTTACAGAACTTTGTGCTACAGCAAGTTTTTGTAGTGAATGAGACGGTTGCGTATCTGTTTGTGAGCCAAGAATTGCTACAAGATCTTTTTTTAATGACTCAAGCTGAGGGCCATACTGGGCAATAAGTGCTTGTGTCTCCATAGGGCTAAGATTATTGAGTTGGTGGATAATTGTTGCTGCATCTTTTTCTGCTTGAGAGGCATCTGCAGATAGTGCGTGTTCCAATCTATCTACCGTTTGAATTGCCGCGCTGTTGAGCGTAGTAAATGAGTCTCCTGCCTTTGCCGAATCAGGATCAGGGCTTGTCGAACGGGAGTCATATGCTCCTTCTTTTGCGACAATGTTGGTAACAGGAGTTGATGAGTGTCCAAGAGAATCATGTGTTTTTTTAGCAGCAGTGTTCCATTGATTGCCATCTGTAATACTACCTTTGTCTGTAATAACAATAGTAGTAGTAGCATTGCTATTATTATTGTTTTCCAAAGGGGCAGTGGGGGGTGTGGGTGTGTTTGGATTTGGAAGTATTAAATTCAAATCCTTCTTATCAGAAGCGGCCTGTTGTGTGCCACCTTTATCATGCAGCATTGGCAGAACTGCTATGCTGCCTGCTGCAACTACTGCTCCAGTGAAGATCGCTGCTGCTGATAAGGCAAGAATTCTCCGTCTTCTGCGTGAGATTAGTGGATCGGTATCTGTTGGCAAAGGTTCATCTAAGAACGCTTTGTCTTCGTTTGTTCTGGTAGGCACAGCAGGACGTACATGGGAAGGGATGCGTGTACGAAATTCAATAGTTTGGGAAGTTGAATCTCTCCTTTCATCATCTGGACTGGGATGCCAATCCTCATGTGAAGAAGAATATGCTGCAGGACGTAACGGTTGGGTTTTCATAACCACTGGTTCTCCTCCATGTTCACGGATATAGCTTGCGTCATGTCTGCCAAAAGTATCAGCATCAATTCTACGACTAGAAGAAGGGGAGAACGGTCCTACCTTTTCTCTTCCCCTGCTTGTTCTTCCTGATGTCATTTCTTTTACTACTGTCATAGATGCTAATTATTAGAGGAAGTTTTGGGTAATTCAAGCGCGACAGAAGCTAAATATCTACTTTCTTACGGTAAGAGTACAATGTATTTACAAATGTGAAGCCTCTATGTTAGATACCCCGCACGAGCTGGGGAAAAAGGGTGCGGAATGACGGGCGATTGTCGTTGTATGTTGCTGCATTGATCCACAGGTGGACCATGGAGGTTATCTGCTTCATTTTTGACACCTTGCGTCCGCTGTGGCGTTTGGTACCTTCGCGGTGATAGTAGAGTGATTGGCTCGTTATATTGGCTACCTGTCCATAATTAAAGAATTTAAGAAATACCTCGGTAAACACAAAAGGATATTTATTGTGTTTGAAGTAGAGAAGGTCTTTTGGCAGACGTTCTCTGTTGATCATGACAGTCTCAGGATGGAAGGATGAAGCATGAATTGCGTTATCATAGATGACCTCATTCTCTTCAGGGAGATTACTACGCTCAAGTTTTTTGTTGTTTTCATCAATGTGGGTATATTGAGTGCCAACTGCGACTGTTTTTGGATTTTTGAGGAGAAAGTTCACCTGGCGCTTGAGACGGCTGACTGCGTTTACATCATGTTGATGCATAAAGGTGATGAATTGTCCATGGGCACGTCTAACAGCACGATTGTAGCAGGTAGCAAGGCCGTATTGCTTTTTATTCCGATACACCTCAATATTTTTATAGAGTTTCTGGAATCTTTTAAGTATTTTAAAGGAGTTGTCTTTGGAAAAGTCATCAATAGCGATAATTTGGATATTTTCGTGGGTTTGGTTAACAAGACTTTCCAAACATTGTTCAAGAAATCGTTCTCCGTTATGAACGGGTAAAACAACTGATACAATGTCTGATTTTAATTTCATAGTATTTGGAAGTTACACGGGCAGAAGAGCAGATATAAAGAGATAGTTTGACGAAGCAGGGCCAAGCTCAGCTTGGTGTCATAGTGCTTCGCGTATAGAGGATCTAGAGTAGCATAGGTGTCAGGTTGTTGTCAAGTGTAGCCACAAAATAGTGAGATAAGGATTCTAGTATTCGATACTATAAGTTATTGTTGTTTACAAATATTCTAAAATGGGAAGGTGGTGAATTGTATGGTAAGAGGGAGCGAATCTTATAAACCACAAGGTGTTGAGAGAGATCGTCGTGCTCTGGAAGGAGCAGATGCTTTGAATAGAAGGGAAAATGGGCAAGAGAGAATTCTCTTAGAAGAGTGTTACCTGAAGGTAGAAATGGGCGTGGTATAGTAAGGAGATATGGTGGACGTTAGATGGCAGTCCGTTGTGGGTAGCTGTGTCTTCCTGTGAGGTGATCGTTCCTACCAGGGAATTTAGGGTGAACGTTACCGTTCTGTTTTGCAAGTACCTCATATCTAACATCATTTTCGAGCCCTCGTCCTTGTCTTTCTGCACTTCCTCGGGGTATTATGCGTCGCCTCACGCTATCACCATTCGGTAATCTTTCGACCTTAACTCTCTCAACGCCTCTAGTTTCGATTCGTCCCATATATGGGTACTATACCACGAACTCATCAATTTACAATAGATAAGTATAAAAAATCCTATAGATATTTCTTTATAAAAATATTTCATCCATTTTTGTTCTATTAGCGCCTTAATTTTTTTGATACAATGGATGAGTATTGAAAATCCTATAGCCGAGGTTTATAATACCCCTGATCAATAATATGGGCAGGATAGAAGGTGCAAGAGCAGGTTACGGAGATGCCACCACAGGTGCGCTTTTGGAACGTGGTGAATCGTTTGGTAGTCCATTGGCTCGATTAGATAGAGTAACCTTTGAGATTCCTCATCCCTCTTCAAGAGAACAAGAGACTTCATTATCTATTCATGACCAGATACGAGCAGCATTAATTAATTCAAAGGGGCCAGTTGATATGTATCTTTTGCGCAAACCTGGTGAAAATGAAAAGATGCAACTTATCATTCAAGGGGAAGGCTTTGTCAGTCGTAAGGCAAAAGATAGCAGGAGAAGACTTAAAGTACCTCGTCGTTCAAGAATAACAGTTGTCAAACCTGACGAATTATCCCGTAATTTAAATAAATTCCAAGTGTGGGGACAAGTAAGACGTGAAGATGAGGTTGTCATACCGATGCCAGAAGGAGCAAAGGATCTACGGCTTGGTTTGGCAGAGCTTATGCATGATAATAAAGAACCGTTTGTTATCCATATTCATGCAGAAAGGGTTGATCCTTCTGTGGTAAAAGCTAAGTTTACTACAGCTGATATGGAAGCAGGAGTTGTGAATAGAAATGCGAAACAGTATTCAGAAGAGGAAGTACAATCGGTAAATGCGCATCGCACTGAATTAGATAAAGCAAGACTGTTGGGTTTTTGGGAAGCAAGCATTTCAGTTGGAGCAATGGATCAGGAGAACATGAGTGATATTACTGAAACTGTTGCAGGTCAAGCAACACTTGCGGTGCCACAGTATTGTAAATTTGACGCAGTTCCAACACCGCAACAGCAACCATTCTTTACTTCTGTTGATGGTTTGACAGCTCTTTTTGATAATATTCCAAGAAGAGAGGTATCGGGTATTACCGTCGCCTGGGAAATGCCTTTTGCTGTCAACCATGAAATGGTGGCTTATCCCGGGGAGAAACTGATTAATTTAGGTTCGATCTATGATGGAGATGGTGATTTATTGGTTCCTGCACATGTTCTTGAGCAACATGTTGGTATTTTTGGAAAAACTCAATCAGGAAAATCAAAAGTGGTTGATAATATTTTGACACAGCTGGCACATCCGTTTACGATTATTGACCCTGGTGAAACATCGAGTAATCATGAATTGGTTTTGCCACCCCGTCTTGCAGCAAAGGATCAGTTACCAGATGAATTGAAAAAACTTACCTATATACCACTTCTAGCGAGAGCAGAAGTAGCACAAGGAGAACCAAATGAGGTTCCTGTCTATGTTAACATTTTCAAGGAGTATCCAGGGACACAGTTAGTCGAACATATTTCAAACCTTCATCAAATATTAGTGAACGCTGTTGGGATTATTGAAGGTGGAGAGAAATCACCAGATACTGCAGAGACGCAAAGATTGTTTAGTAAATTTGTTCTCGATGCTCTTCTTGGAGCAAAGTATTTTGACGGGAAGGGAAACGAGATTTATGTTCCAGGTGTCTATGAAGACTGCGGTTTTGATATGGATTTTGGTAAAGCTCCTTATCCAGAAGCGGGAAAGCCTGTTTATCCAACGATTACACAATTACGGGAAAAAATTGATGAAGTCATTGATGTAGCAAGATATGATCCTTCGATAAAAGGGAACGTAGCAGGAACTGTTGACTCAGAATATAACAAAATCTTTTCAAGAATTGCAGAGCAAGTGTTGGGAGAAGATGACGGCTACGAACTTCAGCCAGAGGAAATGCTTAAGGGTAATAAAGTGATTTCAATAGGACGTGTCGGAAACCCAAATACCCGTGCAGTTCTCATGGGGTCACTGTTGTTAATGACACAAGAAGGGGTAAGAGTAAAGAAAGAAAGAAGAGTGCTGGTTGCTGAGGAAATTCAGGATTACCTCCATCAAGGGAGTCCGCTTGTAGCAACTTTTAGTGAATCGTTTAGAAAAGATAGTAAGGATAAAATTACTTGGATTGCTGTCTCCCAGAATCCTGGAAAACTTTCAGACGAGATTCTTGAAGCGACAGATTTGAGAATTGTCGGCAAACTGGGAGGAAAAAACAGTCTTGATACCTTAGTTGATGCGAAAGTATTTTATGATGGACAGAGAGATCAAGTTGCAGCTCTTGAACCTGGAGAAATTGTTGTTAAAGGTGCAAATATGCATGCTGCCATCAGATCACAAACTCATCATCCTGATGATCAGAAGTTCTTCCCAAGCGATCCAACAGCAAGTTATCTGGATGCCACACGTGATGTTGATCTTGGTCCTGATGATAAGCCGTATAGCAGAGAGACGATTGTTTTGGCCAGAAGAATTCTTGATGCCCGTGATGAACGCGCAAGGCTTCTTACTTCATGGGCTCATTTTGAAGCAATGGCGCAGTTGATGCAATTTAAGGATGTTGTTCCTGATAGAGAAGAATTGGAAGTAATGAAAGCTATTCCTAAAGATATTCGTGATCGCGCAATCGGTGTTGCGGTGTCTGCTGCTATTCACAGCAGACAGCATGCGATTGGTAATGCTTTTGTCAGAGCTGATTGTATTAAAGAGTTGACGAAGAGAATGCAATCAATTGTTGATAATGATGGTCGTGTTCCTGCTCAGAGACGTGATTTCTCTCTTGGAAGCGTTCAGGCATTGAGTCAGGAACAACGTAAGGAGATTCTTCAACCATACTATTTTGGCAAAAGAGGAATAAACAGTGCTATAGAAATGCCGCCATTAGCATATGCTCAAAAAGAAAACAATAAACAAGGTGAAGCGTGGATAAAGGCAATGCGCAGCAGGACAGAAAGCTTTGTCTTTGGTCCAGGTGAAGCAGAGGAATTGGTCGGTATGTATGCTCATTTACGAAAAGGTTTACAGATGGAAATACAGAGGCAGGAGGTTGGATCAGTATGAACAGAGAGTTACCATTCCGTCAGCAGGCAGCGCTCCCATCAGGAGCCGGAATAGATGGAGGATCCATTGGTGCAAAACGGGGTCCAGAATTTTTTAAGGGATTGCCTGAGACAGAGTTGTCCCTCGCTCTTCCAGGAGAACATGTAAATGTGACCGGAGAATCCCTTAAGGGGCTCGCGCATGTATGTGCGACAATTGGAGGCGGACGCATTGATCGGGCGAGAAGAGGTAAGTTATCAACGATCATCATTGATGCAAGTGGGAAAAATGCATCAGCTGTTTTAATGGAAGATGTTGTAAAAGGGTTAGGTGTAAAAAGTGTTATCCAGAGGGATGCAGGAGAAGAAGTTGTTCCAATGCTTAATGAGATGTCAACCAATCAACGGCTTACTGTTCTTGCACATGCGACAGGAAGTGATGAAGAAAGAAAACGAATCGATTATCGGACTCTTCGTACCGTTGCAGGAATTCTTGAGATGCCTCGTGAAAGCGAGGGAGAGGGACTTGATGCAACAGTGAGCAGACTTCATGAAGGAATAAGAGAAATTCTTGGCAAAACAACATCTGATTTGACAGTGGAAGAACGCAAGTTACTAAGAAGGGAATTTCCTGAGGATATGCGTTCTGATGAAATTACTGCTTCCTTGAGACGAATCCATTTGCATCTTGCAGGACTTCTTGAAGAGATCGCTTCACCTACTGCAACAGTTTCACCAGATACTAATGGCCATGTTGAAAGGTATTCCATTAGTGATGACTTAGATGGAGAAGGTGTCAGAAGAACGCTTGCATATGGACTGGTATCAAAGCTTAATACGGTTTCTCCTGACCAAATGCCTGGGGCAATTATTGTGGTCGGGTCTGATAGATTGCCTGTAGGTGCTTTGGAAGAATTTTTGGATCTCGGTGAAGCGTATGGGATACAGACAGTATTTGCAGGAAGACAAGTAATACCAGAGTTATTTGGTCGGGGTCATGATGTTTTCCTGCGGTTGGGCACGAAGAGGGCAATGGGATTATCAGAAGCTTCAGGTTCAAGATTGGTCACGAAAGAAAATGAAAGCTTAAGTATGACTGTCGGCGGCGGCGATGGTACAAGTAAAGGAACTAACTACAAAAAGAATGGTCTAAGGGACGGTACCAACACCGGATCATCATCTGGAAATACTTGGTCAGGAACATATGGGGTCAACACGAGCGAACAGGTGTTACCAAAAATTACTGTTGACGCAACAAGAACATTGCCTAAGGAACATGCTCTTGTTCTTGATGAGGACGGGTTGCCAGGTTTTGTCTATACCGTAACGGGGAAATATGTTACAAGTGTCCGCGAGGGAGATGAACCGCCACACAGAGTTCTGCAAGAAGAATTTCTAAAGCTATCACAAGAGATGGTTGAGATGACAGCTACCACATCTTCTCGTTCTATCCAAACAACTGGGCATGAAACAAAAGGACCCTGGGATCGAAGAGGGGATTTAAGACGACAATGGGTCAAAGAAGAGATGGGAGGAAGTATCCATAAATATGAAAACCGCGGTCATAAAAGAGAAAAGCTTTTTAGAAAATGGGTTATAGATCTCTGTATTAGAGAGCGTGGGTATATTGATGAAGATTGGTTACTGTACCATGGTTTTTCACTTACTATGAAAGAAAAGATGAGTATAGGACTAGGTAATCTTACCCGTGGAGTACGAAACGGAATAAAAGATGCATATAAGGAGCATGTTGCCCTCACCACG
>CAYMJR010000014.1:0-33947 GCA_964391315.1 uncultured Gammaproteobacteria bacterium | reverse complement strand
GTAATTTTATCTATCAAGGTAATTCTATTACTCAAGTCACTCCTCCCGCCGCCTCATCTTCTGCAAAATAAAACAAAGTAACATATTAAAAATCCATTATAGTTGTGCTATAATCTTTGCTCTCTAGATCATTATTATGCAACCTGTAATTGATGGAGCTCGTCGCACTGAAGTAAATTATTTACCACCTCTTGAAAGATATAGAGGAGCGGTTGATGGATATATGCGAAAACTTCTTGCTCAAACAGATGGTATTCCTGCTCGCATGGTTGAGTATCATCTCGGTTTTAGAGATCAAGAAGGTAGGATTATTCCCAATGCTCGTTCACAAGGAAAGGGGTTAAGACCTGCACTCTGCCTACTGACTGTTGATGCACTGGGTGGTGAATGGGAAAAAGCTGTACCTGCAGCAGCAGCTTTGGAACTTTTTCATAACTTTACTCTTATTCATGACGATATTGAAGACAACGATAAAACACGTCATGGTAAACCAACAGTGTGGAGTCTTTGGGGAAAAGAACAGGCAACAAATGCAGGTGATTCAGCACATTTATTAAGTACAAAAGCAGTGCTTGGCTTAAAGAATGACTACCCTGCAGAAACAGTTGTGCAAACCCTGGATTTACTTACAGAAGCAGGAATACAAGTTGCGAACGGACAGGGGCTTGATATGAGTTTTGAAGGAAGACAAGATGTAACTGTAGACGAATATTTAGAAATGATTACAGGAAAAACAGGTATTCTTATCGAGACAGCAATTATGATGGGCGCAGTCCTTGGTTCGGCCGATCAGAGCACGGCTGCTGGTCTTAGACAGTACGGTAGGTCAATCGGACGAGCTTTTCAAATTGTTGATGACGATCTTGGTATCTGGGGAGACGCAGGAAAAACAGGTAAATCCGTGTGTGCAGACATACGAGCAGGTAAAAAATCATTTCCAATTGTTCATGCTTTTGCAAACGCAACAGGAAATATAAGGTCGCAACTTGAAACAATTTATGAAAATGGAGTAGTAAGTGAAGATAATATAAGTAAAGTATTACAAATTTTGGAGGAACTTCAATCCCGTGAAGTGACTGTAGCCATGTCTGCAGAAGTAACAGAAAGAGCTATTGAGGCAATAATGGAAACAAGTATAAATCCCGATTTTAAACAAGACTTTATAGGCTTGGCTCGACAGTTTTCAAGACGTCAAAAATAATAATATATGAAAAAAATATTTTAAAGAGATGTTTATATAATGTATATTTATGCCATTAATTGAAGGCCCAAGGCCAGCCGATCCTACTATAACAGTTCAAAGAATTAACGCCCAAAGAGGGTGTCCTTTTCCTATACCACGAGATGACCGGATGACAGGGACACCTGTTGTTGATCTTACTGCAAATGCGAGGAAAAAAGAATATTATCATCTCCTAGACGGAGTCTTACCACGAGTTATAGCAAATGTCCGACAATTTCGAGAAGAGTTTCCTGAAGGGATAGTTAAATATGCACCTGATGGAACAATTGTCTCAGGATTGGCTGATCTTGAAACAAGTGTAAAACCATTTTTAGAAACCGGACAATTTTTCCCAGCTGCATATCTTGTACATGATGCTGTTTATCGAACTATTGATATAGCAACTGAAAAATGGCTGGCAGAAACAGATACAACGTCACCTGAATATCGGAGAATTAATGAACTTGTAGATGATCCGCGACAGGAAACATATGGAAACGTTGCAATCCAAAAACGAGTTGCAAGTGCCGCAAACCAAACAGTATTAATTAGTGCCAGCTTCCAAAGAATAATAGATCAACAATTTCCGAAATCAGAAGGAAGACCAACGACTTCTGAAGATATGGACAGTATTCACGCAGCAAGTATGAGAATGGCTATGCCTTTAACACAACTACATATATTAGAGACAAGATTTATGCGTAAAATTCTCGGAGGAGAAAAATTCTTTGGAAGCGATGTTGAAGTGTATACGAACGGTGAATATTTTACACTTGATGAGGGGATGTTGAAACCAAATGGAACATTAATGGTAGATGCCTTGGCAGGTTATCCTGGTAATTTTCCTGATGGAAGAATAGGTTGCCCAGGTGCAAAATACGTCCCTGAAATATGGGCGTGGCTTGGAGATTTATCAAGAAAATATAGTTATCCGATTATTGATAATAAACAACCTTCTCCCGCCGCCTCCTCCTCTGCGAAATAGTCATCTTAACGTTGGTTTTGATAGCTGACTGTAGTAAAATAGCAAGGTGAAAGAAAAAATAGTTAATCTTCTAAAATTTCTCATTGGGTGGCCATTTTCGATTGTCGCATTCGTTCTTATTATCAAACTTATCATTCCAAAAGCACAAACTTTGCTTCCCCATCTCAAAGATATTTCTATTCCTTTTGTACTGGCAGCACTTGGAAGCTTTTTTGTATACTTTTTTATCCGCGGCTATATCTGGAAACAATTTATCAGACAACTTGGGCACACGATCTCATACAAAGATTCAAACTTTATCTGGGCATCTTCAGAACTACACCGCTATGTGCCGGGAAATATCTGGTCATTTGTTGGCAGGGGAATGCGGCTTGCCGAACACGGCGTGCAAAAAAAAGATTTTATTCAGACATCGTTGATTGAAATCGAATTCTTAAGCTTGGGTAGTGTGTTGGTATCGATTTTGGCAGTTCCTTTTCTTACTCGGTTTTTTTCTTTTCCAGAACAGCTTGCAAGCGTCGTAATCGGAGCCATCATTATTTCTTGTGTTTTATATGTATTCCACAAATATACCAAAATCAAACACTTTATTCTGCCCAATTATCCACCATCAGAGATCCTTTTCCTGTTATTCTTACATGCGTTAATCTTTTTCTTTTTTGGTCTTGGCTATTATTTTACCTTTATTTCCTTTATGTCAATTAATCCCAATCTCATCTGGCAATTGGTAGGTATTTCAGTTCTTTCTTATTTAATAGGTTATTTGTCTCTCTTAACACCGTCTGGTTTTGGAGTACGGGAAGGAGTTCTTACTGTCGCATTAACTAAAATCATGACGGTCAGTACAGCAGGATTTCTCGCGCTCCTTGCGAGACTAACGGTGATCATCGCGGAAATACTGTATGTTTGTATATCTTATCTCGGGTACCGAACAAAAAATAAAATAATTACAAAAGTCGAAAAATGGGTGACTGAACACCCTCAGGAATTAATTCTTGGCGGACTCATTCTCATCTATCTATTTTACTTCACAACAGTAACCTTTTTACGATATGACAATTTTTATACAGGAAAATTTGATCTTGGTAATATGGCACAAACTGTGTGGAACACATCACGTGGCAGAATCTTTACAATGACTGATCCCAACGGTACACAAATTGTTTCACGATTGTCAGTACATGCTGATTTTATTTTGGTACTTCTTGCACCGTTATATACCTTATGGGCCGATCCAAGAAACCTTCTTTTTATCCAAACATTTATTTTGGGAATCGGGTGCATATTTATTTATCTTATTGCGAATTACGTTCTTAAAAATAAAAATATAGCGCTAACTTTTGCTTTTATCTATTTGATAAACCCCAGCGTCCAAAGAAGTAATTTATATGATTTCCACGCACAAACACTTGCTACAACATTTCTTCTAGGAGCATTTTATTTCTTTATAAGAAAGCGCTTTTGGTATTTTTTGCTTTTTTCTGTTCTTGCAGGGCTTTGCAAAGAGCAAATTTGGCTTATTATTGGTTTATTCGGTATTTTCTTGATCACTCAATATAAAAAAATCTTTGCTGGTATCAGTTTATTTATTTGTTGTATTCTTCTTTCTTATTTTCTTATCTCCTATGCCATTCCCCATGCGCTTGGATCGCATCATTTTGCACTAGCATATTACTCAGACTTTGGAGATACACCGATTTCCATTGTAAAACATATTCTTTTTTCGCCACAAAAAACCTTAGGAATCATCCTTCATTGGGATCGAATAAACTATCTCAAACAATTATTTATGCCTCTTGGCTTTTTATCACTGTTTGGACCTATCTTTTTGATCTTCGTGTTACCGGATCTGACGATTGATCTTCTTAGTAATAACACACAATTACATCAAATTTATTACCAGTATACTACAACAATTACTCCATTTCTCTTCATTGCTGCCATCTTCGGTATCTCATTTATTAGAAATCAATTACAAAGAGTCAACAATGAAACAATCAAACAATGGGGCAATACAGTTGTTATTCTTTACCTCTTACTTGTTTCCTTATATGGAGCATACCTCTACGGTCCTTTGCCCGGTGCGAAAGAACCTAATCTAGATATGATTACTAAACCAGTTGAAAATAAAGAGTTTATTAATACGTACCTTGCAAATATTAGAAAACGATATAGTGTTGCAGCCTCAAACAATATTGGCTCCCATCTTTCGCAACGACAAAAGATATATATCTTACCGCTAGGTGTTGATAAAGCTGATGTTATTGTCTTTTTACTCAATGAATCAGAATATCCTGATTCGCTGAACCAAGAAAAAGCTCTTGTAAAAAAATTAATGAAGGATCCACGGTATCTGTTAACCATTGATCGGAATAAATTTGTAGTGTTTGTGAAGAAATAATTGTATACTAAATAGTATGGTATACGTTATTAAAGCTGATCATAAACGGGAACCATTTAGCGAAGAAAAAGTCCTCCAGTCTATCAAAAGAGCACGAGTCCCGGAATCAATCCAAGCAGAAGCTTTGGCTCATATCAAAAGTAAAGTCTATGATGGCATTTCAACACAAGAGATTTATCGACATGTTCTTGAGTTTTTACACGAATCACCTCATCCATACAGTAGAGCACGTTATAGTCTCAAAGAATCAATTATGATGCTTGGTCCAACCGGCTATCCATTTGAAGATTTTATCGCAAGTATTCTGACAGCGCTCGGCTTTGAATCCCGTGTCAGACAAATGATCAGAGGCAGGTGTGTCACACACGAAGTTGATATTCTGGCAGAAAAAGATGGCAAAACATCAATGATTGAAGCTAAATTTCATAATAGCCCGGGAAGCAGATCTGATGTCCAAGTGGCGCTTTATACCAAATCACGCTTCGAAGATATCAAAGACAAAAATAATATCAACGATGCATGGATCGTTACTAATACCAAAACAACCGTTGATGCAAATATTTATTCACAATGCTCAGGCATGAAAATTATTAGCTGGAGCTATCCCGAAGGCAATAGTCTCCGTGATATTATTGAAGAGCATCGTCTGTATCCTCTGACTATGCTGACCTCTCTCGTCCACTCGCATAAAATGATGCTGCTTACCAACCATATTATCCTTTGTAAAGAATTAGCGACAAACCCAAGCCTCCTTGATATTCTGCCGCTTTCAAGAGAAGAAAAAGAAAAAGTAATGGCTGAAGTGCATTTTATCTGTAATGAGAACACAGAAAAACATATAGAATCAAATCTTCACATTTCTCTTACGCAGAACCCATGAGCCTCTTACTTATCTGAATTAGTGTATAAAGACTTATACATGATGTAATTTGTATTGGTAGAAGGGGGTGATTTCATGGATTTTCTTCTTTGGATTATTTTTGGGGCCTTAGTCGGATGGATTGCGTCACTGTTTATGAAAACAGATGAAGAGCAAGGCGCACTTATGAATATTGTAGTTGGAATTGTTGGTGCTGCTTTAGGAGGATTTCTGATGAGTATCTTTGGTCAGCCGGGCGTAACAGGATTTAACTTTTATAGTATTTTAGTCGCTCTTTTGGGTGCAATTATTCTTTTGTGGGTTTACCAAGCATTTACTCACAGAAAAGCTTAAAGTGTGCTGTCTAACGGCGTTCATGTGGGTCTCACATGGACGCCAGATATATTACTTAAATATCTGTTTGAGCTGTTGTTTCTTCTAAAGGTTTTTGGATTGCGCTCAATACAATTACAAATCGAGGTGGTATAGAAACAGGTTCATCTGGTTTACGGGTAGATATAATTCCACTTGCATTAAAAACTACTTGTTCGCTGGTTCCAGCGACTTTTGCACGGGTTGCTCCTTCAGCAGGTTGTCTAATAGCTCTGAGGAGTGCTAAATCTGCTGGTGTAGCGACTCTGATGTCTGCTTCTGATGGTAAATGTAACTTTTCTAAAACTCTACTTTTTTCTGGTGCAATTGCCTCAAGTAGTGTCTCTTCATCGGGAAATACTGAAAGATCTTCAACTCCAAGTGCTGTTGATAACTCTGTTTTTCTGCCGGGTCTATCATACCACATAAATCCTGCTGGATCAGGTTCAGCAACTATATTATCTACTATGCCCTTTAAATATCTTTTATCATACACCGTTTTAAGTGGATGTGGTGCCCTGCTGGCAACAACTTCCGCAATTACTGTTCGAGCAGGAAAATCAGGTTTCAGAAGAGGTGTGAGCCCTTGGGCACTTGTCCTTCGAATCGTTGAAGAAATTATCCTACGTGAAGGTACAGGAAATGTAGTTTCGCTACCAAGTGCTGAAGCCAATAGAGAGACACTCCCTCTTACTGCCCCAAGAACAGCTGATTCATGCGTTAAGGCAACAACTTCGTCATAACTCCTATCATCTCTTAAATGTGAAGGAATACCATTAATTTGAGCAAGTCTTTGTATTGCCTCCTCATATCGTCCTGTCAGACTTCCCGCTGTATAAAATTTTGGTGCTTCTCCTAGTGGCCCGCCCATAAGACACGATTTTATCACTCTAGAGCTTAAAGTCAAGAAGTAATCTAGAACTATGGGTTATCGATATTACTAAGCTGGTCGCGGATTGAAGCTCCATACCCATTGGGAACCGTGGTCAATTTATCTGCATAAAGCAAAAATCCATTGCGAATAGTATGATCCCCAAATTTACTATTAACACTATCGATAATTCTCGTTATTTTCTCTATCTTTTGATCCCGGGGCAAAAGAGGAGCAGGAATCGTATCTGCATTTTTCAGATTTCCAGTCCAAATACCAATCTGCCGGACATAGGAAGGAAGCATGTGATTCACAATTATCTGGCATATCTCAAAAATATCCTTGCCTGTATCAATAAACCGGGGAACAGTATATCTCCCTCCAATATTCTCGCTTCCGCCCAAGTAAATCCCCACAGTTTTGGCTTTCTTGCCAAGTTTACGAAGCTTGATCGCTACTTCTTCACACAGCTCATACACATTTTGCAGAACGACCCGTTTATTGTATTCATTCTGCGGCAGACAATAATTGCGGCCCACAGATTTAACCTCTGCCTTCTGTGCATACGGGATAACTTCAGACACATCATACCCACGCCCGACATTTTTCAAAAAATGTCCTTCTAGCTGACCAAACTCTGCAATCAGAGAAGACAGGGGAGTCGCCTGCAATTTCAGCAAATTATCAATCCCCAGATTGTGTAGTCGGTGAGCTATACGGCTGCCAATACCGCAAATATCGGTAAGCTCACATGTCCGGTAGACATCCCACATATTCTCAGGAGTAATTTTCATGATACCATTGGGTTTTTTAAGACCTGAAGCCAATTTGGCAAGTAATTTATTATGTGAAACACCAACTGATGCAGTCACATAGGGACCAATCTCTTCCCGCAATCGATCTTTTAATAGAGTAATCAACCCATCAACGCCGCCGAATAGTTTCGCTGTGAGACTCACATCCATAAACACTTCGTCCAACGAAAACATTTCAACAATAGGCGAGAAGTTATCACAAATTTTGAGAAATGTCTTACTAATCTCAAAATACCGCACAAAATGAGCCGGGACAAAAATCATCGATGGACAGATTTTCTTCGCATCCATTGTGCGGGAAGGGGATTTAATACCCAGTTTTTTGGCTTCACGACTGGCTGCGATTATAGCGGTACGGCCATTTGTCGCAGTCACACCAATCGGACGGTTACGATACAACGGGTTATCTTGCTGCTCAACACTGGCATAAAAAGAGTCAAAATCAATATGAAGAATGATCCGTTGCACCCTCTCACTTTAAGTAAAAATTATACGAATATCAAGAGCTCAAAATAGATCATAATATAATACTGTCTTTACTTTCCACCGGGAATTTTTGGAACTGTGGGAGCAGAAGGTAAAAATACACTTTGAAGTACTTTTCTATTAGTATCAAGTAAACTTGTAGCAAGTTTGTTTTCTATAGCTCTATCTCTAAAAAAGGCATTTGTCAACACTCCATCAACAAAAGTTCCTGATATCCAATGACTAGGAGCAAGCTGTCCACCTACTTTTTCCCCAACAACTTTACCCCCCTTAAGCGTCACCTCGTATTCCCAGCCTCTTACAGCAACAAGATCATAATAGCGGGTACCTGCTTCAGAATGTTCCTTGCTTCCAGATGATGTAGTTTCAACTGCTCTTCGAGCACTCTCTAAGGCCCTTCTATAGACAAGATCTTCACCCTCATCAGCAATAAATGCCTGGGTCCGTCCTTGTTCTTGATCTGGTATTGATCGTTGTTCTATCTCGGATTGTGCCATAGATTAACAATACTATAACATAATGTAAAATTACTGACAAATTTAGAAACCGTATGAGGAGAGGGGGGCGTTGCCGATACGGTCTCGATGCAATGTCATAATAAATGATTCACATTGTGTTTTGCCGGGAAGTGTTGAGAGTGCTCCGATAAAACCATGAGTTTCCAAAAAATTAATCACTGTCGGACCAAAAGAACCATAAGGATACACAAAAATATTAATTTTCTTTCCTAGATTTTGCTCCAGTTGAGTATTGGCAGTCGTCACTTCATGATCAATTGTTGCTTCACTCGCGTTACCAAGTGCTGCGTGTGACCAGGTGTGGTTATAAATAGTAATCAACGAATTGTTGGACATTTCTTTTAATTGATCCCAAGTCATATAGCCAGGATTCTGTATCAAACCAGAAGGGACCATAAAATCCATCTTTAGATTGTATTTTTTTGCAGATTGGAAAGCATAATTGTATGCATCATCATAGCCGTCATCAACCGTCACAACAATACTTTTGGGAGGAAGCGTTGTATGGTTGCGAAGAGCAAAAACAACATCGCTTGAAGTAATTGTGTGATAACCTTGTGAAGCAAGATATGCCATCTGTGAATCAAAAATAGTGCTATCAATTGCTAATTGTGCATGTCCCTCGGCTTTTGCTTGATCAAGTGGTTGAACATGATGATAAAGCAACATTGGCACATAAAGACAATAATCATTTTTTGCTTGTACAGCAACCAAAGGTGCTTTTGTTGGAGTGGGAGAAGCAGTCGGAGTGGCTAACGCGCTCACACTAAAAAGAGGTTGTTTAACAGGAGTCGGTGTGGGTGAGAAAAGAGATTTTGGAGTTTTAAGCTTATCAAGTGCGAGTACTTTCTCAGTTTTAACGGGATTAACATAGGAAAAGATCGCAGTAAAATGTTCAACGAAAAAAATTACTCCAGCAACGCAAAAAAACGCCAATAACATGCGCTTTTCAAGAAAATGCGTACTCCTCAGCTTCTTATGAGCCAAGCGAGACTGCTTATATGTCCCCATTTTCATCGCTATAACTTATTTAGATATTATAATTCTTTCAGCCTCTTTTCTGCAAGACGAAATCTGTTATAATAACCTCATGCAGACCCAGTTTGCTAAACGAATTACTGCTCTTCTCCCTAGTCCTACAATCGGGCTTGATAACAAAGCCAAAGCAATGAAACAACAAGGTATTCCAGTTCTCAACCTTACAGCGGGAGAACCTGATTTTGACACACCCGAACATATCAAGAAAGCAGCAATCGAAGCTCTTAATGCAGGATTCACCAAATACTCATCTCCGCAAGGCCTTCCAGAATTACGCAGTGCAATCGCCAACAAATTACAAAAGGAAAATAATATTTTCTATGATCCATCTCAAATTATCATCGGTATTGGCGCCAAACAAATTCTGTACAGCATCTTTCAAACTTTATGTAATCCTGGAGATGAAGTTATTTTTTCTATTCCTAATTGGCTAACCTTTATCGAGCAGGCAAAACTTGCTGGCGGCAAACCAGCCTTGGTCAAACTTAAGCCACCATTTAAACTGACAGCAAAAGATGTTGCAAAAGCAATAACTCCCAAAACAAAAATTCTTCTTCTCAACACTCCTTCAAATCCAACAAGCGCAATGATTGAGAAAGAAGAACTTGAAAAAATTGCAGATCTCGTAGTCAAACATAACCTGTGGGTTATTGCTGATGAAATCTATGAAAAATTGATTTATAGTACCAAACATACTTCAATCGCATCACTCAACGAAAAGATAAAGCAAAAAACAATTACAGTTAATGGTTTTTCCAAATCCTATGCCATGACAGGATGGAGAATAGGCTATGCGGCAGGTCCAAAAGAAGTAATAGAAAAAATGGCTAATTTCCAAGTCCAAACAATTAGTAATGTCCCGAGCTTTATCCAAATAGCTGCTATAGAAGCATTAAAAGGCGACCAAACCTCTCTTGCAATTATGCATAAAGAATTTACAAAACGGCGCGAATTTCTTATCAAAGCATTTGGGGAGATAAAAGAACTCTCATTTACCAATCCTGAAGGAGCATTTTATTTCTTTGTTTCCATTGAGAAACTACTTGGAAAGAAGTACAAAACAGCAACCGACTGGTGTGCAGCACTTCTTGAAAAAGAACACGTAGCAGTCGTCCCAGGAGATGGATTTTTATACCCAGGATATTTTAGATTAAGCTTCGCAGCGTCCATGGAAGATCTCAACAAAGCAGTGGAAAAAATAAAGAAGTTTATCTATGAAGCGTAAAATTCCAGCCACAATGGCCTCACAACATCCAGATCACGCCAATGTACCCTATTGGCATAACTCCGCACACATCACCGTCCACGATGAATATAAAGAACTCTTTATTAACTTCTCAGAAATCGGCATTGACGAATATAAATGGGACTGGGAAGGAAAATTGGTCGACGAATCAGTCATGGAACGCCTTCTTGGCGAATACTACACCTACTTTAAAGAACATCCACTCGGAAAAGAAAAATTTCTTACCTTTCGTCTTCCCAATCCAAAAGCCGAAACAGAATTCCGCCTCGCACGTGCTTTTTTTAATCTCTTAAGTGCCGCAGCACTCACTAAAAAAGTCGGACTTCATTCACCACCGCTTTTTGAAGTCATCTTACCAATGACCGAATCTGCACAAGAAATGATCGCCATTCAGGAAGCATTTACCGAAATAGGCGAGCTCAAACACGCGCTCTACAAATTTGACGAAGTAAAACTAAACAATATTGAAGTAATCCCACTTTTTGAACAAGTAGAAACAATTATCAATTCCGACAACATTCTTATTGAGTATCTTAATCTCTATAAAAAAGCATTCAAATCACAACCCACCTACATGCGTCCGTACATGGCTCGCTCTGATCCAGCGCTCAACTCAGGTACAGTACCCACAACCATCGCGATTAAAATTGCTTTATCACGCTACAAGAAATTATCAGAAAAAATCAACATGCCACTCTATCCAATCATCGGTACAGCAGCTTTACCTTTCCGAGGAGGACTCACTCCTGATAATGTCGAACAATTTGTTGATGAATATGCAGGGATTAAAACAGTACTCATTCAAAGTGGATTCCGGTATGATTATGATCTTGAGACGGTTAAGTCAGGAATCGCAAAATTGAATGAGCTTCTTCCCAAAAGTGAACCAGTGATCATTCCTGAAAAAGACGAAAAGATTTTGCTTGATCTGATCCCATATTTTGAAAAAAATTACAAAATTACTGTCGAACTGATTGCACCACTTATTAATCAAATCGCTGCACAGCTACCCAAAAGACGGGAAAGAGTCCAGCACATTGGCCTTTTTGGCTACTCACGAGGCATGGGCAAAGTAACATTACCACGGGCAATTGGATTTACCGGATCACTTTATTCAATTGGTATCCCACCAGAACTTTTTGGCACAGGAAGTGGTATTGATAAAGCAATTGAACTTAAACAAATGAAAATTATTGAAAAATATTATAAATATCTGAAAGAAGATCTACTTCGAGCTGGCGCGTATCTCAATAAAGAAAATTTGGACAAACTGGTGAAAAAATATCCAAGCATCAAATCATTCAAACACAAAATTGAAATTATCGAGACTTATCTTGGCCAGGAACTAAGGCCTCGAACGCTTGAAGAAAAAGAACATCAGATTCTTACCACTAAAATTTGGAATGAACTGGAAAAGGGGAATAAGATTACTGAATTAATTACCCGCGCCGCCATTCTTCGAAGAAGTATGGGTTAGAACTCTTAAGATGCAATCCTTTGCATTGCATCTGCTACACTTTGATTAAATGCTTTCAACGCCTTACCTGTTAAAGGATTGGTATCCTTTGGTTGTGTTGTTAATTCAGGGGGTGTATAGTCGTTACCTCGAATAGTTAAACTTCCAAATTCCTCAGTTTGTGAAATTGGAACAAGGGTAAGATATTGTTGGTCTTCTTCCAATTGTATATGTTTTCCGTCTGACCCAAGCTGTGGAGGATTTCCTCTATACACCGTTGTTTCTGAACCAGCTGATACAACTTCATTATTGTTATCAACGGAAAACGTAATTGATGTGATTCTTGTATCACCAGTCGGAGAAGCTAATTTATTAATAACATCTGTTCTTTGGATATACAGATGACGACCATTGCTTTCTTGCGCAGTGGAGATAGTAATTCCTCGTTCTGGAATTTCTATGGTGGATGTTGTCATACCAGGGCTTGGAACTTCTACTTTTGGAGTACGACCTTTGCTAAAACCTTCAATCCAAGAGGAAACCTTATCACCTACAAACTGTAAATTTTCCTTCACAGCAACAAGGTCAACCCGTGCTTCACCTAACTCTACTGAAGATCCATCTGATGATAAAAAAACACTCCCAAATACAGCAGCCCCAATTGCCGCAGCCCCAGCGAGTAGAGTTCTTCTTGAAACTCTTGGTGTCAAAACCTGATTTGTATCTACATTACCTTCTTTAAAAAGCATAAAGAAATTATATACGATAATTTATATAATTTCAATAGATAATTGTAGAGTTATAATGAGATTTTGTGCCTAACTCTTCCTTGATGAAGTCTGGGATAAAAATCTTAAAGGATACTATTCATCTGTTGTTCTATATCTCCAATCAAAGAGAACGCTTTTGCGTTAAATGCATCAAATGGAGAATCTGTTTTAATTCCAGATTGACGAGATGAATCTGGAATACCATCAATTGGGAGAACTTTTTCTCCTGACGCATCTTTAACAATTGTGTCTTTACTGAATGTAGCAGGAAGATTGTTAAGATCTAAAAATGAATCATTCGGAAAAAATGCAATCTTTGCATTTGGATTTGTTGCGTATCTATTTATTGTTTCGTAAACTTTTTCATCCTGTTGAGGTCTCACAAATTCAGTTGCAATTTGTTGTGTGATAATTGTTTTGACACCAGTACTATCTTGACGCATTTGTGCTCTATATTGTCCATTCAAACCAGTTAGAGAATCAGTTCCTTCAGGAATAAATGTCTTATAACCAAATTCAAAACCATAAATAGTACTTTTTCCATCAGAAGAAATTTCTACCTGTAAAACTTTTTCCGTTTTCTCCCCATCTTGTTCACTCAGATCTAATTCACGAAGTGTTACTAGACGATGTGCAGTTGGACCATCTCCCAAAGTGGTCTCTGTTACTGAAATACCTTGTTTTTGAAATGTCTGCCTATCTTTAGAAATAGTATCCCGCATTGTTAACACGCGACCACCTAAATAGTTTAATGCGCCATGAAAATCATTTTCTTGAAAATTAGGGGCCTCAGGAGGAGAGATAGAAAAACCTTTTGGATCGCATCCAGCAAGAGGTACAGCAACGGCAAGACCTAGCATAGTCTTTAATGCAGCTCTTCTGCCTGGATCTGCATCCTTACCAAACCAACCGATTTTTGGTCGTTCGCCCATGAGGGTATTGTATGCCCAATGGATGAGTTTGTCAAACACTATGAGATCTAGATCTTTGGGGTGAACATAGCTTTCTCGTCCAATTGTTCTTCAATACGAAGCAATTCATTATATTTTGCAACACGATCTGTTCGGGAGAGGGAACCAGTTTTAATTTGTCCGGTAGACAAACCAACTGCAAGATGCGCAATTGTCGTATCTTCTGTTTCTCCTGAACGGTGGGAAACAATGCTATTCCATCCGGCATCTCGTGCCATAGTAATAGCCTTAATAGTTTCTGTTAGTGTACCGATTTGATTGAGTTTAATCAAAATCGCATTTCCAGCTTTCTCATAAATAGCCTTCTCAAGAAATTTAATATTTGTAACAAGTAAATCATCGCCAACTAATTGTATTTTCGCTCCCAACTTCGCAGTCAACAAATGCCATCCATTCCAATCACTTTCTGATAATCCATCTTCAATCGAAACAATAGGATATTTGTTAACCAAATCTGATAACCACTCAACCATCGCTTTTGAGTCTAAAACTTTGTTTTCTGCCTTCAAAGTATATTTTCCATCTGAATAAAATTCAGAAGCTGCCACATCAAGTGCGAAGACAATGTCCTTACCAAGTTTGTAACCAGCATGCTTAACTGCTTCCGAAATCAACTCCAATGCTTCAGCGTTACCATTTTGTACGCGTGGTGCATAACCACCTTCATCTCCAACAGTTGTTGGATAATTATGTGCTTTAAGCACTTTTGCGAGATGATGAAAAACTTCCGATCCCATACGGATTGCATCAGAAAATGTCTTTGCACCTTTACACATAATCATAAATTCCTGAATATCTGTTGCAAATGCTGCATGTGCTCCACCATTAATAATATTCATCATTGGAAGAGGTAAATCAGCTGATTTTTGATTATTGGCTAAATCTTTTAAGTACTCAAAGAGTGGTTTTCCCAAACTTAAGGCGTGAGCTTTCGCAACAGCTAAGGAAACAGAAAGAATCGCGTTCGCACCAAGTTTGCTTTTGTTGGGAGTGCCGTCAAGCTCGATCATTTTATTGTCAATTGCTTTCTGATCGCTTGCATCCATACCGACAATTGCGTTAGTAATTTCACCATTTACATTCTCAACCGCTTTCAACACACCTTTGCCAAGATACTTTGCTTTGTCACCATCGCGAAGTTCTACTGCTTCATGAGTCCCTGTCGATGCACCGGAGGGGACAGCAGCGCGACCAATAATTCCATTTTCAAGGGTAACATCACATTCAACTGTAGGGTTACCGCGGGAATCGAGAATTTGTCGTGCATGAATTGCTGCTATTTTCATTGAGACTATTGTACAGGCATTTCTTTTTCTTGTATATATGCCAAATGCTTTTCTTTTTCTTCGTCAAACTCTTTTTTATCAAACCCAAGCTTATCGATCATATGGACAGTATGTTTGGCACTCAAATAATGTGGGAGCATCACATAATTGGCACCATTTTTATACAACTCCACAGCTTCACTAATATCATGACACAAAAGGATCACAATTGCAGTTTTGTTAACAGAGCGGATTTTTTTAAGCAGTAACATACTGACTTTAAAATCAGGAATGGTTGAGACACTCATTTTAATCTCATGTAAGTGGAGTGACTGAAGAAATTCGACATCTTCCGCATCACCGTAACGCGCAGGAATACCGCTTTGTTCCATTTCTTTTAAAGATGCTGGGTTAAAATCAATAACCAAATAATCTTTATGCAATTTTTTGAAAAGATTAACAAAATCTTGACCAACACGGTCAAATCCAAACAACAGAATTTCATGGAGTGGTTCTGATATAGGAGTCTCTTCTTTGGGCTTTCGTATTTCAAACAGTTTTACATATTGTTCAACATACTGATATATGTTGTCGGCATAGAGAATCAGATAGGTTGAACCAGCGATAGTGATAAGACCAACAACAGAAATAAGAGACGAGGTAGTTTGTGAAAGTTGACCGAGACTCATCCCAAACGCCGCCAAAATAAGAGAGAATTCACTAATTTGTGCTGTAATGACTCCAGTTAAAAATGATGTTTTTCTTTTGTATCCAAGAAGATGCATTATCATGATCATAATGATCGGTTTGCCAATGAGTACAAATAATGAAAAAACAATAGTTGGAAGAATAATCTGCTGCAATGTCTCAAAATGCATTTGTGAACCAACGAGTACAAAGAATAAAACAATAAAAAAGTCCCGAAGTGGTTTGAGTCGTGATCCGATTTCATAAGCATATGGCGTCATAGACAGCGTCACACCTGCGACAAGTGCGCCGATTTCTGCTGAAAAACCATAAAGATATAAAACAGATGCAAGAGCAAAACCCCAAGCAATTGAAAAAAGAAATAATAATTCCTGTGAATGTGCGGCATATTTCACAACTCGCGGTAAGAGATGGACAGTAATCAAATATATTGCAATGACAAGCTGTATTGCCTTAAGTGCCACAACGAGTATCGTCAAAGCAAGCCCCATATTCGTAGGGGTAGAAATAGTTGAAATGCCAATCAGCACAAATGCAGCAATAATATCCTGAACCAGCAAAAATCCAATTGAAATTTTTCCATATAACTTATTCAAATGCCCCTTATCTGAAAGTAATTTGAGGACGATAATCGTACTACTAAATGTCAGTGCAATTGCAAGATACATAGCTTCAACAAGCTTCATGCCCAAAACAACTGAGATACCATACCCGACAAGCGCAGTAAGAATCACTTGCCCAATACCTGTCAAAAGAGATACTTTTCCAACTTCTTTAATCACCCTGGGGCTCATCTGAAGACCAACAATAAACAGCAAAATCATAATGCCAATTTTTGAAAGAATTTCAATAAATTGCTGGTTGTGAATAGCATTAAGAAATTGTGGACCCGCCAAGATACCTGCAATGATATATCCAACGATAAGAGGCTGTTTGAGAATCCGCATGAGGAATGATACGGTGAGAGCGATAAAAACAATCGCCGCCAGTTCAGTAAATATCTCCATATAATTATTATATGGAATAGCTGCGGTATGAAACAAGAAGAGAAGCAATTGTTACTGCCGGCCAAGAGCAGCATTATAGTTGGCTAATGCTGTAGCCTGAGTTCTATAAAATATTGTTTTTAATCTTTCTTCCCTTCTTTTGCTACTCGTATCACTTCTACTTTGTTGAGCGTCTAGGAAAATAGCTTCTTCTACATCGAGTACTGCGTGAGCTAATCCCATCTTCTGAAGTCTCGCAAAATCACTGTCTGAAATGCCCAAATCTGATAACCGCTCACCTGCAGCTTCCATATATTCGGTAGGTTCTTCCCATATCACCTCTGCTGCTCGCGCTATGTTTGGACGAGATGCAGGACAAGAAATTTTCTTTCTTTTTCCATTAGCATCAATTATCGTTTCCTCACCAACAAGCAAATCATTTTGGAAAACATGATTAACAACCCCTTCTGCAGATTGCCAAAAAGAAGAAGGAGGAACTTTCTTCCCTGTGTATCTTGTATTTATCAGAAGAGCCCGTTGGATATCAAAAGGAATATCAAAACCACGAGCAATTTTTGCTGCAGCCGCTATATCATCAGGAATTTCACCATTTTTTAATGGGGTGCCATCTGCTCTCATAACAAGGAAATAGGGGAGAATTGACACAGCATTTATAACAGAATCCATAACAGCAAAGGTTGGTCTTCTATCGTAAGGATGTAATTTAGATCGAACGTATGAGATAACTCCAAGCCCCTCTTTAAAATCCTGCATCACAGATTTATATGCAGAATCATTTTGTACTCCATCTTTTCTCATATCATCATAGGGGCTATCGATAAAATCAGATGCGACTTCGGCAAGATTTCTCTGTGTGAGTCTCTCTGAAAGAGGTCTCCCATTTTTTGAATAAAGTGGCAAATCTCTTTCATGCAAATCAAGCGGAATTGTAGTTCCCCATTTAGGAAGAAGATATCTCTGTGCTTGTTCTTGCCACTGTGGTCTGTCGGGTGATGACATAAAAAAATATTAACAAATTCCAAAATACATATCAACCTATAGTATAGATGAGTTTGCTTAAAAAGGTACTTTAAAAAATTTTTTATTTCTTGTATAGTAATAATACAGTTAATGAAAAAAGGATTTGCTGATATTGTTCTTGGGCTGCAATTTGGCGATGAAGGCAAGGCGCGTGTTATCGATAACCTCGCCAAAGAATATGACATCATCGCCCGCTTCAATGGAGGATCAAATGCTGGACACACCATAGCAAATGACAAAGGCAAAGTCGCTCTCAACCAAATCCCATCAGGTATTTTTTATCCACACACAACGCTTTATATCGGTTCTGGTTGTGTTGTTAATATCGAAAAACTTTCTCATGAGATTCATAAAGTAAAAGAGCTTGGTATTGATTTATCAGACAGACTCCGCATCTCTTCTCAAGCAAGTATTGTCCAACCCCATCACATTCTTCTTGATGACATTTTAGGTAAATCAGTCGGAACGACAAAAAATGGCATTGGTCCTGCATATGCTGATCGAGCAATGCGTATGTATGGCAAAAGAATTGTCCATATTCGTCTAGCAGATCTTGTTGATAGGCCGGATGATTTCTTTATGGCAGTTCTGACCAATCTGAAAGAAGCGATCAAAGAACACGATGTGAAGGGGATTCATCCAGAAGAGGAAATGGAAAAACTTAAAACAGCCTTCTCGCACATCCGCCCCTTGATCGAACTCGATACCCTTTATATAGAAAAACGCGTAGAGCAAGGAGCGCGGGTACTTTTTGAAGGTGCCCAGTCAGTCATGCTTGATACGACAAAAGGCTCAGTACCTTATGTCACTTCAAGTCACACTATTGCAGCAGCAGCACACACAGGAGGAGACCTCTCATCCAAATATCATCGGAGAACAATCGGAGTTGTCAAAGCAATTATGTCCCGCGTCGGATATGGTCCATTCCCATCTGAATTTGGCGGCAGAAAATCAGAAATGTATTCACTGGAGAAAGTAAATGGCGAATCAAAATATACCAAAGAAACAGAATCCAAACACAATGCAGAGCAACTGATTAAATCAGATGATCCTTTTGAGGTCGGAATGGCACTTCGCATTCTTTCTAAAGAATATGGGACTGTCACACTACGTCCACGAAGAGTTGGATTTTTGGATCTCGTCCTTCTTGCCTATACAGTCAAAATGAATGGTGTTGATGAACTGATTATTACAAAATGTGATTTACTCAAAGAATACAGCAAAACAAAATCAGGTAAAACACTTGTTGCAACAGGATACAAACTTGACGGTGTAGAAATTGATTATGTCCCAGGAGCAACGAGTGCTTTCTACCGCATTGAGCCAGTTGTTGAAGAACGTGAATCTTTTGATAAAGATATTTCTGATATTCGCTCGTTTTCAAAATTACCAAAGACTTTACAAAACCTGGTAAAAGAAATTGAAAAAACAAGCGGCTGCAAAGTTATCGGTCTCGGCGTCGGCCCCGAACGAGACCAGTACATAGAAATCTCCTAAACATCTATTGCTTTAAATCAACACTTCTTTTGCATCTTGACGACGGATTCAAGCTGACGTATTTTATAGATGAGGTTATAATTTCTGTGATTGAACATGGGCCAAATGTTTCATCTCGTCTAGGAACGTCTCGCGCGCGCGCCCCTTCAGTGGTTGAGCTGATCGTAGACCGCACAAAAAATCCCGATAGTACACCTGGGAATCGACCAACAGGAGATAATTATAATCTGCGTCTTGTAGCAGAAGGTGGAGCTATGCGAGGAGTTCGTGGTGCTGGAATGTTTTTGGGACTTATGTGCATGGGTATTCCTGCACGAGTATTTGACGGTCTCCATGTCGCTTCAGGCGGTGTACCTGGTGCAGGTTATTATATCGCTAATCAACCAGAAGGAGCAGAAATTTACTCACAACACTTGCAAAAGCAAAAATTTATTGTTTTTACCCGACCACTTCATGGTGGACGCATAGTAGACCTCGATGCTCTTACTGACAATATCATGGATACTGTTGTCCCACTTGATTGGGATGCTGTGTTAGCAACAAACTTACTTCACATTTATGTTACTAATGCCTTAACAGGAACTACTGAAGAATTAAATAAGTTTTCTTCGAAACATGATCTTAAAACGGCAATCCATGATTCATGTGCACTTCCTTTACTTGCAGGAGGATTACCCAAAAGAGAAGAAGCAGAACGATTTATGGTTGATGGAGGAGTATCAACTGGTGGGCTACCATTAACAGAAGCACTTAACCATAAGCCAACACATGTTCTTTGTATCCAAACCCGAAAAGATGGCGAAAAAATGCCTGGACAATCAAGAGCAGCTACAAAAGCAGCAGATTATATACGAAAAAAAGGTTTTCCAGAATTTGCTGATGCACTTGCACAAGGACAACAACGGTATGCAGCAACATATAATACAATTTACGAAGCAGAGCAACATCCTCCTCTTGATCCAACAGCTGATAATCCATTCATAACAGGATTGCGAGTAGGTGCAGATAGTGTAAACGTCCACTGGTTAACAAGAAACAGGCGAGAATTGATTGCAGCAGGTCTTGATGGGTTTAAGAGAGTTATTGGTGAGTTTGCTCCACATCTTGATGATTTACCTATACAGAATCGTATAGTATTTGATCGCCGCGTACGGGGAAAACAGAGACAACAATTACAATTTGCTTAACCTATCCGTTTAAATACAACAAAACTTCCCATTTACGAGTAAAATTGGTATAATTAAGGTTGAAAATTTAGTAGTTGCAGCCCAATTGGTTAGAGTATCAGGTTATGTAGAACCAGTTAATTTGACTATTAATATCGAGCTCAGTATACTCGTTAATAAATGTCAATAGTTTCATGTTTAAGCTGCAATCATGAATTTTATGTAAAGCCATCACATCTAAAGAAAGGCTGGGGGAAATATTGTTCTATAGCTTGTAGAACTAAGGGACAATTAAAAGGAATAATTTTTTTATGTTTTATATGCAATAAAAATGTGTATAGAACAAAAATGGACATTAAAAAATCAAAAAGTGGTAATTATTTTTGCAGTAAAAGATGTCAGACAATTTGGCGCAATACAATTTTATATACTGGCGAAAATCATTCTAACTGGAAGCATGGAAAATCTGCCTATAGACGAATTCTAGAGGCAACAGGGATTGAAAAGATATGCGTCATGTGTAAAATAAGTGATAAAAGAATAATTATTGTACATCATATTGATAAGAATAGAAAAAATAATAATCTTACAAATTTAACTTGGCTTTGCAATAATTGTCACTATTTAGTACATCATTACGGTGAAGAACAAATAAAATTAAATTTAATTCTTAAAAAATAAAATGGTGGTTGGAGCCAAAAAGCGAGGCGACAGGTTGTGGACCTGTAGATAGCGGGAGCATTACCCGTCAGCCACCCATATAAAATTATCCTCTCGAACCTCTGATATAATAAACTCATGGATAATATAGAAATTGTTAGGCTCAAACCAGAAGAATGGAAACAATATAGGGATTTACGTCTACGAGCATTAAAAGAAGAGCCTCAAGCATATTGTTCAACCTACGAGAAAAATGCAAAGCGTCCTGATGAGTTTTGGCAGCAAAGAATTGAGGATACAATTAATAAAGACATTCAATGGTTAATATTTGCTAAATTAAACGATGCCCTTGTGGGTATGGTTGGCGCATTTGCTGAGGAGCAACCAGATACTGCTCACGTTATTGCTGTATATGTCTCACCCGAAGCAAGGGGAAAAGGAATTTCTAAGATGCTTATGAAAGAGCTTCTAACAAGGATAAAAACAAATAACAATATAAAAAAAATAATTGTAGATGTGAATTCTGAGCAAGAAGCAGCGCTGAATCTCTATAAAAATTCTGGTTTCCAAATTATCAAACAATACAGAATGATATTAGGAGACGGAAAAGAGCACGATGTTTATCAGCTACAAATGGAAGTAATGGTATAATAGATAGTATGATCACTTTTGAAACAAAACTATTTAAAATCCACGACTGGACCATTCTCAGACTCCCAGAGGATGCTTCTGCACAGCTTCCATCCCGTGGTATGGTAATGGTTAAGGGAGAACTCAACGGCGTTCCTTTTAAAACTTTGCTCGAACCGGATGGTGTGTATGGACAAGGAAAAAAGCCGAGCCACTGGTTTAGAGTGGATGAAAAAAAATTCAAAGCAGGGGATGCAGTCAAAGTTTCGCTTGAACCAACAACAGAATGGATAGATCCGGAAGTGCCAACTGATGTAAAAAAAGCACTGTCTACTTCCTCCAAAGCCGAGGCGTTATGGAATGATATTACTCCAATGGCACGTTGGGATTGGATCCGCTGGGTACGTGCTGTCAAAACACAGGAAACCCGCCAAAAACATTTAGAAGTAATGCTCGATAAACTCAACAAAGGTATGAGAAGACCTTGCTGTTTTAATCGTAATATGTGTAGCGAACCTTATGTCTCACATAACTGGCGACTCCTCGAACCAACACAAACTGCTTAAAAATAGGTTCTCACGCAATTCGGTATATTTCCCCAAACTTTTTATCCACATACCATGATATAAATCATGCATATTTTCTATGTCAAAAGAGAGAGTTGAAATATTTAGTGATGCAGTTTTTGCGATAATATTAACGTTACTCGTACTCGAGATTCGCGCACCGGATATTGCAGATCATTCAAATTTAAGACAATATGTAATTGCGATGGAATCGGTGATTCCAAAATTTATTAGTTTTGTACTGACTTTTATCATTATTTCAATCTATTGGGTAAACCACAATTATTTTTTTCAGCAATTGCGTAGTACTCCTCTCGGAATAGTATGGTTAAATAATCTTTTCTTATTATGGGTATGTTTTACACCTTTTCCAACTGCTTTACTTGGAAATCATCCAACTGATCAATTTCCTATCCTTTTATATGACATAAACCAATTTCTTGCTGCAATTACTTTTCTTAAACTGAGAACTTACGCAACGAAAAATAGGTTTTTCTTACTAATAAATCGGTAAAAGCAAGTGGGCCCAAGCATAGTATTCCAGCCATTGCAATCTATGTGATCTCAATTCTCTTATCGTTTGTAAATGTTTATTTATCTTTAATTTTTGTCTTCTTAGTTCCTATACTCTATTTTATCCCATCACTGGTACGATTTGAGTAGTGCTTGTAACTTATTGCAGAGTTCTCTACAATAGAGAGTATATGAACGATGGAAGGATCATTTTGATCAGAGCGCTTTCGTTTTTCATTATTTTCAATGTACTCTTTTTTAGTATCCGGCTTTTCAATTTATTACCTCCTCTGAAATTGATAGAAAATAACAATTCACTTCCCTGGCTCTTTTCTGCAATCGGACTTATTTTTTCTATCATCTCCGGTTTTGTTATTCAATCAAAGTGGAATACCTGGAATGCACTAATTGATGCAACTCATGAAGAATTAGCATCCTTTCGAGAATTGCATGTTTTATCTCATCATTTCCCAAAACAAGTACAAACTGCAATTAAAGAAAAAATTGTTGAGTATCTTAAACTCATTATTAAGGAATCAGAAAAAAATAAACATGCAGAGTACCGTTCAGATAGTGTTGATAAAGCAATCTTTCAACTTGAAGAAACAATTTTCGCAATCGACTATACGGAACATCCAAATATTGGAACTATGGCATTTGATTTAGTGAGAAAATGCATGGGAAGCAGAGAAAAACGATTGCAAAATATACTACATAAATTGCCCCTTGGAGTAAAAGTATTTATTGTTTTTGCAACCTATTCTACTATTTTTACTTCACTTTTCATCGGCGTTACCTCTCTTTTTTATGATTATCTTTTTACTTCGATTATTGCACTTCTTGCGTATGGCATTTATTTGCTCATTGATGACCTTGACCACCCATATCGGCCGGGTCCCTGGCATTTATCTATGAATGAGTACAAAAATGTATTGAATGACATAGAGAATGAGTAATTGTTAGTTTTTCTCTAATTATGGCATACTTATTATTATGAGTAAAACACTTCTTGAAAAAATGTTCCTAAAATCTGACTATACAGCGGCAATACTTAATGTGCCAAACGACTTAAAAGCTGAGTTACAATCACCACAAAAAATAGATACTTCTTTGAAAGGCAACTATAATTTTATTCTCGCTTTTTATAGTAAAGCAGAGTCTCTTGAAAAGGGAGTACAAGAGGTAAAAAAGTCATTATTGCCTAATGGTCTCATCTGGATTGCTTATCCGAAAAATAAAGCATTAGAAACAGATATCAACAGAGATATCTTGCATGAATTAGTAAAAAAGTTTGGTTTGGATGGTGTATCGCTCGTCTCCCTTAATTCCACATGGTCAGCCATGCGCTTTAAAGTCTTATAATTTCCTCAATGCGTTGTTGTCGGAGTTGGTGTACCCGTATCTGTTGGCGTTGGTGAATTTGTCGGTGTAGGAGTATTAGTTGGAGTTGGCACAGGTGATGCTGTAGGGTTGGGAGTAGGCGTTGCAGTAGGATTAGGAGTAGGCGTTGCAGTAGGATTAGGAGTAGACGTTGGTGCTGATGTCGGTTTGGGAGTAGCTGTGGGTGAGGTTGCCGGAACAGTAGGGTCTGGACTAACTGGAGTCTTTGATTGTATTGTCGATTTCCCTGGATCAGGTGGACCATAGTCTGATGCGCCTTGGACACTTTGGCTATCCTGATTTTTTGTCGATAAATCCATGGACTTGTAATCTGATGCTTTAATCGATTGTGACACCCATAAGTAGATGCAGAAAATAACAAAAATTACTACAGCGATACCAATTGCAAGATTCTTCCAGACAAATTCTGGTTGAGAAGGTTTATCAAAAAAGGTTGGATATTCTTTTTCTGAAGATACGTATTCTTCTTCCACGAAATTTATTATAGCATTTTCTTAGGGCGCTTACTTGTTTCTCATTTTGTTGTTACGCTATTCTCATGCTCATTATATATAACCAATATAGTTTCCTATGTTGTACTAATCTTATGGACGAATTGCTGCAGTTAATCATTTCAAAAAAATCTTTGGTAGGTATTATCGGTTTAGGTTATGTGGGTAGCGAATTTTCGCAAATTGTTGCAAAAAATAACTTTCAAGTAATAGGTTATGATTTCAGTAAGCTAAAAACTTCCAACATTAATAAACAAAATATTCCAAATCTTTCTGCACAAACAGATATGTCATCGCTGACAAAATGCGATATAGTTATCGTTTGTGTTCAGACACCAATTGATGAAAACAAAAATCCTGATCTTAGTTTTGTAAAAAATGCAATTGAAACAATTATGGCATTTCATTCAAAAAAGCAACTCATTATTCTTGAAAGTTCTGTTGCGACAGGAACAACAAGGCAAGTTGTTCTGCCTCTTTTAGAAGAAACTGGACTCACTTTGGGAGAAGATTTCTTCCTAGCTTTTTCACCGGAGAGAATTGATCCAGGCAATAAAACATACCCTGTTGACGAAATTCCTAAAATTGTTTCAGGTGTGGATGAACCTTCACTTGAACTTATTACTGCATTTTATAAACAAATTTTTAAACAAGTCGTCCCTGTTTCATCTCCTGAAACAGCAGAAATGGTAAAACTTTTTGAGAATACCTTCCGACTTATCAATATCAGTCTTGTAAATGAACTAACAGAATATACGAAAAGTTGGGGAATAAATCTTTGGGAAGTTATTAATGCAGCAGCAACCAAACCTTTTGGTTTTCTCGCACATTATCCTGGTCCTGGCATTGGTGGACATTGTATACCAGTTGATCCGTTTTATCTTTTCGATGACGCGAGAAAACGAGGAATACAGCTTCGCCTTATTGAAGCAGCCGGAGTTATTAATGACCTACAACCGCAAAAAGTAGTTAAAAGTGCGTATGAAATTGTTGAACCGACATTTATTCCTGCATTATCATTTTCAGAATTATCACAACAAAATAAGATAAGTTCTATACCCATCGGACAGAAAGGAGGAAAAAGCCAAACGAAAAAAAGAAATGTGCTACTTATTGGGTTAGCGTATAAGCCAGATATTGACGATATGAGAGAGTCAAGTTCATTAAAAGTGTGGGAACTATTTGAAAATGATGGTTGGGGTGTATCATATCATGATCCATATATTCCTCTCTTTAGAGAAAAAGAATCCCAAGAATTATCTGAGGATGTTTTGTCTAAACAAGATCTTATTATCATACTCACGAATCACACATCAATTGATTATCAAAAACTTGCTTCGTACGGTAAACCAATTCTTGATACAAGACATGTGTTTACTGAAAATAGCTATCCACATATCCATTACTTATAATTATGAAAACCATAGTCATTACAGGAGGAGCTGGTTTTATCGGAACCAATCTTTGTCAAACAATTCTTGCACAAAAAAATCAAGTTATCTGTATTGATAATTTTATTACCTCTTCTGAAGAAAATATCAAAGAATTTAAAAACAACCCATTATTTACTTTCATTAATCATGATATTACAAATCCACTTCCCAAACAGCTTTTTGATAAAAAAAATCTCACCATTGATACTATCTTTGATCTGGCATGCCCGACAGGCGTTTCCAATTTAATAACACTTGCCGAAGAAATGCTTATGACTTGCTCTATTGGAACAAAAAACTTGTTAGACCTCGCAGTCCATCATGGTGCATCATTTCTTCTTACCAGTTCCAGCGAAGTGTATGGTGATCCAGAAATATTTCCTCAAACGGAAACATATACAGGAAATACTATGACAATTGGCACCCGAAGTGCATATGAAGAAGGTAAACGATTTGCAGAAAGCTTGGTATATTTATATGTCCATAAATATCACCTTGATGGGAGAATTGTCCGGATTTTCAATACCTATGGCACGCACATGCAGCTAACTGATTCTCGAGTTATACCAAGATTTATTAAACAACTAAAAAATAACGAACCTCTTTCTGTACAAGGCGATGGATCACAAAGAAGAACATTTTGTTATGTTGACGATTTGATAGAAGGACTACTCACTGTTATGGAAAAAGGAGAGTCAGGAGAAATCTATAATCTTGGCAGTGAAGAAGAAATTAGTATAAAAGAACTTGCACAAAAGATTCAATCACTTAGTCATAAAAATATTTCCTTGACATATATTGACCGCCCGAAACATGATCATCAAGGAAGAAGACCGTCACTAGACAAAATAAACAAACTGGGGTGGCAACCTAAAATCTCACTGAGGAGTGGGTTAGAGAAAACATTACAATGGTATGGTTTTTAGGATTATTTTCAATTTTAGGAATTAATTTTTTATTCTGGTTCTGTATCAGTATTATACGATTTTTGTCAGAAAAAATATTTCATTGGCCAAAACAACCAGCATTAGCAAAACCTCCTCATTATAAAATTAAGGATATAGCAGCAATTGTTCCTGCACATAATGAAGGAAAATCGATTAGGCGTGCAATCAAAGCTTTGTTAAGAATATTTCCTCAAAAAAATATTTATGTTGCAAGTGATTATTCGACTGATGACACAAATGAGGTTGTGCGAAAAATGGGAGTACAATTACTAGACATCAGACCAAATAGAGGAAAAGCACGAGCACTCGTATATATCATGCAAGAATACCACTTATTAGAACGGTATAGTCTTGTTTTGATCAATGATTCTGATACTGAAATAAACAAGAATTTCGTCAAAAAATCACTTCCATATTTTAATGACCCGGAAGTCGCATGTATTGCAACACATAGCGTCCCTCGAATGGGAGAATATAGTTTTTGGCAAAAATATTTCGTTTCCTATCGTGTTCGATTATGGTACATCATTCAATTAGGTATGAGATTTGGACAAACATGGCGATATTTAAATATGAGTTTTATAGTACCTGGAAGTTTATCACTTTACAGAACAAGTGTATTAAAAAAAATTGAAATTGACGCTCCTGGCTTATTAATTGAAGACTTTAATATGACGTTTGAATTACACAAAAAGAAATTGGGGAAAATTGTCTATAATCCTAAAATTTTTGGAACACATCAAGATCCATATAATTTAAGAGATTACGTGAGACAAGTTGAACGATGGAATATTGGATTTTTTCAAACGGTAAAACGTCATGGTATATGGTTGAGTCTTTTTTGGTTTTTTACAACTGCGTATTATGTCGAACTTTACTTTTTTGCATTTTTTATTTTGTTTATTCCAATATTTATTGGCTTATTTTTTCTCAATCATTTTCAACCTTTATATGTGCCATTTCTTTTCCGACCTCTCACAGTTATTGATCTCTTTGTTGCAATTTTTGTTATTGACTATTCGATCACTATTATTGCAGCAATTATTGCAAAAAATCCAAGTCTTTTATTTTATGGCTTGGGATTTTTCTTTTTGCGGTATCTTGATGCATTTATTTATATTGGATCGCCAGTTGCTGCATTCTTCTCAAAATCAACCGGTGTTTGGAAAAGTCCCAAAAGAATGTAAAAAATTAGAGACTACGCAGAACATCAAGAATTCTTTCGGCTTCCTCCGATGTGAGACTCGGATAGATAGGAATTGATAAAACAGTCTGTACGAAATTTTCACTATGTGGAAAATCTTCAGGATTCAGTTTTAATAAATTATGAAATAGTTCGTATCGCTTAATTGGATTAATTGCGTCTATTTTCGCTTCTCGAAATTGTGCTTTTACTTTTTTTTGTTGTTGTGTATCTGAAAATTTGAGAAGAAAACGGAAAGGGTTAATATCCGGAGATAAAACATCTGGAACAGAAGAAATAGATTTATCTTTTAATATCTTTATATATTCTTTTGCAAGTTCTTGACGTTTTTTGATAAATGCAGGCAATTTTTTTATTTGAATATTGCCAATACTTGCAGCAATATCTGTCATGGGATAGTTATAACGGACAAGATAATATTTTCTTGCATTATAGTTAATAACATCTTTGATAAAAGAATAGTACTTTCTATTATTTGTCATAACTATCCCACCTTGTCCTGTTGTAATTAATTTTGTTGCATAAAATGAAAAAATACTAATATCACCAAATGATCCAAGTACTTTTCCATCATATTTGCTTCCTAGCGCTTGTGCACAATCTTCGATAATTGGAATATTAAATTGCTTTATCTTTTCGATATCGATAGGTATTCCAAATGTATGTGGAATAATCATCGCTTTTGTTTTTTTTGTAATTTTTTTCTGAATTTGTTTTATATCAATATTGCAACTATTTTTTTCAATATCACAAACAATAGGCTTCGCTTTTACATAAAAAATAGCGTTCAAAATATCTGCAGCTGTATATGTCGGGACAATTATTTCATCATCCGGTTCAATTTCCATTGCGAGTAAACTAAGGTGTAATGATGATGTTCCACTAATAACAGCAGCAGCATATTTCATGCCAACATAGTCTTTCATTTGCTGTTCAAAGAGATATGCTTCTTTTCCTCCGATCAGCGAATTACTTCGAAGAACTTTTTCGACTGCACGGATTTCTTCTTCTTCAATTGTTGGTTTATTATGAGCAATTGTTTTCATTGATTTTTTTTAAGTTCGCTCCAAATTCCTTGATCTTCTCCTCCCAATCTCCAAAGAGCAACACCTCCAACACCAAGTGATTTTGCATGGTCAACTCGTGTTCCTACACTCTGGCTGTTCTCAAACCACACGACATGTTTTCCATTATCCTCATAGAAAAAAAATGGCGTTTCAGAATTAGAATCCCAACTAGGAGAAATATTTTGCATTTGCGCTACTGCTAAAATATTTTTAAACGTATTATCATTACTCTCTCCTTGAAAACTTCCATTTTGTTGTTGTTTCCAGGTTACCCCCATCAGTCCAATACCCAAATATACTTTTTCTTTTGGAAGATGCAATGTATCAACACTATAATGCAGGACTTGTTTTATCCAACCGATACTCCCTGGAGGACCAGGATTTGAAAAAACACCATGTTCAAGATATGTCATATAATAAAGACTATCTGATGCCTGCGCAATCCGTTGTAAATCCTGTGCATGTGAACCATTATCTTCATTGGGATTATTTTCCGACGTTTTTGCATGAATTGTAACTCCAAGAAGTTTTCCTTTCTGATGCAATCTTTGTGCTAATAATTCGATAAATTCACTGAAGTTATCCTTTTGTGATGTAGGAAGTGACTCATAATCGATAGCAAGACCATCAAAATTATTTTTGACTACTAAATCTGTCAAATGTGCAATATGCTCGTCTCTTTTTTCTTTTGATGAAATAATTGCGGTAACACAGTCTTTATCCCATGTTTCTGTATTTGTGTTATCTGCTAAATTTGCAACAGTCGCATATACTTTTACGTTATTTTTATGTGCGAACGAAATAATATTTGGGTCAACAACCGCATTGTGATAAACAGCAACTGTTCCATCCGGAGAACAGGAATACCAAAATACGCCGATTGAATCAAATAAATCTGCATGTAAAGAAAAGCTATTAAACGCCTCTTCTTGATCCCAAAAGGGGATCCATCCCATGACTTTTAACGTCGTATTTGATTGTATTGTTTGTGTTTGTGATGTAACATTTTTCATAAAAAAACCTAAGGCGAAAAAAATCAATAGTAATAACAATGTTTGTATATTCATACAGCGAACAATTCATCTCAGGAAATCTGTAATATACTTCTTGCCTCTTTTGGCGATACATTAAAGAGTAAATCAAGAACAGAAAGATTTTCTAAAAATCCATGTCTGTCATATTGCTGAGGATATTCACGACATAACCATTTTTGAAGTACGGGCGTTATGCCGTTTTTTTTGTAGTAGTCAGATTCCATATACGCTGTTTGCGCTGTTTCTCCATGAAGATATTCTGTTGCTTGAAGTTTTTTACAAATTTCTGTAGTCCACTCAGTTCCTTTTTGTCGCCCTTCTGGTCTTGGAACGTCAATATTGGGATCAGAAATTACTTGTTGTAAACGGATATTCATCTCTTTAAGGCAAGTTTGTATCTGGTCCTCTGTTATTTCCGCAACAGGCAAATCACATTCTAAAAGAGATGCTATTCCCCAAAAGATTGTTTTTTTATTAAGCGAGGCAAGATTATCATATTGAACAGAAAGTAATTTTTGTATTTGTGGAAAAAATTTAGAGAAATATGGACTTTTTTGATATGCAAGTTTTATCTGCACAAGATGTTTATTTGGCCATGGTTCAACATAAGAAATTTGTGCTTGATTTATTGATTGATAACCAAAATGTCTAATCGGTATTCCAAGGAGAATCAGACCTTGAGGAGATTTTATCGGTGTTGCTGCTTGGTAGGAAGTTTTTCTTTCTTTTCCTTTGTCTGTTGATTGCACTAACGATTTTGTATATTGTGCGCTTTCTAAAATGACAAAAATATCAGATGAAAACATCCTGTTAAAATAATGCAGTTGTGGGAAATATCGTGGTTGATAAATAGCAATTCTCATATAATATGTCGATATACATAAAAAGCTTCTGCTGCCGGTGCACCTGCCTGAATGCCACGGAATTTCGCAAGTGTTCGAAGTGACTCAATAGATCGTGGATGCGCTCCGTCACGTAACTGAGAATTATATAGTTGTAATGCTGACATTTTTGTTTCTAATTCAGCTTCGGAAAGTCCAATAAAAAAATTTAGGTGACGTGATGATCCATTCCACCAGTCTGCAGTGACAACCGGTTCACTTCCAAGAACAATTTTCTGGAGCGGCTTCTGATCATTAGGTAAGGGTCTTGTTGCTGAAAATACAGCTTCTGTAACACTGCGATGATCCTGATTATAGTCAGTAATGTAGGGCGTAACAACAATCGTCGGTTTTATAAGATTGAAAGAAATTTGTTTTCCATTTTCAAGTTCATTAATAATATCTTTTTGAGGAATTTGATCTAACTTCAAATGATATGTGTCACCTAAGAAAACAACTTTATAATCATCGTACCTTAAAAATTTTGCAACTTTTTCTATTTCAGAAATTCGGTCAAGTGTTGTTGTAACGCCATGCTTGGAATATTCTTTAGTATCACCAGCAACCATAAAAAGAATATATACCTTTCCACCCTGATCTTTGATACGTTTAATAAGTCCAGCACAACCTAAAACTTCATCATCAGGATGTGGAGCAATAATAAGAAGAGTTTGGTTCTTTAGTGAAAACATGGCGTATCTCTCTACACGAGTACTAACAATAGTATAAAAAGAGAGAACGAGGGAAATATGAGGATATGATAAGAAATTGTTAAGAAACAATATTTACACTTCACGTTGACAAAAAATAGAATCTCATGTATCCTTAAATCATTCTTTCGGGGTTTGTTTAATTCAAAATCGGTGGTAAACTCCACGAGCCAGCTTAGCTGGCAGGAATTGGTGAAATTCCAATAGCGACCGTCTAGTCGGTGAGAGAATGAGTTAAAAGTTATAAAGTCTTCAAGTTTATATTCTTTACGACTTTATAACTTTAGACTTGATGACTTTGAAACCCCGTGAGGGGTTTTTTTATTATTATGTTTACCGGAATAATTACTCATCTTGGAAAAGTAGTTAAAAAAGAAAAAGCTGTTTTCACTTTTTCGGCCGATGATTCTTTAACCAAACAATTGGAAGCGGGGACAAGTATCGCTGTTAATGGCGTGTGTTTGACTGTTTTGGAAAAACCTCAAACGTATGAATTTTCTGTTGAAATCATGCCGGAAACCCAACAAAAAACTAACATGTCTACACTTAAAGAAAATGATCTGGTAAATTTGGAATTGCCAGCAACTACTAACTCTTTTCTCTCAGGCCATATCGTCCAAGGGCATATTGATACAACTGCAAAAATTATAGAAATAAAAGAAGTTGGCAACAGTCATCTTATGACATTTTCAATCAATCCGGAATTTACTAAATATATTATTGAAAAGGGATCAATTACAGTAAATGGCATTGCATTAACAGTCATTACAAAAACAAATGATCAATTTGCTGTTGGCATTATTCCTCACACATGGCAACATACCATGCTTCATACTACAAAAATAAATGATCAGGTAAATATTGAAGTCGACGTATTGGCAAAATATATTGAAAACTTTGTAACAAAATAATTATGTTAAAACTATTACAAAAAAAGATATCTCATGCAAATGATTTTACCAACAGGGTAAAAATTGCTATTGTTCGGACTGACTATCACAACGAACTCAATGATAATTTAGAAAAATATGCTCGTGAAACACTAGTTGCAAATGATGTACCAGAAGAACAAATCCAAACATTTTCTGTTCCCGGTGCATGGGAAATTCCCTTGATGGTACAAAAGGTTGCAGCATCAAAAAAGTTTGACGCAATTATTACGTTTGGCGTTATCATCAAAGGAGACACACATCATTTTAACATGATTGCACAAGAAGTCGGACGGGCACTGATGGATCTTTCACTTGATTTTAATATTCCTGTCGCACTTGAAATCCTTGCCGTATATAAAAAAGAAGATGCGCAAAAACGTGCAGGAAATAACGACAATAATAAAGGTATCGAAGGAGCAACAGCAGTACTGAAGATGTTAGAAGCACTCAATGAATAATTACTCAACAATACCAGACGCAATTGATGCAATAAAAAACGGCGGAATGATTATTGTCGTTGATGATCCAACTCGTGAAAATCAGGGCGATATTATTTTCCCTGCAGAAACAATCACGACAGATAAAGCGAATTTCCTGATAAAAGAAGCACGCGGAATGTTTTGCGTACCGATGAGCTCGCAACGCGCATATGAACTGGAAATTATTCCAATGGTTCCCACGATGCAAAACACAGAAAAACTACATTGCAATTTTGGTATAACTGTTGATAGTAAAGAAGTTACAGCACACGGCATTTCAGCAACTGATCGTGCATTAACTGTTCGAAAAATTGTTGATCAATCAT
>CAYMJR010000013.1:16497-36124 GCA_964391315.1 uncultured Gammaproteobacteria bacterium | reverse complement strand
TCAGATGGATACATCTTCATTGCTTTAACAATAAGCTTTTTGATTCCACCTGCATTAACGCCTTCGTTAACGTAGCCATAACTTGCAGGAAGAAGTTCATTGAATTTGATTCGTCCAACGGTTGTTTCGATAACTTCTGGTTCCTGACCCTCTTTAGTAACGAGTCTAACACGAACAGGTTCACGAAGTGCGATCTTACCCAAATCACAAGCCAAAAGTGCTGAATTGGTGTTACTAAAGTATGGTTGTTCTTCTTCACTCTTTCGAAGTCTCTCATCAACAGTTGTAAGATAGTATGATCCAAGAGCCATTTCTTTGTTTGGTAATGTAATAGGATCTCCGTTTGCTGGCTTCAAAAGATTGTGATTTGGAAGCATGAGTTTTGCTGCTTCTTCTTGTGCCATCTTTGAAAGTGGGATGTGAACAGCCATCTGGTCGCCATCAAAGTCAGCGTTGTAACCTGCACAAACACAAGGATGAAGTTGAATTGCTGATCCTTCAATAAGAACAGGATAGAATGCCTGAATACCGAGCTTGTGAAGGGTTGGAGCACGGTTCAAAAGAACTGGATGGTTCTTGGTAATTTCTTCAAGAATATCAAAGACTTCTGGTGGTCTCTTTTCGATATATCGCTTTGCTGACTTGATGTTTGTTGCGAGACCCCGGACGATTACTTCACGAAGAATAAATGGTTTGAACATTTCAAGTGCCATTTCTTTTGGAAGACCACATTGGTGAAGTTCGAGTTCTGGACCAACAACGATAACTGAACGTCCTGAGTAATCAACACGTTTTCCGAGAAGATTTTGTCGGAATCGGCCTTGCTTACCTCGAAGCATGTCTGAAAGGGAACGAAGTTGTGTTGCTGTTGTTTGTGAACTTCTCTGTGAAGAATCAACAAGCGCATCAACTGATTCCTGAAGCATTCTCTTTTCATTTCGAAGGATAATTTCAGGTGCACCAAGAGCCAAAAGGTGCTTCAAACGATTGTTTCGATTGATAACTCTTCGGTACAAATCATTAAGATCGGATGTTGCAAATCTTCCACCTGAAAGTTGAACCATCGGACGAAGATCTGGTGGGATAACTGGAAGAACAGTCATAACCATAGCAGATGGTGGAACATCAGCTTTTCTCATTGATTCGATAAGTCGAAGTCGCTTCACCATCTTAAGATATCTCTGACCTGATGCTTTTTCAGATTCTGTTCGAAGGTTTGCGATCAAGGTTGAGAGATCAAGGCCATTGATAACTTCCATAAGAGCTTCTGAACCTGTTTTGATGGTAAAGAAGATTGGTATGTCGTATTCCAGAAGTTTGTAGTATTCATCTTCTGAAAGAACACTTCCAACTTTGAGACTCTTAAGAAGCTTGGTGAAGGTATCTGAAATTTCATCCAATTTCTTAAATTCTCCTTGGAGTGCTTCTGAAGATCGTGTCAATTTCTGTCGTTGTGCAAGTTCAACTTCCTCTTGGATCAATTGTTTTTGTTCTTTTGATACTTTAGTTTCCTTAATTTCACCTTTCTTTTCTGCTGCTTCAGCGGCAATCTTTTGTTCTTCGTCTGTCATTCGTGACTTGAGGCCTTCTTTTCTCTTTTCAATTGTCTGAACAAAAGCATCAAGTGCTTCTTTCTTCTTTTCTTCATCAATCTTAGTAATAAAGTATGAAGCGTAATAAATAATTGCTTCAAGACTCTTTTGTGGAACATCAAGAAGGAGTGACAATGCACTACTTGCACCCTTGAAGTACCAAACGTGTGCAACAGGAGCTGCTAAGGTAATGTGACCAAGTCTTTCACGTCGAACTCGTGACAAAGTAACTTCAACCCCACATTTATCACAAATAATACCTCGATAGCGAATTCTCTTGTATTTTCCACAATAACATTCCCAGTCTTTCGTTGGACCAAAGATTCTTTCGTCGAACAAACCGTCTTTTTCTGGACGAAGTGTTCGGTAGTTGATGGTTTCAGGCTTAGTAACTTCGCCATATGACCAATTCAAAATATCTTCACTCTTTGCAAGGAGTAATTTCAATGACTTAAAGTCTGAAATATTAAGATCTTTTAATATGTTTTTCTTATTTTTATTATTACTATCCATAGTTGTAAATTATTTTTATTCTTCCGTTTCTACTTCTTCAAGCTCACTTGCATCTGGTTCAATGTCTTCTGCTTCTGCTGATTCTTCTTCAATTCCTGGTTCTTGTGTTGCTTCTGCTTCTTCAATGTTGGTGTCTGCAACATCATTTACTTCAAGAGATTGTTCGAGCTGTGCGACTTCTTCTTTGAGTGCTTCCGCAGCTTTTTCGTCTTTTTCTTCGGAAAGCTCATTATACGCTATTGCGTCAGTTGGCACAACATTCAAACCAAGAGATTGGAGTTCTTTAATAAGAACCTTGAATGATTCAGGTACCTTTGGTGTTGGGATATCTGTACCCTTAACAATTGCTTCAAAAGCTTTTGCACGACCAACAACATCGTCTGACTTGATTGTAAGCATTTCCTGGAGGATGTATCGTGCTCGGTGTGATTCAAGAGCCCAAACTTCCATTTCTCCAAGTCTCTGTCCACCCATTTGTGCTTTACCACCGAGTGGCTGTTGGGTAACGAGTGAGTATGGACCAGTTGAACGTGCGTGTGTCTTATCTTCAACCATGTGGATAAGTTTCATGATATATTCGATACCAACAACAACTGGATTTTCATATGGTTGGCCTGTTTTACCATCGAACAATTGACTCTTACCAGTTACTGGAAGACCAGCTTGCTTGAGAAGGTCAACGATCATATCTTCGTTAATCTTTTCAAACGCAGGAATACCAACCTTCATACCAAGTTTTTCAGCTGCAAAACCAAGATGAGCTTCAAGAATCTGACCCAAATTCATACGAGCAAGAATTGAAACTGGTGAAATAATAATGTCAATTGGTGTACCATCTGCAAGGTAAGGCATATCTGCAACTGGAAGAATTCTTGAAATGATACCTTTGTTACCGTGACGTCCTGCAAGTTTGTCTCCAACTGAAACATGTCTGAACTGTGCAACTTCAACGATGATCTTTCGCATAGTTCCTGGTTCGAGTTCATCACCTTGTTTGCGGTCAAGAATTTGAACTGAGATAACTGTTCCTCTCTCACCGTGTGGCATTCGAAGGGATGTATCTCGAACTTCACGTGCTTGTTCTCCAAAGATTGCGCGAAGCAGTCTTTCTTCTGCTGTCAGTTCTGTTTCACCTTTTGGTGCGATCTTTCCAACAAGAATTGAACCTGGAGCAACTTCTGATCCGACAACGACAATACCTTCTTCATCAAGATTGGCAAGATCTTCTTCAGAAACATTTGGAATATCACGGGTTGTTTCTTCAGGTCCGAGCTTGGTTTCAACAACTGCAGCTTCGTATTTTTCAATATGAACTGAAGACAAAACATTCTCTTTAACAAGTTTTTCTGAAACAACGATAGCGTCTTCGTAACCAAGACCATCAAGTGATGTGTAAGCGATCAAAAGGTTGCGGCCAAGAGCCAATTCTCCGTTTTCAGATGAAGGACCATCAATGATAACGTCACCTTTTTTAACTGCTTGACCCTGAGTAACGAGTGGTCGTTGTGTGTATGCTGTTGCTTGAGATGTTCTTTCGAATGTTTCGATTGGGAAAACAGCTTTTTCGCCATCTTTTCGCTCAATAACAACTTTTTGTGAATCAACAAAGAAAACTTTACCATCAAATGGAGCTTTAACAACACGACCCATAACTTCTGCGATTGTTCCTTCCATACCAGTTCCAACGGTTGGACTTTGTGGATTAACAAGTGGGACAGCCTGACATTGCATGTGGGTACCCATCAGTGCACGGTTAGCTTCATCATGAGCGATGAAAGGAATAAGAGATGCTGAAGTACCAACAACCTGTCGTGGTACAACGTCAATGTAATCCAAAAGTTCTGCATCAACTTCCAAGAAGTCACCCTTGTATCGGACTGGAACACGTGCGTCAGTGATAACATTATCTTCTGAAATACCAACACCTGCGTGAGTGATATATTTTGCACGCTCATCATCTGCGGTAATATAGACGATCTCATCAGTTACCTTAACAACAGTTTTATCTCCCTTTTTCTCCTTAACAACTTTTCTGTATGGAGCTTCCAAGAAACCAAATTCATTAACTCGTGAATACAAAGCCATATAGGTAACAAGACCGATGTTTGGACCTTCAGGACTTCGGATAGGATCAATTCTTCCGTACTGTGAACTGTTAATATCACGGATTGAGAAGGCTGCGCGTTCTCGTGAGATACCACCAGTACCCATAACGGTCAAACGGTTCAAGTTGTCGATTTCTGAAAGTGGGTTTGTTTGGTCAAGGATAGTTGAAAGCTGGGATGTTCTAAAGAATTCGTTGATTGCTGCCATGATAGGTCGTGCATTAATAAGATTACCGACAGTAACAGGCACATCTGCTTGAAGAAGACTCATTCTTTCTTTAATACTTCTTTCAACTCTGAGAACACCAACTCTGAATGCATTAGTTGCAACGAGCTCACCAACACTTCGGATGCGGCGGTTTGAAAGACTATCAATATCATCAACAAATCCTTTGCCCTGTTCAAGCTGGATAAGGTGGGCAATTGTTGCAACGATATCATCAATTGTCAAAACTTTTTCTTCTGATTGAGTGTAACCTTCAACATTTTCCAGTCTTTTGTTGATCTTGTAGCGGCCAACTGCACCAAGATCATATCTTCTATTATTAAAGAAAAGATTGGTGAAGTATTCTTTTACTTTATCAAGAACAACTGGTTCACCAGGATGCATTTTTTTGAAGATTTCAATAAGTGCTTCTGTTTCGTTGGTGGTTTCGTCTTTTTGAAGGGTATTTTCGATAAGTTGGATTTTGCCATCTTCTCCTGCAAGGCTTGCAAATTTTTCTTTGATTGCATCATTGTCAGAAATACCAATTGCTCGGAGGAAGGTTGTTGCCAAGAATTTTCGGCGTCGGTCAATTTTAACAGTTACTGTACCGTATCGGGTTGTTGCAAATTCAAGCCATGAACCATGAACAGGTCGGATTTCTGTTGAGTAAAGGGTTTTTCCTGTGATTGGATCTTGTGTTCCTGTGTAGAAAACACCAGGTGAGCGAACAAGCTGATTAACAACTGCTCTTTCAATACCATTTACAACGAATGTTCCCCGGGTTGTCATTTGAGGGATGTCACCTAAGAAAACTTCTGCTTTGTGCTTTTCTCCAGTTTTTTTGTTGGTAAGTGTTACATTAACAGTAAGAGGTGCGTTGTATGTCAGACCTTTGATAAGAGCGGTTTCTGGATCAATAGTTGCTTTGCCAAGTTTGTGGTCATGAAGTTCAAGACTCCAATTCTTGCCGGTAAAATCATCAACAGGTGAAATTTCTTGAAGAATTTCGGTTATTCCCTTTTCCAAGAATAATTCGTAAGATTTCTTTTGAACAGAGAGAAGATCAAGTTCTGGTAATACTGAATACTTCTTTCCCCAATTCTGTCTGATAATATGGTTGTTTTTATCTGATGTCTTAGGCATTTGTTATCTTTCTTTAAAAGGGCGGGCAGCCTCTTTAAATGCAATAAAAGACACATGGAGCAATGCCCCTGTATCCTTTAATTGGAATTAGAGTAAAGAATTTATATCATATAGTAAAAGAGGTGTCAAGGGGCATTATAAGAGATATTATTGAAAAAAACCTGAATGCTCAACTGATACCTCACTTATTTCTTAAAAATAAATGTTATAATAGTACGGCTATGAAGGCGAAACAAATTGTTGATAAATACATCTCCTTTTTTGAAAAACGTGGGCATAAACGAATTGCCAACTCTCCCCTTGTTCCACAGAATGATCCAACGACGCTTTTCACTTCAAGTGGCATGCAACCCTTAGTACCATATCTATTAGGCGAAACACATCCACTTGGAACCAGATTGGTAAACGTACAAAATGTTTTCCGCGCTGTGGATATTGAAGAAATTGGTGACAACCGCCACACGACATTCTTCCGTATGATGGGTAATTGGAGTCTTGGTGATTACTTTAAAAAAGAACAACTTCACTGGGTTTTTGAGTTTTTGACAGAAGACCTTGGCATTGACCCAAAAAATTTGTATGTGACCGTTTTCGCAGGAAATAACGATGTTCCAAAAGATACAGAAAGTATTGAAATCTGGAAAGAAATATTTAAAACCGTTGGTATCGATGCCAAAGAAAATGATCGAATCTTTGCATATGACGCCAACAAAAACTGGTGGTCCCGCTCAGGAACGCCGGATAAAATGCCTGCTGGCGAACCAGGCGGACCGGATAGTGAAATCTTTTATGATTTTGGTGCAGACCGTCAGATCCATGAGAATAGTCCATTTAAAAATGAAAAATGCCATGTGAATTGTGACTGCGGCCGCTATATCGAAATTGCCAATAGTGTTTTTATGCAGTATCGAAAAGAAGAAGACGGAAGTCTCAAACCACTTCCTAAACCAAACGTCGACTTTGGTGGAGGTCTTGAACGACAGCTTCTTGCTATCGAACATCAACCAGATGTGTTCCAAACAAATCTTTTAAAGCCAATTATTGAAGCGATCGAAAACCAAACAGGCAAATCCTATGACGGCAATGAAACAGGAATGCGAATCATCACCGATCATATCCTTGGAAGTTGTTTCATCGCTGCAGAAGGTGTCCGCCCATCCAACACCGAGCAAGGATATATCTTAAGAAGATTGATCAGGCGTGCATTCGATCACTTTTCAAGTTTAGGTGGAAAAGATATCTCTTCAATCGTCGAAGCTGTTGTTGAACAGTATAAAGAAACTGATCCTCAGTTGATCAAGAAATTTGAAGAGATTAAATTTACTATTCTTGAAGAAGTCAAAAAATATAGTAGTGCACTTGAGAGAGCACGAGCATATATTATTAAAAAGTATTCTAAACAAGGCGACGAACTCATGGGCATCAAAGAAATTACTGTCGATGACGCATTCTATTTATATACATCACACGGTCTCTCCCCAACCCAAATTGAAAATCTTGGCTATCAGTTCGACAGACAAGGCTTTGCAGAAAAAATGAAAGCACATAAAGATCTGTCACGAAAAGGTGCTGAACAAAAATTCCGTGGTGGCCTGGCAGATCATCAAGAGAGGACAATCATGGGACACACAGCAACACATCTATTGCATCAAGCACTTCGGGATATGTTTGGGAAACAATTACACCAATCAGGATCTAATATCACAACTGAGCGCCTTCGATTTGATTTTAATTTTGACCGTAAACTCACTGACGAGGAAGTTAAGCAACTTGAGGATGTAATCAATGAAAAAATTACAGAAAACTTACCAGTTCATTTTGAGATGATTCCAACAGAAGACGCAAAAAAGATGGGTGCCATTGGTCTCTTTGAAGACACCTATGCAGCAACTTCAAAAATTTATTTCATTGGCGGATCAGGCAAAGAGGGCGACCATCATGCCTATTCGATCGAATTTTGTGGCGGTCCGCATGTTGATTTTACAGGGAAACTTAAATCAGTTAAGATAATAAAGCAAGAGAACCTTGGCAATAAGCTGCGAAGGATCTATGCTGTAGTTGGATAGTAGCCTATGAAACTGCCCTTACCTTTTTTTCAAAATAAAAAAGAAGAAGAATCTGAATATTTTTTGGCGCTTCTCCTCACTGATGAGAAAGCAAGTGCTGTCGTTCTGAAACAATCACTTGGCAAGCTCAAAGTACTTAACAAACACGAGGAATTTTTCCCGTTATCGCTTGAAGAATCAAATCTTGAAGAACTCATTTCACTTGTTGATAGAACGATAAGCCGCGCTGAAGAAGTTCTCCCTCCGGATATTGAGACACACAAAACGGTATTTGGTGTCAAAGATACTTGGGTTGAAGAAGAAACCAAAAAAATAACTAAAGATAACCTTTCAAAATTAAAAAAAGTGTGTGATGCGCTTGATCTTACCCCAATTGGATTTATGGTCGTAACTGAGGCTATCTCGCACTTACTTCAGGAAGAAGAGGGAGCTCCACTCTCTGCAATTTTGGCTGAAATTGGCCGCAAGACAGTAACCTTAAATCTTATGCGTGGCGGAAAAAGCGTTGAACGGATTGATGGACCTATTGAACACTCGGCGCCGGCGACTGTTGATAACCTACTCAAACATTTTACAACTGCTGTACTTCCCGCCCGGATTCTTATTTATGATGCAAAAAGAGCAGAAGAATTACAACAACAATTTATCGGTCATCAATGGAGCAAGAGTCTTCCATTTCTTCACGTCCCACAAATAACAGCACTGCCTGCAGGATTTGATGCAAAATCGGTTGCTTTTGGTGCTGCTCAGCAAATGGGATTTGAACTTGAAGGAATGAATCTCAAAATAGAAGGAAAGATGACGCAAGAAACAAACGAATCAACAGAACAAGATACTGAGGACTCAGATTATGTCCCATCAAAACGGCTTAAAAGACCAATTGGGGATGAAGAAGATGAGATACAGAAACCAAAAATAACCGACGAACACGAGGAAGAACCGTTTATACCATCTCGTTCTTCTATTTCATCTGACACCCCACTCCTCAGTGGTAATAATTTTGGTTTTGTAACAGATGCTGATATCACCAAAACAACACCGCTTCCAAGTGCGCATGAACCTGCTCACCATGCTCCACATCAGGACACAGATGGAGTCAAACCACACTTCGATAATTTTGAAGAAGTTGGAAAGGTAACACCTGAAGAAATGGATGAGGAAGAAGATGAGCAACAACTCAGACCCAATCCACTTGCATTCTTATCAAAGCTGCATCTTCCAAAAATTGCAATTCCTAAAATGGGAGGAAATCGAAGGTTTATCATCCCACTTGTTGCTCTTGCCGCTCTTATTATATTTATCAGCTGGCTCACATCGTTTTACAACAATTCTGTTCAGGCACAAGTCATTCTTTCTGTGAAACCAAAAATGGTAAACCAAGACGCTTCAGTTACTTTTTCAGGTAATTCCTCAAGTGATTTCTCGAAAAATCTTATCGCAGCAAAGCCTATTGATACTTCTGTTGACGGCTCAGTCACAACGAGCACGACAGGAAAAAAAGATGTCGGGAATAAAGCAAAAGGAACAGTAACTGTTTATAACAACGATAATAACTCAATTACGCTTGAAAACGGCACTGCCATTAAATCAAGCAACGGAATTGTCTTTCTTCTTGATAAAGCTGTAACTGTTGCATCCGCATCAGGAGACATTTTCTCAGGAACCAAACCCGGAACAGCAGATGTTCCAGTAACTGCCCGTGATATTGGCACAGAGGCCAATCTTCCATCAGGAACCAAATTTACCATCGGAAGCAATGCATCTTTGGGTGCCAAAAATGACAACGCCTTTTCAGGTGGTTCGAAAAAAACGGTACAGGTTGTTTCAAGCAATGATATCGCCAAGCTTAAATCTGACTTACCAAAAAGTCTTGAAGATAAAGCAAAAAGTGCAATCGCACAAACAGCAGGCAGTGATGAAACTGTCCTTCCTTTTATCTCAGTTGTAAGCCTCCAGAATGCAAAATTTGATAATAATGTTAATGACGAAGCAACGACAGTCAAATTAACAGCTTCTGTCAAATTTGAATCTCTTGCCTACAAAAATGATGAAGTTAATAGCTTCGCGAAATCTCTCTTGAAAGAAAAATATTCTCAAACAATTAATGATAGTAGTATCAAAAATACCGTTACTGATCCCAAACAAGATAAAGATGCAATCGATGCCAAATTGAACATCGAAGCAGGACTTCTTCCTGATATTGATACAGAAGACGTCGCAAACAAACTTGAAAAGATGTCGCTCAAGAGTGCCAAAACATTCCTTGCTGGGCTTCCACAAGTTGCAGAAAGTAAAGTCAATTTCTCACCCAATATTCCACTCTTACCAAACCTGATCCCTCACCTGCCGAAACACGTAAGTATTGAAGTAAAGCCAGAATAGTATGGCAAAACAAATCTATACGAAAGCAAAAAGAAAAAACTGGAGAAAACCCCTTCGCTTTGCTGGGCTTGGTATTGCACTCATCGGTCTCATTTTTGGTCTCTACACTCTATCGCCGCTTTTTTTCTGGGAATTATATCTTCGCCCTGCATTTGCCAACACGGACTTTGCATCTCCCATTCCACATTCAACTATCATGACAAAAGATATGATTAAAAGTCTCTTGGCAACTTCAGTACACAATGGTAATTGGCTTCCTCCTGTTTATAAAAAAGATGCCGTTGTTTCAACGGTTACCAAATACTCATTCTCGATTCCAAAGTTGAAGATAGAAGATGCCGTTGTTTCAACGGTTGATACCGATATCAATCATCACCTTGTTAATTTCCCCGGAACCGCCATCCCGCCACAGAAAGGTAATGCAGTCATTTTTGGTCACTCAACATTGCCTCAACTCTATGACCCAACAAATTATAAAACTATCTTTGCCAACATCCTTAATGTCAAAGTTGGTGATAAATTCCTTGTCACAGTCAACAATACGCCGTATACTTATGATATCGTTTCATTAACTATTGTTGATCCTGAGGATGTTTCCTATCTCACCCAGCCAACAGATGACAGCTATTTGACGGTTGTCACTTGCACACCGCCGGGAACGATCTGGAAACGATTGATTATTAAATCGCGACTAGAGAAAATCTAAAACAAAAAAACTATGGACGAAAATCTACAACAAAATCAATACATTTTAATCTTAAGACGTACCATGCCTACGTTGATTCGATGGACAAAAATTATTTTCTATACTATTTTCATGTTCATTAAAAACTCAATAAATTATATGATTGATCAAATGCGAAATTATTAATTATGGAAAAATCCTCACTTGCCCTTGAAGCCATACAAAAAAAATTACTTGGAAAAAAATTATCCTACAAAGAAATTTACTCCATTATGGATGAAATTTCCCATAAAAGATTGGGCGATATTCTGACAACATACTTCGCAGCATCCGGTTATTCCAAAGGCTTTACCAATGAAGAAATTTATTTCTTAACCCGCGCCATGATTGAGACCGGTGAAAAATTACAGTTTAAAGGTATCGTTGCTGACAAACACTCTATTGGTGGTGTACCAGGAACACGAACAACACTAATTGTCATTCCGATTGTTGCAGCAGCCGGATTTACCATACCAAAAAGTTCCTCGCGTGCTATTACTACTCCAGGCGGAACAGCTGATGATATGGAGATTCTTGCACCGGTTACCTTTACTGAAAAACAAATTTATGAAATTGTTAAAAAAACCAACGGTTGTATCGTGTGGGGTGGAAGTGTTGATATTGCACCTGCTGACGATGAATTGATCCGAGTTGAAGAACCGCTTCTTTTTGAAAGCTTTGACAAATTTCTTGTCTCAATCATGGCAAAAAAAATTGCCTTTGGTTCAAATCATATTGTGATTGATCTTCCTTACGGAAAGTATGTAAAAGTCCATTCTCTTGCCGACGCCGAATTGATTAAAAGTAAATTTGAATACTTAGCCAACAGGTTTAAAGTTAAAATTCTCGTCCAAATTCATAAAACAGAAGAGCCCGCGGGACGAGGCATTGGACCACTCCTTGAAGCGCGTGAAGCAATAAAGGTTCTTGAACAAACAAAAGACAGGCCTCTTGATCTTGAAAAGCGCGCATTAATGCTTGCTGGTGTGTTGCTTGACCTTTGTCTCAAAGATGTGCCAAAAAGTTTGAAGGATCGTGTTAGAAAAGAATTCGGCAGCGGTAAAGATTGGGCAGCACATATCCTCAAAAGCGGTGAAGCACATGCAAAAATGCGGGAAATTATTAAAGCACAGGGCGGAAAATCTGATATAATAAGTGATGATTTAAAGCCAGGCAAATATTCTTATGAGGTTCTAACGCATCACGTACGAACAATCAAAAGAATAGATAGTAAAAACGCGACAATCATTGCAAAACTGCTTGGTGCACCTGCTCAGAAAAAAAGTGGTATTTTTCTCAATAAAAAAGTCGGCGAAACAACCAAACCGGGAGATACATTATTTACCTTGTATAGTGAATCAGAATATAATTTGAAAGAAGCAAAGGTATCAATGGATAATTTCCCAATACTTGAGTACGAATAACTCAATCCTTTTCAATTATGTCAATAAAAAAGAGGTTTTCATTTTTAATCGTGCTGCTTCTTCTCATCATTGGTGGTATTGCTGCCTGGTGGGTCACGGCAATCGCACCTGTTGATATCTCCGACAAATCACAAAAAGCTTTTATTGTTAAGCCAGGTGAAGGAATCCGTGAAATCGCCAATGACTTAAAAGCTCAAGGGCTTATTAACAACACCGTTGCTTTCTTCTTACTTGTCAAAGTACAAAACCTTGATAACAAAATCCAGGCAGGAAATTTTCGTCTTTCAAGAAATATGAATCTACAGACAATAACGCAAACATTAACGCATGGTTCACTTGATATCCGGGTCACTTTCCCTGAGGGAGTACGTTCGGACGAAATTGCCGATATTCTCAAAGAAAAGCTCCCCTCATACAATGACTCATGGAGACAACTTCTCAAAGAACACGAAGGCTATTTATTCCCTGACACCTATCTTTTCCCGACAAATGTATCAGTTAATCAAGTCCTTTCAACCATGACCAATAATTTTGAGAAAAAATATGCAACGGTTTCTGGGCCACGACAAGCCCACTATACTCAACAGGAATTGGTAACAATTGCATCAATGGTCGAACGCGAAGCACTTTTTGATGAAGACCGACCTCTTGTAGCATCAGTTATTTTTAACCGTCTTTCAATTGGCATGGCGCTGAATATTGATGCAACAGTTCAGTATGCTCTTGGCTATCAGTCCAATACAAAAAGCTGGTGGAAAAAAGAGCTAACAACAGACGATCTTCAAATCAGCTCATCGTACAATACATACAAACACCCAGGGTTACCGCCAACACCTATCTCCAATCCTGGTTTGGCAACACTTCAAGCAGTTGCAAACGCACCGACGACAAACTACATATATTACATTTCAGACAAATCAGGACACAATCATTATGCAACGACACTTCAGCAGCATAACGCAAATATCCAAAAATATGGTTTGTAATAAGCTATGACTTGGCAACAATTTGAAGAAGAAATCCACACACTTTCCCAGAAAATTAAAACTTCTCCTCCAGACATTATTATTGGCATCATCCGGGGTGGTGTCATCCCTGCTCGTCTGCTTGCAACATATTTAGAGATAAAACACATGTATTGTCTGACTGTAGAAAAACAAGAGAACGAACGAAAAGTAACGACAGATATTACAACAGATCTCAAAGACAAACGGATATTATTGGTTGAAGACATGCTTGAAACAGGAAAAAGCCTTATTGCAGCTAAAGAATATCTGGAATCAAAAGGTGCATTTGTCCAAACTGCATGTCTTTATATCATGCCTATATCTAAAATTGAACCTAATTATTATTTGAGAACAATTGAAAATGTAGAAACATTCCCTTGGGAGAATTAACTTTTCTTTCTGAAGAAGCGGCGCACACCAGAAGGCTTATGTGATGATCCATGTTGTTCTTCATGAGCAATCTGCCTGACGTCACGTGGTGTCTCTGGACGCGACTCCTGAGGAACGTAATCATCTTCTTCCTCTTCCATCTCTTCATACTCATCCTGAAAGTCTCGTGTCTTTTCCTGAAGCTTTTCTTCAAGATCTGAAAACTTTTCAAAACCCTTTTCTGTCAATTCTTTAAACAGCTCCCGACCTCTTTTTGTCGTTATAAAAAGCGTTGCGACGATGCCAACCAAAAGTCCCAGCACAAAGCCGTTACCAAATCCATTTTGATTATTATTTTTGTTTTCCATTATTCGTGTCTGTGTTTTTCATCCCGGTCATGACCGAGAAATCCTTTCACCAAGCGGGCAATTGAAAGTAGTGAGGTGGCTTTTGTACCAAGAACAAATGAGGAGATAGCAGTAATTGGCCCTTGAATACCTTCTGTAATATTATCTGCATTTTCGAGAATTTTATTGGTTTTTTTAATGGTCTGGCGAACGTCTCGAAGAATATAAAATACCTGGATTCCTAAGATAACAAGGAGCACCGTGAGCGTAATAATCACGAGTAATAAAATCAATTGGACAGAATCGATCATATGTATAATATAAATTACCTGAATTTACGGTCAGTGTCAAGGAATGCAGACTATATCATTCTATTTAACCGTTATCTCCCTCGTAACCATTGTTTCTTTTCCAAATCTATTTCTCGCTTTGATAACAATCTCCGCCTTACCAGGAAAAAAAGCTAACTGTTTGGTAAAATCGCCATTATTATCGAGTGCGATTACTTCATTGTTTACAATAACTGTCGCATCACTGTCTGTCTTTCCTGAGACAGTAACATTTTGTGCAAAAACAGCACCATCCTTTGGTGAGGTAATAGAGAGAGGTGGGGCAATAAATGCAGCTCGATATTGAAATAACAAAAATCCGATAAAAAGAACTATCAGTCCTCCGATGATAAGCAACGAATCCTGAATCCGTATACCACTAAGAACCTTTTTTTCTCGTGTCATTGAATCAGGTAACACTTTGATTGCTCGTTTCTCATCAAATTCGCGCCTGAAGAGAGCAACAACTTCTGTACGAGGAAGGCCCAAAAAGGACGCATAATTCGTCACAAAACCTTTTGCATACGCAGGTGATGGGAGTTTGTTATATTCTCCCCGCTCAATCGCTGCAAGAAATTGTTCTTTGATTTTTATTCTTCGGGATACATCTGCAAGACTTAAATTCTTGCGTAGCCTCTGCCTGTATAAAAGTTGACCCAAACGTACCATCTATTCCCCTCCCTGTTGTTGACCAGCTAAATATTCTTCTGCGTTACGTACCAACACGTCTCGCGGTTTTGCACCTTCTGCTGGTCCGACAATCCCCATCTCTTCAAGCTGATCAAGGATACGGGCAGCTCGTGCATATCCAACAGACATTTTTCTCTGAAGGAATGATGCCGATGCCGTATTGAATTGACAGACAAGTCGAATTGCTTCTTCAATCTGTCCATCTTTTCCATCTGCTCCAGCAGATGATGTACCGCCTCCAGCACCTTTCTTCAGTGGCAATGGCTGATTGATCACCTCTTCTGTGTATTCAACAGGATAGTTGCGGGACCTTAAGAACTCAACCAATTTATGGACTTCTTTTTCAGAAAGGAATGCTCCCTGGATACGGGTAGGCTTTGCTTGATCCGGAGGAATGTATAACATGTCTCCTCTTCCAAGAAGCTTTTCAGCACCAGGAGAATCAAGAATAACACGGGAGTCAATCATAGATGACACATTAAAGGCAATACGGGTCGGCACATTAGCTTTAATAAGACCAGTAATGACGTTCACAGATGGACGCTGGGTCGCAATCACCAAATGAATACCTGTTGCACGGGCCATCTGAGCAATACGTGCAATCGCATCTTCGACCTCAACAGGAGCAAACATCATAAGATCAGCAAGTTCATCGATAACCACAACAATATAGGGAAGTGCCTGGAATCCTGAAAGCTCATTGTAGGAGTCAATATTTCGAACTCCCCGCTCTGCAAACAATTTATAGCGTTTATCCATCTCTCCCATTGCCCACTTAAGCGCTGAAAGAATTTTTTCGGGCTCGACAATAACAGGCGTCAAAAGATGAGGAATGCCATTATATACAGTAAACTCGACACGTTTCGGATCAATAAGAATCAATCGCACTTCCTGAGGAGATGCGCGGAAAAGGATAGATGAAATAAATGCATTGATCAGAACAGATTTACCAGAGCCAGTCGTACCAGCGACCAAAACGTGAGGCATTTTTGCAATATCGGTAATAACTGGATTTCCTGATACATCAAGACCAAGCGAAACAGTCAACTTAGATTTTGCTTTCTGCATGACACCTGAAGCAAGCATTGTTCGAAGTGTCACAACTTCCAATGAACGGTTTGGTATTTCAATACCGACCAAGTTGCGGCCTGGAATTGGTGCTTCAATACGGATCTGGCCAGTAGGTGCTTCCGTTGCAAGCGCCAAATCATTAGCAAGGGAAGTGATTTTTGAAACTTTGGTACCTAGGGCAAGTTCAAGCGCATACTGTGTGACTGCAGGACCTAAATTCACCTCAGCAACACGTGCATCAATTCCAAAACTCTGAAGCGTCTTTTCAATTGTTGCTGCAATCTTATTAATATCTCCCCGCTCTGCTTTCTTGCCTGGTACTTCAGAAAGTAAAGAAAGTGATGGATATTCCCAAACGCCTGCTGCACCTTGACCCAACATATTGGTAACCAACTTTTCAGGGAGTATCTCTTGCTCTTTCTTAGGTGGCTGTGCTTGATGAATAACTGCTTTGATTGGAGCAACAGGCTCTTCTTTGTGTACTTGAGCGCCACCTTTGATAGTAATTGGTTTTGTCTTATCCAAAACCGATTTAGCACTCTTTTCATTTCCTTCTCCTCTAACAAATATTCTTCGCGGGATAAGCCTACCAAGGGTACTCCCAATTGCACCTGCTGCCTGAAATAATTCATCAATTGATGTATCAAAAAAGACAATACACCCCACAAGAAGTCCTCCCAAGAATACGATATCTGCACCAGGTGTTGATAAAATCTCTTCTATGATTGAAAAGATCTGATTTCCAACAGTTCCACTACGTGTGATCGCAAGAAGCGATACACAAAGCAACACATAGCCAATAGTCACATTCAAACGTGAGAGATAAAACTTAAGATGCAGAAAAAGAAAACCGAGGAAGAAAAAAATGAATGGGATAAGGAATGCAACACCGCCAAATTTTTCCTGAAGTGCAGTATTAATCATAACTGCGCTGTCACCATTTTGGGTAAAGGATAGAAGAAGGAAAATACCTATAAGGAAGGATCCAATCCCAAAAATTGTATAAACAGTATTTTTCTTTAGTTTTAATTTAAAAGGTTTACGACGACCACTCCGCTTGGGCATAGGGCTATTATAGAACTTTATGCCTCAGATGACAAATCCTTATACTTCAAATACTACAGGAAAATTAGTGGACGGTGATGTGGCCTGTTACTGCAGCTGTGGGATCTGCAGTATCATCTGCTCCTGGTTGAGAGTCATAAATCACGTTGTTCGATGAATCGGTAATCTTGAATCGAATTGTATTTGCTGAATCAATTCCAGTCACGAGTACATTATAATTTCCTGCTCCATTAATTGTCCCTGTCCCTCGAAGCGTTGCTTTTCCACTTGCTGTCACTAAAATACTCACATTTGTTGAAACAAACTCAAAATTTGCTGCTTTAAAGTTCATACTTACATTTCCCGTCGCTACCCCATTCTGATATTTTGCAGTAACCCCAAATTTCACTTGACCCGTCAATGATGGATTGGCAGTATATGCTCCTGCAGGAGACTGGAAATGACTCCCTCCACTAAACAATCCTTGTGGCGTTGGATTGTACACTGAGATGTATTTAAAGACTGACGTTCCACTGGCATTGCTATTGTCTGTAACAGTCAACGTAACTGTATAAACTCCTGTTGCAATATATACATGACTGCCGGCAACTGATCCTGTTCCGTTACTTTCGGTAACATTGCCTGGGCTTGTCATCCCATCTCCCCAATTCCAAACTGCTGTGTGTGTATCACCAGGATTACCATCAGTAAAGTTGGCTGAAGCATTTACTTGAGTGTTCACAACTACTGGCGCTGTTGGTGCTGTGATTGCTCCCACAACAGGTGGAACATTTGGCACGGGTGTTGGTGTTGGAGTGTTAGTTGGCGTAGGAGTTGGTGTATTGGTTGGAGTTGGCGTCGGTGTAGCTGTAGGTGTGGGAGTTGGGGTAGCAGTCGGTGTAGGAGTTGGAGTTTCGGTTGGTGTAGGGGTCGGAGTAACATTAGGTTGTTGTTGAAGAAGGAGACTAAGATCTCCATTTACCGTTAATGGTGCAGTCATACAGAATCGTGGATTACTATTGGTTTCAACTACACAAATATTATCACGAAGATCTGTGACACCAAACGTTTGACCATAAGATAGTCCATCAAACGATACAAGCTTTACTACCCCATTTGAATCTGTCGTTACCTGAGAATCTAATTGATTCTCCATAGGTCTACTTGACTCTCCTGCAAAAAGAACCGTTGATCCATTCTGTGGAATCTCTCTTACCGGAGTATTTGCCAAAGGATTGCCATTACTATCTTTTACTGTTACCGTAATCGTAGAATTTTGTAAGGTAATATCCTGAGTAATATCACTGTTCCTTAAATCTACAAGAGTTGATCCAATGAAATCAAGTATATTAAGACCATTAAACTGCGATGGAATTGCTCCACAGTTATTCCCAAAGTCCGAAACATACGGGTTATACTCCCCACTACTAACGGTTACACTAAAATGACCATTTGCATCAGTACAGGAGGAGATGCCATTATTGTAGAACCCAACGTGTGCTCCGACAATTGGATTCCCCGCTTTATCTCTCAATGTACCGGAAAACGTATGAAGAGCTGGCTCTGTAAGCGTTAAAGACATATCTCCATTTACCGTTAATGGTGCAGTCATACAGAATCGTGGATTACTATTGGTTTCAACTACACAAATATTATCACGAAGATCTGTGACACCAAACGTTTGACCATAAGATAGTCCATCAAACGATACAAGCTTTACTACCCCATTTGAATCTGTCGTTACCTGAGAATCTAATTGATTCTCCATAGGTCTACTTGACTCTCCTGCAAAAAGAACCGTTGATCCATTCTGTGGAATCTCTCTTACCGGAGTATTTGCCAAAGGATTGCCATTACTATCTTTTACTGTTACCGTAATCGTAGAATTTTGTAAGGTAATATCCTGAGTAATATCACTGTTCCTTAAATCTACAAGAGTTGATCCAATGAAATCAAGTATATTAAGACCATTAAACTGCGATGGAATTGCTCCACAGTTATTCCCAAAGTCCGAAACATACGGGTTATACTCCCCACTACTAACGGTTACACTAAAATGACCATTTGCATCAGTACAGGAGGAGATGCCATTATTGTAGAACCCAACGTGTGCTCCGACAATTGGATTCCCCGCTTTATCTCTCAATGTACCGGAAAACGTATGAACGATAGGAATAAATTGTGCATTGAGGACCTGGTCAGAAGCTACACTAAAATTAGACTGGACAACTGGATTGTACCCAGTCGCATCAAAATGAATGTCATAGGTACCGGCATTTACATTAAGTTGATATGATCCATCACTTGCAGTCGTACTTGGTCCAAACTGCACAGTGCTTCCTCCGGGAGCTGTTGCTGTTACTGAAACGTTTTGGACACCATGACCGTTCTGATCAGTTACTGTTCCAGTAATGCTGAATGCATTGGCAGCATGTACCACTGCTGTAGAAAACAATCCAAAAAGGAACGTGAGGAAAAAGAAAAGAAGAGAAGTTAGCTTTATTTTCATTCAGATAAAAATCAGTTTTATTTAACTATACTCCTCAATTATTAAATACTTATTAAATACTTATTAAATTAATAGAGCTTATTTGAATCGAGTGGTTGATGGGT
>CAYMJR010000013.1:12523-16397 GCA_964391315.1 uncultured Gammaproteobacteria bacterium | reverse complement strand
ACAAAAGGTTTATAAAATTCTTTGTAATATTTTTTAACATATATACCAAGTATTGTTATTACAAAGAAAAATAGGATCACAATTACTAACGGTAAATAGAAATCAGAGATAGTTATCTGTTTAACAAACCAACGCTGATCAATGTACAACCGATCAGGATAAAAAAATGTCTTTATGTAATAAAAAATAACCTTAGGAATATTAATTATTCTCTCCAGGTAACTCATCTTGAGAACTGGAATATCTTGATGTCTTTCTGTTGATATGCCAATTGCTAAAACTCTCATAAGAAAATAAAAAATAGTTGTAATGACTTCAAAGAGAAGAAGACGCTTACTATTTTTGGGATTAAATAAATAGGTATACAGTAACATTACAGCCATAAAGAGAATACCTGTTTCTTTTGAAAGTATTGATGAAAGCATGAGAAGAGAAATAACAATATAATTTTTTGTCGATAATTTTTGCTTCATACTGATAAGAAATGCCACTAGTCCAAAAATAAAAGAAAGCGGACCAACTGTTGATGCTATAAAAGATACCGATTCAATATTCATAGGATGGATAAGAAAAATAAGACAGAGGATCAAAGAAATCTTTTTTTCAAAAAATTTCTTAAACACAAAAAAAATCAGTATTGTATTAGTGATATGTAACGTTAGTTGTAAAAAATGATAAAGGAATGGAGTACTTCCGACAAATGAATAGAGTAACGAAAAATACAATGCTGACACCGGTATATAATGATATGCCGGATCATTAAATGTATTTTTACTAAATATCTCTACTAAATTAATGCTATGCATTAATGGATTATCGATGATAAATCCAAAATCATCCCAAACAAACCCATTAAAGAGCATATTGGCATAAACTACTAACCCAATAATAATTATCCAGTGAATCGCTTTGAGGGTGGTCAGTGGGACGAAGAGACTCTTAAATGAAAATTCCTGCTCTTCGTGCTGTGGATGCATAATCCTATCCTAACACGAGCATATGGAGTGTTCAATATAAAAACTTTATACTTCAATCACAACCGGAAGGATCAGAGGACGAGTACGGAATTTTTTCAGGAGATGTCGCCCAGCTGTCTCGCTAATTAATTTTCTGACATGTACCCAATTGGTAATTTTTTCTTTTCTTGCAGCGAGTGCTTTTTCAATTTCTTCTGTCAGACCATTAGTCTCCGTAAGCGATGAGCCACGGAGAATGATTTCTGGTTTGTCTGCCAGTTGTCCATCAGACGACTTCACTTCAGCAAGAATAACAACTACTCCTTCCCGTGCTAAACGCTCCCGGTCCCGGACGACAAAATTTTCAAGTTCTTCTCCTGAGACTTCATCAACGTAAATATTCTTAATATCCAATTTGCGGCCAAACCGTGCACTGTTTGTGGTAAAAATAATTTCCTGTCCGTTCTCAATCAAAAATGTATCTTTATATCGATATCCCATTTGCATTGTCATATCTTTATATGCAATCATGTCCCGGTATGTTCCACTAATTGGTGTGAGAAAACGTGGCTTGGTCAGTGCGATCATCAGTTTATGGTCTTCGATCGAACCATGACCTGAAACATGGAATGTTCCGGCAACATCTGAATGGGCAACTCTGGCACCTTTTTTGGCAATGGTATCCAACAGCTCATTGACAGCAATTTCATTGCCAGGAATTGTATCAGAGGAGAAAACAACCACATCTTGCTGCTCTAATTTAATCTCCTTGTGTTCACCATTGGCAATTCGTGTCAGTGCAGAATTTTCTTGTCCCTGACTTCCTGCAACGACAAGTACAATCTGACGATTTTTAAGACTTCTCAAAGCGTCTATTGGTACTTCTGTTCCGGACCGAATCTGTAGATAACCAAGTCGTTGTCCAATCTCTTTGACTTTGACAATTGACCGGCCGACAAAACAAACCTTTCTTCCTACTTTTTCTGCTGCGTGTACAGCTTGTTGAATCCGTGAGATATTTGAGGAATAGGTCGTAATAATAAATTTACCTTGACAGTCCCGCATCTCGTCTTCAAAATTCTTCCCCAACATTTTTTCTGATGGCGTATGACCGCTTCTGTGGGCACCAAGACAATCGGACATAAGTGACAAAACGCCGTCCCGTGATGCCTGTGAAATTTTGTCGAATTCTGTTAATTTCCCATCTGCAGGAGTCAAATCAATTTTATAATCACTCCCATGATAAAAATTACCAACAGGAGTCTTGATAAAAATATTGGTGCTATCAGGAATTGAATGGGTGACGTGGATTAACGAAACAGTAAAATCACCCAAACGAATTTCAGGATTGTTAAAATTAACCTGTTGCACAGCACGTGGCAATTTAAATTCTGCTAATTTCTCATTTGATAATGCAGTCGTCAAAGGAGATGCATAAATGGGAAATTTCGGAAGTTGTGGGAGAATAAATGGCAATCCTCCAATATGATCTTCATGTCCGTGGCTTAAGATCATGCCAACAATTCTTTTCTTCACGGATTTGATCGTATCAAGTAGATACGAGATATCAGGAAGGAGCAAATCAACACCAAGCATCGTCTCATCCGGAAAACCAAGCCCGCAATCAACAATCAGTATCTGATCTTTATATTCGTACAGATACATATTGCGTGTGACATTTTCCTCTCCTCCGAGAGGGATAAAGGAAACAGATGGTTGTGAGGCAGGCTGCGGTTTATTTACTTGTTCTTCATTCATTTATGTAAAATAAGTATACCTTAAAAAATCAAAAGTACAAAATGAGTTTTAATACTCCGGGAGAAATTGCTTTACATTTTGGCTGGTGATTCGTACTTGTTGCGCTTGCCCTTCGACAATCATACGGGCTGCTTTTCGGCACATTCCCCCTACTGTTCGTTCAAGACTTCGAATACCTGAGTCATAACCAAGCGGTCTGATGAGATTTGTCCAGACAGCATCATCGATTGCTAATTGCTCATCTTTGAGACCAACAAGTTGACGTGTCTTAGGAAAGACATAATTTTTGGCAATCATCATTTTTTCTTCGTCTGTGTAGGACGGCATTTGAATAATTTCAAGACGGTCCAACACAGCTGTTGAGATAGCAGTTGTATTATTAGCAGTTGCGACAAAAAGACAACTTGAAAGATTTACGGGATAATCTATGTAATGATCAATAAATGCAGAGTTCTGCTCCGGATCCAACAATTCAATCAGAACACCCATAATATCTGATCTTGCTGTTTCTGTGACACGATCCAATTCATCTAAAAGAATGACCGGATTTTTCGCGTCTGCGTGTACCAACCGTTTAATAATGGATCCTGGTTCTGCATCAGGAAAATATCTCGATTGTCCACGAAGAACACGCGAGTCTGCCATTCCTCCGAAAGGAATACGTTCAAAATGTCGGCCAAGTGCGTCTGCGACTGATTTTGCAAAAGTCGTTTTACCGGTACCTGCGAGTCCTACAAAACACAAAATTGGTGATTTCGACAAAAATTCAGGACCATTGTTTTTTAGATTTAGCATCATTGATGCAATATATTCAAGGACACGCTGTTTGAGCATCGCAAGCCCATAATGATTTTTATCAAGAATTTCCCGTGCTTTCGCAAGATCCAATAAATCCTGGCTTCTCTTATTCCACGGTATCCCAACACACCAATTGATGTAGCGAGATGTTGCCTCATACTCAAGAATATATGTCGAACTCATAAACCCAGCCCCAGAACGGATAAGAGCAAGTCTGGCAATACGCTCTGTTAAAAGGGTCTTTAGCTCTTCTGGCAATACCGCATGCTCCACTTTCTCACCGAGTTTTCTGATCTGATCATATGACTCCCCTTTAGGAGTATCTTTGGTAGGAGAAATTGTGTTATTCAGTGTCTGTGCTG
>CAYMJR010000013.1:0-12423 GCA_964391315.1 uncultured Gammaproteobacteria bacterium | reverse complement strand
TGATGGAACAGATTGTGTCTGTTGGGCAGGATCCATATATCTATATTACACTATTAAAAGACAAGTATTCAAACAAAGAATTATAAATTTCTTGCATATTGACAAAATATTCGCCCCATAGTATGGTAACAGTAGTCTAACTCATCTATGGGCGCTGAAACTTTTCAAGATCGGCAGGCAAGGATTTTTACAGGCAAACAGGTTGGCTTACCTGAATCAGACAAGGCACTGGTTGCTGCTCTTGATGAATCTGTTATCGTTGGTGCAACAGGTTTATTACGTTTTCCAAAACCATTACATCGAGGGATTAGAGGTGTTGCAAGCGCTGTATTAGCATATCCTGGCAGATTTGATAATTTTAGAGATGAATGGCCTGATGATCTTGGTAAAATTACTAATGCATCTGTAAGCGTAGCTGGACCACATCATTTAGACAAAGTACCACTCATGCCACCAAATATGGTAATTGATTCTGCACTTAGAGTTGGTGCAGATGCTGTTTCATTCCAAATACATACTACCTCTTCCTACGAACATGGACAGCTGCAAAATGCTGCCCAAATTGGCGAGGCGTGTCGGAAAAACGACATGCCATTTCTCGTGCATGCCTATCCCAGAAAAATGAAGAGACGTTGGAAAAGTCCTTGGAAAAATACGGAATATCATTATAGAGATCTTCCTGGTGAACATACTCCTATAGAAGTGTATACTGATCACATTTTGAACGGTGCATCACGGGCAATAGACCTGGGAGCAACCGCGGTTAAATTACCACGCCCTGGTACTACAGAAAGTGCTAAAGCAGTGGTTGATTTTGTCCATGCTCATAAGGTAAAAGTGCTTTTTGCAGGTGGACCTACTACAGATGTACGTACTTATTTAGAAAAGGTTAGAAGCGATATGGACGCTGGAGCTGATGGAGAAGCTACGGGAAGAAATTATTTTGGTAGAAAACTTGGGCCACCGGAAGAACTTGAGCTAAATGCAAATCGATTATTCGTTGCTACAGCGCGAATTGTATATCATGATGATAGTGTTGATGCAGCAATTAGATACTCTGGAGTTGACTTACGTTCTTAAATTTATCTACTATATCTTTTTTTGGGGCCGCCGAATCTACCTTTACTTCTTTTTTCTTGATTTTCTCTTTGGAATTGTCGTGCAAGTGGATGATCACTTCGTGAACTACCACCACGGTCATCTCGTGATCGTGGACCTCGGTCTCGGTCATAACCTCTTCCACGTGGTCGCTCGAAACCTTGGTCATGTGGTTGTCTTTCAAAACCGCCTTCTTCTCGTGGTTGCTCTTCACGTGGTTGTCTTGGCTGATCATTACCTTGATCGTCAATAAGCATTGTTAAATTGATGCGGCCTTGTGAATCTTTTTCTTCGACTTTGACGCGGACTGTGTCTCCAATTGCAACAACTTCATTTGGATCTTTCACAAAACCCTGTCTCATCTTTGAAACATGCACCATACCTTCTTTTCCTGGAAGATATTCAACAAATGCTCCAAAAGGAAGAATTCTTTTCACTGTTCCTTCAAATACTTCACCTGGAGTAACATCGCGGGTCATACCACTCACCCAATCAACAGCTTTTTGTACGGCATCCTGTGAGACACCTGAGACAGTAACCGTTCCGTCGTCTTCAATATCAACTTGTGCACCGGTTTGAGCAATAATTGCCTTAATATTTTTACCACCAGGACCAATCACTTCACCAATCTTATCAACTGGAATTTGAACGATCTCAATCTTTGGTGCATATTCTGAAATTGCAGCTCGTGGTTGTGAAATAACAGCATGCATTGTCTCAAGAATTTTCATTCGTGCCTCCCTAGCTCGTGGAAGAATCTGACTGATTTGTTCATCGGTCAAACCTGGAATTTTGACATCAAGTTGAATTGCAGTGATACCTTTTTCAGTTCCTGCAACTTTGAAATCCATGTCTCCTGAAAAATCTTCAAGACCAATGATATCGGTTATAAGAACATAATCTTTCTCGTCTGAGAACATACCAATTGAAATACCAGCAACAGGTGCGATGATTGGTACACCTGCATCCATAAGCGCAAGTGTTGAACCACAGGTTGATGCCATAGAACTTGATCCGTTTTGTGACAAAACTTCAGAGACAACTCGAATTGTGTATGGGAATACTTCTTGTGATGGAATAACTGCTTTAAGTGCTCGTTCTGCAAGCGCACCATGACCAATTTCACGTCGAGATGGTGTTCCAACTCTTCCTGTCTGACCAAAAGAATATGGAAGACCTGAATAGTGATGAATGTATCTCTTTGTCTCTTCACCTTCAGCTGATTCAATTAATTGCTCCATACGAGGAGAACCAAGAGTAACGATACTGAGTGCTTGGGTAATACCACGTTGGAAAATTGCTGAACCATGAGTTCGTGGTAAGATACTGACACTTCCTGAAATTTCACGCAGTTCATCAACTTTTCGTCCATCTGCACGTTTTTTCTTAGTGATAACATCTGTTCTAATTAATTTGAACATGACATATTCCAAAGCTTTTGCAAGAGTTTTACTGTCAACTTCAGCATTTGGATCTTTCATCTTCATTTCTTCATAAACTTTGTTAACGAGTTCTTCTGCTTCATTACCGCCTGCTTCTTTTGAAACACGTGACTTAATCAATGCTTCAATATCTGCTTTGTAGGATTTTTCAAAAAGAGCAATTGCTTCCGCAAGTGTTGGATCTTGTGAAACTGGCAATTTTTCGCGTCCTGCTTTTGCAACAAATTCTTCAATACCTGCAATAACCTTTTGTGTTTCTTCATGTGCCTTTACAATAGCACCCTGAACAACGTCTTCAGGGACTTGCAATGCACCTGCTTCAAGCATGACTGTCTTGTCTTTTGATTGTGAAACAACCAAATCAAGACTTGATGTCAATTGTTCACTTGCTGTTGGATTGAAGATATAGCCACCTGGTTCAATATATCCCATACGGATTGCACCAATTGGACCATTCCATGGAATATTTGAGATAGCAAGTGCTGCTGAAACAGCATTCAAAGCGACAATATCTGGCTCATTTTCGCCATCAACTGAGAGAACAGTTACGATAACTTGTACATCATGTTTGAATGCTTTTGGAAAAAGTGGACGAATTGAGCGGTCAATAAGTCGACCTGCGAGAATAGCTTCATCTGATGGACGGCCTTCTCTTTTGACCCAACGGCTGCCTTTGATCTTGCCACCAGCATACAACCTCTCACCATATTCAACTGAAAGTGGAAAATAATCGAGATCTGATTTGCCTCCGGCAACAACGGTTACCAGGACAACGGTATCACCAAGCCGCGCAAAAACTGCGGCTGTTGCTTGAGGTGCTAACGTACCTGTTTCAAGGGTAAGTGTTTTGCCTCCTAATGCTATAGATACTGAGGTTCTTTTGTCGTTCATTAATTTATTTCTTTCTCTTTCGTTCTTTTCGAAGTTTTTGATTTCTTGAAAGGAGCTTACTGTATTATATACTATTTATTCTTAGTCTTTCAATCCAATCTTCTTCAAAATCTCTGAAACACGTTTTTCATCAACTTTTTTCAAAAAGTTAATAAGACGTCGTCTTTTAGCAATCATTGAGAGAAGTCCCCGTCTACTGTGCACATCATGTGCATGTGCTTTCAAATGTTCTGCCAACCGGCCAATGCGGGTCGACAAAAGTGCGATCTGCACTTCAGGACTTCCTGTGTCGCCTTGACCTGTTTGATATTGACTAATAATTTCTTGTTTTTGTGTTGTTGACAACGGCATAAAATGTATTATATCATTTTCACGTTTTTATCACAAGTAGTGGGTAATTTTTAACATATATCGAAATTACCTTCGCCTAAGAAAACCTCTTCTTGCAGAAACTTGAGCTTCGGCAATTGGTTTTGCAATCACAAATTGTGTGCCTATTCGATCTACTGGATTAGCCGGCCACCCCAAAGCATCACTTATCGAATCAATCTTATCAGCACTAACCAGATTTCTTTCAAATCCAACACGAGCAAGCAACATATCAAGAAGAACTAATTGTTCTGTAAGATCATGCATGATTTCGTGTTCACCGATAACAAAGACTCCTGTTTGTGGATCCAGAACTCTTTTTGCTTCACTTAGTAACTGAACCATCGTTTGAATATTTGTGCTTGGAGACAATAATACATTTCCCATAAAAACTTCTTGTACACTTCCATCTGACAATGGTAATGACCGTCCGTCTCCTAACCGAACGGTTAAATTCGGATTTTGATCATTTGCTACCCGGAATTGATCTGTTAGTATTCTTGCATGTGCATCATCACGAATTGCCGCGGACCCTCTGCCGCCAATATCACTTGACGTAAAGGTCCCATCATAAGCAACATATGGACTTATTGTAGTAAACTTCCTTGGGATTCTTCTGTTTTCAGGTCCTACACCAATTTCAACATAATATCCAGGTCGTAAAGATCCTGTGACAGAAGTAACTAAACCCTCCTTATCAACTAGAGATGGAGTACGAACTATCTTACCTGATGCATCCATATCTATTTGACCAAAAAAGTCTTCCACATTATTAGGATCCAAACGAGCCCTATGTAATGACTGTCTTATTGTTCTGAAAGCGGTATCTAAATCTCCTGTAGGAGTAGTAAATCTTTCGCGTGGCATAGGTATAGATCTAAAACTTATTAAACGTTTGAAGAGCCTTTGTAGACTTTTGGAGAGAGCCAATCAATTGGCGCTTCATCTTTATCTTGATCTTTTTGCTGTTGTAAATCTTCCTGAATACGTTGGATTCTCTGAGATGGAGTTACGGCTTCTTCTGCGCCGAAATCCTCGTTTTGAAAACGTTGAGGTTTTTCCGGAAGTTTTTCTTCAAGTGGTTGTCTGTCCAATTGACGTGGTGCCTGTGTTCGTGACATTGGTGAAAAAGCTGAAGTAACAGAAGCATCACGTTCTCTGACCGCTCCACTCTTCATCATAAGTGATGCAATTTCAAAACTCAGCGCTGTTGAGCGAGGATCTTGAAAATTAGTTGTTGCTTCAGTAATACCATTCAAAAGATTTTGTGCAGTGTCACGGTCAATATGGAATCCAAGGTTAAGAAGAAGATCTCCCATAACTTCACTTACGGATGCTGCTTCAGGTGAAACAATGACAATATCACCAAATCCCTGATTTTCGCGACTGTTATCAATGTTAATAATCTTTGCATTTTGTATTTTATCACCACTAACAAGTTCTCCCAAATCTGAAAGACGAGATGTTCCAACAACAACAAGAAGATCCACAGCTCCACTACCACGAGTATATTTAACATCTCTTTCGTCAAAAGAAAGACCCTTTTCTCCTGCTTTCACAATAATATTAAGAAAATCATTTTCAAGAGTATAGGAAACCTTTTCAATCTCTCCTTCAACATAGGGGAAAGAAACAACTAAATCTCCAGCTTCTCCACCAAGACTGGTTTGGACTTTGTTAATGCCAACAAGTGATGAAATTTCTACTATAGGCTCTGTTGGTGAGGCGACGACTGATTTTCTATTTGCTTGATTTAATGAGATATTTAATGCAAGTGCAGCAGCCATTTGATCCACTGTGGGATTTTGGCCAACAACAATACCAATATTTGAAGCCTTAGCAATTGCGTCTTTAATCTGTTGAAGTGTTACATTATCCATAGAAACTAACTATGGGATAGTATCATATCTCCCACCTGTATGTCAAGGGCTGGCGTTATCACAACACCTGCTTCATGACCTTTTTCAACCTTGGAAGTCGGGTTTTTGGCTATTCGAAGCGAATTGAGCATTCCCTCGCCAATAACATCCTCACCACGCATAATGCGGATACGATCTCCCTTGGCAATACGGCCTTCAAGGACTGAGACACCGAAGGCAAATGTCTTCTCAAAAGGAAATTTAGCTAATATCTTTGCTCTTCCAAAAATCTGTTCCATCTGTGCCTGTAATTTACCCTCCAAAGCATCTGAAAGTTCATCCAAAAGCTCATAGATAATTGTATAATTTCGAAGAAGTACCTTTTCAGTGTAAGCAAGACGCTGCACCTCAGGCTTAATTTTAGTACTAAAGCTTAAAACAATTCCTCCAACAGATTTAGCCAGGAGAATATCAGCCTCACTTACTTCGCCGGTTTTCTTGGAAACGAGCTTAATCTCTTCTGGAAGCGCATTAATAATAGCCTCAAGTGAGCCTTGAGTATCAGCCACAAGAACGAGTGAAATACCCATATGTTCTTCTTCTTTTCGGTAAACGAGTTCACGCTTGTAGCCTTGAGCTGGGGCTTGAGGCTCAGCAACAGGCTTTGCCTCAACTTTAGAAGTAATAATGCTTCCGACATTTGGCACCTGCTCAAAACCGAGAAGTTCTACTGCTTCACCAACTGACGCCTGTGATACTTGCTTTCCCTGATCATTGAGGATAGTTCTCAACTTAAATACCTTACCGTCAACAGAAAGCTCATCCCGTGGCTTCATACTCCCGTTTTTGATAACTGCCGTAGCCTTGGCTCCAGCCCGAGGATCCAATTTTGCTTCAATAACAATTGCCTGAAGCGGTTGCAAAGCTGAAATTTTTGAAGCATAATCAGCATCCTTATGCAAATCAAACATCAACAGGATTAAATCCAAAAGCTCTTTAATATTCATGCCTGACTTTGCAGAAACCTCAATGACAGGAGTATCTCCACCGTATCCTTCAAGCATGATTTGTTCTTTCATCAATTCCTGCTTTACCTTTTCAGGATTTTTCGTCGGCAAATCAGCTTTGGTGAGAACAACAATAAAAGGTGTGGCGGTATTTTTAAGGACTTCTATACTCTCTTTTGTCTGTGGCTTTACCCCTTCTGTTGCAGCTACTATTAATAATGCAACGTCAGCAGCTTGGGCACCGCGACCGCGCATTTTACTAAAAGCTTCGTGACCTGGGGTATCAATAAAAGTAATCCAGCGTTTTTTCCCTTCATGTTCTGTCTCAACAGCTGATGCACCGATCTTTTGGGTAATGCCGCCGTGTTCACGATCTGCGATGGATGTTTTACGAATTGCGTCAAGAAGAGTTGTTTTACCGTGGTCAACGTGACCAAGAACTGCGACTACAGGTGGAAATTGTTGTGTGCCAATATTTGTTGTCTTCTGATCTTTTGCCATAATATATTAATTGTGAAAAAACCTCTGTACTCCATATGCTTATTCAGTTTTTTCCTCTGAAACCTCTTCTTGAGATGCTGCAGCTTCTGCCTTTGCTTCCTCTTCAACCTCTTCTTCAACTTCTTCGTTACCTTCAATTTCAATTCGGTATTTGGTTAATTTGTAAGCAAGTCTGACATTTTGACCATCTTTTCCAATAGCAAGAGAAAGTTCATCTTTTGGCACAAAAACATGTGCGACTTTTTCTTTTTCATCGATTTCAACACGAAGATTCTTTGCTGGTGAAAGAGCTTGAGCAATATATTGCTTAATATCTTCTGACCATTGAACGATATCAATTTTTTCAATACCACCAAGTTCTTGGATAATTGCCTGGACGCGGACACCTTTTTGTCCAACACATGAACCAACAGGATCGATTCCTGATTGGGATGAAAAAACAGCTACTTTTGATCTGTTGCCTGGTTCGCGAACTACTTCTTTAATTTCAACACTTCCCTGTGCAACTTCAGGAACTTCTCTTTGGAAAAGACCGGTAATCAAACCATTTGCTGCGCGTGAGACAACAATTTCTTCACCTTTTGGTCCTTGGCGGATGTCTGAAAGATAGAAAACAAGTCGTTGATTCAAATGATATTTTTCATTTGGAATTTGTTCTGATGCTGGAAGAATTGCTTCTGCTTTTCCGATATCGACAATAATATTTGATCCTGCAAAACGAAGCACCATACCATTAACAATGCCGCCGATCTTCACACGATAATCTGAAAGAACTGCTTCTTTTTCTTTTTCGCGGATTTTCTGCAAGATTACTTGCTTTGCAGTTTGAGCTGCGATACGACCAAAACCAGGAGGGGTAACATCCTGACCACTGTGCATAATCTTTGCTTCACCAGTGATTGGACTTAATTCTGCTGTATATTCTTCAACTTCAACTCCTGGGTGATCTTTGCGGTATGCAGCAAGAATTGCATTCTTGACGGTATCAAGAACGACACTGACGTCAACTCCTCGCTCTGAGGCGACTTGATTAAGTGCTAATGCAAATTCTGATCGTTGTACTGCTGGCATAGTACGCATAAGTATACCAGAAGTACGCGTAAGCTTCAACCCGTAGATTCGTAATTGAAGAGTTATTCTAAAGAAACATCGGTGAATAACTGCACATCTTTCATTTCGCGAAGGATACGAGCAGGTGTCTCTGCCAAACTGCCTTCTTTTGCAGCTAAACGGGTAAGCGCATCTTTTTTATTTGCACCAACTGCATACACAAATGAATGATCAATATAATTCCGAAGAAAAATATTTGTGGTCGTTGATCGATATCGATACGGATTTTTTCCATCAGCATCATAATGAACAACTAATGTATTTGGATTTTCAAATAACTTGGTAAACAACGAAGGATTTTCCGGGAAAGGCAGAATTCCTGATGTATGTCCATCCGGTCCTATGCCAACTATTGCAACAATCACGCCATCACGATGTTCTTCCTTCCACTCAGAAAGCGCTTGATCATATCGCTTCGCATGTTCTTCACCTGTTTCTTCATCCTGAACTGTTGTATCGATAAACTGCACGTTTTTATTCTTTAAAGAGGTATAAAACGCAGTATGCATGAATTGATCCATATTATTAACAGTTGGATCTGTGCTGTACCTCTCATCCAATACCCCAACTGTTGCACTATTGTCAAAATTATTGAGATCAATATCGGTGAACAAATCAAACGCAGATCCTCCTGAAACAAGAAGCAAAAAGGGTTTGTTATCGTCGTGTAATTCCTTTAACGTGGAATTTAACGCTTGTGTAAGCTGAAGACGTGCCTCTTCTTTTGTGGGGACTGTGTAAGTTTGCATGTAAAAAACATATCATGAAAATAGAGTAATAACAAGAACAAAACCACTCCTTATGCTACAATGAAATTTATGGTCAAAGATCCAGAAATACTCACAATTGCTACCTATAATATTGAATTATCACTCAATGTAGAAAAACTTGTTGAAAATATTTCTGAGACGGTGCAAAAAGGTATTGATGTTTTTTGTCTCCAGGAAGTTGTTAATTCTCCACAAATAGAATTGATTGTTGATACAATTCTTAAAAAGCTAGGACCGGATTGGTCTGCCGCATGCCATCTGGAAGAAAAAACTCTTCGAACTAACCTTGGCTCATGTATTCTCTGGAATAAAAAAAGATTGCAGCTTCTCAAGCAGGAAAAAATAGATCTTCCCAAAATAAAACGAGTGAAATGGCATGAGATACTCTTTGCTATCCTTGTTGGAGGCGCAACATTTCCGTTACAACGAAGAGCAATCACTTGCACATTCTCATTTAATAGCACCCTGATTGCTATTACCTCCATTCATCTCGACCATGTGGGAGGCACGCAACATAGGATCCAACAACTAAAATATTTCCTTGACCATACATTACGGCAAAATTCAGAAATTGTTTGCGGAGACTTTAATTCATTTGATTTACTGCAAACAGGAAAAGAAAAACAGCTGCTCCAACAAACATTTGGTTCTGAATTTATTGACGCTTCAGCTCATACTGGCCCAACTGCTGATCTTTATAATATGGAGCTGCGCGCACGCCCTATTTTAAAAACCTTTATTAAGCTTCTGAATATCCATATTGCCAGAAAACTGGATTATATTTGGGTAAAAAATTTCGAGGTTGTTGCAAGCGACAAACAGAACATATCTGGCTCTGATCATTTTCCAATCATTGCTAAGCTTACAATTAAGAAACAGTAAGCTGCAAATTCCCTGATGCGTCAGTTGTAACTGTCACGGTATTACCTCTGGCTATTTCATTAGTGAGCTTTTTCTGCGCGATCATGTCTTCAATTGTGTCTTGCAGATAGCGTCGTAATGGTCTTGCACCAAATTCGCGGTCAAATCCTTCTTTTGCAATTTTTGCCATTACTTTTTCATCAAGAACTAATCGGATATCCTGTTCCGAAAGTGATTTAGTCAAACTGGAAATCATGAGTCCAATAACTTGATTAATTGCTTTCTCATCAAGAGGCTTAAATGTTACTACTTCATCAAAACGATTAAGCAGTTCCGGCTTAAAAATCGCTTTTGTCTGAAGATAATCAAGCAATCTGTGATCAAATACTTTATCAATAACTGTTCCTTTTTCTACTTCTTCCCGAATAAATTCTGAACCTGCATTGGATGTTGCGATAATAATACTGTTACTAAACGAAACAGTTACTCCTTTATTATCTGTCAATCTTCCATCATCAAGTACCTGCAGGAATAAATTATGCACCTGTGGATGTGCTTTTTCAAATTCATCAAGCAAAATCAATGATGAAGGATTATCGTGTACTTTATCAGTCAATTCTCCCCGCTCGTCGCCCTCACCGGGAGGAGCGCCAAGAAGACGCTTAAGACCTGCTTCATCTGTATATTCACTCATATCAAGTCGAATCATATGTTTTTCGCCGCCATAATAAAGATCTGCCAATGCTTTTGCTGTCTCAGTCTTACCAACACCAGTCGGTCCAAGGAAAAGAAACGAAATTGGTCTGTCAGCAATTTTCATCCCGGATCGTACCCGCCGCATAGCTTCTGCAATTGCCCGTATCGCATCATCTTGTTCGATAACTCTCTGATGAAGTTTTTCTTCAAGATGTAAGAGAAGATCTGCCTCACCAGCACTTGGTTTACCAATAGGGACATTGGTTGTCGCTTCAACCTGTTTAATAATATGTGTGTCTTCTACCATTTTCTTTCTCGTATTATCAAAATATTTTGCATCTGGCGAAAGCGAGACAGAATTCGCAACTGTCTCAAGAAGAGATATCGCACTCCCCGGAAGTGCTGAATCCTGCAGAAAACGATTCGCAAGATCTACTGCCGTCGCAATCGCTGCATAACTGAGAACTACCCAATATTTCTTTTCAATTTTTTTAGCTGCAAAAAGTATCATTTGAATTGCAAGCTGCTTTTCTGGGGGCTTTAAGGTAATAACATTAAATGCTTCTTTCAAAGGATTATGTTCCATGTATGTTTTATAGGCACCTACAGTCATCGTCGCGACAACAGGCATATTACCCGCTTTCAGATAAGGAAGCAGCGCTCCTGAAAGATCAAGATTATACGAGGTGCCTCCAACAATATTTTGGAAATCGGGAATATATAAAATGACATCATGAGAATGAGAAATTTCAGCGATGATATCTTGAAGACGTACTTCTAAATCACTTCTACTGGAGATTCCGGCAGTCAACGGACCAGCAAGTAGCTCATACACTCGTCTATGACTTAGCAATGATCCAAGATGACCTTCAAAACTTTCATATGCAAGTGATCGTATTAAATTTTCTTTTCCTGAACCAATATCGCCAACCAATAAAATATTATTATTTTCAATTTTGACCAAACCCTCAAGTAGTGTTTTAAAATCCTGTTCACGTCCTAAAATGACTGGTTCCTCAGAAAGCGCATAATAGGTAAAATTATTGGTATACTTTTTGGTTTCATACGTCCACCCTGTTACCAATGCTTCACCAATACCACTTCCTTCAAGTTTGACTCGTGTTTTGTGTGGCAACTCTTCCTGTATAAATTCCTGTCTAAGCCAAAAGATAACCGTGTCAATTGCTTCATTTTTGATATTTTTATTAAATAGCAACCGTGTTTTTTCCTCTGTCAACAAAAGATAAGCAAGAAAAACATCCAGTGTTGTTACAAACGTGTGGCGGTAGTATGTGGCAGTTTCAAAGGCTTTTTTGGCAAGATAATCAGGTGCAACTATATCAAGTAATTGGATTTCTGATCTCGAGATATTTGTTTTTTGCAGAAAAAGCTGCACTTGCGGCGTCTCTAATAAATGTTTGATAATTGTCTCGACTTTAGGAAAACTGACAAATCCGTACAGCGCAGGTAAAGTAAACGATTGAAAAATATTTTCTCCTTTATTCTTAGCAAGAGGTCGAGAAGGCAAAGCGCGACTTATTTTGTAATGAAAAAATATCTCTATCATCAAAAAAAGATTAAACAGAAATTGTACCCGTGGAGAAAGAGCGCCATCACGTAATTGAGAGATAACCAAAAATAACAGAAGTGAAAAAATAAATAGACGAACTGTCCGCATCAAAGCCTTACGATAAAAATGGTAGAGTTTGGCGAAAAGTACAATATTGTTATCCATAGAGTAAATAAACCGTAGCAATCGGAAAAGTCAAAAAACCAATAAGTACCAATCCTTCAACAGCAAGAATGATGATCAAAATAA
>CAYMJR010000012.1:9737-36393 GCA_964391315.1 uncultured Gammaproteobacteria bacterium | reverse complement strand
TCATGTGTGTATCCTGCAAAATGGATAATTTCAAGTCTATCGCGAAGTGCTGGTGGAATAGTATCCAACACGTTTGCTGTTGTAACAAACATGACATTTGAGAGATCAAAAGGAACTTCAAGATAGTGATCTGAGAATTGTGAATTTTGTTCTGGGTCAAGCGCTTCAAGAAGTGCACTTGATGGATCCCCACGATAATCTGATCCAACCTTATCAATTTCATCAAGCATAAAGACAGGATTTTTGGTACCAGCATCTTTAATACCTTGAATAATTCGTCCTGGAAGTGCGCCGACATAAGTGCGTCTGTGTCCGCGGATTTCTGCTTCGTCACGGATACCACCAAGTGATACTCTGACAAATTTACGACCAAGGGATTTTGCAATTGATTTACCAATTGATGTTTTACCAACGCCGGGAGGACCAACGAAACAGAGAATTGGACCCTTCATTTTTCCTGAGAGTTTATGAACAGCAAGATATTCAACAATACGTTCTTTTGCTTTTGAAAGTCCATAATGATCTTCATCAAGATTTTTTTCTGCTTTTTTGATTTCTGCGTTATCTTTACTTTCGTTACTCCATGGTAATGAAACAATCAAATCCAGATAGTTTCTGATATATCCAGCTTCTGGATTAAATTGATTCATGTTTTGAAGTTTATTGAGTTCTTTCTTTGCTTTATCTTCTACCTCTTCAGGCATTTTTGCGGCTTTAATTTTATTAAGAAGTGTTCGGATCTCAGAATTCTCTTCTTTTTCACCAAGTTCTTCTTCAATTGTTCGAAGTCTTTCACGAAGCATTGCTTCTCGTGCACCCTTTTCAAATCGCTCTTGAGTCTTGGAAGCAATTCTTCTTTCGAGTTCCAAAATCTTAATTTCTTTTGCCAAAAGCTCTGTCAATGTTTGCAGACGTTGTTTGACGTTTACCATTTCCAAAAGCTCTTGTCGTTCTTGTGGTTTGAGATCAAGTGCTGACGCAATCAAATCGGAGAGCTCTGATGGAGAATTTTCTGACATGATATTCATGAACAACAGAAAATCAGCTGATTTGCCAAAATTCATTGCTTTTCTGAATTCATTAGTGAGGTGATTACACAATGCTTTTATTTCCTCTGTGTCTTCAACAACTTCAGGAATTTCTACTACCTTTGCAAGATAGTATGCATCATGTTTTTCATAACCGACAATCTTTACTCTATGAAGACCTTTGACTTGTGCATTAATCTCACCGTCTGTTCTAATCATTCTTTCGATACGGGAAAGCGTGCCGACAGAAAAAAGATCATCGGGACCTGGATCATTCAATCGTGCATTTTTCTGAAGAACAAAACAAACGATTCGCTCTTGTTGAAATGCTGATTCAAGTGCAGCCAAACTCTTTGGTCTTCCAAAAGTAAGAACTGAGTCGGTGCTTGGGAAGATGATTCCATCTCTAATTGGTATTACTGGAACTATTTTTTCTACTACATCCATAAGTGTATTAGCAATCTATCATATAATCTGCTAAGTGTCAATAACTTATAATATAATTACTCCATATATTGTCTAAGTACAGCCAACAATTCATCTATCGTAAAGGGTTTAAGTAAAAATCCATCTGCTCCAACTTTCTGAGTTATTTTTTCAGTTTCATTATTTGCAGACATCATGATAAGTGGTATCTGTTTTGTTGTTATATTAGTTTTAAGCGCTTTTGCAATCTTTGCGCCATCCTGTCCTGATAACCAAATATCCAGAAGAAGAAGAGATGGCGGATCATGGTGGATGATATCATAAATTCCCCTTTCAGTTTTTGAGGAAAGCGTTTGATATCCTTCCCCATCAAGGATATTTTTGAGAACTTCCAAGATCGCATCATCGTCCTCAGCAATAAGAACTTTTTTTATCATACTCTTACTGTTTGATCATTTCTGCAAACACAACAGTTCTATGTGAATAATTATGCGTTATCTTATTCCATGTTCCTTCACACGTTATTAAATTCAACATAGGTTTTGAAGATGAACCAAATACTTCTTTGAGAGGAAATTGCTCATATGGATAATTGGTATTACGTATAACAGAGAAACTAATTTCTTTACCATGGACATCTGTTGTGATAATTTTATCACCCACTTGTAATTTGTTTATATCATAAAATACAGCAGGTGCACCTGTTTCTCTATCGTAATGTCCTGCTATAACGGCATTACCCAGATCACCAGGCTTATATCCTAAATTATACCAAGCAACATTATCTGCATTTTTAGGAACATCCATCCTCCCCTGACTATCCATTCCTACAGATTCTACTGCTGCGACAATACCAAGTTTAGGAATAGTAAGTTTAGTGGGGGCTGCGACTGTTTGCTGTTCAATACTTACAGTATGGACAGGGACCTGTTTTTGATCCCCTGTCCATATTGCAAAAACCACTCCTGCACTCAAAAGCAGAAGAAATAATGCATTTAAAAAAATTTTTCTCATGTACATTTTTACACTACGTTACTTAGCCCTTCCTGTTGCCGGAGCCGCAGATGGTACTCTAGTCGTAGGACTTGGTGTTACCGTAGTCGTTGTAGTTATTGTAGGCGTTGGAGTTGGAGTCGTTGTTTGTGCAAATGTCATAGTAACTACTGCAAATAACGATAGACCAAATACTCCTGCCGCTATGCCTGCTTTCCTCATCATATTATCACCTCCCTTCAAATCTCTTGATTTAAACATTACTGTCTATCAATCTAACGAGAAAGAATTGTTTAGTTATAAAAAGGATAAACTCAGGCTTTTATTTGGTTGTTACGAAATATTCAAATTATACTAACCAATTTACTGCCCTCACGTCAACCATTTTTAAGCAAATTTAATCACTTCTTACCTTTTTCTTATATAAACTTATACTATAATAAAAAGATATATGGATATTATTGTAACAACGCGCAGCAAAAAAGAAATTATTGATATTACTGATACTATTGAAGGGGAACTGAGTAAACAAAAAATTAAAAATGGCGTCTGTATTCTTTTTGTCAAACACACAACAGCGTGTATAACAACTGCAGACTTGGATCCTGGAACAGATCTTGATATGCTTGATGCGTTTGAGGCAATTATGCCAAAGCTTAACTATAGACATCCGCATAATCCGTCTCACGTCCCCGATCATATTCTTTCGTCAATCATCGGTCCCTCTGTTACTATTCCTGTAAAAAACGGACAGCTTGATTTGGGAACTTGGCAACGAGTTGTGCTCATCGAGCTCGACGGCCCACGGGAAAGAAGTATAGCAGTCACTTTCCTTTCTTCATAAATAAATCAATCAAATCACAAGACAACGTCGCAAATATTAAATCTAATAATCTTGTTTTAGAATTATTTGCAGATTAGAAAATTTTATTTCGTTGGTGCAGTTGGGGTTGGAGCAGTTGCTGTACCTTTATTTTCAAAATAAGTATTGATCTCATCAACAATTTGCTGAGGAGTCATTTGCGATTTAATAATGTAGCCATCCATTCCTATCTTAAATGCTTCTTCAATAATACTTTGCTGACCCAAATTACTTAAGATAAAAACTGATATATCTTTAAAAGGAGACGGCATTGCGCGGAGTTGTCGTAGGACATCAAGCCCAGTCACTTTGGGCATCATGATATCAAGGAGAATCATGTCATAGGGTTGTGGTGATGCTTTGATTTTATCGAGAGCATCTTGTCCATCGACTGCAAGCTCAACCGTATAGCCAGAAACAGAGAAAACCTTACTATAAATATCCCGTATAAAAAAATCGTCTTCTGCAATAAGTACCCGTTTCATGATCTTTACAACTTCTTACCCATCATAACTTGTCCATTTTTTGCTGTCAAGTCATGCTTCTGTTGATATGCAGAAATCTCAGAAGGAGCTGCAATAGGAAGACTTACAAAAAATGTTGAACCTTTTCCTACTTCACTTTCTACCCAAATTTTGCCCTTATGCATTTCTATAATTGACTTTGAAATATACAATCCAAGACCAGTTCCTTTTGATCCCTGTTCAAGCGATGCTGAAACACGGAAGAATTTTGTAAAGAGTTTTTGCTGCGCTTCTTTGGGAATACCGCGTCCAGTATCAGACACAGCAATGACTAACTCATTTCCTTTTGGTTCTGCGCGTACCGTAATACTTCCTCCCACTTGCGTATAATTAACAGCGTTGGCAACAAAATTAAGAATAACCTGACCAATTCTGAACGAATCTGCGAAAACAACAGGCAATTGATCCGGGACAGCAATAGTAATTGTTTGTTTCTTTGTATTTGCTTGCGGACGTACATTATCAACAACATTCTTAATAGTATCAGTCAAATCAATAGGTCGTGCGTCAACACTAAACATACTTCTTTCAATACGTGAAACGCTCAAAAGATTTTCAATAAGATTTCCTAAATTTTCTCCACTGACAACTAATCTTTTAATCAGTTCCTTTCCGGAATCATCAAGTTGTTTAGCATTTTGTAATTGTAGGAGTGATGCATATCCACGAATAGCAGTGAGAGGTGTACGAAGTTCATGCGCTGCCATAGAAACGAAATCAAGTTTCATTTCTTCCAATTCTTGTTCGCGGCTTAAATCATGGAATGCGATAATAAACCCAGTTTTCTGATCTTCAAAAACAACAGGACTGACTGTTAGTGAAAGACTTACCTTCTGTCCATCTTTTGTGCTCAGACGCATCCCTTTATCTTTTAATTTTTGAACGGTCTCTTCTGTTTGTTGACTATATGTTGCAAAAGGGATAACTTGTTGACTGACATAAAAATGTAAGACTTCATCAACAGTTTTTCCAAGAACTTCTGCCGGTGTAAATCCGGTAACTTTTTCAGCTGCTTTATTAAACTCTATGATTCTTCCGCTCTGATCAAGCGCGATAACACCATCAGTCAAAGATTGTAAAAGCGTCGCAGTCTCCCGTTGCTCACGCTGCAAAGAATTTTCACGTTGTAATAACTGAGTCACCATTGTTGTAAACGAATGAGAAAGCGCCTCAATTTCATCGCCGCTTTTAATATCAAGATTCGTTGATAGTTGTCCTTTCTCAAGCAGTTGGGCAAATTGTTCCAACTTCCGTATTGAACGAGTAAGGTTGGCACTGAGAATATATGCAATCAAGAATAAAAGAACTGATGATCCGATAAAGGTACCAAAAAATAAATCTCGTATCAACATCAGAAATCCATACGATTCAGAAATGGGTTGTTCAAAAACAACTACCCAATTATAACCTGCTGATTTAACTGCTCTTGCAACGACGGGAATATTTCTTTCATTTGTATACTCCTCATCTTTATCTGTCATGGGAATACCGTGTAATGTGTCATAGATAATTTTTCGTGAAGAAAGATCAGGCCGCTCTGATACAAATGATTGTGTATGATGTGCAATAAGTGTTCCGGTATTATCAACCACATACAAATATCCATTTTTTCCAAATGTTATTGATGCTATCTGTTCTTGCAGTTTTTCAAGCGTTACTTGCATCTTAATCACGCCAACAACTTTTTTATCCTGTGAAAAAATAGGAGAATACATATCGATATAAGGACCTGATTGATTTTCAATAAAATATACTTTTGATATGGAGCTCTGCCCTGCCAATGATGAAGTAAAAGGATCACTTGAAACTTCATAACTGAGGGTTTCTGGAGCAGCTGGTCCCAACTCGCTATATTTTGCTAATTCTTTACCCTGAGGAGAAAGGATAGTAATTTTTTTAATATAATTTTTGTTTTTTAAGACATAGCTCATTACCTGATCAATATTTGGTGTAATAAAGGTACCATGAGCAACATTTTCACTTTCCAACACACTAGTCAAACCAAAATTATCAAGATTTAAGGTAGCAAAAAAATCTTGTACTTCGGTTGCACCTTTTTTTGCCTGATCTGTCTGAAAGATATCTATTAACGAAGAAACATATTGGTTGGTTGCACTAAAGACAAATCCCTGAACCACTGACGAAAGAAGAAGTAAGAATGCAAACCCGATGAGTAATTTTGTGCGAATTGTAAATTTCATTCATTTTAATCAAGCCATTTCTGTTTTAGATCCGTAAGGACACCCTGTGTGCGAAGAGAAGAAAGCGCATCATTAATCTTTGCTATATTTGGATCACCTTTGCGAAACACAATACCATAATAATCGTTTGTAAATGGATCACTCATGATTTTAAGAGTAGGATTCTCAGTAACGATACCCTTTGCTCCAGGTAAGTCAGAGAGAATTGCGTCTGCTTTGCCATCAACCAATGCCTTGGTTGCCTGTTCAAAATTGGGATAACGGATAATCAAATCTGCACGTGTTAAAGAAAGTGCTTCAGTTTCATTGGTTGTTCCTTGCTGAACCGCAATTTTCTTTCCTTGCAAATCTTTGATGGAGGCAATTGGCATTGCGTCTCTTCTCATAATAATTACCTGACCTGCATTCAGATAATTATCTGAAAAATCATATTGTTGTTTTCTTTCATTGGTAACAGTAACTGATGAGATAATCATATCAACTTGTTTGGCGGCAAGTGCTTTAAATAAATCATCCCACGCAATATTTTTAAATGTTACATTCACTCCCATTTCTTGACCAATCCGTTTGCCTAAATCAATATCGTATCCCTTCATCGTCGCCTCACCTGATGCGGTGTATTCCATCGGGGGAAAAGTGGCATCGGTTCCGATAACAAGATCCTTTTTCATTACCGGCGCTGGCTTTGCTTGTGTTGTTTGATTAGCTGGAGATACTTTCTGTAGTTGTGTCTGGAAATACCACCCAGCAAGAGCTAACCCACAGACAAAAGAAAAAAGGAGAAGCAAAATCACCCACATCGTTGGTTTACTTTTCTGATGTGGCACAGGGGGCACTGCCTGACTTAGCTGTGCTGATGCAGGTGGATTATTTGGGCTTGTAGGAGGTGACGAAGGAGGGGTTGGTGGAGTGGCAGGACTCTCCTGAGAAACAGCCGCGGCGCCGGCGGGACTTGGATTTGGTGTCGAAGCAGTATCCACAGAAGAAGCAGCTGGAACAGGTGAAGCTGTATTATTATTTTTTGGATCCATAGGCAGAATAAATCTCTCTATTAATCATCGTAAATTGAGGCTTTTTTGTCAAGAGTTTAGCGAAGATTCTAATGTTAATAAATCAAGCGCTGAAGCAGCAGACCATGCTTGTTGCAAACAACTTTTTTTACCGTAATCTGTCTGATACAGACAATACTCGCCTGTTATTGATTTGTTGTAGACTTCAATTGGCGAACCAAAATAAGCAATTGGCTTAAGTGTCGCAAGGCGGAGTTTGGCTGCCTCTTTCTGATATCCCCAATGGGCAAGTCCTTCATGTGCCATGCCATTAAGCTTAGGCCAAAAACTGCCATTGTGATAGGAATTGACACGGGGATTAAATGTCAGTGCGTTACTACTCATTGTCCGTATTCCTGCCTCATTATCAAAAAGATCAGGAAGGAATGACCGATTAACCACATCAGAGACTACCGCATCATCAAGAATTGATTCTGGCTTACCATCTTTGAAATAACTTGCCCAGAGAAGAAGTAAAGGATTTCCTGTTACTGTTTGAATTTGTTTCTTTATTCCATCAAGGGCTTGCACTGGGAAGAGATACTTTTCTGAGGTGAACAAGAATTTTTCATTGAATGTTTTCTTCAACTGTTTTGCCTGAGTTCGAAGCTTTTGAGCAAAATCTGAACGACTGGCATAACGCTTATTCATATCTTCATAAAAATCAGCCCATAAATTAAGCGCGAGCCATGCATATCCCTGCACTTCAACCTGTGCGATTGGATAGAGAGGAAATGAGCCATCCGCTTGAATCAGTGATTCTCTGGAATCAGTCCATGATTGCACAACCAAGCCCCCATGCACACGATCCTTGGACAACTCATATTCAATAAGAAAGTCTTTATCCCTGTCACCATAGGTAATCAACCAGTTAAGCCCTGATTCAACAGCAGGAAGTGCTTTCAAAAGAAATTCATCATCTTTTGTTTGTTCCCAATATCGATAGATTGCGATAAGTCCCAAAGGTGTCGAATCAATAGAGTCATAATTTCTCAAAATGTTATCGGGGTACAAATACCAAGGACGGGGTCTGTTAATAAGTCGTTCGTATTTTTCTGTGCGGTATTCGTGAATAAATTTTCCTGGTTCTTCACCGCTTTCGATGTTGGTCTCGCGCCCTTGCAATTCGATAAGTTTCAATAAAGAACGTTTGACAATATCTGTAAAGACAGCCATCTCGCGATCTTTCTTAATTGAAGTATTCGCTGTTACTTTTAAAAGTTTGAGAATGGTAATAAAACTATCGCGGCCAAAAATACATCCAAAAACTTCTTCTTTTCCTGAAGCATTAATACCATCAGTTGTTGCAAGATCGAGGAGAGATTGATAAATTGTTGTTTTAAGTCTAGATAAGTCCATTGGGCAGGAGATGTACTGACACTGTAACAAGCTTTTCTAGATTAGTCAAGCACAACTATAAGATGGAGGGGTATTTTTTATTCCACAAGGAATTATGGAATTGTGAGACACCAAGAATTGCTTCATATACTAATTCATAGTTATCAACCATATGTTCAACGCCAAATTGTTTCAATGCATGCCTTCGACATTCAAGTCTATCAATTTTGTCTATTCGTGAAACAGCATTTGTCATCTCGTCAACAGTATTAACGATATATCCTGTACTCCCATGTTTAATAACCTCAGGAATCGATCCTTTACCAAAAGCAACTATTGGTGTTCCACATGCCATTGCTTCAATAAGTGTCAATCCAAAAGGTTCTGGCCATGTCACTGGATGCAATGAACAAAGAGCCCGGCTGAAAAGTTGATTGCGCTCTTCCTCATTTACTTCACCAATCCAGCGAATCGAATCTGAAAGATGAGGCTCTATTTCCCGTTCAAAATACTCTCGATTGCGACCGTCTTCAAGTTTTGCAGCAATAATAAGCGGGAGGTTTAATCGTTTGGCAACTTGAACGGCAAAGTGTGTCCCCTTTTCTTCACAAATTCTTCCGACAAAAAGAAGATACCCGTCGTGTTGACGTGAAAAAGGATAGTTACTCATCGGTAAACCATTATAAACAGTCGAAATATAATTGAAATCTGGCGCAGGTTTTCTCTGAGCATCAGAGATACTCACAAGATAAGGATGATCAAATGATTCAAAAAGCGCAATTGTTTCCGGAGTAAAAGCACTATGAAGCGTCATTACCACAGGAACGCGACTCATATGTGCAAGTCCAGCAGAAATCCAACTGGTATGATCATGAATAATATCAAATTGATTCGACATCGCATATGCCGTCACCACATGTCGCTGTGACCAGATCAACCGCTTTACTGATGGTTCAGGGAAATCCTCACGCAGTGCATGCGGATAGGTAGAAATTAACTTGGCAGCAGTCACTGAATCGCCTGTTGCAAAAAGAGTAACATCGTGACCACGTCTAACGAGCTCTTCTGTCAAGGCTGAAATAACACGTTCAGTTCCTCCATATTTTTTTGGTGGCACCCTTTCAACGATTGGTGCAATCTGTGCAATTCTCATAGCTTCAGTCTACTTTTTAACAATAAGAGAAAAAGAAGAGGAGAGTAAGGATTGTGCAAGAAAACACTCATGAGCCTCTTACATTATTGCTCTTACAAGTATAATATTGATATAATGTGCATCATATGGCAGCAATGATCCTGATTGTCGAAGACGACAAAGGTCTGCAGAAATATCTGAAAGAACTTCTCCTTGATAACGGGTACGCCGTACAAGTTGCATCTGATGGTATTATTGCATTAGAGTATTTAAAAAAGAATGAACCAGATATTGTCGTTTTGGATCTTGGTCTTCCGACAATGAGTGGTGAAGCAGTTACTCAAGAAATTAGAAAGAAAAATAAAGATCTTCCAATTATTATTCTTACCGCAAAAGACTCTGTTACTGATATTGTTCAAGGACTCAATCTTGGAGCTGACGATTATATGACCAAACCATTTATTGCAGATGAATTTTTGGCACGCATTAAAGCACGTCTTCGCAAACAGGGTACAACTGAAGCTCTTTTGAAAGTTGCTGATCTGGAACTGGACAGCAAAACGATGGAAGTCAAAAGAAATGGAAAAACTATCCAACTTACCCCTCAAGAATTCAAACTGCTTCAATATCTTATGAGTAATAAGGGACGTATTCTGACCCGTGAGATGATCTTGTCACGGATCTGGTTGTATTCATCTGATGTTGAAACACGGGTTGTTGACGTATATATTGGATATCTTCGTAAAAAAATTGACTCAGGAGCTTCCAAAAAACTCCTCCACTCTATCCGAGGCTTCGGCTACGTAATTAAGGAATAATAAATCTTTTTATACTTTTAACAGTGGTAATTCGACATCAACTGTCGTTCCGTCATGTTTCTCAGAGGTGATTGAAATTTTCCCCCGATGATAATTAACAACATGTTGCGCAAGAAGAAGTCCAACTCCCATACCTGACTTTTCTTTACTATATTGTGTTTTATAAAATCCATCAAAAATCTTTTCAAGGTCCTTTTTCGGGATTCCTTCACCATAGTCTCTCATTTTCATATGAATGCTGCGAGAAGTTGGGATTAAAGAAACGACAATTTTTGCATTTGGCGTTGAAAATTTCACCGCGTTTGAAAGAAGTGCAGCAACCATTTCCCGTAACTTATCAAAATCACCAATAACATGATGATTATTATCAAGAATTTTATCTTCGATAATAATTTCCCGTTCAGGATTATGTGAACGATATTGTTTGACTACTTTCTCTACGACATCTTTCATATCGACTTCACTCAGAGAAAAAGCAAATTGTCCCTGTTTTATTCTATTGATATCTAAAAGATCTTTAACAAGATTTGTAAGTCTGATACTCTCATTATAGAGTTCCTCCATCCAACGTGATTCAATCGTACCTTGATTGACAAGCTTTCTATATAAAAGTTGGATATATCCATTAATAGACGTCAAAGGAGTTCGCAGTTCATGGGACGCAAGAGATATGAACCGATCGCGTATATCAACGGCGGTCTTTGTCTCTTCATGTAATTTTGATTTGATAACCGCAAGAGATGCAACTGATGCAAATAATCGTAAAATATGTAACTGCTCACGCGAAAAATATCCTTCCTGCAAAGAATGTATCACTAGCATACCAATCGATGAAGATTTATATGTCAACGGCAAAAATACGACTGATTTAATGCCTAACATTTTATACGGTCGACTATATTTCTCTGTCTCCGGACTACGCAACATGACTATTTTCCTTGTCTTAAATGATTTTTCAATGAAACCCCGTCTCTTAAGTTTAGTGCTTCGAAGAACAGAAGAAGTAGTATATATTTTCTGCAATGTTCCTTTTTCAAAAAGAAACAGCGAACCATAATCTGCTCCAACTAATTTCCGTGCTTCATTGGTGATAATTTTGCAAAGTTCTTCAAGAGATGGTGCTTCTAATAATTTCAGTGTTGACTGGTTAAGTAACTCAAGTATATTTTCCTCTTTTTTCATATGATATCTTATATTATATCCTATTAACTCAAATACCCGCTGCCTTGCAACGGGTATATATTTGAGATTGTCCGCGAAATTATTGTCGTAAACGTTGTCTTGCGCGTCCACCTTTTTGTCCAGCTGCTCGAGCTTCATCGCTTGTCCAGGTATGAGCAGTTCCTTTTTTATGGGCTGCTTTCCCTCCTTTACTTGCAATTGCCTTTTGCTTTACAGGATCCATTGATGCAAATCCCCGTCCTTTGCCTTTTGTTGTTGTAGCCATAGTCATTTTCACCTCCTTTCTTTTGATCTTTACTATATTAAGAAACTTCTTCTGTAATATATGAGTTCATTTTAGAAGCTCAAGATAAGAAGTGAACAAAAATTGTGTAAGGAAGAGGAAAGAAACAAAGAGTTTAAATTATGGACGAACCGTTTTTGCGTCATCCAATGAAGGCTTTCGTTGAAATATTTTTGCTAAGCTCCCTACTGCTATATCTCTCCACGTTTTTTGATTTTGTCCTGCACTCTTCCCTTCGCTCTTACTGCCAAACTGTATCGTCTCTCCTCTAATAAGCGCTTCATTTGACATTCCTGTTTTGGCTAGCGTTTGATCAGATTGTTTTATTGTACCTTCCTGTCTTATTCTCTCAAGCTCATCTAGCAGGACTTCAAAGTTTGGATATCGATCGTCAGGATTTTTTGCCAAAGTATTCATAATAACGCTTTCTAATCCAGCAGGTAAACTAATCATTTTCCCCTCTAATACTTCAGAAAATGCGCGTGGCTGCTGCTTCAAATGTGCATTCATCAGCTCATGCTCAACCTTTCCTTCTCCTAACTGATAGGGAATTTTTCCGGTTAACATTTTGTAAGCCATTATTCCCCAGCTATATACATCACTCTCTCGACGTTCTCTTCCCTCTCCTCGAATTCGTTCTGGAGCTACATATGATGGTGAGCCGAGAACGACTCCAGAGGGAGTACTAACTGACGAACCTTCTCTGGCAGATAGACCAAAATCAACTATTTTCGCACCCGTATCAGTCAATAGCACATTCTCCGGCTTAACATCACGATGAACCAAACCAGCACCATGAATTGCAGAAAGAGCACTCGCTGTTTGTATAAGGATAGGCAATGCCTCTTCCAGTGGAATCGGTCCGTTTTCCATACGTTTTTTCAAGCTACCACCAGATGCAAACTCCATAACCATAAAAGGGTTATATCTCTCTGGAACTGATTCCATGCTCAGAACACGAGCAATATGCGGATGATTGATTGCCTGCATTGCCGCTTCTTGTTCAGGAGTCAACCATGCTGATATATGTGCATCTGTGAGGGATTTAAATACTTTTACAGCAACAGTACTTCCATCTTCTGTCGTCGCTTTATAGACATCTGCATGCCCACCACTACCAATTAGCTCACCAAGAGTAAATTTCTTATCTGTTGTACTGCCCGTAACGATGTCTCCCTCTTTAAAAGAGCTCAGTGGAGTTCTTTTAGGCAAAGTCTCACCAGTAGGAACTTGTTGAGGGTTAAAAACAGGAAGCGATGGTTCAGCTTTCCTTGTTACCTTATGCCAGCCTTTACGAAGTAATAACCCTAATGGATGTTCTCTTCGATGTTTTCTTCCGCCAGCATGTTTTGGACCAGATGTCACTTTTAGTTCTTCACCATCATGACTTACAGGAGGAATAGATACTTCTGGTTCATCCGATAACTTTGATCGAATTGATGTAAGCAGTGCAGTTTTTTCTTGAGCATTTTCTGGAAAAAATCTGTCTCTTCTTTTTGGACCAACAACGCGACCTCGAAGATACCCTCCTCTATTATGGCGATAATCTACACGATGATGTTCTTGTTGTGCTGGATCTTTAACATCTGGTTCTTGCATAAAATGGTATTCAATTTTATTGTAACAACTCTTGTGTTAACAAAACAACCTACCCCTAGAGGAAAAATGAGACAATTGTGGCGACTCCACACAGAGCCATAAGCCCTGTAATATACCAACCAAGCGCTGCTTGGAATGGCGTATTTACAAATTCTTTGACAACTCTCTGGTTACTTGTCATCTGGACGATGAGAAAAAGAATCAAAGGAGCAACCAAACCATTTACGACAGCTGAATAAATAAGCATTTTAATTGGATCTATTCCCAAAAAGTTTACTGCCATTCCAAGAAGCATTGAAAGAATAATAATGCCATAAAATGAGCGTGCCTGGTGCAGTTTGCGGTACAGTCCTGATTTCCAATTAAAGCTTTCAGCAGCAGTATATGCGGCAGAACCAGCCAGAACTGGAACAGCTAAAAGACCAGTTCCAATAATCCCGATTGCAAAAAATGCAAATGCATAGTCACCCGCCAAAGGGCGGAGTGCTGCAGCAGCTTGATCTGCGCTATTTATAATATGTATGCCATTTGCATATAACACTGCAGCACAGGTTGCGATAATAAAAAACATTACCGCATTTGAGACAAACATACCAGTCCAGACATCAACACGCATCTTTTTTACCTCTTTTTTCGACGTTCCTTCACGAAGACGGATCGTTGTCTTGCCATGCAAAATTTCTTCTTCAACTTCATGGGATGTCTGCCAGAAGAAAAGATAGGGAGAAATTGTTGTACCTAAAATAGCAGTAATAAGAAAAAGCTGATCTTTCGAAAATCTTATTGATGGGATTACTGTATGAAAAAGCAGCTGTTTATAATCAATATTCACAATAAACGCAGTCGCAACATAGGAAAAAAGAACAAATACCAAATATTTTAGGTATTTTGCATACTTCTCATAGGGGGTGAAAATCTGAACAAACATACAAAAGAAGGTAAACACAACTACAAGAAGAGCAAAGTTAAACTCAGGTGCAACCAATCTCGTCGCAGCTGCCATTGCACCAATATCTGCACCAATATTTAAGGTGTTGGCAATAAAAAGAAACAACGCACAGGTATATAGTACCCATTTGGGATAGTTGATGCGGATATTTCCCGCAAGCCCGCGGCCCGTTGTAAGACCGATTCGCCCACACATTTCCTGAACAACAGACATAAGAGGGAAAGTAAATGCTGCAAGCCATAAGAGTTGGAAACCATATGCTGAGCCTGTTTGTGAATACGTTGCAATACCTGACGGATCGTCATCTGCTGCTCCGGTTATCAATCCTGGACCAAGACTTTGCCAAAATCCATGAGCTTTTTTAAGATGGGCAATTTCTGTTGCATCTTTACCCAGCTTCTTGGTTGCTTCAATACTTTTTTCAAGAACAATAGAAGGAGCAGCAGCAATCTGCTCAATTTGTTTTTCCATATCTTAATTAAGACTGATTTTCCAGATGAGGTCAAGAGGATTATTTTCGCTTACCTTCAGATCCTACAAAAATTAAATAATAAACAACCGGAATAAAGAAAAGCATAATACTTCCTGAAAAAAACAAACCAGCAATGATTGCACCACCAAGTCCTTGCCATAATGGATCAGATAGCGTAATTGGGATCAGACCCATGATGGTTGCAAATGTCGTCAGAGTAATTGGCTCAAGCCGGCTCTCAGCACCATCGACAATTGCTTCCTCAAATGACATTTTTTCTTTCAAATTTTTATTGATCTTATCAACAATAAGAATCGCGTTCTTCACAACAATACCAAAAAGCGCAAGAACACCAATAAGTGCAGGAAATGATAATGGTGTATGAGTAAGTGAGAAGATAATAAATACACCAGAAATAGAAAGTGGAATAACAAGCATCACAATAAATGCTTTACGGAATGATGAAAACTGCAGCACCATTGTAATAACAATAAGCATAAATGAGAGAAGCATTGCTGCTAAAATTGCAGTCACAGAATTTTGATTTTCTTCATTGACTCCACCTGTCGACCAGGAATATCCTTCAGGAAGATTGAGAGAATCAGCAAATTGTGTCAGCTTTTTATTCTCTTCAGTTGCAGATATCCCTTTTCCAACAGCTGCAGAAACTGAAATTGTCCGTTTACCATTCTCACGGGTGATAAGTGTCGGATTATTGCGAAGCTCAAATGCCCCCAGACTCGTCAATGGAACAGGCGGAGCATCTTTAACGGGAATAGCAATTGTTGCAAGTGACCCGACTGTTTGAGGCGTAGTAGCTGTCCGAAGAAGAATATCTTCACTTTCATTTGTGCCCTTTTCCAACTTAGCATTTTCCGAAAGGGTAAAACCACTTGCATAAGTCCGAAGCCAGAGACCAAGCTGATCCTGTGTAATATCATTATCCAAAAGCTTTTGGTAATCAGGAACAAAAACAATTTTACTCGTTCCTGATTTAACAGATTTTGAGACATTGGTCACTCCCGGTTGTTTTTTTAAATAATCTTGAACCTTATTTGCATATCTATCAAGAACTGCCAGATCGTTACCTGATAATTTAATTTGTAAATCAGCCCCTGCTGGAGGACCGCCACTTTCCTCAACAACTGACAATGTTCCTTTGGAATAGGTAACAAATTTTGTCCGCAGTTCTTCAGCAATATCCATCGATGTTTTTTTTCTTTCAGTAAGTGGCGGCAAAACAAGTGTCAAAAGTGCTGTATTATCTCCTCCACTTGAGTATCCTCTTCCTGGATCAACACTCAGCTGTGCATTTGATGTAACAAACTTTACGTCCGGTGTCTTTCTTACCTCTTCCAGAATACGATTCGCTTCTTTATTAGTTTCTGAGAGATTGGTACCTGCTGGAAGTTCTAAAGAAATATAGAGATATTCCTGATCACTCTTTGGGAAAAATTCATTGCGGACAAAACCAAGCGGCAATAACAGATAAGAAAAAAGAGAAAAGATAATAACTGCAATCAATATCTTTCGCCTGTTGACAGATTTTGCAAGAATAGTAGATAAAACTACGCGATACTTTTTTTCAAATTTTTCAAAATTAATAACACCATGATTTATGTACTGAGAAAAACGAAAACCTTTCTTTTCTTCCCGTTTTTTACTTATTACTCTTTGAGTCACCGTTTTTCTTTGGAATAACAAACCTCTTACCTGGAAATAAATAAAGAGGTTAATGATAAATAATAAAATTGCTGGAACAAACAATGGTCCTTTTGGGGCAATTGCAAGAAAGATTGCAACAAGCAAAATAATCCCAAGAACCCGGAACAAAATTATTACACGTTGAGGGATATTCGGTTTAAGTAGAATGACAAGAAATGGCAAGGTAATAAATATCGCAACGATAAATGATCCGATCAATGTACTTGAGACAACAATCGGAATTGGTTTAATAAACTCACCAATAATTCCTGTTGATAATAATAATGGCACAAACGCCCAAACAGTTGTTAACGTTGTTGTCAAAATAGCAGTACGAAAATCCCTCCAAACGAGAAGCGCAGTCTGTAATGGAGTAAATTTATCAGTGCGGTAATATGCAGTTACTGCAGAAATAATAACGATCGTGTCATCAACCAAAAGACCAAGCGAAAGAAGCAATGAGAAAAATGCAATAAAACTCAGACTCAGTCCTGTTGCGTTCATTACGATAAACGTCATAAGAAATGTGAGTGGAATTGCAAATGATGCAACCACTGCTTGACGGATACCCAAAAAAACGAAGAGTGTTAAGAAAACAAGTCCAACGGTAATAACCAAATCACGAATCAAATCATAATATTGTTTGTCTACCTTCTGTCCTGTATCAAGAACTGACGAAATAGTAAATTTTCCGTCATAGGGAGCAATGAGTTTGTTGGTTAACTTTTTTGCATCTGCAATTGCACTGGTAATATTGGCACTGCTTTTTTTGAAAACATCAAATCTGATCGTATTGACTGGTAGTTGTGAAGTATTTGCAATCAATGAAGCTGGGACATTAGGTTTTGCCCGTCTTTGAATATCTGCAACATCGGATAACAAAAACGACGTACCATTTGATGAGATTCTCAGATTTCGCAAATCTGCAACTGATGTAACAGTCGGATCAAGTGTCAAAACAAAAGAAGATTTATTTGTAGTAATTGCTCCTGCAGGAAATGATCCGGTTGTTGCTTTGATAAGCTGTGATAACTGCGCTGGATTCATCCCATGCTGTTCAAGTTTTTCTGGATTGATAAGAATTTGAATTTCTTCGGTATCAAGACCTGATGTTTCGACATGATCAATTGATGGAAGATCCTTTAACCCATCACGAAGCGTTTTGGCAAACCGTACAAGACTAAGATAATCCCGATCACTTGAAAGGGTAAATGTCCACACTGGTACATTTTCAAAATCCAATTTTTGTACCGTTGGTTTTTTTGCATCTGTTGGTAATTTCGTAATACTATCAACAGCAGATTGCACATCCAATTTTGCTTTATCCGGATCAACCCCTGACTCAAATTCCAAAGTAACAACTGAAACAGAATCCTGAGATGACGAGGTAACGGTTTTCACCTTTTGCAAACCAGAGACACTGTCTTCAACAGGGATAGTAACGAGTGATTCGATATCGGCAGGTGATGCTCCGGGAAGTACCGTTGAAATAATAACTATTGGAATTTTAATTTGTGGATTGAGAACGCGGGGTAAATTAACAAAACTATAAATTCCAATTAAAACAACAAGAATCACAAAAAGAATAACCAACCGCGTATTGCGAAGATATTTTGCAAAAAGACTCATATCAAGTTTTGGATCAAATTTGAGATGTTTAAGATACGTTGTTAGTGCTGCCATAAAAGTAAGTTAAAAGAAGTTTATTGAATCTTTACCCGGTCTCCCGCAACCACATTTCGGTCAAGGATCACTTGGTCGCCATCATCAATCCCTGAAAAAACTTCAACATAATTTCCAAAGATTTTTCCGACTGTTATATGTTGAGTTTTTGCAATACCGTTTTGTGCAACCAATACAAATGCATCATCTTGTGTCTGATATATTGCGTCAATTGGAATAAAAGGATCTGTCGATGTTGTTTTTGGTTTTCCGACAGGAACATTGACCGTTACGAATTCTCCATCCGATACCTTCTGTTGATATTCTTCTGGCACATCATAAAATACAGAATATAATTGTCCATCTGTTGCTTGTGTTGAAACAAAATATGGAGTAACAGCAACTATTTTATTATCAATAACTAATTCACTTGGTTCACCCTGAACAAGAATATCTGCAACCTGTTGCGGAACTGTCAAAATTGCTGTTGCTTTTATGGAATCTGCAGCAACTGTCGCAAGCAAAGTTCCTGGAGTAACAAGTTGTCCTTCATGAACATATACTCTTTGGACAGTGCCAGCAAATGGACTAGCAGGATACATAATCGCCTCATTGATATATGCAAGACTTAATTGTAAACGTGAAACTTCTTTATTAAGATCCAAACTTTTTTCCTGAATATCCAACTGATTAAGCGTTATATCTTTCTGTGTATTTGCAAGCTGCGCTGGCGGATTATTATTTGATGATTGATAATCTACAGATCGTTCTGATTGTTTGAGTTGATCGACAGCGCCTTGTAATTGATTAATTGTTGCCTGATCTGTTTGAATATCCTTTTGATCTGTTGGATCAGATGCAATAAGCGCCTGCAAAGCAGCATTCATTTGATCAAGTTGTTTTTGATTAGCATCAATAAGCCCATTTGTTTCATCAACTGATTGCCGTTGAATATCACGCATCCGCTGTGCATTTTCTGCAGATATTGTTGCGACATCCCGCTGCTGTTGAATCAAATTTTTTTGTTTGTCAAATGTGTCAAGAATATTTTGATATTGTGTCTGGGCAATTTCTCTTTGGACTGATGGCGCATTGCCGCCTTGATAATTGGATGACAAAAGAATAATTTGCTGTCCCTTTGCAACAGTATCTCCTTCATTGACCAAAACACTTTGGACGACCCCACCTGTCTGTGCCATAATTTTGACTACTCCTGACTTTTCAATTTTTGCTTGAAATGTTGCTTTTGGTGATTCTCCGATCCCATAAACCTGCACTGTTTTAATAGGTGGTGTTTGCGCTTGTTCTGTTTTTTTCAGTTGAAAAAGATTACCAATGATTAATACAAAAAGGAGTAAACCAAGTGCAATAAAAAAACTCGTGAGTGGTCGGCGTTTGATAAAGACTGTAGACCTTTTATAATAACTCGATCCTTTTTCTTTTGAACGACCCCATAGAGTATTTGTTTTAGTAGAAACACGATACGCAGTAACATCAAAACGGTTTCTCCACAATGATTTTTTGACCTTCCTTCTTGGCATACTATTTATCTATGCAGAATACAAACACGTGGGGCAGAACGAGGTATTTAATGCATTACCATTCTAGCGTAGATAGACCCATCTGTCAAACTACTTTTTTATAGTTAATTTGATAATAAATCTTTGTGAATATCTCCTGCAAAGCAACTGTTCCTGTAATTGCCGCAACAAGTAACGGTATACCAAAATATTTTGCTTTTTTTCGCTGGCTTTGATGTTTTGCGACATAATCTGCAGCATGTATTTGATCAGACGCGACTAGCATAAAAGGAGGAGGAGCAAAAATTTTTGGAAAAATTGAATGAAGCAATGATTCTAGTTTTGTATAAATAGCCGAATAATCAGCTATTTTTTCTCTCCTATACTGTTGTAATGTTTGATTTGACAGCAATGCAAGCGCATCAGTATTGCTTTTGCGGACTTTTTGATATAAAGGGAAAATATCTCCCCACTGATCTCCATATAATTCAATTAGATTGATAATCTCCATACTATCAGCAATCGCAGCGGATATACCTTGTCCGTAAAAAGGAGGAAATCCATGTGCAGCGTCTCCGACCAGAGCAACAAAATCTTCATGATACCAAACTGGACTATCTATTGTGACAAAATAACCTTCAGGATTGGTAAGAAAAGCATCTGTGATTTTAGAAAGAGCAGGCATAAAATCAGGGAAATAAGTAAAGACAAATTTTTCAATTTTCTCCTTTGTTGTTAATGAAGAAAAATTGTCGTGACTCTCCTGTGGAAGAATAAACATCCCATGATACGATTCATCGTAATTTGGATATGCAACAAATATGGCATTTTTTCTTGTCCAATTTTGAGAAAAATTTCCATGCAATCCTGATTTTCTTGCTAAAGTTTTTGGAAAAAAAACTTGTTTATATGACCACGTACTATAGATTTTTTCTACGTTTTTTTTCTCTTCTTTTTGAAGAAAACTTCGAACGATAGAATTTACTCCATCAGCTCCAAACACAACATTACACGAAACAGTTGCTATTTTTTTTGTTTTTTTATTTTTGATCTGAATTGTTTTTGCTTTACTGTCAAGCGCAATAAGAGTTTTTTCGAAATGAAATGTTATAGAAGCGTATTTTTTTGCTTCTTCTAACAATCCTTTAAGAAATGCTGCACGGGAAATCGCATAAAACGGCTCTTTATCCATTTTTGTTATTATTGGATGTACCTGCTTTCGATTACCAATTTGCGTTACTGATCCTTCAAGTTTTAAAAAATAATCAGAAAGAGCATCCCACAACCCTGCTTTGGAGAGCGCCTCAGCACCATATCCATATATTGCAAGTGCAAATGATCTTTTTGAAGTTTCAATAATCATCTGCTGTTCTGATAGCTGTTCAAACACAGTAACTTTATATCCTTTTTTTGCAAAAAGAATTGCTAAAAAACAACCTGCAAGTCCGGCACCAATAATAGTAATCTTCTGTTTCATGCCAACGAAGTATGATAAGGTAAACGTGGAGATTATGCGGCAGTTACGTCTCTCTGTTTATTAAATAATTTATAAGATCTTTTAACAAATATTGCAAGCTGATCTCGGTAACAATTGTTCCAATCAACAATGAGGCAGCCTTTGTATACTCCACAATTTTTTTTTCACAGTATTTATCTGATCCAATCTCTTTCAATATTCGCTTAATAAGCATATGTTCCTTTACTGTAATATGTCCCTTTCCATAATACCTATCGAATAGTTCTTTTTGTATTTTTGAGCTGTGGGATCGTGCATACATACTAATCAGTGTATTTTTCCCCTCTTCAATATCCGAGCTTACTGATTTTCCAAGTCTCTTTTCATCACCAAAAATTCCAAGAAGATCATCTTTTATTTGAAAGGCGATTCCTAAATTTTCACCAAAATCAAAAATGTTTTTCAGATTTTTTTTGTTCACACCTGCAATCATTGCACCAAGAAGAAGGGGTCCTGCAATTGTATACTGAGCAGTTTTTAACCGAGAAAGTGTTATCAGATCTTTTTCTGAAACATCAGTTTTTGTTTTTGACAATTTTATATCCAACATTTGTCCGGTAATTGTATCTAAAACAATTTGTGAGAATTGAGAAATAATTTCTAATTTTATTTCATTTGAAAACGTTGTTTGGCTAATTATTTTTGTTGCCAGAAAAAATCCAACATCTCCCAGACAAATCGCCTGAGAAATTCCATAATGATCTCCACCAAGTTCTTGAAATACTGTTGGCTTGCCTCTGCGTAAAATACTTTTATCCATTACATCATCATGAATAAGAAGTGAGGTATGCAATATTTCATATGCCGCTGCGATTTTGTAAACTTCAACATTTTTCTTTTTTGTAAATAGCTCATATCCAAGACATACAAGACTTCCGCGAATATTTTTACCTCCCTTATTGCTTTCCATTAATAACTGAGACAAACTTTTGAGAGTCGGAGAAAGTTTGTCTGATGATTTCTTCCAATTAGAAAGCACAAGATTTTTTTCTTTTTCAATAAATAATTGATTCGTTGTTACATAATCTTTAAAATTCATATTATCAGGATGTATATGTTTGTAAAAATGCATTCATCTCTTTCTGCTCTTCAAGCGCCTTATCTGCTGATAGAACATTCTTTTCAAGTAACAATTCTAACATAGTTGGGTCAATAATCACTGACAATTTCCTAAGTGAAAATTTTGCTTTCTTTGCATGGTCATAAATTAATGCACAGACTTCTTGAATAATTTCCCGCCAAAAAAGTTCTCTCAAATTTTTGATTTTTTTGACAATCCCTTTTTCTTCTGCCTTTTTAAGAAGGAGCGACAGAACAGGTGTAAGATGACCTTTTTTTAGATCCTCTTCCCAGTCATGTGCATCATCATTTAATTGTTTAGTAATAAGATACTGTTTAAAAAAAGTGTAAAGCAATTTAAATTCTCTACTTTCCTGCGTATATCCTGACAAGAGCAATAATGTAAACGGACCCATCCCATGTCCAATTGATTTATTAGCAAGTTGTTCAAAGTTTGTATTTATACAGGCACCATTTTTTATTCTACAATGATCTACCTCCCATGTATTTGCATTATCAATAGTATTGAGAATTGAATGAAAAAGTTTTTGAATTCTTTTTTTTTTGAAAGAAAAAGTATCATAAATAGAGGTAAGTTTACGAAGTGCAATGGTTGCTGTTGGAAGAAAGAGTGGATTACCCTCTTCATCAAGAAAATCATCATAAATAGTATAAGCAATCCATCCCAATATGTTTGCAGTACAAAGTTGAATAAGTATATGTTTTGTTATTTTTTTATTTTTATTTTTTATTGATTGGTAGAAATAGTATGGCATTAATGGAATTTGGCTAGTAGTATCATTTTTTAATATTCTTTTTAACAATATCTCTGTTTTACCATTTACTTCTTTGCCTGCTGAATCTATTTGCAAGTGAACCTGTTTGATAATTTTATCTGAAAAATATTTTTTTTCTTTTTTCTCTCGTGTTTGGATATTTTTTCTTTTTTCTATTAATCGTATTCTCTCTAAGACAATCAAACAAATCGCTGTTGTCAAGGCTTGGGATCCGGCATAATATTGTTTTCCATCTCTACTTGGGTCGATACAAAATCCATATGCCTTCCACATTCCATTTTGTTGATTGTCGACAAGATACTGTATACTCTGTTTTATTTCTTTTGGATCAACACCACAATTAAGAAGTGTTAAAACGGCTAATGCAGTTTTTAATGGATTTTCCCATACGCCATTTTTCCCTCTTTTTTCCAAAAGTATATTCCTAATTTTTTCCAATTGTTTACCTTTATAAAAACGAGAAAGAAAATATACTGGTGCATACAAGGAAGGGTAGTAAGGTGATAGTAGATTATTTTCCTTTATTGCTTTCTCAAAATATCTGTCAAGATTGGGAAGAGTAATCTCATGCAAAGAAAGAAAATATGCGATATTTGCATTAACAGCAATATCAACATCCAACCATTTTTTTGACGAATTTTTTTTGACCAACCACGTTCTATACGGGCCCCCTTCTTTGCTTTCAGTAAATGTTAATATTTTGACAATATTAGCAAAAACATCACCTGAAATTATTCTTTTGTCATAATGAGAAAGACCAGCAAGTGCACAGAATGTGTCATCAAGATCATCAGGATAGGGAAAATCTTTTGTTTCTTGTGATTCACGTGTCCAATAATTCCAGGACCAGGAGGTACTTTTTTGAATAAGTAAAAACTCAGCTAATCGTTTTCTTATTATTGCTATTTTTTTGTCTGAAGGAAGTTGAGCAAGAATGGTAAGAATGAGAGAACTTAAAAATGTCGTATGGAAAGTAGATGCGTTACTAAAATCATTTTCATCACATGAAGACAAACTGAGAAAACTTCCATCTTCTTTTTGAAATCTGGACAGTTGTTGTATCCCATTATCAATTACTTGTGATAAAGCTATCGGTTTCATTTTGATGCTTTATTTTTTCATTTTTTATAATTGGAAATACAATTGTAAAAACAGTTCCTGTTTTCTTCGCGCTTTCCGCATGTATCTCTCCACCAAAATTTTTCTCAACAATTTCCTTACTGATCGACAACCCTATTCCTGTTCCTTTCTCAGCACTTTTAGTGGTAAAAAATGGTTGAAAAATTTTCTTAATATTTTCTTTGAGGATACCAACACCGTAATCCTGAATAATAAGTCTCACTGCATTAGTATTCTTAGATAATTGAATATTTATTATCCTATTTTCCTCATCGAGTATTTTTGCTTCATATGCGTCAATTGCATTAAGAACAAGATTAATCATTAATTGACTAAATTTTATTTGATCACCATATATCTTAATTTCTTTTACTGAATGAAATATAATTTTTATATTCTGAGTTCTTGCTTTATGATTAAGCATTTGTATGACCATTTTAATTTCTTTATTTATTGAAAACATATTATCTGATCCTTGGCTTTGTAATTGTTTTCGTACAGCTTTAACAAAAGACTCCAAATAGTTTGTAGCATGAATAGCTTTTTTTAACTGAGCTTGCACATTTTCAATACTTCCTTGTTCATGTTTATACTTCATTCTATCTAAGTGGAGTGATACCAATGAAAGAGGTGTTGCTAAATCATGGAAAAGACCTGAAGATAACCTTCCAATTTCTGCAAACCGGTAAATTTGGGTCATTCTTTCAAGCTGTGCTTGTTTAAGGTCTTTCGTTCTTTCTTCTACTTTAATCTCCAACATGTCACGTTCTTTTTTTAACTCCGCTTCAGATGCTCGGGCCCTTAGAAGTGATTTCTCTATTTCACTTGTGTAAAGCCATGCTATTATTCCAATCACAATCAGTGTGATATTAAGTAACACTGCGTCACCAAAAGAGTAAGGTACGTTTATCCATGATAAATCCGGATGAGAAAGACCTAAAGCTTGGCGATAAGCCAAAATTGATGAAGTAAAGACAAGGGTAAGTGTAGAAAAAAAAGCGAAGCGGGTACCGATAAGAACACCTGACATAATAACGAGTAACGCATAGATAGCCCAGGCAAGCGGTATCTCTGCACCCCATGTATAAATAGTATAGGTACCTGACAAGTAGAAAAAACAAATAAGAAAAAAAGCTGCCAATTCTTCTTTACCCGTTTTTGATAAATATAGAAGTAATAATTGAATACCAAAGAAAACAAGGATAAGAAAAGCTGGTGTTCCACCATGTACTGATAGATGATAAAAAGCATTAACAATGTTAACAAAAAAAGCAAAAAAAGTTATCAGCAGAGAGCCTAAGAGAAGAATGTTCAGAATAGACTCTCTTCTTGCTTTATCTTTATTAGAAGATTTTGGCAGAATGATTTTTTTTATTAAACGTAAAATTACAAACATATTGTACCAAGCGTTTAGGTAAGATAACTAATATAATTATACCAAACGCTTGGTGTTACTATTGCATTATATCACGCAATAGATGAGCTTATGACCATGGGCCAAGTACTGATCCATTATTTAATGCAACCTGTACTGCTGCCTTTGAACTCCTTGACTTTTTACTAGTCAAAAGTTTTGTTACAACTTCTCTCACGTCCCTCACCCCCTTTCTTCCCGCTTTGCGGGTCGCGCAACAACTATATTTCCATCTTATATCCCAATCCGTAGATTGTTTTGATAAGTTTTTTTGAAAAAGGCTTATCTATTCGATCCCGTAAATATTTAATATGTACGTCAACAACATTTGCAACAGAATCAAGATCACTATCCCAGATATGTTCAAGCAATGTGCTTCTTGTAATTAACTTTCCTGGATTTCTCATAAAATATTCCAAAATCTGAAACTCTTTTCTTTGCAAAGGGATAATTTTTGATCCCCGTTTTACTGTCTTATCAATGATATTGATTGTTAAATCTCCTACTTTTAAAACACTTGATCGGACATGGTGGCTTCGTCTTCTCATAAGAGCACGTACTCGTGCTTGTAGCTCTTCTAAATCAAATGGTTTTACCAAATAATCATCAGCACCATTATCCAATGCTTCAATTTTTTTCTTAATAGCAAATTCTCCAGTTAACATAAGAATTGAAGACTTTATACCCTTTTCTCGTAAATCTCTACATAATGAAATACCGTCTTTGTCAGGTAATCCTATATCAAGAATAATCACATCATATTCATATTCTTTTGTATGGTAGAGAGCCTCCTCCGCCGACGCAGCCACATCAACTGCATACTCCATTCTAAGATGTTTTTTTAAAATATGTGCAAGTTGTTTGTCATCTTCGACGATTAGAATTTTCATAGGTGAGAACCATGGCTTCTATACCCTAGTATAAACGATGATAATTAAAAGAATATTAAATATTTTGTTCTAGATCAAGAATGTTTTAATATTGTATCAGATTTTGGGTGTTCTTTTCG
>CAYMJR010000012.1:0-9637 GCA_964391315.1 uncultured Gammaproteobacteria bacterium | reverse complement strand
TTGTTCTAGATCAAGAATGTTTTAATATTGTATCAGATTTTGGGTGTTCTTTTCGCGCGAGTAACACAAATGGTAATGCAATGATTTGAAAAACAGCAGAAATTATATATGAGACGGCGTAGCCATTGACATCAGCAGCTCGTCCAAGAATTGGTTGAATGACTACACCTCCACTAGATCCCATAAGCGAATCAAAAGATAAAACGGTTGCACGTTCTTTCGAATCAATAAGTCCATTCATATATGCCTGTCTGACTGGTGTTGCTGCAGCAAACATCAGTCCCCATACTGCAAGAAGCACTATCGCAATCCAGAAATTTGTTATCAATCCAATCACCACCAAAAGAACTGCGTTCACAAGTACACTCGTTAGAAGAACTGTAGTTCGTTTTGCAAAAAGTCTCCCGATATGCACAGCTGTAATTCCACCAATAATCTGAGCACTAGCGACAATTGCCGCAGCAAGCCCTGCAATACCATAAGCTTCTTTATTACCATACAATTGCAACAAATATGGTTGGCTCGCATAAAAAACATAAATACTTACCCCTGATGTAAAAGGAGCGGCAAGCATTATCCATCGAACAGGCGGATTCTTCAGTCCTTTATCAAATGAAGTCTTTAGTAAACTTCTCACATTGCCAACAACGCTTTCAGATTTTTTAGGCGAAAAACCTAAATCTTTCATAAAAATGAACGCTGCAATAAAGTTGAGACCGAGAATAACTGCACGCAATATATATGGCACACCAAGATTGGTTGCTTGCGCAATGAATCCACCCAAAACAGAACCGGTAAGCATCGCAACGCCTCCGACAATTTGAGCTTTTGCAAAAATACTATCAAGCGTCCCATTAAATCCCGTTGCACGTAGCGCATCAACAAGCCATGCATCTGTTGCTCCGGAAAAAAAAGTAAAACCAAGTCCTAGAAGCATTGACGTGATAGCCCAAAACGCAAAAGATGCATGGACATCCCACGCCCATAAATATAAGAGTGTTGAGATGCCAAGTGTTACTGTCCCCAGAAGATATGACATCCGTCTTCCTAACATATCAGCGACAATTCCTGTCGGAACTTCAAAAATTACTTGTCCAACAGTGAAAAATGCATTTGCAGCAAAAGCTTCAAGATTGGTAAGTCCAGCATTAAGAAGAAAAAGTGTATTAATTCCCCAGATAAGAGAGGCTGCAAGTGTATTAAGTAATGCCAAACCAAGATAAATTCGCTGAATCGATTGAGGTGTTGGGCTCATGCATATGCATTATATCCCTTTTTTTATTACGATTACTATAGTCGAGTTCTGGTATACTAAGAGGAATCCTGGTACTCATGAAGAAATTTTTTGAACTGATAGGCATACCTTTTCTTTTTCTTATTTTAACGCTTATCTATCTATTTCCTCTTGTTCAAGGACTAATTCTTCTTCCGCTCGATCTTCTGATTAGTAATTATGCTCCGTGGACTTCTCCCAATACGATTCTTCTTAAAAATCCATACATGCAAGACAGCATCATCCAGCTTTTTCCCTGGCGGCATCTGGTATTTGAGTCATTAACTCACGGTATTATTCCATTCTGGAATCCCTATCAACAACTCGGAACACCGTTTATGGCAAATATCAAACCGCTGGTATTTTATCCGTTTAATATATTCTTTATTCTTGGCGAAATTCCCGCGTGGCACCTGTTATTATTCGGACAAATTTTTCTTTCGATGCTTTTCTGCTTTGTCCTTGCTCGTGATTTTAAATTAAAAATTCTGCCAAGTATTTTTACTGCGCTTGCCTTCAGTCTTAATTCTTTTATGATTGGACTGCTGCAATTTGGTACTGATGCACATACGATGATATGGTGGCCACTTATTCTCCTTTTTACCAAACGCTATCTTGAAAAACAGCAAGGCATCAATCTTTTACTACTTGGCCTCTGTACAGCACTTGGAATTTTGGGCGGGCAGCTGCAATACATGGGATATTTTTTCATCTTTCTTATTGCCTTTATTCTCTATTATGGAATTGTTTTAAAGAGCAAAATTTCAACGTATCTTTTGCTTTTTATCAGTATTGGATTGGGAGTAGGAGTTACGGCAATACAATTGATTCCAAGTATCGAACTGTTTTCTTATTCTCATCGCGGGCTTCTCTCTGCAGCACAACAGCATGACTCATTTAGTTCAGGACTTTTGTCCCCTGAAAAATTATTCCGTTTGTTTGCGCCTGATTTTTTCGGCAATCCTGTCACTCGGGACGCAAGTATCGGCTACATCGAAGGAAGCGGATATTTTGGTGTCATTGCACTTTTCTTTGCACTGTTTGCAATCGTCTTTGCTCGTAAAAATATTTTTATAAAATTTTTCTCCGGAGTATTTCTTGTGACAATTCTTCTTTCGCTGCAAAAAATTGGTGAACTGCTTTATTTTTTACATCTTCCTCTTATCACGAGTGGATCTGCAGGAAGAATTTTCACTTTGGTTCTTTTTTCTGGAGCAATACTTTCTGGGTTTGGATTAACCGAATTTATCAATACAAAAGAAAAGAAAAAACAATTGGCAAGTCTTATCGTTTTTGTTGTAACTTTCTTGATTGTTGTTATCGGTTCATATGTAGGACATATTTTTACGTCAAAAGAGCAGCTCATGCAATCGATGAAATTTGCTTTTCTCATCGTTGGAATTTTTGCTACAACAACGATACTCTATCTTTTTGTTAAACATTCAAAGCGATTTACTAAAATGTTTGAACAGGGATTTCTTATTGTTCTTATTCTCATTACTTTTATTGATTTATTCCGTTTAGGATACCGCTTCTTAACCTTTTCAAATGAAAAATTTTTATATCCTGAATTGAGTGGAATAAGATTTGTCAGAAATGCTACCAGTGTTACTCTTGGTCGTGTCTATGGATTAACCGAGCCAGAAATAGCTACTTATCTTGGGGTCTATACGATAGAAACATATAATCCACTATATCTCCTTCGCACAATTGAGTTAATCCAATCACTCCAACAATTACCTCCAGATGACCTTTCAATTGATAACAAATACTTTCTGACGAGTACGAAAGATTCATTAAAATATACTCTTGATGTACTCGGTACTGAATATATTGCTATACCAAAAGATCAAAATCCGGCAACGACATATTTTAATTCAAAAAACTTCGAACCGCAATTAAAATTACAAAAAGTATATACAGGAGAAAAAGATAGCATTTATAAAAATCAAACAAGCTATCCGCGATTTGGTCTATATTATGACTATTCTGTTGTCCCTGATGATAAAAAAATACTTACGATGATCTCTCATAGAGCAGTTGATCTTCACAAAACTGTTTTGCTTGAAGAAAAACTTCCTGTAAACCTTACTTCAGGAGCTGGTTCGGCCAAACTCATAACCTCAAACATCAACGAACAAACATTTGCAGTAACAACAAATAAACCTGCACTTTTTTATATTTCAGATACATGGTATCCTGGTTGGCAGGCAACAATTAATAATAAGCTAACAAAAATCTATCGCGCCAATTATGATCTTCGGGCAGTATTGTTACCTGCAGGAAAATCTACACTCACATTTCGTTATACTCCCTCTCATTTTCTGACAGCCCTTTGCGTAACGATTGGTAGCTTGCTTATACTGGTTTTTCTTAGTATTCTTCGGTTAAACAAAAAATAAATTATGAAAAAATTATTTGTGCTTGCATCCATACTTCTTCCTGCAATCTTGGCAGCAATCGCGTTATTTTTGGGTGAAGTAAAATTCTGGTATGATCCTGCGCGAGATCTTATTTCTGCATGGGACAATCTTTCCAAGCCTACACTTATTGGTCCGACATCAGGAATCCCAGGAATTTTTTATGGTCCATATTGGATCTGGTTATTAAGTTTTGGTGAACTCTTTTCAAAGAATCCGGTACTTATTACGTTTGTCACTGCAACAATTCCGTATTTCATTATTTTCCCATTTGTCTGGTTTAAATTTACAAAATATTTCGGACAGAAAGCTGTTATTATCGGCTGGTTACTTTTTATTCTTGGTAATGGATTCACCTATGGAACACAATTGTGGAATCCTTATCCTGCTCCCCTTTTTACAATATTGCTTTTATATCTTTTGATTCGTTTTGATTTTACACGTCTTTATCTTACTGCATTTCTTATTAATTTTTTCATAGGATTTTTATTAGGGCTCATCATTAACTTTCATATCTCATTTGGTATCGGACTTAGTTTTGGTGTTTTTCTTTTTCTTCTTTGGGAATGTCTTAAACAATTTTTTGATAAAAAAAGAAAAAATCTTCATCTTTTTTGGGTCAAACTTTCATTGCTTATCATAACAGGATGCGGAATATTAGTGGCATTTTTGCCGACCCTACTTTTTGAAATCCGTCATGGATTTAATCAAATCAAAACAGTTCTCCACGCGTTTACTCAGTATGGAAACGTCGTAACTACTAAAGGATTAAGTAAATATTATATTTTTACAAATTTTATTGATACGTTTTCATCAACATTACATCTTCCGACAATTGTTACAGAAGGCATCTTACTTATTTTGATTGGTATATTTATTTGGTTGGTAAAAAACAAACGGGTAAAACTTAATGCAACAGATGTACGAATTTTAACTGTCATTATTACTACTTTCTTTGGTGTTGCTTTTATTTACTTTACAGCAAAGAATCCCGTTTGGGCATATCATTTTATTGGTGTTGATATTCTCTCACTTCTTTTCCTCACGTTCTTACTCAGCAGACTCCCTTTTGTTAAAAATATTTTTCTTATCCTTGTTGCTTATGTCATTATCCTCTCCTGTTATTCTTCTCTGGTATCAATCCAGAATAAAGGCATTTCAGGAATTGATAAACAAAAACAAGTTGTCCAGACAATTGCAAAAGACGCTGAAAATAATAACTATACTGTTTTTGCATATAGTCCATCAATTTATAGTTATGAATATACATACATTTTCCGTTGGGTTGCAAAGAAGAATGTCCCATTTGATCCGGGTCAAAATCAACCAGGAGCAAAAATAATTTATCTGATTGTTCCTCATCATATAAACGAGTTAGTTAAAGATTTCATTCATTTCCGAGGATCTAACACACAATATATGACAACAAAACAATGGACATTTTATAACGACGTAACAGTATTAAAAAAAGTAACAGTTCATTAATATATATATGTACCTTTTAATATGATACTATTAAGATAATATTTGATTATGGATGTTATCTCTCCAAATGATACAAAGGAACTCGTGAAAAAACTGAATTCAATCTCTCTTCGTTATGTATCAGATAGCGCTCGCGGTATCATAAGACAAAAAAAGGGTACAGGATTTATCTATATAAAAAATGGTGAAACAATAACCGATTCGCCAACAAAAGAAAGAATTGAAAAACTTGCTATCCCCCCTGCATGGGAAGATGTATGGATCTGCGAAAGTGCAAGCGGACATATCCAAGCAACAGGCAGAGATGAAAAAGGAAGAAAACAATATATTTATCATGAAGAATGGAACAAGCTCATGCAGCAAAACAAATTTAATAAAATGATTTTCTTTGGCGATGTTCTCCCTGATCTTAGGCGGGAAATTATTGCCGGCATGAAAGAACGCGGACTGACAGAAAAGAGAATAATCTCAACAATTATTTGGCTGCTTGGAAAAACATATATCCGTATCGGCAACGAAGAATACGCAGAAGAAAATAAGTCATATGGTCTCACAACAATGAGGATGAAACATGTTGATGTAACAGGAGACACAATCAAATTTGAATTTAAAGGAAAAAGCGGCAAATTCCACTCAGTCGAAGTCGAGCATCCACAAGTCGCAAAAACGATAAAAAAATTGGAAGAACTCCCAGGATACGAGCTCTTTCAATATGTCGATGCAGATGGTAATCGTCATACCGTCGATTCAAGCGCAATCAACGAGCATTTAAAACAATTAACAGGTGAAGATATCAGTGCAAAAGATTTTCGGACATGGGGTGGAACGGTCTATGCAGCAGAGAATCTATATGAAGAAGGAACCTTTGCATCTGAAAAAGAAGCGGTGCAAAAAATTTCTCAAGCAGTCAAGCAAGTCGCAAAACATCTTGGAAATACAACTGCTGTCTGCCGAGCATATTACATCCACCCAACAATTATTAAGTCTTATAAAGAAAAAGAATTAATCCCTTATTTTATGGAATGCAAATATGCCTATAACAGTGGAATGGGACTGACACGGAATGAATATTCAGTTCACAGACTTCTCAAAAAACACGCAAAATAATCAGTGAGTAACAATAGTAAGCAGTTCTTTTATATTTCCTAAAACATGTGCACCTTCTTTTTCAAATTTCTCTTTCGTCGTTACAGCATTGGCAACGGCGTAAAACGTTAAACCTGCATCACGCGCAGCAAAAAAATCAGTTAATGCGTCCCCTACATAAACAATTTCGTTTTTATCTATTCCTTTTTCTGCAAGTTTTTGAAATATTGGTTCAAAAACTTGTGGATCTGGTTTGTGAACAGACGTTTCTTCAAATGTTTGGATATAAAAAAAATTATCAGGTGATAAATCAATAAGTTCCAAATCGCTAATGATCAATGGCTTACTGGTTGAGGTAACAATTCCCAAAACCACTTTCTCTTTAAGAAGTCTTATTGTTTCTCTCACATTATCAAATAGTTGTGAAGGAAAACTATGCCGTATTTTTTCAAAATTTTTAAGAACATCGTCCAAGTCATCAGTAACTTCTTCAAAAAGTAATAACAGCATCTCATGATAAGGCTTGCCCCAATGAGTTTTGATTGTTTCCAAACTTAATTCAAAATCATAAAAATCCCGAGCAGTTTTTTGAAGCGCAAGTGCTTTTGTCTCAAATGTATTAACAAGGGTATCATCAAAATCAAAAACAACAGCTTTTATCATAAAACTAAATGTAACAAATAATTGTAAAGCAATCAACTAATAGTACGTTAATCGTTTTCTTACGCAATATCCACCTAAATTTTAGGATTGATAACGATAATGAAGTACAAGGAATGACAAAAGGATCTCTACCACTCGAAAATAGCCTACAAAAAACTCAGGAACTTCTGAAAGAAATTGAAGAAGCATTTGGTTGGACAAAAGAGCAAAGAAATCAGTCATATGCAGCATTACGAGCGGTACTTCATACCCTTCGAGATAGATTAACTGTTGAAGAAGCAGTTAATTTTTCAGATGGATTACCGTTACTCCTAAAAGGAATATTTTTTGATGGATGGCAAGTAGCAAAAGTGCCTCGGAAAATGGATCAAGAGGAATTTTTACAGGAAATACAACAACAGTTTCCCTTTTCAATACAAGGAAATATACAAAAAGTTATTTCAGTTGTACTCCAGTCACTAAAAAAATATATAAACGAGGGAGAAATTGAAGATATCTTAGATGTTTTACCAAAAGATATTGCGAATATGCTCAAACCAATGCTTACCTGACCTACTTATGCAAAATTCATGCCCACTATGCAGAAGAATAAGTGAAACTGAAATCTGGGAATCAGAAGTACCAACCGATCCTATTGAAATTACTAACCAAATAGAAAACTTAGATCGAGCGCTTGAGGATATACGCGATGGACGAACAAGTATGATTTACTATGCTGAAAATCGAGAACAAATGTGTCCAATGTGCCAATTTCTTACAGAAGGAATTGAAACCGAAGAAGATAGAAAAGAATTTGAAGAAAGGCTGAATAGAAAAATTGAAGAACTCGAAGAATTACGGAATAAGCAGTTATCAGGAGAATTATAATTTAAGAAAATTCAGGAGAGCGTAAACGAGCAGTGCTGGCCAAAAAAATGCTTTCAGAATTCCTAAGGCCCCGATCCAAAATGACGTTGCGTGAGAGAGAAAATAAACCAGTGCCCCAAGAAGTCCAAGGCTATATATAGTGCCGCTTCCTCCACCAAATTTATTTTTTACGACAACTGTTTTCTCTGCTGAATCCTTCTTCGTCATATAATTATACTTTACCATCTTGGAAAATTTTGTCAAATTGTTATGCTATACTGGATTTACATTGAAGAGTTGTAAACATCTCCAGGAAGCAAAAACCGCTGTTACTCCCAAAACTCCTAATGGATGTGAAGAATGTCTTAATACAGGAGATGAATGGTTGCATCTCCGGCTTTGTCTCATCTGCGGACATGTTGGCTGCTGCGATAGTTCAAAAAATAAACACGCAACCAAGCACTTTCATGCAACAAAGCATCCTGTTATCAAATCCTTCAAGCAAGGGGAAGATTGGAAATATTGTTATATTGATGATTTACTTGTAGAATAATTGCTATGAGGCAACCATGTATTGAATATCATAAAGATGGAAGCATCTGGTCAAAAGGAGAAATGGTAGATGGTGTACCAGATGGATATTTTGAGTGGTTTCGTAAAGATGGCACAAAAATGCGCTCCGGTTACTTTAAAAATGGCAAACAGGTTGGAGAATGGACAACATATGATAAAAAAGGCAACGTGTATAAAGTAACTAACTTTGATAAATAACTACAAAGCAATCCTCAGAGTAAAGCATTTCTCATTTTGCTATTTATTAAGAAATATATTCCACTACCAATCATACTAATTACTAAGATAAAAAGAGTTACTATTGTTGGAATTATTCCAAGAATAACATTACAAATTATTATAAAAATTACCATACTACTTTTATATTCTTTCTGTTTTGGATGAATAGAAAAACCAATAATGACTGCTAATATGGCTAAAAAAATATAAAAAATTGCGAGGGTTGGTACTAATTTTACTGTAAAAAATAAAGCAGGAAATCCCCATTTTCCTCCTAATGACATTAAACACACAAAGATAACAAAAAGAATTATAGATATGTTAATTGGGAGAACTTTCGATAAGTCGCGAGGTATAAATGCGTTTAATAAATAAAATGCAAACGCTACAAAAAAACTAGCTTGTATTCGGATAAGTGTAATAAAAAGATTTGGTGTTAATACATATTCAGTTAACTCTTTATGTAAGAGTCCAGTTATCAATACTGAATATATTGCAAAGGTCAACAAAATTACTTGCACAAAGACTAAACGATATGTTGCAATTAGTGAATCAAACAGATGAAAGAGAGATAAATAAAGAAAGAAAAATATTACAAATCCCGCTGGGGTAAATAGTCCTGTTTTGACACCTACTGATGGCTCACCAATTAGTACTATCAGTAAAAAAGTCCCAATAATGCTTCTCAAAGAAAAAACATTTTTTACAAGATTACTCATGTATTAAGTATATCAAAAGTATAAATAGCATGTAACAAATTACAATGAAAACAGCAAGGACATAATATATATTGTGAACAAATATAACTGTTGTAAATAAATCAAAAAATGGACAAATTGACTCGAGTCAATCAAGAGGATTTTTTACTGAAGATTTTTACTAAAAGTTAGAATATTCCATCTTCCATCTACTAAGATGCGTGGCATAATAAAAAGGGTATCTTTTTTTTGAAACTGTCCATAAATAGTGGAGACAGCACCTTTATAACCAGATGCTTGTACAATTCCAATAATTTGCTGATTATAATCACCATAAGGATATGCAAACCAATCAACCTTAGCATTCAATTGTT
>CAYMJR010000011.1:35731-37572 GCA_964391315.1 uncultured Gammaproteobacteria bacterium | reverse complement strand
CCAGCGACATTGATGAAAGCAAATTTAGCAGAGGAAGTTGAGCTTCCACCAACTAAGAGATCAAGAGTAGAAATATTGGGATATAAGGTACCATTGGTATTGTTCTGAGTCCAAGGGGAAGCACCTGATCCTATTTGAGATATTGTGATAGTTCCTGATCCATTAGAAATGGAGATTCCCGATCCAGCAGTAAGATTGGCAAGATTGTAACCGTTACTAGCATTACCAATAAGGAGTTGACCACTGACAGGAGTACTATTTATTCCAGTACCACCATTACTAACAGGGAGAATCCCATTAACTTCAGAGGTCAAAGAAACAGAAGAAGACGAAAGAAGGCCATTGGTTGTGTGGACAACGCCAGTTCCAAGTCCTGAAACAACAATATTGCCAGTGTTACCGCCACCAAGAGTAAGAGATTGGTTGTTTGTTGTTTGTAATTGACCAGCAGCGGTAAGGAATGCTCCACCAGCAAGTCCTGCAGAGAGAGAAGCAACAGGAGTCCCACCAGCAACATTGATGAAGGCGAATTTTGCACTTGCAGTTGATTGGCTACCAAGGAGGAGATCTTGGGTTTCAATTTTAGGAGTGAGGACACCATTCAATTGATCCCAGTAATTTGCACCGCCAGGACATGTTTGCCAGGAAGGAATAGCAGCGTTCGATATAAGACACAAGCCAGAGGCATTCGTACTAGAAGCACTGATAACTCCTGTTGTTGAGGTGGCGTAGAGTACTGCGTTATTAACAGTGAAACCTGAAAGCGTAAAATTTTGACCATTGGGAATGGTTAATCCTCCATTTGCATTGAGTAACCCTGAGCTAGACAAAGTCGTGAATGCGCCGCTATTAGCAGTAGTAGCTCCGATGGCACCAGGAATTGCCCATGTGCTGCCTAAAAGTTGATTAGCATTGATTACGCCACTCGTTGCTACACCGCCAGAATAGGTGAGAGAGGCACCAGGTCCAACAACCATTGAAGCGGTGGTATTGGTACCATCGCTAATTGAAGAAAAAGGAGGATTTGTTGAACTATTGAGCACCCACGAGGGAGGAGCTCCTGATCCATTTGATTGAAGAACATAACCAGCTGTCCCGGGAGTAAGAGAAGTAGCCGTGTTACTGGAGGTTGCATAGAGTACGCCATCGGTTGTCAGATTAGAAAGACCAGTTTGGGGAGTTTGAGAGTTAGTGATAGTCACTTTTTTACTACCTGTATCACTAGATAAGGAGATGCCGCTTCCAGCAGCCAATTCAAAGGTATCAGTGTTACTTCCAGCAGAGATTATGTTAGAGCCAACTTTGATGCTGCCAAAGATTTTTTGTGAAGATCCTGTATCAGTGTTTGTGATCGTCCCATTGGCAAGATCAATACCATTGCCTGCATTAAGAGCAATGTTCGCTGAGATGGTAGGGTTTTGTTTGTCTCCTGAGATAGTAATATTGTTACCAGCGACCACACTATAGAGGATGTTTGGTGCGGTCAACTTGCCTGAAACAGAAGCAGTAGATAAAAATTCTGCAGGCACGCTTACGCGGAGCGCATAGTCATGTTTTTGCGTTGCTGCTGCCAAGACTTCATTGTTTGAGCCTGATTTTTTATCGTGTGACATATATTGGGGAAGGAAGGAGATAAGTTTTGTCATCGGTACACCAATGTGGGTTAAGGTTATTGAGCCACCAAAGGCCGCGAGTGTGAGTATGACACCCAAAAGAGAGAAGAAGGCACCTGCAAATTTAATCTGTGATTCTGCAAATGGGTGTACTGGCTTGAAGCGAAACTTTGTGGGTTGAGAAGGTTGTGGCTTTTCTGTAGCTGTTGGAAGAGGCATCGCATGAAA
>CAYMJR010000011.1:0-35631 GCA_964391315.1 uncultured Gammaproteobacteria bacterium | reverse complement strand
TTTCCTCATGAGAGGTTTAAGATCCTCTAAGTCATAGCGTCTTTGATTACCAATTGTGCGGTGAGCAGGGAGAAGGCCTTTTTGATCCCATCGACGAAGTGTTTTAATAGATACTCCTAAGAGTCTTGCAGCTTCGTTAATTGTGAAAAGGGTTTTATTCATTTGGAAAAGGTGGACAAAAATGGACAAACCTACCCAATTTAGCCTTAATTTATTTTGCACATATCCCGATGGGGTTGTCAATACTTTTCACAAAAACTGAGTGTTTTTGATACGGTTAATAACCGTGAAAAATCGAGCAAAATGAATTTTCATGGAAGGTTATGAATTGACACAGAGGAGGTATTATTCATAGTATAGGAGTAGGTTATGAAAAGAGGTATTGTCGTTGCAGTATTGTTCGTTATTTCTCTTGTTCTCCCCATTGTCGTTCATGCACAAGAGACATCCTTGAGTGCAGCAACTCCCGTGAGGGTATCAGGAGCAGTGGGTGATGGCGATATTATCAGTCTCAAGAGTGGTGGAGTCTACAGCCGTACAAATATTGAAGCAGATCCACTTATGTTTGGTGTGATTACGATGTCACCAGCGTTATACTTGTACGATAAAGATTCAATGAACGAATTTCCTGCTACTGCCAAAGGAAAAGCTGAAGTTCGGGTCTCAACAGCAAAAGGATCGATTAAAAAAGGAGACTTTATCACTTCATCAACAATGCCAGGTGTGGGAGTAAAAGCAACAAATAATGGCTATGTGCTTGGCACAGCTGATGAAGACTATATAGAGGTAAAGCCAGATCAAATTGGTAAAATTTTAGTTGAAGTCGATCCGCGTTTTATCCAATCAAACAGCAACATTTTAAGTACGCTTTTTCAATTGCCAAGCCTTAGCCTTGCCGCCACGCCCAATAATGCGCTTCGTTATCTTGTCGCAGCCATTCTCACGATTATCTCCTTTTATGTTGGCTTCCGCTTCTTTGGCCGTGCATCACTCAAAGGGATTGAGGCTATGGGGAGGAATCCTCTTGCCAAGAGCTCAATTATCCTTGTTGTAGTCGTTAATGCCGCACTTACGTTTGGTATTATGATCATTGGTCTCGTAGTCGCCTACGCAGTGGTGGTATTTTAGTTCACTATCCACCAGTTAAGTTTAATATCCTTTGTGACAGAATAGGGGATTTGGATGGTAAAGGAGTGGTCAGTTTGCCTCGCAATATATGGAGTCATACCGTAGGTTTGGGAGGTCGGTGTGACATAAATAAGGGATGTTTGTTTGATGTAGGGTGTGATAATGGTTCGTTCACGCTCATTTGCTGTGATGACCGCTGTGCCTCCAGAGCCTTGTGCAACTGTCTCTGTGAGTGAAGTATCAGCCTGGACTCCACGAATAAGGGTAAATCCTTTAGTGGCAACATTCCCAAAGCTTCCGCTTCCTGAAGCGACGACATCTCCATATTGGTTAACAGTCAGCGCGGCGCTTCCTGTGCCTGTCTGAATCTCAAACTTACTCTCTTTACCTGACTTTCCACTTGGGAGCTGCATGAGAAGATCCTGGTCTGGAACAGGCACGATCATATTCGCCGCAAACTTACCGTGTACGGTTACATCATTGCTGAAGTTGGCATTCCCATCCGTATCAATGGTTACCAGGCCACCCATGAGAGAAAGATTCCCCTGGCGAAGCGGTTGGAGCGCAAGTTCAGTTCCAACAGTGTCGATACTGGTATCTGAGATACGCATGTTTTCTCCAACTCTTAGGGTGCCGGATACTCCAATATCAGTGAAGCTACTTCCACCAAGCGCGATAAGTCCTTGATTGAACTTCGCGAATTCCGCGGTGAAGGATTGCGTATCGGTAAAGTTATCGGGAAGTTGAGCATAGTTCGTTGTCGGGCTTTGATTTGTGCTTGCAAGGAACTGTTGATCACCGGATGATGAAGCTTGTTGCGCGCTTTGGGAGGCGACATTGTAGATGTTAGTGACATTGGTGATATAGTTTGCACTAATTGTAGCTGCTTGGATGTTAAGTCCATCAATCTCATCAGCCACAATGCGATGTGCTCGAAGCGTACCACTGAAGCTAGCATTGCCTTGGTTATCAATGCTGGCAACTGCTGATATGCTTGAAACTTTTGGATTAATGACTGCAATTTGAGACTGATCAAACTTCAAAGCAATATCGGAATTGTCTGCAAGTGGACTAATAACGTTGGTTTTGACTTCTGTAATTTCGGCAATAGGTGAGACAAGCTTCTGGGTAAAGAATTGATTTTCAAGATCGTGTGTTGTCTGTTGGGCGATCTCGGTTACATAGTCACGAAGCTGAACACCTCCGATGGAAATATTGTCAGTAGCAATCGAAAGCGATTGAGAACTTATAGTTCTAGCCTCAATCATGCCCAGTTTTATATTCTCAATTATACCTCCAAAGAGACCTGTAGCTTGAGGCGTTTGTGCTTGTGTTAGCACATCTCCTTCTTGATTGATAGCGATTTCTGGATTGTACCATCCGATATTGAGAGCAACTTCTATCATTTGACCAGCAGCAGAAGTGGAATCTTGCAATGCATGCCCAAGAATTATACTTTGGCCAGTCGCTTTCACAACTCCGCCTGGACCGATTGTCAAAGGGTCTCCTGAAGCGATGGTACCGCTGCCTGAGGCGATTTTTACAGGGAGTTGACCTACTGTACCAACTAACACATACGCAGGGTCGTTATCATGATTTCCAGCTCCTACAAAGCCAGCGGTTTTGGAGACGACACCTAGGATTGGTTGGCCAGGAGCGCATTTAGAAACGCCGTTTCCATTCGTAATACAGACAGGATCACCCTGCTCAAATGTTTCGGAAGGATCGGCTTTCTTGTAGTACTCTGCGTAATCAGCGCCTGCAGTATTGTAAATGACGTTTGTGCCTCCAGAGCTGCCGGTAATTTTGCCTATCAGGTTACCGGCGCCATTCGCAAAGCTGACGAAATTGTTTGTGGTGGTAGGAGCGTTGTTTCCAAGCTTAACAAGCAAGCCATCTGCCTCAGATCCCGTGTTTGTGTTGTAGATTTGAGCGACGTTGCCTAACACATCAACTGAAGTTGATCCAGTACTATTTGAGCCTGCTTGGCTATCTGTTACATCCAAGCGATAGAGTGGGGTATTGGTGCCAAGGCCAAGCCGCTTACTGTCATTTGCCCAGACAAGATTATCATCCCGCACCAGCTTATTATTTGCATCTACGAAGGGAATAGCTCCTTTGGTAAATCCTTGAAGTGTGATGGTTCTTCCATCTGGAATTACAAGCCCGTTTTGGGCAATAAGCTGGTTATTGATTCTTGTTTGGCCGCTTATTGAAGCTATGGAGATATTTGTGGCCTCCCCACCAATATTGAGATTGGTGACATTCCTGGTCAAAAGATTGAAATTTGTGCTTATAGTATTTAAATTATTCCCGTTAACGTTCACGTCTGAAGCGAAGGTTCCCACGCCAAGGTAGTTAACCGTGAATTTGGCAAGTCCACTTCCACTAGCGCTAATAAGATCTCCTAGGCCGTTTTGATTGATAATAAAGGCCGATTGCGCACTTGATGTGGCAAGTATAGCCACAGAATCATCAAATTCCACTGCTCCTTGTATCCCTGCAAGGTTGTTATAGTTCGATGTATTTTGAATTGGTTTTTGAATGTCAACAATTCCCGAACCGTCAGGCACGATTTGGACATTGCCATTTGTGCCTTCAGTTGTGGTTAGAGTAAGTATGTTACCAGCAAGAGTAAATTTTCCGCCTGTTGCTTCAAAACGTGGTGATGCTGATCCACCAACGATTAAATTTCCTCCCGAATCAAGAGCAAGTAATACATTTGTGGTCCCTGCATTGGGATCGGTGATTGGTGCGAGTCCCTGAACTTTAGAAGCTTCTTGGCTGTAGTTTACTGTAGCAATCTGCTGACGGGGTTGGAGCTCCGCCCCGTTGCCAATTGTGATACCCAAGAAAAGTGTAGGGTTGTCCGTTAACAGGCTTTGGTAGATTGGTTGATTTTTACCGAGCATGGTTTTGAATTTGCCGTTATTGTCAGGTTGGACGTCTTGGGTCTCTTGCCAGAGCAGTGACGAGGCTGATGCCGTAGGGTTATCATAAAGCCCGAACCGCAGAGTTTGTTCTGCGGTTATTGGTGTATTAGTTGCATCCGTGAGTGTTCCTTCAAAGGCAAGCATGCGGGGAGGCGAGGCAGGAAGAGAAGCAAGTACCGGGGCACTAAGACCATGAGTGTCCTGAAACGCTTGATAAATTGTCAGTCCGAGTATTGTTGTGTATGCAAGAAAAATCGCAAAGTGCAGATAATGAACAAAAGCATAGGAGTGATATTTCTTATACCATGCGGGTCGGCTATAACGAAGGTGATGAACTAATTTTTTATGAAGAGGATAATCTTTAATCGAGAGGTAAACAGGAGCGTAAAGTGATTTTGGAAGATTGGCAACATTGCCGATACTTGCCTGACGGCTATTCGTGATAAGTGCTTCAAACGCTGGTTGCACTTGTGAGACAGATTTGGTGAGGTCAGCAGTGGAGGCTGTCTTAATCATTGTTTCAACCGGAGCAAAGATTTGTCTGCCTGTCATTTTCCAGAGTTGGTATTTTCCAGCAACGAGAAGCTTAACTACAGGCCACAAAATTAGCAAATCAAAAAGAAAGTTGCTACCTTTTCCTAGTTTTTGAACCAAACGGAACGGAGGGAATGATGAGTATTCTGTAGTTTTCTGATCTTCTGTATTGATATTGTGAGCCTGAACTGCTTTCAATGTTTCAAGAGGTAGTTGAGTATTTATTTTTGCATCTTGGGTAGTGGAGGAATCGACAGCTTGGGTGAAAGCCAGTTGCTGTTTTAGAAATCCTTGGCTTTGGAGAAAACCAAAATACTTTCGAAGTGATGAGAGTTTCCTATTTACAGAGCGTGCTTCAAATTTTGCATCATAGAGAAGGCGAGTTTTGTAATCTTCAATAAGACTGCCATCGATACTTTCTATAGCATGTCTGGAGGCATCAGAGGGCTCTAAGACGCTGGTAACTTGTTCAAACCATGTAATGAATTGTTTGATGTCTGCCAAGTAGTTTTTAATGGTTGGTTTGCTTGCGTGAGAGAGAATGAGAAAATTGGTAAATTCTTTTACATGCCATACGTCTTTTTCAGGGAGTGCTGTCTGCAGTGTGATATCAAAAGGGTTGTGAGTGACAATTCCTTGTGAGTAAAGAAATTGAAAAAATTTACGAAGAGAGGAGAGATAGCGTTTGAGAGATCTAGCAGCTGCAATATTCGTTTGCGAACTGAGGCTATTTAGCTGAGTTTTATAGTCTTCAACCACCTCTTTCGTCACTAATCGAGGTACAAAAGTTCGTGCAAATCTAGCCTCAAACCATCGAATAAATTTTCTCACATCTGCAAGGTAGTTTTTTACAGTAGCCTTACTAGGTTGGTCTTTTTCTCGGAGTAAAAATGATTTAAATTGGTCAAGAAATTCCATAGCTAAGGAAGTACTCTAGCCTCGAAATTATACCGATTATACCCATTATTTTAAAAAAAGAGAATACTTCTATTAATACAATAATTCAGCCTGTTACGCCTTGTCAATACAACAAAATACAGGGTTGATGTTTTTTGATCCCATATGATATCTAATGATCTGAAATTATTTGTGCTTTTTCGTCTTTAAGCAGGCTATAAAAGGAATTAAGGAGATTTTGATACGAAAATTATAAATAAATGGTTTATTTTTAGCCTCAATTTGGTAAAGAAATTATTTATTTTTGATATCAAATTTGATGTCGAGGCCAATCGTTTTAATATGGGATAATGATTGGAGTAGAATACAGGAGTTGTCCGAGGCTAAGCGGTTAAGCTATTAGTTAATCTAAGCGTTAAAAAACGAGGCTAAAATTTTAGATTATCACTCTATTAATACGAGTGATAGGTTTTAAAAATGTTTGTTTAGATTGTTTTGACAATATTTACATTTTTATTCTTCTCGACTCAAATCTAATTATTAAAGACAGAAATTCATCAATAAAGTGGGTTACAACTATAGACAAAGAAACAATCATAGAGACTTTTAGTGCCTTTGTAGACAATGCCTATATTGGATGTAAAGTTGGGCTTAGAAGGGGGATTTTTTCTAAAATCACGTAAAAGTCCTAAAGAATTTTTATAAAAATTATTTAGGATAAATATCCAATATTTTTAATTACCGATAGCTCATCAGGTAATTATATATATCTTATATTTTTATAAAAAACCATTTTAAGCTTGTCTATAGTAGTATTTTAAAAATTAGGGATTTTTAATAAAAAGTTGAGACTTACAGTAGTGTTTGGTTGAACCAAAAAGAACTGTGGCTAAAGAATCCCATAAGAACATACTCTTATTCCCATAGTATTTTATGAGATAATTAGCACTTTCTGAGAAATTTTGAAGAGTTTTCGTCTAGAATGATAATGCCTCCGACTATTTCTTTAACAGATTAGTAGACCTTGCAATTTAGAGAATTTTTTTAAGGTTATAACCTTTTTAAAACAGTAGATGATTTGCTTATTTAAATGGTCATTTTACTAACATTTTAAGGTATGCAACCATAGCTTTTTATAATTTCACATGCCTTCTAGGGCATTACAAGGCCCTGTTGTATGTTATCACTACTAGTACATAACTGATAAATAATAAACGGATTGATTTGGCAATCTAAACATCTAATTTGGGTTTTTTCGCAATTCCATTAAAACACCATATTTTGTGTTTCAAAGTCGATTAAACGTGAAAATGCACATAAACAACCAGTAAAATATATCTAAATATATCAATACATCACTAATTACATCAATTGAATAGATCAATAAAAATCTCGATGAATAGTCTTGTTTAATAGCTCTGAGAGTTTGAAATATGTAGGTTTTGCAATTTATAGTTATCTTTCTTTTTAAATTTGTAAACGTCTTTCTTGTTTTAAAATCTCTAAAAAGTAGTCTCTTTTAGAGGAGCCAGTAACAAACATCTGATAAAAAATTGTTAATGTTCATAGTATTCAGTAATCAAATTTAACCGAACATTTGTTCATTTATGGCATATATCAGGAGTAGGTAAAAGATCATAGTTTTGGGCTCTTACAATTTGACTTATTAAGTTAAGTTAAGTTAAGTTAAGTTAACAGTTTTAACTAATAAGTCTTCTGGGTTATTTTGGTGTCTCGGCGGATAATATGTGTTCATATCAAATAAGTGGATTATTGACTGATAAGTTAGCGCTAGCAGTTTAGGGTAGTTGATTGTTTATCGGTAGTCTTTTATTTTTATTCAGTTAGTCAATGAGTGTATCTCATATATTATTCTGTCAGATAGTATCTTTATTAGTTTACCTGTTAGTTGGGTTAAAAGAGGAGATTCATTCAATCAGCTATCCGCCTATTAATAATATCCTATTCTATCTTGCTGCTGGGGTAATGTTTGAGTTTTGTTTTCGGTGTCTTATCGTTTCCCATTATTGTTTATGTCAAAAATTAGAAAAGATAAGTAAACAATTTTAATAAAGAATTTTGGCAGAGATTGTTATTATCTGAAAGGAGTAGTTTATAGAATGAAGAAATATATAATTATCGATAATAAACTATAGGTGATTTAATGGATAATTATGACGAAGAGGTAGAGTATGAGCCAAGGGGAATTATGTTAAAAAGGAAAACAAAATACGTCAATAAATCTTTCAAGTCTTGAGGTTATACTTTAGGAGTAAACTTCAAAGGAGCAATATTATCCATGACACATTTAACCCTATAGAGTAAAGTAGGAGAGTGATTGTCGATGAAAAAAAGAGAAGATAAGAGGATGTCCTCGTTTTTTAAGTGACTTAAAGATACAGGGAAATAAGGATAACTAAAAAACTATAGGAATAATTATTGTCAAAACTCAAGTATTACTGCTAATTTTAGTTTAGATTGTCAAAACAGTATTTATTGTATTTTTGAGGCAGAGTTTTTGAGATATTTTGGAGAGAAAAACGTGTGCTTTTAGAGGAATTGATGAGCAGTAAGTGAAATAAAAGATGAGTTTATGTTGTTTTGACAATCTAAACACGATATTTACACCCATTTCAAGTCGATAATAAGAAAGTCTATTAGTCTTCAAAAAGGTATGCCAATAAATATCTATAAGATATTTATTGGAAATTGTAAAAAATAACAATATTCTAATATTGCATACTTTTACTGATCAAAATATGAAGCAATATTTTTATACTTAAGCTCAAATATTATAAAATCATTTATGAATTGCGTACTGCTGTTATAAAGATATAGATGATGTGAAAAGTTAGCGTGAAAAATACTGTCTAGAGATAAGACTTTGCAAAAATTAAGGGACAATATTATTCCTGCGAGACTTTCTTTTTAACCTTGAGGAAAATAGAAACACCGATTATTCCTGCGAGAAAAACAACGACGATTCCAACAATAGGGAATGCAACAAAATGGATTGATCGTGTATATAGTGTTTGGTCAGGAAGAATAGCAAGAGTAAGTTTTACAGTATAAAAACCAAACAATAACGTTTCAGGCCATACCACTTCGCCCGTCAGGCTTCGCGGTACAGATACATTTTCTGCTTGATTATTGTTGAGAGCTCTTGTACTACCGGATAATATATTGGTGGGATTGATAGTCACTTTACCGATGGTTTGACCGAACATATTTGTAATGAGAAGATTTCCTTGAACTGTTGTAAAATGGGAGCCATTATTCTGTACTTGTATATTAAAAGGTACAGGACCTTTTTGAAGAAAGAGCGGAGCACTAAAATTATTGATAAAGGTATTTTTTTCAGCTGTTTGGCTCAGGCTAACGAGTACAGGGATAGCTATGCCTGCTTGGACAGATGAAAAGCTGTCTCCTTCACTCGTTGTTACATTGCCACTCTTAGGCTGGGTAAGGAAGACAATGGAGAAGTAGTGATCTTGGGTGTCATCATTATTTAATGCGACAATTTCAAGGTCAAGACTCTTTTTTTGTTTTGGTCCAAGGGTGATGTTGTGGATGCCGACATTATTATCAACTACTTGGACGGTTTGAAAGAATAAATCATGGTCGGTTGTAAGCTGTGAGCTGGTATAAACTACCTGACCACTCATGTCTCCTTTATCCCTGAATCGTTTGAAAATGATAGTGAGGTCGACAGGTTCGTTGCCAGGATTCTCGATCGTAAAAGGAGCATGGATATCTGCGGGAGGATTGGCTCGAATTTGTAATGTGGAGGGTTGAATTTTGAGGTTAAAACCTTCAGCGAAGGCAGTAGTATGGAATATGTAGGATGTAGTAAGTATGCTGATAACAGCAAAGGCGATTATATGCTTGATACGTAATATATGATACATAATACAATTAAAAGTCTGGCGTCGCGATATAGGTGACAGTATTGCTATAGCTGCCAGTTTCTTGTGTTGCTGAGATGTTTGCCTTGTAAGTGACGGTAAATTCATGATTATTTGCCCGTGATCCATAGATGAGTGAGGAGAGAGTGTGCTTTTGAAGTATATCAGAGAAAGGTCTGAAATAGGCAGGATCCATCGTATTAATGCGATACCCAAAGCCATAGGTCAGAGTGCTAGTCCAGAGGGCATCGATTATAGATGAGCAGGAGCCATTATCACACGTAGTATCAGGAATGATAGTTTCGGGATTTTTACGAAGCGGGTGGTCTTCAGCAGTAAGTATTTGATAACTGTTGCTACTATTGAGAAAAAGAGTGAGGGTACGAAGTACAGGATTGGTTGCTTGCAGTGCCCCAAAGCTAATATGGTCAGCAGATATGCCGAAAGAAAAGGTGTCTGGTGAAGATGTATCAACAGTGAAGTTTTCGCCCTGCGCAAAGTGTTTTGTTGTCTGTTCTTGCGGTTTGGTTTGCTCTCTGACATAGGGCTGAATTTCTACATCTTGTTGATCGATAGTGTAGGAATCGTTGGTCATGGTAGCTGCGTTCGCCTTTGGCAGGAATAAGCTAAAGAATAAATAGGCAAATAAACAAATAAGGACTGGTTTCTTCATGAGGTAATTCCATCATAGTAGAGTGGGGAGGGAAAAGTCAAAGAAAGACGATTGCTATATGGCTACATTGGTAGATTGTTGCCAAAAAACGTCCAGCCCTCAAGCAATTTAACAATGAAAAAATGAATATGCTCTGGGATATTAATTTATTTTGATATTTTATAAAAAGATTCGTGCCTAAATTATAATTCTGCACGATTTAAATAGTTCTAAGCACATCAAATCCTATCATTTTTAAATATTTGACGAGAGGGGTTAATGCTTATAGGGTTATAAAGCAAGTCAAAAACCGACTACTTTTTTTACCTTTAGTTCTCTGGTATACTACAAAATATGAGTAAAACTGAGGCTAAATCACAAAAAGACGCCCCAAAGGGCGGAAAAGTTGTATACAACCCATCTGCGATTGAATTGAAATGGCAATCTAAATGGGAAGAAGAGTCTGTTTATCAGCCGGACCTGAACAATGCTAAGAGCCCGTTCTATAATTTGATGATGTTTCCGTATCCTTCAGCTGAAGGCCTCCATATCGGGAGTATTTTTACCTTCGGAGGTGTTGACGTTTACGCTCGTTTCAAACGAATGCGTGGCTATGATGTCTTTGAACCAATTGGCCTTGATGGCTTTGGTATCCATTCAGAAAACCATGCGTTAAAGACTGGCACCCATCCTTTCGATCATGCAAAAAGAACAGAGGAAAACTTCTACCGCCAGCTTCATTCCACTGGTATCGGCTTTGCCTGGAAGAATAAGCTTGAAACCTACAACCCTGATTACTACAAGTGGACGCAGTGGTTATTTATCGAACTATTCAAAGCAGGACTTGCATATAAAAAGAAGTCGCCGGTGAATTTCTGTCCATCTTGTAAGACAGTGTTGGCTGATGAACAGGTAATCGATGGCAAGTGCGAACGCTGCGGTACAATCGTTGAGAAGCGCGACTTGGAGCAGTGGTTTTTCAAAATCACTGACTATGCAGAGCGGTTACTCAATAATATAGAAGGACTTAACTGGACGGACAAGATCAGAATCGCCCAGCGGAATTGGATCGGGAAGAAGACAGGTATCAATATTACCTACGAGGTAGAAGGAATAGATAAGACGATTACGATCTTTACTACTCGACCTGATACCAACTTTGGTGCGACATTTATCGCCTTGGCTCCTGAAAGTCCTCTGGCAATGGAGCTTACCACTCCTGAAAATAAAAAGGTGGTTGAAGCATACATCGAGGCTTCAGTAAAGAAATCGGAGATTGAGCGGGCAGCAGAAGGTAAAGAAAAAACAGGTGTCTTCACCGGTTCCTACGCAATTAATCAATTGACAGGCTATCGTATGCCGATTTGGATTTCAGATTTCGTGCTTGTCGGCTTTGGAACTGGCGCATTGGTGGGTGTGCCTGGTCATGACAAACGTGATTTTGAATTTGCTTCTAAATTCGGTCTTGAGATCAAGCGGGTTGTTGTTGGCAAAGATGGTGATAAGTCGCCAATTACCAAGCTTGAGCAGGTTCAGGAAGATGACGGAACGATGGTCAATTCTGATTTCTTAAACGGTATGGATATTCATAAGGCCACAGAAAAGATTATGGATTACATGGAAGAAAAGGGATATGGTAAGCGGGTATCCAATTACCATCTTCGTGATTGGTTGATTTCGAGACAACGCTATTGGGGACCACCTATTCCAATGATCTTTTGTGAAGCATGTGAAAGATCTGGAAAATCATGGTTTGATACAGATGAGGGGAAGAAAGTTCAAAATCCGGGAGAAATGGCTGGTTGGTATCCTGCACCTGATTTACCAGTGAAATTGCCATATGTTGAAGATTACAAACCGATGGGGACAGGAAAGGCTCCTTTGGCTAACTATCCTGATTTTTATGAAACCACCTGTCCAGGCTGTGGCGGCAAAGCAGTCCGGGAAACTGATGTATCAGATACATTCCTTGATAGTGCATGGTACTTCTTGAGATATTTGGCAACAGATTCAAACGAGGCTCCTTTCCCAAGTAACAAGTTCGAAGATCCCAAATTGCACGGAAGAGAGCGGTTCTTGCCTGTGACAATGTATATTGGCGGAGCAGAGCACTCAGTGCTGCATCTTTTGTATGCACGATTTGTCACGATGGTATTGAAAGATCTTGGCTATATCGACTTCGAAGAACCTTTCTCCAGGTTCTACGCACATGGGCTTATCATCAAAGATGGGGCAAAGATGAGTAAGAGTAAAGGCAACGTTATCAACCCTGATGAGTACATAAAGAAGTATGGGGCCGATGCAGTTAGATGCTATTTGTTATTTTTAGGACCATTTAACCAGGGAGGAGACTTTAGAGATACCGGAATGGAGGGAATGTTTAAGTTCATAAAACGCGTTTGGGCCTTGTTTACAATCCAAGAGACAACTGGCGCTGAACCGTCAGACACTGCTAAAAGTATGATGAATGAAACTGTTAAAGGAGTGACTGAAGACTTGGAGGAGCTCAGATATAATACCGCGATTGCGAAGCTAATGATTTGGTACAACTTCCTGGTCAAACAAGAGCAGATTAGCCATAAAGAAGCTGAGACATATTTGCAGTTGATGGCTCCGCTTGCACCGCATATGACAGAAGAATTGTGGTCAATGCTGGGCAAGAAGTTCTCGATACATAATAGTGACTGGCCGACATTTGATGAAAAGCAGATCGTGCATGAGAAAATCAATCTTGCAGTGCAGGTCAACGGAAAGCTTCGTGGCGTTTTGGTTTTGGATCAGTCAGCGTCAAAGGATGAAAAGAGTGTGCGTGAACTGGCTGAAAAAGATCCAAGTATTGCTAAGTTTCTGGAAGGCAAAACGATTCGAAAAGTTATCTATGTCGTCGGCAAAATCCTCAATTTTGTGGTTAGTTAGATATGGTTGAAAAAGACACACCCGGAGAAGTACCGAGAACACCTGCAGAACTAGCTGATGAATATTTTAGACTTGCCACAGATTCAAAGTTAGGGTATCCTGGTTCATCAACTGCACAATCTGCAAAAATTGCTCTTTTATGTAAGATATCAGGTCATATGCCTTTGGTGTTAGAGAGAGAATTGGCTTTAGATGCTGACCGGATAAGCGGCTTGCTTAGCTATGCAAATGAGCAACATAAAGCTGCCGGTGTAAAAGTAGAAATTACTGAAGATCACTTACGTGGACTTATTGCTTTAGATTTTGCCTCTGCTAGTCATATGATGGTACTATCTGAAGCAGACCTCCAGGGTCTCCTTGGCATTTATCCCAAAAGAACAGAACTAGCTGGAGGGGAAGAGGCCTACTCTCGTGCTGCATTTACATTAATTCAAACACGAAATGGAAGGACGGATCAAGTGACAAGACCTCCCGGAAGAGGTTTAAAGCATTGACGAAATTCTTTTGAGGACCTACTCTATAGTAGATGGATTATTCTGCGATTTTAGAAAGATTGAAACCTCATGGGCTGCCGATTATCCTAGGAATGATCGGCTTTATATTCTTACTATATAGTTTGACTATCTTTGTTACTCAAAGAAAAGACAAGCCCGATATTTTGTTTGATGCAGCCAAAGATGAAAGTCCGCTTGCAAAACAAGTCGAAACAAAACATGTCATTGTAGACGTCGAAGGGGCTGTTGAAAAACCAGGAGTGTATGATTTGCCAGCTTATGCAAGAGTCCAAGATGCACTTATCGCTGCTGGGGGAATGAGCCAGGAGGCTGATCGAAATACAATTGCTAAAAGTTTGAACCTTGCTGCCAAGCTTACTGATGGCGGCAAAATTTATATTCCTCAGATAGGTGATTCTTCAACTGGAGCCTTAGCCAAAGGAGGCGGAACAGATGCGGTTTTGGGTGCTCAGACAGGAATTATTAATATCAACAGTGCAAGCGTGAAAGAGTTGGATTCGCTTCCTGGAGTAGGTGAGGTTACTGCACAGAAAGTTATTGCCGGTCGGCCTTATGGAACAATTGAGGAATTAACTTCAAAAAAGGTTGTGTGTGAGAAGGTGTTTGGGGAGATAAAGGAGAAGATTTCAGTTTATTAATTGTTCTATTATTTCATTGCTTCATTGTTGACCTCACTCTAACCCTCTCTTGAAAGGAGAGGGAACAATAATGTAACAATTTAACAATGAAATCATCTATGAAGCTACTTGTTTTCATTTTTATTGCCGTTATTGCTCTCATTATTCGTTTTATTACCTACTTCCAAAGTGTGCCACAATACCATGAATGATGGTGATCTTGTAAAGCTACAGGTTGTTTTGCAGGCTGAAACGAAGCTAGGAAGTCAAGGCCAGCAGCTTACAGCCAAAATCGATGTAAATCAACAATTTACCATCCAAACCAGTCTAAATAAGCTTTATCACTATGGTAATAGACTTGCTATTGATGGGCAACTACAGGTCAAAAATCTTCCAAATAGCCAGGTAGTTTTATCAATAAAATATTCCACAAGTGCTCTTCAAGAGAGTGGTTTTAAACCTTTTATCGAGGCTAGCGATTTGTCAGACAGAAAAGTATAGAGTTGTTTGAGGCTGTTTTACCCCAGACATCAGCAGATTTACTTCTTGGTATTGTTTTTGGAGTGAAAGGGGACATCTCGAGTATTTTTTATCAAGACTTACGAAACGCAGGTGTATTACATGTCATTGCGGCATCAGGAATGAATGTCAGTTTTTTCACAGGAGCGGTAATGTTTTCACTCAGAAGCTTCTTGAAAAGACGGGTTGCTATCCTTTTTAGTATTTTTGCTGTGATTTTTTACTCGTTTTTGATTGGCTTCGAACCATCAATTTTACGCGCATTTTTTATGGGAATTATCTCACTTACTGCAAGTTTTTAGGGGACAAAATCTCGCGTTGTTTTCGTTATTTTTGACAGGCGTAGGCATGCTTTTGTGGTCACCGGTGTTCCTTTTTGATGTGGGTTTCAGTTGTCATTTATGGCTACGTTTGGCATGCTGCTGATTAATCCGAGGCTAAAATGGTTTGAAAAACTGGGGTTATTTGGTGAAGATGTGAAAACGACACTATCTGCACAGATCGCGACACTTCCAATACTTCTTGCGATTTTTTGCAATGTCAAGATCCTAGAAATTTTGGTAAATGTACTCATTTTGTGGACAATCCCGATTTTGATGGTTTTGGTGTTTGTTGGGGTGTTGGTCGGATTGGTTTTTGCGCCACTTGGAAAATTCATTCATTTTTTCAGTTTACCGCTTCTTTTGTTCTTTGAAAAAGTCGTCAAGTTTTTTGGAGGACTACAATGGAATGTTGTCGTTGACTCATTTCCCTGGCAATTGGGAGTAGGGTATTATTTGTTTGTAATTGCTTTACTCTTGTTTCATCGTCATAAAAGTCATCCAAAGGGAGAATTAAGTTTACAAAAACTCGGATGAAGCAATTTGAGTTTCAATTGGTTTTTGGATAGAGTTGCCGTCAAATCCATCACGATAAAGCTCATCAACGACTTTTTCGCATATTCCTCCTAAAACATATCTCTGAGGAGAATCATGTAATCGGACTGTACCAAGGTGACTAGCAAGCCTTGGCTGCAGTTCTCTGATGAGCAAAGCATCAGATCGTCTTACCTCTACTACTTTTTTGGCTTCCTCTTCTTGTCGGCGAGTGAACTGTTCTTTGAGTTGTATTTCAAGAGGTGTTTTATAGGTGATTCTCTCGTCAACTTGTCTTGCAAGCACTGCGATTGCCTCAAAATCTGTTGCCTGAAGAACATCAAGAACAGTAGTTGTCATAATAGCCCGAGTTTCAGGAGTTGGCTGAATTTTGAAATCAAAATGTCGAGTATGTAGGCCGATTCGTAAGTCTACATGCTCCCTCATGAGAGGTAATCTATGTGCTTCAATTCCCATGGCACAGCTGGAGTATAGCAGAAGAGAAAATGTTATTCTATTTTATTGTTGTGTTGGTTTGGTGGGGTCAATAATCTGTGGTTGGGGAGCAGCAGGTGCTGCTGGTTCTATTGGTGTAACTGGAGCAGGTTGCATAGGATCTGTTGTTTGTACTGGTTGAATGGTTTGTGGTTCTGGAATAGATGGATCAATTATCTGAGGTTGGGGAGCGCTCGCTGCATTTGACATGGGGTCGATCATTTGCGGTTGTGGAGCAGCAGTTGCTGGTTCAGCCGGTGCTGCTGTTGGTTGTCCAGGAACAGCAGGACCTACAGGATTGAGAGGTTTGGTACCGTGAAGAAGTGTCTTGATTTTGTTTGCCAGATCAGACGGGTCAATTTGATATTTCAAGATGTAATCGATTGCTCCGCTTTCAATTGCTTCATGCATCATTTCGGGTTCTGAATAGTTGGAGACAAGAGCGACAGGAATTTGGGCCGTTGTCGGATTACTTTTGAGTTGCTTAAGGACATCATTACCTTTCATATCGGTAATGATTTGGTCAAGGAGAATGAAGTCAGGAACGTTTTTTGTCGCGAGTTCAATACCAAGTTTGCCAGATCCCGCTGTGAGCACTTCGATGGATTCTTTTTTAAGAACCGTTGACCAGATTCCGATCATCGCCTCGTCATCATCAATAATAAGTACTTTCATTGCTGCAACATAAAACTACAACTGCCCAGGATATTGTAGTTCGCATCTTTAACCTATCAGGTATCTCAAGAAAATGCAAGGAGGGAAATGATATAATGTGAAGAGTATCAAATAACCATTTAGCCAACAAATATGACTATCAAACAACAGCTTACTACCGAACTTAAAGATGTCCTCACAAATATGGGGATTTCTGACGTTGCACCAAGTGTGGATTATCCATCGGATCCGAAGTTTGGCGATTATTCTACCAATGTCGCTTTGATTGCAGCGAAGAAGTTGGAAAAAAATCCACGCGAGTTTGCTGAAGAATTAAAAGTAAAGATGCAAGGTTTGGAAATTTTTGAAAAAATTGAAATCGCAGGGCCTGGGTTTATAAATTTTTGGATCAAGAATGAAGCATTGCAGAATGAAGTTCAAGAGGTAAAAATTCCACAAATTGAAAAAAAGAAAAAGGTAATTGTTGAATATTCTTCTCCAAATATTGCCAAGCCTTTTACCATTGGTCATTTACGATCGACCATTATTGGTGATGCGGTTGCTAATTTATTGGAAACAACTGGTTGGGAAGTATATCGAGATAATCATCTTGGAGATTGGGGAACACAATTTGGAAAGCAAATTTATGCCATTAAAACATGGGGAAATGAACAAGAAATTGAAAACGCGCAGCGTCCAGTAAAATTGCTTGTTGATTTGTATGTCAAATTTCATGAGGAAGCAGAAAAAGATCCAACGCTTGAAGATAAAGCTCGGGAATGGTTTAAAAAATTAGAGGATGGCGATGAAGAAGCGAGAAGACTTTGGCAGAAATGTATTGATTGGTCATGGAAAGAGTTTGAAACAATTTATCAGAAATTAGGTGTTACCTTTACAGAGAACGGAGGTAGAGGATATGGAGAATCTTTTTTTGAAGATAAAATGCAACCAATTCTAGAAGAACTCAAAAATAAGGGATTTCTTAAAGAAGGTAAAGAGGGAGCAAAAATTGTTGAATTTGCAGAAGAAACAAAACTTCCGTCACTGATGATTGTTAAGAAAGATGGGGCTACGTTATATGCAACCCGCGATCTGGCAACAGATAAATTTAGATTGGACCATTATGGTCAGGATGTCCATATTATTAATGAAGTTGGAGCTGAACAAGAACTTTACTTTAAGCAATTATATAAACTTGAAGAAATGCTTAGTTGGTATAAGCCAGGACAAAGAATTCATAAAAAACATGGTTTATATCGGTTTAAAGATGGCAAGATGTCAACACGAAAGGGGAATGTGATTTGGCTGGAGGATGTGTTGGAACAGGCAATCCGCCAAGCAGAAAAATTATCTTCAGATGAATCACCAAAAGAAACAAGAGAGGTTCATAAACAGAATGTTAGGGATCACATAATGGGATACGGTGAGGTTCAGGAAGTAGCGAAACAGGTAGGAATTGGTGCTTTGAAATGGAATGATTTGAAGCGATCTTCAGAACAGGATATTACGTTTGATTGGGATGAAATTCTTAACATGCAGGGCAATTCAGGGCCGTATCTTCAATACACGTTTACTCGCACGCAAAGCGTGCTATCGAAATCTCAAATCGCAAATGTCAAAACGCAAATCTCTGAAGGTTTACAATTACAACCTGAAGAGCGTTATGTGCTTCGCTTATTAGCGCGATTCCCAGAAGTTGTGCAGGAAGCTGCGGGGAAATTGTCACCGAACGTTTTGTGTACCTATTTGTTTGATCTTGCGCAGGCATTTAATTTGTTCTATCAAAAGTGCCCGATTCTCAAAGCAGAAGGGGAAATTGGGGAGTTTCGTTTGAATCTCACACAAGCAACAGGAGAGATACTGAAAAAAGGACTTGCACTTCTTGGTATCCAGGCTCCAGAAAAGATGTAGTGTCAGCTCATTTATGCTTGACAAATATGTATTAAATCTGATGTACTGAGAGTATTGATGACTTTTCCTAAACTTGCTTCATCTTGGCCCTTCATTTCTGGAGTGGTGTTGGCGCTTGGTGTATTTTTTACAGTGATGGTTTTGCAGCAAAATACAGAGCATCGAAGCCATGCCTCAACTATTGGAGATGTGATTAGTACTGGGTCGGTTTCTGCAGCGTCACCAACGGGTATTACTATCTCAGGACTGGTACCTGGTGCCATCTATAAAGTTGTCGTCAGTGGAACAGCATACTGGAGATACAATGTGCCCAACTATAATAATCTTCTCTTTGACGCACAATGGGGAGATGATGGTAGTCTGCAGCATGGACCGGTTGGCTGTTATTGTCATCGAGCATGGCAACCATATTTCAATGGTGCGGCACTGAATGCAAGTGATACGGGGTCGAGCTACAATCCTAATCACACCTACACGTATTTCTGGCAAGCAAGCGGTACGACACTCCAGCTCAACATTGCAGATAGTGATTATGTTCACAATGCGGGAGCGCTTAATTACACCATGACATTATATTCTTCACCTGCCACGCCAACCCCAATCCCAACAAATACTCCAACACCAACGATTACCCCGACACCAAAGCCAACAGCAACGCCAACGCCACTTCCAACGGCAACGCCAACACCCACGTTAACTCCAACACCAGCGCCTCCAACGACCAGGGTGACACTTGATCTCTTGTTCCATGGAATTGGTCAGGGTGGAGACAATCGTAATCCCAATGGTGGCGGTAACCCAACACCAATTCATGTACAGCGCTTAGTGACAGTTGAATTACATAACCCAACAGATAATTCATTGGTTGTGAGTAAAGATGTTGTAGCAATTTATGATCAGTCATCAGGCAGCTTTAAGGTCCAGAACGGGGATCTTGGCCCTGGAATACAGAGCGGCGTATATGTGATCAGATTGATCAATACATCCTTACGAGGGAAAACGATTGCTAATATTACTGGGGATGCAACAAATGTTATTCCACAGTTGGCAATGGTGAATGGAGACGCGAATGGGGATGGCGTATTAGACATTCTCGATTACAATCTTATTCAAGGTTGTGTGAGTGATTTTGGTGCCGCTCCGACAGATTGTGACAGTGTGCGAGCGGCAAAGTCAGATCTTGATGACGATGGGAAAGTAACAATCTTCGATATGAATCTCCTTATTCGTGAATTGAGTGTTCAACAGTTGTAGATCATAGCTTCTTCTTGACAAACATTGCCGTAATCTGATGTACTAAAGGTATTCATGACTTTACCAAAGTTGCAATCACTTACTTCGTTATCCGTTGTTGGGGGAGTCATTTTAGTATTTGGTCTTGGGTTTGCGGTAGTTAACCTGCAGCAACAACAGCAAACGAAGAGTAATGCTTATACCGATTCTATGTGTGCAAACGCGGGAGGAACATGTATATCAACAAGTAGCGGTTGTGCTGGGGGATTTGTGGATGATTATTGTCCTAGTCAGATAGAGAGTATTAAATGTTGTATGCCTACCACAACAGCTTGCGTTCAGCAATTACATGGTCGATGTCTGTCAACAACTGCGAGATTTGATAAGTGTCCTTCAAATGGTCATTTTGTTGCAGGGTATTGTCCAGGAGGAAGTGATGTCCAATGTTGTGTTGTTCCACCACCACCTCCTACAGCAACACCAATACCTCCTACAGCAATACCGCGACCAACAGCTACAGCAACACCAATACCTCCTACAGCAACACCACAACCAACAGCAACTCCGACGGTGACCCCAACGCCAGCGATCCCTACAACGAAGGTGAGTTTTGATCTGTTACTCCATGGGATTGGTCAGGGAGGAGATAACCGTAACCCCAACGGTGGTGGTAATCCAACACCAATTCATGTCCAGCGGTTAATAACAGTTGAATTACATAATCCAACAGATAATTCATTGGTTGTGAGTAAAGATGTTGTAGGAATTTATAATCAAGCATCAGGGAACTTTAGGGTTCAGAATGGGGATCTGGGGCCGGGATTACAGAGCGGTGTGTATGTGATAAAAGTGATCAATACATCATTACGAGGCACAACGATCCATGATATCCAAGCAGATACAACAAATGTCATCCCACAATTTTCACTCGTGAATGGTGATGTAAATGGTGATGGGGTATTGGATATCCAAGATTATAATATGATTCAAGGTTGTGTAAGTGACTTTGGAGTAGCGCCAACTGACTGTGATAGTACGAGAGCTGCGAAGTCAGATATTGATGACGACGGTAAAGTAAGTATCTTTGATCTCAATCTTTTTATTCGTGAATTAAGTGTCCAGCAATTGTAGAATTTATTATTGACAAATGAGTTGATTTTTGTTCAACTAAATATATGGCAAATTGGCATAAAACACATATCCCCACACAATGGGGAATAGCAATTATCGGTTGGCTTCTCGTAAGCGTCATACTTCTTATTCCTGTTCTTGGACAGAATCAAGATGTCAGAAGCCACGCCTCAACGCCATCACCTGCAGTTGGGGTTGGGGCAAAATGTTATACTCCCCATGGTACGGGTAGTTGTAAGGATATACGGTCGCAAGTATGTGGCGGAGGACGTTACTATAAAGGTTATTGTCCAGGGGCATCGTATGTACAATGTTGTGTTGTAAAAAATATTCCTCCTACTGTACCTCCCACACCGATAACTGTTCATCCTACTATACCTCCCACACCGACAACTGTTCATCGTGGAGGTCCTCGTTTTCTTTAATTTTATTCTTTAGCTTGGCAAATGTGTGAGAAAATGGTAGAATAAGTTTCTAGTTCACTACAGTGAGGTTATCGTCTTATGCAGTTTCAGAAGAAAGTACTTCCAAATGGTCTTCGCGTTTTGACAATCCCCATGCCCTCTTTCGAGAGCGCAACAGTGCTTGTAATGGTGGCTGCAGGATCCCGCTATGAGAATAAAAAGAACAATGGCATTTCCCATTTCCTCGAACACATGGCCTTCAAAGGTACAGAAAGACGTCCCAGTGCAATTGACATTTCCTCTTTGATAGACGGTATTGGTGGAGAGTTTAATGCCTTCACTGGCAAAGAAACAACCGGCTACTACATCAAATCAGAAAAAACCCATGTTGGAACGTCTCTTGATGTTCTTTCCGATATGCTCCAGAATTCAAAATTGGATCCTGTAGAAATCGATAAAGAGCGGGGAGTGATCATTGAAGAGATTAATCTATATGAGGATATGCCGGCACGAAAGATCGGCGATATTTACGAGCAGCTTTTATATGGTGATGTGCCAATGGGTTGGGATATTGCAGGTGAGAAAGAAAATATCCGTACCATTACTCGTGAAGATTTCAAATCCTACATGGGAAGTTTGTATTCTGCTTCCAATATGACCGTCGTTGTCGCTGGAGGAATTGACCAAGACAAAGTCGTCGAACAAGTTGAAAAGTATTTTGGCAATATGCCAAAGTTTGATCCTATCACATTTGAAAGAGTTGTTGAAAAACAGGATAAGCCACAAGTACTTCTCAAACACAAACAAACAGAGCAGATTCACGTTGCCTTGGGTGTGCGCACAGTCTCAATTGATTCAGATAGACGTTACCAGTTATCACTGTTATCATCAATTCTTGGTGGCGGGATGTCTTCACGTCTGTTCCATGAAGTACGGGAGAAGCGGGGACTTGCATATTACGTCCGTTCAAGCAGTGACGAATATGCAGATGTAGGAACGTTTGTTTCAACCGCTGGTATCGATCCAAAGCGCGTCACTGAAGCTGTTGAAGTCATGATGGCAGAATACTCAAAGGTAAGTCAAGGCAAGATGAATCTGACAGATGAGGAATTGAAAAAAGCAAAAGAATATCTCAAAGGCCATTTTGTTTTGGATCTTGAAGACAGCCGCTCTGTTGCAAGTTTCTATGCTCATGAAGAATTGCTTGAGAAGACAGTTGATAATCCTGAGGATGTCATCCGAAAGATTGATGCGGTTACCAAAGAAGAAGTTGAAGAGGTCGGTAAAGAATTTTTTGTCGACAAAACGCTCAATTTGGCATTGATAGGTAACTTTGAGGATAGACAGAAACTCGAGAGTTTGTTAAAATTATAGTCTACTATGGAACGAACAGTTGTCTTAGTCAAACCAGATGGTGTACAACGAGGCCTTATCGGCAAGATTATTGCACGGTTTGAAGACAAAGGATTCCGCCTCGCAGGACTGAAAATGATTAGCCTCAATGATGCAATCTTGGATGAATGGTATGTTCATCACAAAGATAAATCATTCTTCCCAGATCTTAAGCGCTATATGATGTCCTACCCAATTGTTGCAATGTTGTGGGAGGGGATTGATGCAGCAACAACTATCCGTACCATGATCGGTATCACAAAGGCCCGCGAAGCGGCACCTGGAACAATTAGAGGAGATTTTGCGATGAGTCAGCAATACAACCTCATCCATGCATCAGAAAGCGCAGAAGCAGCACGAAAAGAAGAAGCACTTATCTTTGAATCAGCTGAAATTTTTGATTGGGAAAAAGTCGATATTGTCCACATTTACGCCTCAGAAGAACGCAGCAAATAGCCTCAGCATGTCATCCTTTTGTCTGATAATTCTTACTGTTTTTTGTTATACTCTGCAGTTATGGGCGTGGAAAGAATCGAAAAAAGTGCAGCGAATCAGTTAGAAGGACGACACAGAGGAGCAGGAATCACCGAAGAACAGAAAATGCGCGGAATCCTTCAGGAGTATGAACCTCGTTTGGGAAGGTATGAGTTGGTACAGGTGGGAGATGCTGGTTGGATTGTGATGCCCCAAGGTCGTATCCCAAAACAAAAGCCGGGAGTAGTTGTAAATCTTGACCTTGATGATACGTTAATTCAAAGTTCTCAAATCAAAAAGCTTCGTAAACAATATTACACAGAATTTCTTCAGGAACGTGGGATAGAAGTAGAAAGCTCAAACATTGACGCGCTGATGGAAGAGAGTTATCGCTTTGTGCAAGGAAGAGTCGGGAAGGGAAACTATCTGACGGAAAACCACGCGGAAGTCCTGGCTAGTGTTACTTCAGAGCTACAAAAGAGTGATAATGCCAACGCTACAGCACAAAGAGTTGTGGATACCTTAACCAGAATGGAAGCGGATGGAGTTCGTGATACCGATCCGTTTGTGATAACAGATGGTTTCGTAACTGCAAAAGAGCCTTCGGATTCTTTGCCTGCTTTGCAGAAGATGTTTCATGATACACTCGCGCAAACACCCCCCTTTCGCAACACCGTTGATGCAGCTGTCGAACTTATGAGAAGAAGAGATGCAGGAGCAGCTATGCATGTTAATTTATTTAGTCTTGGCTATCCACCGGAACAACTTCTCAAATCTTTTGGACTGATGGCAAGAGAAAGAGGGGAAGCTATGCAGCCAGATTATATTTTCCTTACCAAAGTAGCTAAAAATGAATTTCTCACGCAACTTATTGAGGACGGGCATATTTTTGGAAATGAAGTCATTGATGTTGATGATAGTATTGTCTCCTTAAATACAAAATTGGCTGTGGTAGATTTTTTTAGAGAACATACTGGCGCAGAGATGAGGTTTGTACGATTGAGGAGGGGCGACACCAAAGACGGACATTATGCTTGGCAAGAAAAAAGGGAAAATGATTTGGAAATTACAGTTGATTCGTCAATGACAGGTGCCGGATTGGCAGACAGAATTCTGGGTGAGGGTACACAATCTGTTGCAAGAATACCCACCATTCCTTTGCCACAAACTGATCTAGCTGCTTAGGTTGCGGGGGAAGCTTTCAATTCCTGCTTGAGTTTTCGTTGCTCTTTAGCCATATTACCAAGTCTTTTCCTCTCGATTTGTCCATCAAAGAGGGTGTAGACAATATCATGTGTTTTCCCGCGGATGGGTGTTCGTGAATGGGAAGTATAGGCCTTGGTCCATTCACCACGTCTTCGTTTATGGATGATCACAGTCATCTTTCCCAGCTTTTGTTCTGTAATTTTATTGCCGCTCAGACGTGATACAAGAAAATCAAGTTCTTCAATAACGCGAGTGCGAAGCGGATAGCGTTTTTCAGACATGATTTGCATCCTACGCTACAAGTGTGGTGAAGAGGACAAGAAAAGATAAGAGAATAGTAATAGCGTTTCCAAATAAAAACCCCAACCTTTCGGTTGGGGCTCTTAGTAAATTCGGTCAAATAGTTTTTAAGCTGTTCTTCCGTTAGGCTGACCATTAATACCTCGTCTTGCTAATTTGTTTTGCTGTTCTTCTAAAATAGCCTTTCTTGCTTCTCTTAATTTAGGTCCGTTTGCTGCTCTGGCAGCTTGCATATCGCTTCTTATATCGCCAGGTGCTTTTGAACCGAGTTCAAAGAAACCATATGTAGGTTGAACAAGATCGCTTGATGAAACTCTTGGTCCACCTTCTCTTCCAAAAAGTGCCATAAATACTCACCCTCTTTCTAAGGGGGAAAACGCAAAAGGATCCTGAACACTGCCAGAATCCTGATAAGTTTTACCCCGAAAAGATGAGCTTACACCCGACTTTAAATTCTGTCAAGAGGGAAATGTCAGGTTAGTGTCTGAAGTCTAGGCACGAGTTCGTTCATTTTTGTCAGGAACAGTTAATAATTATTTAATAAATCTGAGTTATACTGGACAGGTGATACTGTTGACTCCTCGACGAAAGATTTACGGTTGGTTGCCTGATCTGCCAGACCACCGTGACAAATTGTATAAGACACTGACTGTTGTAAAGCCCGAAAAGCTACCGAGTTATATTGATCTTCGTGATGGCTGCTCACCAGTTGAAGATCAGGGAGAACTTGGTAGCTGTACAGCAAATGCACTAGCAGGAAATTTGGAATATCTGAAAAAGAAGCAATTGAAAAAAGTGCTGGATTTTAGCAGGTTGTTTATCTACTATAACGAACGTGTCGTTGAGCACACCACAGATACTGATAGTGGCGCGATGATCAGAGACGGCATCAAAACCCTTGCCAAACTTGGCTGCTGTCCTGAGTCAGAATGGCCGTATGACATTAAGGAGTTTACTAAAAAACCGCCTGAGATAGCCTACAAAGATGCCTTGACTCATCTGATTGATAGCTATTACCGTTTGGGATCTCTTAACGAAATGAGGCACACTCTGGCAAATAACTATCCGTTTGTCTTTGGATTTTCTGTGTATGAAAGTTTTGAGTCAGATGTTGTTGCTCGGACAGGAATTGTCCCAATGCCAACACCTGATGAGCGGCTTCTTGGAGGTCATGCAGTGATGGCCGTTGGGTATGACGATAGTAAAGAGCAATTTATTGTTCGCAACAGCTGGGGGACTTCCTGGGGTCAACACGGGTACTTTATGATGCCATATGCATATTTGATGAACAGCAAACTCTCCTCAGACTTCTGGACCATCCGCAATGTGGAGTAGTCACAAGAATCAAAATATTAGAAATTAAAGATCTCATCTAACCGTTTATTTGGAAAAAGATCTTTTGAGTAGATTTCAACTAATTTTACTCCGAACTTTTGGCATATTTGTTTCTTCTTTTTTATACTATTATCATAACGCCTTGAATCATTTGCCAGACCAAAATATTCAACCAGAACATTATTGATCATCCAATCAGCTGTAAATTTACCAGAAGGATATGGTGCTTCTTTGACATGTTTTATACCTCTTTCAAGGAGCCAATTATCAATTATTAATTCAGAAACAGAATTGCATGCATGACCATCTCTTGCTTTACATAGACGACGTTGATACATTCTTTGATTTAGAGAGCGGTTAGGTTGTAAGCTAGCTTCAATAAGAGCATTATTCCATGAGCCAAAGTATTTTATACATGAATGATAGCTTTTAAATTCACGTTTTGTCGGACTTCTTCCAAGTTTCTTTGAAAGCTTCTTTAACTCTTTTAATAAGAAATCCTTACTTATTTGATGATCTAATCCCCAACATTTAGGTGAGCAATAGGTATACTGAGACGAAATTTGGCTGCCACAAGTATGACAGTATTTGATCTTTTGATGCTTTTTTCCATTTTCTGGGCCTATGAACTTCATAGCGCATTTCTGTGAGCAAAAATTTCGAGAAGAAATATAATTTAATTGTCGTCTAAAATTTTTTTGACAGGAAATATTTTCACAAGTGATTTCAACCTGTTTATTTTTAAATAATGATTGACATTGAATAGAACAATAAAATTTATGATTTAACTTTTTATTTTCATTAATATGACGATTGTCTTTTAAGAAGCTTTTATTGCAAACAGAACAATTAACTAAAGAAGAGGACATCTATTTTAGTTAAGTAAAATCAGTAGAAAATTTCAATAGAGTTTATTCTACTATTTGTCGGGGATGGCTGATTCGAACAGCCGGCCTCACGGTCCCGAACCGCGCACGCTACCACTGCGCTAATCCCCGTTAGTGAGTACCCCTGGTAGGAATCGAACCTGCATCTTACCCTTAGGACGGGTCTGCTCTATCCATTGAGCTACAGGGGCAATTATAGTGTATTTTAGCACAGAAAGAAGATACAATACCTCTATGACACGCAAGGAAGCTGTTCAATTTGTTGTTGCTCGTAGTCTTGGGAATTTTTTATTGCTGTTTGCTTTGTATGGTGTATTCGCGACGTTTGGTCCGGCGCTTCAATACGAGGCACAATACCGGATTATCCAACTACGGGGGATACACTTCCAGGTGCTGGAGGGGATAAAAGAGACAAACGAGACAAATGTGCAAGCGAATCAAAATACCTCTGGCCCATCTGTCTCATCTGTCTCGTCAAGCACCTCTGAATCATCTGGCTTCGCGCAGATTTTGACAGGCAACAAAGACCAAATTTTGATACCAAAAGATACAGATTTCAGTATTTCGATACCGAAGATTGGTGCCAGTGCAAAGATTTATCCCAACGTCGATCCGACCAATCCAAATATCTTTTTACCAATTCTCCAAAAAGGAATTGCTCATGCGAAGGGATCGGTTTTTCCGGGAATGTCGGGCAATGTGTACCTCTTTGCCCATTCAACTGACAACTGGTGGGATGTCGGCAGGTATAATGCAGTGTTTTATTTGCTGTATCATTTGACTCCGGGGGATGAGATTATTGTCTTTTTTGAAGGCAAGCGTTTTGAGTATACTGTATCACAAACGCTTATCTCAGATCCCAATGACGTCTCTCTTCTGACGCAAGCGCAAGGAGGGGAGAAACGGCTCGTTCTTCAAACATGTTGGCCGCCAGGAACGACATGGAAGAGACTGTACGTAATTGCCAAACCGAAATAAACTTCTTCTAGTAAATACTCAATATTGATTACTTGTTTTTAGACTGCATGGTCATATGGATATATGGCTAAATGGTTAAAACGTTTTGACCATATAACCATTTGACCATTGAACCATTTTAGTTCACTATCCACCAGTTCACTTTCACTGCTGTCGCGGCAGGAGATTGGAGTTTGATGGTGAAGGTATCTGCATCTTTCTTGACTGCTCCGATAGTCACTGGTTGGTCAGGTGTCACAAAGATCAGTGACTTTGTAGTGAGTGCCTTCGTATTGACGTCAAGTGATGTCGTTCCGGCAGGAATCGTGACTGTGCCAGCGGATGCTGCAAGGGTAGCAGAAGAGGTTGAAGTGATGTCATCGACAATATTGAGCTTGGTTGTTTCAATGACATTTGCTTTTAAGGTATTGAGTATTGTGACATTACCTGTGGTATCGATTGTTATCTTGCCACTTAAGATATCGATGCCGCCTGCACCTTGATCCTGCAGTTTCAAATCACCAACTGAATTAATACTTGCTGCGCCTTCCTCATCAAGGCCTTTAATGGTCAGAACGCCGGTGGTGATCGTTCCGGTGACACCAACATCGCTTAAGAGTGTTTTACCTAAGACAGTGAGTTTGTCTGAGACAGTGACATCTGTTGCATCGAGTTTATCAAGACCAAGTTGAGCACCAGATGAGGCAGTAAAGCCGGTGAGCGCTGCAATCATATTGATTGTTGCTGTCTGAGATGCAACTTGGGTTTGCAGGTCCTTGAAGTTGGTTTCAATGTCAGTAACACGGTTGTTGAGACTGCTTGATGTGGAAGCAATTGACTGGATGTTGCTAATATCCTGTCCGGCAATCGTGAGACTCTGAACATTAAGACTGCCAGCTTTGAGATTGCCGATAACAGCATCAGAGAAGACACCGACTCGTTGGACCTCCTGACCATTGGCATCGGTGACACCGAAGAGGGAAGTACCATCAACCTGTGGAGCGTTTGGTTTCTCAAAGACATTGATGTTGCCGGTGCCGGTGAGATACATATCAGGATCGTATTGTGAACGATTGATAAAGACAATAATTGAGCCAACGCCAGAATGGTTATACGATTCCATGGCTGTTCCGATGACAGGACCTGCTTTGGTCGCTTTGACTGCAACACCTGGGATGTTTGAAGATGTGAGATAATCACCAACATTGATCGGACCATTTTGTGCAGAGACTTTGACAGGGACACGGCCGGCAAGAGCAAGTTGTACTTTCGGATTAGGCACTGTTCCATCATCCAAGACTTGACCAGGTTGTGTTGAGACAACACCGATCACTGCTTGGTCCATAGGCTTATTTGCTGGTGCAACGATAGTGGTACCTTGGCTGTCCTCTAAGGATACGAGTTCACCAGCTTGTGGGACATTGTTTGGATCTGCAGGATAATTTTCAGCGTAGTCAAGACCGGTAGAGGTTGATCCTGGTGTTACTCTGACAGCATCAATCCAAATAGTATTTGAGGAACCGGCACCAATAAGGATATGAACTCGTCCCCATTGTACTCCAGTTGCCATTGTAGGAAATCCACTTACAACACCCCATGACGCTGGTAATGTTCCAGGTGCACCCGCGACAACTATATTGGCTGGAGTAGTTGTATTTGTTGCACAATTTGCTTTACTGGTATACCCATCGAGATATAGTCGTATTGTAGCATTTGCTACGTTAGGTTTAGCTTGCAAACCTACGGCATATTGTTGTCCACTTATCGGGAAGCAGGCTGAATAGAAAACAGCTTGTCCGTTTGGTCCGAGCACTGCCTTCACGGAATTGGTACCATGATTAGCTGTTGTGTTATCTACGACTAATGAACTTGACGTTGATGCTGCCCTGACCCATCCGTCAGCAAAACCCAGCCCTGCGGATGTACTTGCTTCAAATGATCCATTGGGAACAATACCTCCTGAATCAGCAAGTGCGTTAACAAAAGAGATGCTTCCGTCATTTGTTATCGCTGCGCTGTTACTTGCGGAAGAAATCATATCACCCAATAATTGAACATTTCCTGCCTGGGAGATAACAAATCTTGTTTTTCCTGCAGATGAGGCAGTGAAGAGGTCGCCTGATCCGGAGTTGTTTACAACGAGACTTGCAAAGGAAGAATTCGCAGAGATGGAAGCAGCTGGTGTGGTGCCTGAGCCGCCAACCAAATTCAATCCGCCAAGAATATTTGCACCACCAACAACAGAGAGACCGTTAAAGAGTTGTGTATTGCCACTTATACTCAAATCGCCGTTGGAGAATATACTTCCGGCATAGATCTGTCCACCGAGAGATCCTGATGCAGAAGCAAGCTGAGAAGTAAGGCCAATTAAATCCAGAGTTCCAGCCATTTGTACACGAGCACCTTGTGCACGATAGATAGTGCTGAAAGAGCTCGTGGCATTTGAAGTTGTTTTTCCTCCAAGAATATAGAAGTTACCGTTGGCAAATACTGCTCGGGTATAGCCAAGAGCTGTTGGAAGCCAGGTTGGATTTTGTGTCCAGCTGCCAACGGTTCCATTTGGGTTGAGCGGAGCATAGTAGGTATCTGACAGTGGACCTGTATTTTCTCCACCAGTAACATAGATATACCCATTAGCTGCCACTACTGAAGAGCCTCTATGCGCTCCAGGAAGCGAAGTCGTGTCAAAGAATTGACTTAATGATCCATCTGATTGAATCTTGGCAAAGGTTACGTTTGTGGTGATACCATCAGTCTGCGTATTTCCGCCGATAATATAGAGATATCCATTAGCAACAACTGCTCCTACATCTTCTCTTTGTGCTTCTTTAGAACCGGTGATAGATCCACTTGTCCATGCACCAAGGGATCCATCACTATTAATCTTGGCATAAAAATATCCTTGTTGCGTAACGTTATTTATTCCACCCAAAGCATAGATATAGCCGTTTGCAGCAACTGTAGTAGTGCCATCCAATATGTTAGGTAAAGATGAGGTAGTATTCCATGTGCCAATTGTCCCATCACCATTAACCTTGGCATAGTAGACAGTAGCTACTGCTTGGGCATCAATGAAGGCCTGACTACTGACAGGCTCTCCTCCAACGACATACGCATAGCCATTATAGATTGTTACACCGGCTCTCGTCGTAGTTGCAGGTAAAGCAGAAGTAGAAGCCCATTTATCAACACTGCCATCTGCATTCACTTTGGCAGAGATAACTGTTGTTTTGGAAGTATTACCATCGTCTCCGCCCATGATGTAGATATAACCATTTGCGTAAACAGGTTGGATATTGCCAAAGGTACCAGGGAGAGGAGTTGCGTTTGTTGTCCATGCACCGAGTCCGCCGTATTGACTGGAGTTAAAGACAGCAGAGTTGGATGCGACGTCAAGAGCTGCAGATGGAACAACCGTACCAATACCAACTCTACCAGCTCCATTTTGTGGCATAAGGCTGATATTGCCTGTCGTGCTACCACCAAGGGTGAGGGTTTGGTTGGCAGTCGTTGCAAGGTTGCCGGTAGCTGTGAGGAATGCGCCACCAGCAGTACCTGCAGAGACAGAAGCAGTTGGTGTTCCTGAATTCATATTGAGGACAGCGAATTTAGCAGAAGCGGTTGAGATACCACCGAGCAACAAATCAACAGTGTTATTGGCTGTACCAGCAGTTTGAAGAGCACCATTTCCTACTGCCCAAAAAGTTCCAGCATTGCTACAGCCTCCCCAGGTAGGGACTGCATTATTGCCACCAAGAAGACATTGACTCGATACTCCAACGTTGGCAACTTGAGTAAGCAGGCCTGTGGTATCAGCATAGAGAACTCCATTGGTAGCATTTGCGAAATTATTGACTCTGATATTTCCATTTTGCAGAATAGTAAATCGTGGCAGACCGGAAGAGGAAGCAGTCAAGAGATCACCTGAGCCTGAATTGCTCACAACAAGACCTGCGAAAGAGGTATTGGCAGCGACTGATGCAACAGCTTGCGTACCGGCAAAAGTAGAATTGCCATAAACATGGAAGAGAGCAGAGCTTGATGAAACACCACCGATAAGGAGATCTTCAGTTGGTTGTTTTTGCCAAATTGATCCACTACCTTCATTGAAGAAGTTACTGGCGGGGAAGGTACCTGGATCGACCCAAGAGAGGACGCCTGTTGTGTCGCTTTTGAGGATATAGTTACTTGCTGTAGGGACAGTAGTAGGCAGGGTGTAGACAAGATTACTGTTGATAGTCGTTGGTGCTTTAAAGCCAGTGTAGGTGTTATCAGTAGTTGACGTGAATCTGAGATCTCCAGCATTGGTAATAGTCAATCGTGATTTACCTGATGAAGAAGCAGTGAAGATGTCACCACTTCCTGAGTTGTCAACAACGAGGTCTGCAAATGAAGATGCAGCAGCAACAGAAGCAGAAGGAGTTGTACCGGCATTAAGAGATCCATAGGCATGGAAGCGAGCAGAAGAACTTGAGACACCACCAATGAGAAGATCTTGCGTCACAATCTTGGGAGATAAAGCTCCCGAGATACTGTTCCATAGATTGACACCCGGGGAAGTATCACAGGGACCCCAAGCAGGTGCACCACCTGGATTAGAGAGGAGACAAAGATTAGAAGTACCAGTAAAAGCAGTTTGAGAGATTACACCAGAAGTATTGGCGTAAAGGATTCCTTGATCAACTTTGTAGTTGGAGTCAACAAGCGTTCCATTATTTTGGATAGTAAAGGTTGGAACCCCGCCTTTGGAAGCAGTGAAGAGATCACCTTTGCCTGAGTTGTCAACAAGGAGACCAGCAAAAGAAGTCTGTCCTGATACTGAGGCAATAGGGAGAGTTCCACCAGTAAAGGGATTTCCTCTGAGATCAAGTGTTGCAAGAGGGGTAGTGGTACCAATAGCCAAACCATTTTGATCTACTGTCATGATTCTCTGTCGAGTAGCGTTCTTAACATTGACAAAGAATCCTAAAGCTCCATAGACGCTACCTGGAGTATTCTGCTCAACTTCTCCATCAAGATATGCATATTCGTTTGCAGCATTATTGTTATCCCATAAATCGAATCCTATACCCATGCCACCACCTATATTGTTTGTGTCACGTTGTAAGGTAACGCCAGAAAATTGCCCAGCAGCACCGGCTGTATTTTCTAGTCTGAATCCTCCAATATTGCTTTCAGAAGTTTTAATATCAAGAGTTGTACCGGGAGTACTGGTTCCAATACCGACAAAGCCATTTTGGCTGATGACAAATCTGGTGAGACCAGATGAAGAGGCGGTGAAGAGATCTCCTTTGCCTTTATTGTCAACTAACAACCCTGCAAAGGAGGTATTGGCTGCAATGGAAGCAGTTGGCGTGGTGCCTGAGCCTCCAACCAGATTGAGATCACCGTTGAGGTTTGTTGGACCAAGGACAGAAAGTCCATTGAAGAGCTGGGTATTGCCCGCGATACTTAAGTCACCATTGGAGAAAATGTTGCCTGCATAAATACTACCGCCAGTTGCAGACGCAGAAGCAAGACTGCTACTTGTCAGGCCCAACAGATCCAGATTTCCAGCAATCATGACACGAGCAGTTGAGGCATAGTAGACAGTCGATTGTGAAGTAGTACTGCCATCCATTCCGCCGATTGCATAGATATAGCCATTGGCAACAACTGATGAATGGAAAAGTCTTTGATTGGTAAGACTACTCGTTTGGGACCATGAACTGATCGTTCCATCTGCATTCGGTCGTGCGTAATAAACAGCGCTTCCATTACTTCCACCGATCACATAGACTGCGCCATTAGCAACGACAGAGGTGTGTTCAGAATTTACTGCTGGAAGACTTGTCGTTCCAATCCATGGATCAATCGTACCATTACTATTGATTTTGGCGTAATAGACATTTGCATAGGTAGTACTAACTCCGTCAAAACCACCGAACGTGTAGATATAGCCGTTGATAACGTTGGCAGATAGATATTCGGCTGATATTGGAAGAAGACTGGTTGAGTTCCATGAGCTAAGCGTTCCATCACTATTGATCTTGGCATAGTAGACAGTATTCTGGACACCACTATTAAATCCACCAATAACATAGATGTATCCATTGGCAACAACTGATGCAAAACTGTCTCGGGGGTTGGTAAGATTTGATGTTGGAATCCATGAGCCAATGCTCCCATCACGATTTAATTTCGCATAATAGACAGTATCTCTTGTACTTCCATCATTACCACCGATTGCATAGATATAACCGTTTGCAACCTGTGCCGATAACAAATCTCTTATTCCAGGAAGACTGGTTGTGGTGACCCAGTTACCAGTTGTTCCATCATTATTGATCTTGGCGTAGTAGACAGTTGATTGTTTTGCGCCGCCGAAGGTGACACGTCCTCCAATAACGTACATATAGCCATTGGCAACAACTGATGCATGCATCATACGGGTTACTGGGAGAGCGGTACCAGTGTTAAAGCCGCTGAGGTTAGCATCTTGAGCAGAATTAAAGGCTGCTGTTCGTCCGGCAACGTCAAGACTATAATTGGCAGAAGGAGTTCCAATACCGACATTGCCGTTTTGGTTAATGACAAATCGGGTAAGCCCTGAAGAGGAGGCGGTGAAGAGGGCGCCTGAGCCTTTATTGTCAATAACAAATGCTGCATATGAGGAATTTGCAGAGATAGAAGCAGCAGGATTGGTACCTAAACCAGAACCATAGAAATGGAAGGCAGCAGAAGCAGTTGAGATACCACCGATAAGCAGATCATCGGTAACATTTGTTGCAGAGAGAGCACCACTATTTCTCTGGAACCAACCGACAGTGCCAGACGACCCATTGACAATAAGACCATTGTCAACTTGGAGGGAGCCAGAGACTTCAAATCTACCAGAGATAAGCATATCATTGGCATTAGAGAGGAAGTTATTTGTGGTAGTGTTTGTACCGACTCTATTGTATCCGACAAGTGGGGTAGCGCCATTTGTTTGGAAGGTACCATTTTGACCGATAACAAATCTTGTGAGCCCTGATGAAGATGCGGTGAAGATGTCACCAGCACCTTTGTTGTCAACGACGAGAGCAGCAAAGGAAGACTTGGCAGAGATGGTCGCAGTTGGAGTAGTACCTGCAACATTGTTAAGAGCAAGACTTGGACGAATATCAAGAGTTGCGGAAGGAGTAGCGGTACCAAGACCAAGGGTTGATGATGTTGTGAGATAGAGCATTTCTGTACCAGCGCCAAGTGCGACCGGCTGATTAGAAGGATTATTACCACCCATCAGTTCCATATAGCCGCTGTTACCGTTAAATCCAACAAATCCATAGTAGCTTCCGGCACTATGGTAAATTTCAAGACCATCAGTACTACCTGAATCATTGGTTGTTAAGTGGATAGTAGAATTATTTGTGCCATTCCTAAATGAAAACCTAGGATATGTTTCATAATTTGTGTAGAAACGGTAATAGTCATTATTTGCATCGCCTGAACTCTTAAATCCTCCTGTGGTAGAAAGAATGATATTTCCAGCACCATTTCCTGGATTTAATGTAATATCGCCGGTAGTAGATCCGCCAATTGTGAGCGCTTGGTTTGCAGTTGTTGCAAGGTTGCCGGCAGCAGTGAGGTATGTGCCACCTGCAGCTCCTGCTGAGAGGGAAGCGGTTGGGGTATTGCCTGTGTTCATACCAAGGACAGCAAATCGTGCTGAAGTAGTTGATACACCACCGAGGAGGAAATCCTGCGTTGGGAGTTTTGGATAGAGATATCCACTTGCCTGGTTGAAGAAGTTGCTGGCAG
>CAYMJR010000010.1:0-40284 GCA_964391315.1 uncultured Gammaproteobacteria bacterium | reverse complement strand
TCTCTCTTGATGGTGTTATGCAGGCACCAGGTGGCCCACAAGAAGATACTTCAGGGGATTTTAAGTACGGAGGTTGGGTCGTTCCCTACTTTGATGAGTTTCTTGGGAAGATAATGGCTGAGCAAATGAGCAAACCCTTTGATCTTCTATTAGGAAGAAAAACATTTGAATTATTTGCTTCATATTGGCCTCAGCATCAGGAAGAGGGACCAGGTATTAATAAAGCAACAAAATATGTAGTCTCGAACACTCTTACTTCAAACGATTGGGAAAAATCTGTTTTTATCAAAGGAAACGTAGAAGGTGAGATAAAAAAACTAAAAGAACAAGAAGGCCCAGATTTACAAGTACATGGTAGCAGCGCTTTAGTACAAACTCTTATGAAACATGATTTAATTGATGAATTTTGGCTTAAAATATTTCCTATAACACTTGGAAAAGGAAAGCGTTTATTTGGTGATGGTACCATTCCAGAATCCTTTACCATTGTCAATTCTCAAACTTCACCCAAAGGAGTGACCATTATAAATTTTAAACGAGCTGGCGAAGTTCAAACAGGCTCTATTCCGACCTGATGGATATGAAAAAGACTTTTGCCGAGGCTATGGCAATACGTGGAATTCCTGCTCAAAAAAGAAAATAGCTTTAACTATTTCTAAACGAATGCAAACACGTTAAACTGATGACCATCTAAATCTCGGAAGATACGAGTGTACATACCTTCATGCTCAAAAGCTTCACCGACTTCTTCCGCACCAGCTTCATTTGCTTTATTAACGATTTCATCAACTGCTTCACGGGTTTCAACCTCTGTTGCTAGTACGACTTCTGCGGTTGTTGCCATATCTGCTACGTTTCGTTTTGAGGCTTCCTTGAAAAACTCTTCCTTAACGAGCATAAGTAGCGTATCATTGCTAAACACAACTGTTTCACTCATGGGATTGCTTTGCTCTTTTATTGTTTTAAAACCTAAAGCCATATAAAAAGCGAGTGCTTTTTGTGTATCTTTGACTGATATATTTAAATAAAGCTTTTTGATCATATCTATTTTCCTCTTTTAGCCTCTAAAACTAGAATAACATGTGAAGTCCATTTCTACAAGAGTTTGACAATTCTTTCTTTTTCCGTATCGAGATAGAGAACTGTGCTGGTGTAACAATCGGCAAAGGAGCGGTTGTTGCAGCTGGAGCTGTTGTAATGCGGGATGTTGAACCATATTCTCTGGTAGGAAGAGTAGCAGCTCGTCAAATTAAGTATCGGTTTGATGAAGAAGCCCGAAAGAAAGCAATGAAAATGAACTTCCTTACTCTAAAGAAGAAGTATTACTAAAATGTGCTGCTTGACGTGAATTACCTTTACTTGTTATTCTGTTTATTCTTACAGATATCAGTATGAGTAAGCAGCCCTCGAAGAACCATACCACAGCTCGTAAAGTTAACAAGCTACAAATAGGAATTTTTATTGGAGTCATTTTTCTGATAGGGGTGGGCTTCCTACTTATTACCTATGCAACGAGTAAATTTACAAAACCAGCTATAGAAACAAAAAAACTTCCATCGGATATAAAAAAAACCATTAGCGCACAACCTGTTGCAAGTATCTCAGCGACAATTAAACTTCCGATTCTTATGTACCACTATGTAGAATATGTCCAAGATAAAAAAGATACTGAGAGGCAAAAGTTAGATGTGAATCCTAATATTTTCGAAAAACAACTCCAAACGCTCATTGCGGCTCATTATACGTTCATAACTGCAAAAGATTTGGGAGAAATCCTTGATGGAAAAATGCGCATGCCTCAAAAACCTATTATGCTTACCTTTGACGATGGACATTGGGACTTAGATACAGTGGTACTACCACTCCTTAAAAAGTATCATGTTCATGCAACTGCCTATATTATTTCAGGATTTGTAGGGATAAATTCCGATTCCCTTACACAATTACAGCTTCAGGAGGTAATTGATAGTAAGCTAGTTGATGTGGGCGCTCACACTGTCCACCATATGTCTCTTAAAGGAAAACCGCTGGCAACAGTGCAATATGAAGTAGACCAGAGTAAAAAAACGCTTGAAGATCAGTATCACATACAGGTGTATTCATTCTCATATCCAAATGGATCGTTTGACAAACAAGCAATTGATGTTGTCAAACAGGCGGGCTTTACAACAGCAACATCTACAATTGCAGGTAATATACAAGGCAACCAAAACAGATTCTTCTTATTTAGAGTGAGACCAGGAGGATTAACTGGACAATCTCTTCTCACGTATCTGAATGCCAAATGGAACTCCGACAGGATGTTTAAAGAATAATAGCTTTTTATAGCATGAGGCGGATGACTGCAGCCGCTGCTTCAAGGCAGAGGATAGATGCACCAGCTTGTACGGCTATCTTTGGAAAAATCCATTTACTTTCTGTTCCACCAAAGATAACACTACTTACTTGTGTTGGGACGACAAATCCAAGCCAAAAAAAGCCAGCCATGGCATAGGCATTCCAGAGTGGAAGATAGGTAATAAAGAGAGCCAAGACAAAGGCTGTTACTAAGGTGACGAATGCTTGCAGAGCGTAAAAAGGTCCCATGGCTTTCATCATCTTCTGTTGAGTCTCTTTCGGAAGCTTATCAAATCCATGGATCTTTCCCCACAATTTACCAAAAAATACACTGTACCAAACAGCACCAATAGCAAACTGTACAATCGTGGCGATAAGAACTGAGAGGTAATTGAGATGCATAAGCTTATCTATATAAAGAATAAACTGAATTTTTTCTGGATGCAAGAGGGAGTTTATACTTCTTTATAGCGAAAACATTGCACTTGGTGATCATTTACCATGCCTACGGCCTGCATAAATGCGTAACAAATTGTTGGTCCTACAAACTTAAAGCCTCTTTTAAGCAAATCTTTACTCATGACTTCTGCCTCTTTTATTTTTGTTGGATAATCACGTAGCTTCTCGAATGAATGTCTTATTGGTTTATCATTCACAAATTGCCAAATGTAGCGATCAAAACTTCCAAACTCTTTCTTTATATTTAAGAATATTTTTGCATTTTGAATTGTCGCTGATATTTTCAGTTTATTTCTAATAATCCCGGCATCTACTAAAAGGAGCCCAATTTTGTCCTGATTGTATTGTGCAATTTTTTTAGCATCAAATGAATCAAAGGCATTTCTGTAATTTTCTCTTTTCCTAAGTATTGTCATCCAAGAAAGCCCTGCTTGTGCACCTTCAAGAATAAGAAATTCAAAAAGTTTTGTATCAGCGTGGAGAGGAACACCCCATTCTCTATCATGATAGGTAATCATAAGAGGATCTATTCCCACCCATTCGCATCTCGTTTTCTTATCATTCATACTTGATTTAAAGAGTATAGAAAAATTGAGGAAATTTGTAATTAGGGTTTTACAATGTGCCAGACGCCACCGACACCATCACCGGTGATATCTCCGGCTTTTGTATCTTTAGCAAAATAATAGAGAGGCATTCCTTTCCAAGCAAATTGCTTGGATCCATCTGAGCGGGTAATGACACTAATATTTGCTGGGAAGATTTTTTGAGCTGTTGCGCCTGATGTGTAAACAGGCCATGCAGCGACACAAGCACCGCTACAGTTACTTACTCCTGTCGTATCTTTATCATAAGTGTAAAGTGTCAAACCCTGAAAATCAGTAAGATACGCTCCTTTTTTAGCATCTGTTTTTGTCAAATAAATATTATCTGAAGGAGCCATTGCTGCTGCTGAAGAAGGAGATGGTTGGGTTGAGGTGGTTTGTGTTTGAGGAGCCGCTGGCGCCATACCAAGCATTGCTTTGATTTGATGTCTTCCGAGATATCCTCCACCGAGAGCAATAAGAAGAATGACTACAATAATAACTACTTTATTCATTATTAAATTAATAATAGTCCTAATGAGTTATCTTTGTCAACTCGGCAAATTGTTCTTACAGTATCGTTACCATTTTATTACTGTCTCTTGACAATTAAAATTTGCAGTGTTAGGATGTCTCCTCTGCCCATGGTCTTCAAAAACTTCAAACTACTATTACTATTTGTCGTCGGAATCATAACGGTTTTTTCTCTTATCCTCACGAGAAATTATTTTAAAATAAATACTGCACATGGCGACACCAATCAAAATCTCATTGTTTTTGCTGGCCAACTTTCCCCGCAATTTTCCAATTGGTCATGGAGTAGTTCAGTAAATTTTTCCACTGTAATTAGCTTTACGCCCTCTGCATGGGGAGGCCTTTATCTTCATGGAAATACTGCAATTGATATGTCGCAATATACATCTCTCCAATTTGCCATGCAAACAAGCGACCCAGCAAAGAATTTTACACTCATTTTCTACGGTTCTAACAATCAGCAACTAAAAACTCTTTCTCTTGCTCCATATGCTGGAGGTAGTCAGAATGGATGGGTCGTATATACAATCCCTGCATCTGATTTGCCATCTTCTTTCAACGGCTTTGCCCTTCAAGAAACATCAGGAAATGCAGGGCCTGTGACATATCTGGAATCTATCCAATTTGTCGCAAAGCAGGCGATCCAGACATCCACTCAAACATATCAAATTTATTCTGACTCATTAGCAGCAGGATGGATAAATTGGTCATGGAATGTGAAGACAAACTTTACAGAGACAGCCAATCCTTATCAAGGAAGCAATTTCCTTTCATTTACTCCAACCAGCGGCTATGGTGGTTTATACCTTCATACAGATCAGGGAATTGATACTTCAGCATATCAAGCAATAACGTTTGCAGTAAAAGCAAGTCAACCAGGACAGGCACTTGGAGTAGGAATTTACGACACTAATAATCAGCTCCTTCATAGCGTGCTGCCACTTGATACCTATGGAGGACAACCTGTTCAAGATATGTGGAAAGTATACACAATCCCACTAAGTGATCTGAATGCTTCCAATAAACTCATAAAAGGATTTATGCTGCAAGAAATACACGGCCAAAGCCAACAAACTTTTTATGTAGACCAAATCGAGTTGATAGGATCTTCAAGCCAGACTACGCAAACACAATCTTCTAATAATAGTAATCCACTTTCTGGAATGCAGTTTTTCAATGACCCATCTGCTAATCCTGCATTACAACAAGAACAACAATGGCAAGCATCAGATCCTACCAATGCAGCACTTATGGCCAAAATTGCTTCACAACCAAAGGCTATCTGGATAGGCAATTGGACAAGTAACGTCCAATCTTATATCCAAAATGTAGTAGGTCAGGCCAAAGCTGCCAATACCGTTCCTGTTTTTGTTGCCTACAATATTCCTCAGCGTGATTGCGGAGGATATTCATCAGGTGGCACAAATTCCGCAAATGCATATCAATCGTGGATTGATGCGTTTGCGTCAGGAATTGGCAATGAGCGAGCAGTGATAATTTTGGAACCTGATGCACTCTCTCAAATAAGTTGTTTGTCACAAACCGATCAACAAACACGATTATCACTACTCTCATATGCAGTGACGAAATTCAAATCGCTTGGCCAAACAGCTGTCTATATAGATGCGGGTCATGCAGGCTGGATAGCTCCAACGACAATGGCAAATACTTTAAAAAGTGCTGGGATTTCCCAAGCCGATGGATTCTCTCTCAATGTCTCAAACTTTGCAACAAACAGTGATTCAATCTCCTATGGACAACAAATTTCAGCAATGATTGGTGGCAAACATTTTGTCATTGACACTTCCCGAAACGGAGCTGGCCCTGCAGCAAATAACGAATGGTGTAATCCTGCCGGGCGTGCTCTTGGGAGCAAGCCTACTACTCAAACGGGTAATGCCTTAGTTGATGCATTCTTGTGGATTAAATATCCTGGAGAATCCGATGGTACCTGTAATGGGGGACCAGCAGCGGGAGTTTGGTATCCATCCTATGCACTTGGGCTTGCACAACGAGCTAATTGGTAGTTAGTTCTGCTTTTTATTACACTCATCTTACACGCTTATCACAACAATGTAAGATAACTTGAGTAGACTGTGTGTAGATGACACCTGTTGGAATTTTTCTACTAACAGTCCTGAGTTTTACTTACCTTGCAACCTTTCCCATTTTTGCACAAGAAACTTCAGTGACTCCTACACCTACTGCGGCTTCTTCGCCAACTCCCAAACCAAAAACTTCACTAACGCCAACCCCTTCGACAGGAGTCAGTCTAAATACGACACCTACTGTAACTCCTAAGCTGACCCAGACGGTAGAGACTACAACTCCAACACCTAAGCAGTCACCTGAGCCCACCTCAACCCCAGCTCCTTCACCTACAGAAGCACCGGGACCTATTTTTGCTCAGTCAGATGAAAGTATAACTACGCCAACTCCCACGCCTCAACCCGTCGTCTTAAGTCATACCTTTCAACCAGTTTTACCGTTAGGTCGGATAATCACCGCGCCATTTGATTTAGTAACAAATTACTTGCCAAAAAATTATTATGATGACCAAGGGCTGACACCACAAACCAATAACCTTCTTCTTATTCTTGCTTTCTTATGTATTTCCGTGGGAACAGGCCTTTTACAGTGGCCAACCATACTGAAAGCAAAACATCATATATTTGCTTCTTCCAAAAAGACACACGAATTTCCTATCTATAGTCAGAAGAACTGAACACTAAACGAATCTTATGAGGAAACCACTTGGAACTTTATTAGTTATTTTTGGCGTAATTGTAATTTGTTTTGTCTTGTATGCGAATAGTAAATATAAAAATCAAACTCGGATTTTTTCTTCCTATTCACTGCTGATGTCCTCCTGGGATAGTTATAAAAAACAATTTATTTCCAGTGAGGGAAGGGTTATTGATCCGTCTCAACAAAATGTTACGACCTCTGAAGCACAAGCATATGCGATGCTTCGCGCCGTCTGGACTGATGACAAAACTACTTTCGATAAAGTTTATACATTTACATCATCACAGATGAAACGTCCATCTGACCATCTTTTTGGATGGAGATATGGAAAAATGCCCGAGGGGAAATATGGATTTCTTCCCGGTGGTGGAAATAATTCAGCAACAGATGCAGACTCTGATATTGCATTTTCTCTGCTTCTTGCAGCAAAACGTTGGAAGGACCCATCATATAAAAACAATGCAATCCCACTTATTCAGGATATATGGAAATACGAAACAGCAACAACGAATAGTGGCAAACGCTACATACTCGCTGGAAATTGGGCACAGGACCAACAAAAGCTAATAATAAATGTCTCTTATTTTGCACCCTATGAATGGCGGGCATTTGCAAAAGTTGATAAAAAGGATGATTGGCTGTCTCTTCTTACGCCAGCATATCAGTTACTTACTACAGCAGGAACGACACCCCTTGATAAACCCCAAGCGGTTGGTCTTCCACCGGATTGGTTAGCAATGGATCGCCAAAACGATTCGTTGACGCCTGCTAACGTTTCAAATTTGACCACAAATTATTCTTTTGATGCCATGAGAACTCCTTGGAGAATAGCACTTGATTACCGATGGTATAAAGATGAACAGGCATACACGTATCTAAAAAATTCTTATCAATTTTTAGCCCAAGAGTATAAATATAATCAGACACTTGTATCTACCTACACCCATGATGGCAAAAGACTTACCGGTCAAGAAGATCCCGCGATGTATGCAACTATTCTGAGCTATTTTACTATTGTGGATCCATCAATGGCATCCCAACTGTATCAGAACAAGATAATTCGGTTATATTCCAACGATCAAAACACCTTTGATAGCAACCTTGCCTATTATGAGCAGAATTGGTTATGGTTTGGCGTAGCTTATTACAATAATTTTTTATCTAATTTTGGATTATGAGAATGAATGTTTTTATCTATAAAAAAAGAATTCCAAAATTGCTTTTATTAGTAAATTGTCTTGTGGCATTCATCTATTATCTGTGGTGGTTTGATATGTCTCATATCAGTAATTCCATTGCTTATGGATTTTTATTCTTTGGTGAGACATATCATGTTATCATGGCATATCTCTTTTGGTTTACCGTTTGGCCTGGAAAAAACAGAAGTTTGAGAAAGGATCCACATCTTCCTTCTTACTCGCTTCCTTCAGTTGATATTTTTATTACTGTTGCTAATGAACCATTTGAAATTATTAGAGAAACAGCAATTGCCGCCAAACAACAACAATATGCAAATAAAGCTATTTATTTACTCAATGATGGCTACGTGGCAAAAAGAAAGGATTGGAAGCAGGTTGAGGAGTTGGCGGATGAACTCGGAATTCATTGCATTACAAGAAAAATCCCCGGAGGCGCAAAAGCAGGAAACATTAATAATGCCTTACGACGGACAAAAGGGGAGATCATTGTCATTTTTGATGCGGATATGGTTGCCTTCCCTTATTTTCTTGACCGGATGATTCCCTATTTTAGGAACCCGAAGATTGGTTTTGTACAAAGCCCGCAATATTATAAAAATCATGAAAAAAATCTTGTAGCTCAAGCGTCCTGGGAACAACAGGAATTATTTTATGGACCAATCATGCAAGGAAAAAACACCCATAATAGTGCTTTTATTTGTGGTACCAATGTTGCGATTAGGCGATCAGTATTAGAACGTATCGGCGGAATGGTTGAAAAGAGTATTACAGAAGATTTTTTAACGTCAATGTATATTCATCAACAAGGATATCAGTCAATCTATATTACAGAAGTCTTGGCAACAGGGCTTGCACCTGAAGATTTACTTTCCTATTATAAACAGCAACGTCGATGGGCACGGGGATCCTTGGAAGCACTTTTTAAAGAAAACCCATTCTTTAAAAAAGGTTTTACTCTGAGCCAACGCTTACAATATTTATCATCTGCTTTATATTATCTTAATGGGCTGGTTATCCTTATCGATATGATGATGCCAATCGTCTTTCTCTTCTGGGGGATAAAGCCAGTTACCTCCTCAACAATTAATTTTGCCTTTTATTTTATTCCTTTTATGTTTTTCAATTTATTAACTCTTTCTGTCGCGTCAAACAACTCTCTCACGTTCCGCGCTCTTGCCTTTTCTCAATCTTCCTTTACTCTTCAGCTTTCTGCATTAGTTTCTGCTTTTCTCGGACAAAAGAGTATGTTCTCAGTTACTTCCAAAAAAGCGCTTTCAGGAAATTTTGCCTACCTGGCCTACCCCCACATGGGTTATATTGTCATTGTCATTGTTGCAACGGGATTCGCCATCTATCATCAAGGAATAAACCCGTCTGTTATAACAAATATCGCCTGGGCATTTTTTAACATCACCCTTTTTATTCCTTTTATCCAAGCAGCCCTCACTCGTCCAGCACCTGCAACACAGGATGATCCAAGAAAAGAGCACATGCCTGTTCTCTCAACTATATGACCCGAGCTTATAATTATCTTTATCTCTTACTTATCATAATCTCAATTGGAGTTACCGTTTGTACGCTTGCGCCCCAGTCAATCAGTTTGGATGAAGCTCAATCAATTTGGGTCTCCACAAAATCCGTACAGCAAATTTTATTTATTGATGCACAGGATGTGCTTGTACCGCTATATGAAATTCTGCTTCACTTCTGGATGCAACTTTTTGGCAGCAGTGTGCTGGCAGCACGAAGTCTCTCTTTTCTCTTTTTCTTTCTCACGCTTCCTGTATTGTATACGGTAACAAAAGAGGCAAGTAACCACAGGGTGGCTATGATAACAATAACACTTTTTTCCTTATCACCTTTTATTATGTGGTATAGCTCCGAAGCGAGAATGTATGCAATGTTTGTTTTTATTACGACATATAATCATTTATTTTTCGTTCGATTTGTTAATTCAGGAGGGAAGTCGAGTAAAGTAGGGTATTTGCTTACAGCGGCCCTTGGACTGTATACGCACTATTTTTTTATTTTCCTTTTACTAACACAATTTTTTTATCTCATATGGCATGGCTTTACAAAAACAGAATATGACGTATGGATCAAAGATGATCTTCAAGAACCAGAAAAAAGAAATAGGAAGCTTTTATTCACCTTTATTTCCCTTGTTATCTGCGCAGGCATATTCTTTCTTCCTTGGGCTTTTTATTTTATTCAGCAGGGTGCTGCATCCAATACGCAGCCATTAATTCCTCCACCGTCAACCTTTAATATTTTTCAGTCGTTTGTTAATTTTATATTTGGTTTTCAAGGCACACTTATTCAATCGCTTCTTATTGCCTTATGGCCTATTTTTGTATTGACCTTATTTTTTATCTTTACCAAAAGAGAGATGAAGGAAGGGAAGAACATTAGCTATTTTGCCTTTGCAACATTTCTTCCAGTCATCCTTATTTTTTTCGGTTCATTTTTTCGTCCTATCTTCTTAACACGCTATCTTATTTTGGTTACACCAACGTTATTTATTCTTATCGCGTGGATTTTCTCAGGCTATTATAAAAACGGCTCCCGGTTAATTTTTGGTGTTTTATTTAGTTGTATGCTGTTGTTACTTGTTTATCAAAATATTTCAACTACCACGCCGCTTAAAGAAAATTATCAAGGTGTCGCAGGTTATCTTAAATCACACGCTACAGCATCAGATGTAATAACGGTTTCGGCACCGTTTACTATTTATCCTCTTGAATATGAATATCAAGGCAATACGAAGATAGAAACAATTCCTTTGTGGGATAGATATTCTCACGGTGCTATTCCTATCTTTACTCAATCAGAACTTATCTCGCAGATAAATGCCTACAAATCACAATATGCTAATATCTTTGTTGTTCTCTCATATGACCAAGGGTATCAACATGATATTGCCCATTATCTTGATACACATTACAAACGACTTGCTCTCAAAGATTTTTCTCCTGGGCTTGAAGTCCGCGAATATCAACTTCGGTATGATACCGTAGGGCAAGGTTTAGAGAGCTCCAGCTTTTGAATTTTGCAATATGTATACATAATACACAGCGAATCATCTGTAGCTTTAGCGAAAGATGTGAGCAGGCGATGGAACGGGGGCATCAGCCGAGAGGGCGACGACGAGGAACAGGAGAGACACCAGGCAACCATGGTGCAGTTTTATCCCAATTATGTCCATGCATTACGAGATATACTGCTTTTCTTTTCTGAGAAGGATTCTTAAATGAATATAACGTCCCCGTTCCATCATCATACCTTGGCTCAGTATGTTGAATCAGGGCATCTGCATGATAAAAAACGACTGCGTTATCTTGTGCAAGACTCCTCGATACATCTGCATCTACGAGTCGTTGCTGATTGGGAATAAAACAATAAGTATAATCACCAGGGCCTACACCAAAATCAGCTTCAAAATTTTTATCTCGACAATTGCTTGTCTCATCTCGTTCGGTACCGTTTTGGATAAGAGAAGCCAGCCCAGCTTTATTAATTGACCTTAATAAATACCTTTCTGGTTGCTGCAAAACTCCATAACGATTAAGAAGGGCTATCGTTGGCAATGTGTAAACGTTTGTCCCATCTAATACCACTTCTATTATTCCTTCGCGATCTGTTTGTGTTATTTCTCCAGTTGGGAAAATAGTTCCAAGTTCTATTCTCATAGCGGTAGTCTACACGAATAAAGGAGAAAAATCAATGTTATAGGCCTATTAAAAGTAGGGGATTAAGTTTGATAAAGAGCTCTTCCGCACGTGCCGCTACAAAGTAGCTAGTAACCGAAATCAAACACTCTGCTTGGAAAACAGATGCTCTACCATTGAGCTCCATGCATGATCTCTTGAGGATGGGAAGGGTTTTTAGTATAATGAATAGATCGCGGGCGTAGTTCACCGGCTAGAATGTCTCCTTGCCAAGGAGAAGGTAGTGGGTTCGATCCCCATCGCCCGCTCAGTATAAACTGAGCACTCCGTACAAATAATATTAACTTTTTTTAGCCTCAAAAGAAAATTTTAGCCACATTACTTGACTTGCCTTATATAATCTTATACAATCTTATATATACCTTATATAAGGTAGTATTATGAATAAATTTGAAGCTAGATTAGATAAAATTTCTCAAGAACTTTGGGTAAAAATAGCACAGATTGATGAGCTAAAAGGAAGATGGATTGCAGGATCGAAACTTAGTCCTCAAGTATTAGGACGCTTAAAACGTTCTGTTTTGATTACATCAACTGGTGCTTCAACCCGAATTGAAGGTTCGAAACTGTCTGATGAAGATATTGAAAAAATGCTTCGTGGGATTTCTATGCAGAAGTTTACTAATCGTGATGAGCAAGAAGTACAAGGATATTATGAATTGCTTCTTAATGTATTTGACGCATGGGAAAGTTCATCTTTGAATGAAAGCCTTATTAAACATTTTCACAAAGAACTTCTTAAATATGTTGAAAAAGATAAGCTTCATAGAGGTGATTATAAAAAGCAAGAAAATAAAGTTGAAATGATAGATGAACAAGGCAAATCTATAGGAACCCTTTTTGATACAACTCCTGCCTATCTTACTCCCAAAGAAATGACAGAGATTGTTGAGTGGACGATACAAGCATTAACTCAGAAAAAGTATCATCCGCTCCTTATTGTTGGCAATTTTATTGTAGAATTTCTTAACATCCATCCATTTCAAGATGGTAATGGAAGGCTTTCTCGTGTATTAACAAATCTACTCTTACTCCAGCAAGGCTATCTCTATATGCCTTATGTATCACACGAGAAGCTAATTGAAGATAATAAACCAGATTACTATTTGTCTCTTCGAAAAAGTCAGAAAACATTCAAAACTGAAGCTGAAGATCTTTCTACTTGGCTAGAGTTCTTTTTAACTATTCTGTTAAAGCAGTCACAAATGGCTATTGGTCTTATCACAGCAGAAAATATTGAGACACTTCTCTCACCCAAGCAATTAGCCGTATGGGAATACTTACAAACAGTAAATGAAGCTACCCCGCAGGAAATTTCTGAGAAAGCAGAAGTTGCACGTCCTACGGTCAATCAAGTATTAAATAAACTATTGGAACTTAATAAAGTTGAGCGTATTGGTGAAGGCGCTGCAATTCGATATCGAAAATTGATTTGATTTTGCGTGCGGAACATCCTCTTGCCAAGGAGAATGTAGTGGGTTCGACTCCCATCGCCCGCTCCCAATGGGGCAGTTTGCCCCCCAAACTGTTGAATATATTGATATAAAGGGCTAATCTTAGAGTCAACCTCTCTTTCATAGTTCTAAGAAATCTTTTTCAATCATCTACAGAAAATTAGCCACAGTTTTCATCTAGGTGATTATCGTAGAGAATTCAAGTCTAATTACTCTAAGGTTTTATTACATAACCATAATCTTAAATTTACAGAATTTATTAAGTAGTTGACTTAAAATTTGTAATATGTGGTATGCTATTGTTAGTGTTGAAATACACACTCTTTGGGTATATAATTTATAGACTGTCCTATACTTTATGGATAGAAGTAGCCAATTTTTAAATATTTATGCAAATTTACCTCTTAATCAACGTAACGAAATTATTGTAGTTTTAGGAGAGGAAGAACTAACTTGGAATTCTGCAAAAATAGAAATAGTAAATAACACAAATAAAGGCAAAGAAATTTTAGAAAAATTAATGAAGTTAGGAATATTAAAATGAATGATATAGATTTTAATCAGATTGATAAGGAAACTCTTCAGGATATGCAAAAGTTAGTTCTAGCTCGCTTACGAGCCTCTTCTGATGATCTAACTGTTTCTATTGGTTCTACAGAATATACAAAAGAACAGATGCTTGAGAGTGTAGAAAAAATAGATGATCTGGGAAAAGAAATTATTGAGGCACAAATTGAATATCTAAGAGATATGGCTTCAGGAGCAATATATCAAGAAATTTAGTAATGAGTTCCCCCAGTGTTATTATTACTAGACCAAACCACGATTTATTAACGCACTATTTATGCATCTGGACCGAAGATGTAGTTAAATTAGCAAAAACGAAGTGTAAAGCATTAGATTTAAAAGGTGAAAAAGCTACAAAAGAAAATTTTGAAAGTTATATAGTGAAACATCAGCCAAGATTTATATTTCTTAATGGGCATGGAAATGAATTTGAAGTTACTGGTTATGAAAATAAAACTTTAGTTAAAGTTGGGACCAATGAATATTTATTAGCAAATAAAATTGTCTACGCCAGAAGTTGTGAAGCTGCTAAAATACTTGGAGTATCAGTTGTAAATAATCATTCAGCTACTTTTATAGGCTACCAAAAAAACTATATTTTAGCAAGAAACCCTTCTAAGGCTATGGAACCTTTAAAAGATGAGGTAGCAAAATTATTTATCGAGCCTTCTAACTTAGTAGCAAGCTCTATAATTAAAGGTAATACAGCAAAAGAAGCATTTAATAAGTCTCAACAGGCAATGAAAAAAAACTTTACTTTTATGCTGTCTTCTGCAGCAACGTCCAATCAGCGAGATGCAGCTTCTTATTTGTGGGCAAATATAAGAAATCAAGTGATAATGGGTGACGAAACCGCGAAGCTCTAATTGTCTTTTCTTTTGAGATAACTTTAGGTACTTTTAACTGCTTATCTCACAATTAACTACTAATTATCTACTAGTTGCTATTAAATTAGTAGATAATTTGATTTTGAATATTCAATGTCTCACAAGGGAGTATGCCATATTTAAGCCTAAAAAAGGGTTAAATACTCATCGTCTTCCTACATTATATAATCTTACACAATCTTATATAGATCAGATATATGAAAGCTTTAAAGCTAAGTTTATTCAATATGAAGATCATACAAATAAGGCCAAAAGATATTCTAAGTATATTCCTTATTGGGTTAAAGTTTAATGTGACGGTAATGTGACTAAAATTCCTCTAGAAACTAATTTTATTAATGGTTTGAGACTACAATATACTTAAATTAATGTGATAATCTATATAAATCCTCAAGCTTCTAACACTACTAAATACGCCTCCATCAGTTTTTTAAAATGAGTGAGAATAGAATCAAGCAGGGTTCGGAATAATTTGCATCGCCCGCTCACTCCAACTCAATTCAGAAAGGTGTTGAGTTTTTTTATTTCTTTTTTGTAGTTTGCCACAATATTTGGGTTATGGGGCCACCTTGGGACTTTGACTTTATATATTCATAAGACTGGTGCAGGATTTGCTCAAGGACTGGCAGCTCTATATCACTAAGCCGCTTGATATAAAGACAGTACCCGGTCGTCGTATGTTTACCTAGCTTTTCCAGCAATTCAGAGTAGCGTGCGGTCCCATCCATCAAGTAGACGGTAATCTTACCTTTTCTTGGATAAAAACCCATAATCATACTATCTCCTTCGCGCCCGCTATCATATTTGTAATGGTAAATATCAAACCCGATAGTGCCCACATTCCACAGCTTTGGCTCATGCCCGCTTATTCGTTGCATCATTTCAATCAGCACTTGGGTATCCTTTACAATTTGCTCGTCATCAAGTAAAGCAATATAGTCTTTTACCGCTTTATCTACTTTTTTACTCATGGCTTCATTGTAGCAAATAGTATGACTTGAGCAACCATTCAGTGTATAATGTGGAAAGAATGAAGCTCTATAACACTCTCACCCGCAGTAAAGACCAATTCGTGCCTCTTAATAACAAACAAGTCAAAATGTATGTGTGTGGCATCACTCCCTATGACACAACGCATCTTGGCCACGCCTTTACCTACCTTACCTTTGATATCCTTAGACGCTATCTCACCTTCAAAGGATACTCCGTAACATATACTCAGAATGTCACGGATGTTGACGATGATCTGCTGAAAAAAGCCAAAGAAACAAAAAGAGATTGGGAAGAATTGGGAGAATTCTGGACGAAAAAATTTCTTAATGATCTTCATGACCTTAATATCCTCATGCCGACTTATTACGTCAAAGCAACAGACAGCATCGAACCAATGCTTGAAATTATTGAAAAACTCGTCAAAGATGGCTTAGCATACGAAAAAGAAGGGAATGTCTATTTCCGCGTAAGTAATGATCCTAAATATGGCAAACTCTCCAGATATAATAGGGAAGAGATGATCAAACTGTCCAAAGAACGCGGCGCAGATCCGGATGATCCACGCAAAGAAGATCCGTTGGATTTTATCATGTGGCAGAAAAGTAAAGAAGGGGAGCCTTCCTGGAAATCAAAATGGGGAGAAGGTCGTCCCGGCTGGCATATTGAATGCTCCGCAATGATCAAAGAATATCTGGGGGATCAGATCGACATCCATGGAGGAGGATCCGATCTTATCTATCCACACCATGAAAGCGAAATTGCCCAATCAGAGAACTTCACAGGGAAAAAACCCTTTGCTAAATATTGGATACATACTGGAATGGTAGGATATCAAGGAGAAAAAATGTCCAAATCACTCGGTAACTTGGTCATGGTATCAGATCTATTACAAAAATACTCAGCCAATACTATTAAATATATTCTCTTGTCTCATCACTACCGTGAGGCTTGGGAATTTCATGAAGAAGAACTCGCAAAAGCCGAAATAAAGGTAGGCTATATTCAAAGAGCACTTAATCACAAACTTGCCAAAAAATATTGGGAAAATGCGGGGAGCCTCGCCTTTACAGAAGCGCTGGATGATGATCTCAACACACCTGAAGCACTCAAAATTATAGACAAGTTTGCAAAAGAGACCAACAAATCAGCAAGTTTTGCAAATCAGAAGACCCTACGGGAAATGTGTGCACTGTTAGGATTTAGTTTCTAATTTATTTGTAAATAGTCACACGAAGCTTATCCCCTGTATAGTCAAAAGCAATCCGGACAGGTTTATCAAACGTATTTTCAACATACAAATTCTGCTGTTCATTCGCAGAAGATTCACCCGGCGAAAAGTAAATCGCAGTACCATACTCCCTCGCAATTTCAGGAATCTTAGCAAAATTATGGTTAGTCGGAGCAACAACTTTGAGTCCTGCATCACGGGCAGCCCAGTTAATAAGAGAAGCGAAATGGCAGACGCCGTCTCCAACAAGGTATCCATCAGATTTAAATCCTTCCTGTGAGTTAAAATGCGCATTTGTTGTCTTCACAACTTTCCCTTGAAATTCAGGTAGGACGTCTTCATGGAATGCAAAAACTTGACCAGGCTGAAGAGTCACATCATAGCTTCTTGATCGTCGAACACTATCCCAATCAATATGGGAAGGATCTTTCACTTCGCCTGACATATATGAAAAAGTAAGAAGAATATTATCTTTAAAGACATCACTCACAGAAGGAACAGGATATCGATCAGCAAGAGACATCTGGTGCGTTGCAAGAATACGCTCATTTGATGAGAATACGGGATGCACAGCAAAAGGAACACTCTGTTGAGAGAGAATGATAACAGCGAGAAGAAGAAATGCAATTAAAAGTTTTTGTATCATAAGGATGAATTGTATCATACTATAAGACTATTTGTCAAGCCTCTACAGTCAGTTTTTAGCCTCGAAAAATTACCCCCTTTACATTTATTGCTACTTCTTTTAGGCTAGGTCTATGTCTCGTAAAAACACTCTAAGAAGAGTAGTGAAGCCAGATTACTCGATGAGGCTGGGATTTTTGATCTTAGCCTCATTCTTACTTTTTGTTTCAGCTTTCGTTTATATCAAATGGAAGGCAAAAATTGATAACCCATGTGCCAACTCCATTTCTTGTACAGGTGATCTTTCAGGCAAAAGAGAAGGCGATAATAAGGGGATTTTTATGGGACGTAAAGTGACAGCTCCCAATCTTTCCGACAAGTTAACAGATGACGAACCTGTTCTGGGTGATGCGACAGGAAATAAACACATTTATGTCGATCTGACTCATCAAAAACTCTATGCATATGATGGCAATACCAGAGTATTTGATTTTGATGTCTCGACAGGGAAGTGGCACCCGACACCCACAGGAACATTTAGGATCCACGTGTGGCTTCGCTATACCCGTATGACAGGCGGCGATCCTGCAATTGGGACCTATTATGACTTACCAAATGTGCCTTTCACCATGTATTTTGGTAATGATGATATTCCCTGGTACTGGGGATATTCGCTTCACGGGGCATACTGGCACAACAATTTTGGTCACCCAATGAGCCACGGCTGTGTCAATATGCGGATCGAGGATGCAGAAAAAATGTATTACTGGACTAATTCACAAGCAGGAGATGTAACATACGAAACAAAAGACAATCCTGGCACCCTCATCACCATCTACGGTATCGCACCAAGTGAATAACCTAAGAAATCTTTTCCTTGATCGTAAGCACAAATTCATTTATAATGTAGGGTACTGTTTAGGGGCACTTAGCTCAGTTGGCTAGAGCACCTGTTTTACACACAGGGTGTCAGGGGTTCAAGTCCCTTAGTGCCCACCAGAACATGTTATTCAATTCTTTATCCTTCTTTCTTTTCTTCCCCATTGTCACCATTATTTATTATCTTCTTCCTCATCGTTTTCGATGGATATTATTACTCGTTGCAAGCTGTATTTTTTACATGTCCTTTATCCCTGGCTATATTCTGATCCTTGCGTATTTAATTGTTATTGATTATTTCGCAGGTATATGGCTTCAGAAAACAAAAGGAAGAAAACGAAAATATCTCCTTTTTCTTAGTATCATTTCAAACATCGGTACACTTTTCTTCTTTAAATACTTCAATTTCATGCAAGATAATATCGCAGCGTTTGGCCACCTTATTCACTGGAATTATTCAACTCTCATCCTTCATCTTGTCTTACCGATTGGATTATCTTTTCATGTCTTCCAAAGTCTGAGTTACATCATAGAAGTCTATAAAAAACGATACAAAGCAGAAAAACATTTTGGGAGATATGCTCTCTATGTACTCTTTTTTCCACAGCTTGTCGCGGGACCTATTGAAAGACCAAAGGATCTTCTACCGCAATTTTCTCTTCACCACAAATTCGATCAGGTAACTGTTATCGAGGGATTGCGGAGAATTATTTTTGGGTTGTTTAAAAAAATGGTGATTGCTGACAGATTGGCAATTGTTGTCAACCAAGTCTATGGTAATCCGCATGATTACATCGGCTTTCCGCTTATTCTTGCAACAATTGCTTTTGCGATTCAGGTTTATTGCGACTTTTCAGGTTATAGCGATATCGCAATTGGTTCTGCAAAGGTACTTGGCTTCACGCTGCGGGAGAATTTTAATTATCCATACCTTTCAAAATCTATCCCAGAATTTTGGCGAAGGTGGCATATGTCGCTTTATTCGTGGTTTCGAGATTATATTTATATCGGACTTGGAGGCAATCGTCATGGAAATTTATTACAAGCCAGAAATATTTTGATTGTTTTTTTCGTCACTGGGCTATGGCATGGAGCTAGCTGGAATTTTGTAATTTGGGGGATGATTCACGGTATCTATATGGTCATTGCACTACTCATTGCAAAGTATATTAAACCAGTATTTGCCATTTTTTCATTCCGCAAACCATTATCTTATGTATTAAACGGAGCTTCGGTGGTATTCACATTTTTACTGACCTGTTTCGCGTGGATTTTCTTTCGGGCCAATACATTGTCAGACGCGCTCTATATCGTGACACATCTGACAACCGGGATAAAAGGACTGGGAGATTTATTACTCCAAAGAAAGTTCTATGATTTTGCTTTTCTGGCATTTGATCAACATAAAGGTATCGGCCTCCCATTATCACAACTTGTAATAGCAGCATGCGTAATTGTTTTTATGATTTTTCTTGAATCCCTGCACAACAAAAATATCTTTATTTTTCTTCCCAGATGGGCACGTTGGACTGTATATATTGTATTAGTACTTTCGATTTTAAATCTCGGTCCGGCAAGTCAGGAACCGTTTATTTATTTCCAATTTTAATATGAAATTTTTTATCAAATTACTGATATTTTTGTTATTGATCGTGTTTCTACAAAACCTCGTTGGCCGGTATATTCCATATGAAGCGCCTGAATCCATTGAGAAGATCAATCAAGCTAAAAAAGATCATGCAAACATTATTTATTTTGGTGATAGTACGACAACATGGAGTAGCAAATATGATAGTGACATACGGTCAACACCTCTATTCTTAAGTGATTTTACGAAAGATAAATATACTGTAGTGGGAATCAGTCATCCGTCCTATGGAGCACTTTTATTTGATAAATTTACTCAATACATGACCGATGAACATTATTACCCTGAATTCATTATTATTCCTATAAACTTAAGATCATTCTCTCCTGATTGGGATTTACGTCCGGAACATCAATTCATTAATGAAAGATTGTATATAAGTTTGCACAATACCATGCTTGCTCCTTTTCTTAGTTTTTTGCTCAATATTGGACTCACAGATGTAAATAGAATCTATGACAATCTTTATAATCTTGCCCCCATTTATGACAGAGATACAATTGTTGGAATAAACAAAGAATTCCATGACAAGCTTAGGGACTCCACATTACCAAATGTCCAAAATGCTATCATGTTTCAAATGTTTTATCTCGGAAGAATTCATGAGAATCACCGAAATATTCAATCATTAGTTCATATCGCAGATCGTTATCAATATACAAAAACGAAAGTTATTTTTTATATCACTCCTATTGATTATGAAACAGGAGAAAAATATTTTGGTAAAAGATTTTATAATCAGATGAAAGAGAATGTAACAACAATAACATCAGAATTAACCAAACACAACGCGATAGTTTTGGATTTATCTGCTACCCAGCCGTCAAAAAATTTCACTTGGAATGAGACAACCTATGTAAATGAACATCTTAACCAATCAGGAAGATCATCAATTGTGAAAGCACTGCTACCGATTATCGATCAAAGACTTGTTGAAAAAAAATAATATTACTTTACCTTCAAGCACATTTTTGGTATCATTGGAGTCAACCATTGACCAACATGCCGAGATAGCCAAGGTGGTCACGGCGGGTGTCTGAAGAACATCAGATGAGTGTTCGACTCACTCTCTCGGCACAGGATCCTCTTATGGAACCAGGTGGACACGAAACGACCAAACTACCAAATGAAAGACCGCCCTTGTCCCGACAGCGAATGGATCAACCAGTAACCTGTAGTGCAAATTCCTTAATAAATGCACTTCTTCTCAATGGGGCAGCAATTCCTCCTGGCGATGCTCAAGCATTAGTAAACAAAACGTTAGAGACAAAATCTTCTTTAAGCTCTGCAGATCAAGCAGCATTTGCAAGAATGTATGGTTTTGAACTAGGTATTTGGAAGCCAAATAATACGACTCCTGAAGATGTTGCTACTCAATTTGCTGAATTACTTCAACGAGGTCCTGCGGTCGTAACAATTTCAAGCACTTTTTCGAAACGAGATAAAACTGTCCTCCCTGAGGTAGCATTGAGAGATAATCCTCAACATGCAAAAATGGTAGAAGAACGTAGCGGATATATAAACCATCGAGTGGCTGCAATGAGAGATGGATCTACGGTTAAGCTAGTAGATGGCTATAATCCCGATGATCCAGAAATTTTTGATATGGATAATGCTGAAGAAAGAAAGAGACTAACTGCGTGGCTCATGAGTAGTCTTATTCAACATGAAGAAGGCACCCGCAACCAAAAAACTGAGTGGTCACAAGCATCAAAGGAAGCATTAGAGAAACTTTTATTAGAGTGGAATACAAAATACTTTACATCATATTCTCCTCACTTCATACCAGCAGTAACTACACTTACCCCAGTTACATCAAATAATCTATCGCAATAGTTTTTTCCTGGTATACGAACCTAAGTTGCTCAACCCAGTCCAAAAGGTGTTCGAATAAACTTGCATGAAGGGCACAAGATTTAGCATTTTGATTCTTTATTTCCACAGTTACTTTTTTGCTATACTTGATGTATGAGTAAAAAAAAGAGTATTCTTAATGCTCATATACGTCCTCTTACTGCATTTACAATCATAGTTATTGCTTTGACGCTTATCATAACGCTTACCTTGTCATTGCTTGAGCCAAGATCTAAGGAGACTACGCCAAAAACATATTTGACTTCGGAGGTTGTGCTAAAAAGCGGACCGACACCCACACCAATACCGACAGTTGCAGTCCCAAAGACAAAATTGTATAGTTTTCCGAATCTGGGAATAAGTATTAATGTAGCCTCCGGAGGAAACGTTACTGAAATAGGTGATAAAGTATACGTTTATGAAACCGGTCGCAAACCCGAAAGCGGGCAGTTCGTTCAGGTTATCAGCAAAAATCCGACAGATTCTTTAGCGGATGCGATTACCAAACAATTTCTCCCGGGGAAATCTCCAAATGATTGTTTTGTAAAGTTAGGTAAATATGATAATAGATTTCCATCCAATTTTGTTACTGCTGTTATTACCTATCCAGGGCATACCGGTAGAGATGGTGGAGACACGGGATACGTAAAATGTCCAACGCTTTATACCGAGGGAAGCGGTTCAGAGTATTTTGTAATGGACAAAGATCATCCCGATAGGTATATATTTCTTGACCTGGGCCAATCAAGCCTATCTGCAGGTCTTGGTGATATGAGAGCGTGGCAAGAATCAGTAAAAGTCTTTAAATGATAAATTCCAGTAATCTTTTACTCACTCCCACCAACCTTGTCAGCTGACAGCAAAGTTGGCACTTGATAAGCAGAAACTAATTTAATCTTTTTTATTGATAAATAATAGAACGATGACCTGCATTAAGAACAATAACAATCTTATCTTTTTTGTTAATTGTGTAAATTATTCTATACACTCCTACTCGAAAAGAAAATTTTCCTGTGAGTTCACGTATTAATGGTTTGCCTAGAAAAGGATCTTCTTTGATTTCTTCAAGTGCTAGAAAGATTGCGGTTTGATAACGAAGTTTAATTGTTTTAAGTTCTTTTTTTGCTTTTCCGGTAAGTTGTATTTTGTACATCTCTGTTACCAAAACCCAATTCTTTTTTCACGTCTTCCAAATCATGTACTCTTCCAGCAGCAATATCTTCTTCTGCTTCTGTAATATCTTTCATAAGCTTTGAATCACTCATAATAGCAAGTGTCTCCTTCAGTGACTCATATTCATCAATAGACATAAGAATTGCAGCAGGAGAACCATTTACCGTAATCACGTATTCATCCAATCGTTTATTCGCGTTGTTAACAAGAGTAGGTAACTCTTCTCTCGCTTTTGTAATTGGTAATGTCTGTGTCATGCATTAAAGATACAGAATTATGTACAAATTGTCAAGCTCAAGTACCAAGAATAAATAAATTTAATTCATCAAAAGATCAGCTACAATTGTTTTTTCCTGATATGCGAACCTGAGCTGATCTATCCATCCCAAAAGGTGTTCGAATGAACATGCATGAAGGGCACAATATCTTTACATAAACTTCTAAATTCACCTCGTGTCGCGCGGCTTATTTTTTTCGTAAGACCGAAATATTTGTCGACCAAGGAACTTGTTTAAGTGTATCACGAAGCATAGTTCGAAAAAGTGCTGTTTCAAGTGTTTTTCCCTTTTCTGCGTCTTCAAATTGAGGTACAAAAGGAGCAAAGGTATATGATTCAATAGGTTTATACACAGGAGGATTCGTTACAGGATAATCAGGTCGAGCAATAAAAAGTTGTGGATCAGATGTTAAACCAGACCACGAGAGCGAAAAAAGACTGCCAGTAGTTTCCTTCGGAATATGCCTTGCTAAAAATTGAGCGGTAGGGGTAGGAGTATCTTTTTGAAAATAGGTCCTGTTGGACACACTATCTATTGTTCCGTTATCAAATGTTACCTGAAAATCTGGTCTTCGACGCGGGCCAAATACCCAAGTATGTTGGAAATCCTGTCCATATTCTAAAGGTGTCACAACATACCCATCCTTTACAAAATCGACAGAATATCTCATAGAAAAACCATTTCTTTCATCATTTTGCTGATGGAAAAATCCTTCATCCTCATATTCTCCAGGGGGTAAGGTAGTAAGATCATTGCCGCTTCGCGCTGCAGCGAGCGCTAAGGCTAAGTTAGCAAATCTGTCTGTTATATCACTAAGGGATTCTTTGGTTCCTTCAATGAATGGTCCCATCATTGTTTTTCGTATTTCTTCTGTATTTTTTTTCTCATCCTCCTTTATTGCCACGTCAACAGCTTCTCTTGATAGTCCTCTTGGAGCTAAAATAGCATCAATACGCTGATCATCAGTTCTGCGATCAACAACATCTAAAGGATCAACTACATTAAAATATGGAGCTTCACTCATAACTCGCAGATTATAGGATTATAGTGTTGAGTTGTCAATCAGTCTACATAATTTCATTTATCAAAGAAATCGCTATAATTGTTTTGTTCTAATATACCAATCAAATCTGGTCAATTCACTCCAAAAGGTGTTCGAATGAAATTGCATGAAGGGCACAACATGCGACACATACCTCAAAGAGGTTCAAAATCGTGTTCGACTAAAATAGCTCCAAACAGTCCAGAAGGACTAATCAGATACAGCAGAACGCGAACGATACGTTGTACCTAATTGGCAAATTTTCCTACATTATATATAATCAAAAATTATGGAAACGTTTGCTCATCTATTTAAGAAAGGGAAAATAGTAACCTACAAAAAAAATGAGATTATTTTTTCTCCTCACATAAAACCACTAGGTGTGTACCAGCTAAAGTCAGGCTATGTCTATAGTTACAGTCTTACAAAAGATAATAAAAAAAGGATTCAAAGCATTATTAAACCAGGTGACGTATTTCCACTTTTACAATATGTTCATACGGCAAATGTAAATTTTTATATTGCAGCATTAACAGATATAACGGTATTTATTTTAGAATCAGAACCATTTTTTTCTCAGGTCTATGCTGATAACAATTTGCTTAAAGAATTAGTAAAATCATTAGCTAAGTATCTTGGTGGGTATGTCGAGCGAGTAGGAAATCTTGAAATGGAAACATTGCAAAAAAGAGTTATTGGAAGAATTATTCATTTTTCAACAGAATATGGAATCAAAAAAGGAAATGAAGTGTATATAGAAGTACCATTAACACATGAGTTAATTGCTCAATCAATTAATGTCTCTCGAAGTAACGTGTCCCGGGAATTGGAAAAACTTCAAGAAGAAGGCATCATTGCTTTTCAAAAAAAACATCTTATTGTTGTTAATTTTGAGGAATTGAAAAAACAACTTGAAGAGCTATGATGTTTAGTACGAAAAAATTCGAATGAAAATGTGGATCATTTACCACCTGTTATACGTTCAAATTCACTAATAGCTCCTCCCATCCCTTGAGCAGATAGTCGTGAATTATACAATCAAGACCTGTCCCATGGGTATCATCACTCGTTAGACTATTATTTCTGATTATTTGAAAATATAAACAAAAGTTGAATTTAATCCTTGACAATTGTGCTAAATAGCACAACAATAAGAATGTATAAGAATATTAAATATGAAAAGATTAAATTCTATATATTATGGATTAATAGGCATACTTGTTGGAGGAACAATTGTTTGGTTGATAATGGCGTACTCTATTAACTCATGTAACATCAAACTAATGCAAATAATGGGAATATATAGTCAACAATATATCAATAGATTATGTGAGCAAGACAACTTTTTGAAGGAAATAAAGGAAGGATATGGCTTAGAAGACATAGGTAGTAAAAAAATTGAGACCAAATCTCCTCAAAAATGATTTCTCATTATAAAAAGAAAAAGAGGTATATCAAAAATCCGTTACATTTGTTTTATCCTGAAATATAAACCTGATCTAGTCAATCCAATCCAAAAGGTGTTCGAATAGAAATACATGAAGGGCACAAGACTCTCTTTTGAATCATTGTAATAAAATTTAATATTTTTTTAACCTTCTTTTAGTATACTTAGCCTGTCTGCTCAAGAAAAATAATGAATCTCCCTTCTTTTGACGCAGTACAGCTTTTATCTTTCAGTCTGCTTTCTTTTTTCCCATACATTATTGCAACTATTTCTGTTATTATTCTTTTGTTTTTCGCCCGCCAGATATGGAGTACTAGGACGTTTCTCATTCAGAAAAAGATATTTCTTGAAATTACACCACCAGCCTGGACAGAAAAAACAGCATACACAACACAACAACTGTTTTCAGTTCTCCATGCGGTTGGAACACAGCGTTCATTTATTGACAAGTTTATTGGTAAAAAGATACTTTTTTCATTTGAAATTGTTTCAACAAAAGAGCAAGGCATCCGATATATCATTCAGACGACTGATGATGAAGCAGCTATTGTGCAAAAAACGCTTAGGTCATATCTTCCGTTTGTCCATGTCAAAGAAGTTTCCGACTATATAAAAGAAACTAAAAACGCAAGAACAATAGAATTTCAATTAAAAAACCATTTTGCCTTTCCACTTGCAAAACAGAATGTCCTTCACGAACACGATCCAGTTGCATATATCACGGGGATGATGACAAAGTTACACCCTCACGAAATGATTGCTTTTCAGATCGTTGTCTCACCGACAAAAAAACCTGAAATGAATGTTCTCTCAAAAAAAATTCTCAATAATGAAGACGTACTACAACAACTGCGAGATGCCGGAATACCGTGGGTGTTTAAACCGTTTATCGTAGCTATTAACGCACTTTTAAAAGTAATTCAGTTTCTTGTATGGGAGGTTATTGATACAGTAAGTGCTCCAACACGCAGTACTCCAGTTCCTGTTCCAACTTCACAATATCGAGGACAGGCGATAAAACCGGACCGTCCGGCAAGAGTCCTTAGTACATTTGAACAAGAGATTGTATCGTCAATTTCAGAAAAGGTAGATCAACTGCTGTTTGAGACAACAATTCGTGTATTGGTACAAGTTAGAGATAAGAGTGATCAAAAGCAGCGCTTACGGGGAATTAAATCGTCATTTGCACCGTTTTCCGTTTTGAACTACCAATCACTTAAGGCAAAACGAGAATTTCCCTTACAGATAACTGATAAGCTACGCTTTTTCAGTTTCAGAAACAGATTGTTATCTTCATATATAAACCGCAGCTCATCAGTATTATCTGTCTCTGAGATTGCAGATCTTTACCATTTTCCCTACACACCAACAACAAAAACCGAGAATATTGCAAGATCCTTAAGCCGTGTTTTGCCTGCACCGTTATCTCTTAAAAAAGATAGACAACTTGCAGTCATATTTGGAGAGAATATGTATGGCGGGACAACTACGCCTATTGGTTTGACAAAAGAAGAACGGGAGACACATATGTATATTATTGGACGAACGGGAAGTGGTAAGACAACGCTTCTGTTCTCAATGGCACACAATGACACATTGAATGGACAAGGGATAGCATTTATTGATCCTCATGGGGATATTTCAGAGGATCTTCTCGCAAGTATTCCACAAGCGCGAAAAGATGATGTGATTTACCTTAATCCCATTGACCTGAAATATCCGATTGGTATCAATCTTTTGGAGTTAACTCCCGGGCTTTCAGACGATGAAGCAGAGCTTGAAAAAGAAATAGTCTGTGAAGGCGTTATTTCCCTTTTCCGGAAAGTTTTTTCAAAAGAAGAAACAAGTTACGCCCATCGTATTGAATATATTCTTCGAAACACAATCTATACAGCATTTACTGTACAAGACGCAACACTCTTTACGCTCTTTGACCTTCTCAATAATCCACCATTTCGAAAACAGATCACTGATCGTCTAACGGATAAGAATCTTAAAAACTTCTGGAAGTTTGAGTTCGGACGTGCTGGAGATTACCAGGCAGTAAAAATGGCAGGTGGCGTTACAGCAAAGGTAGGAAGATTTCTTTTCTCACCAACTGCCAAAAGGATCCTTGAGCAGAAACGATCAACAATCAACTTTGATGACATTATGAACCAGGGCAAGATCCTGCTTTGTAATTTCTCTCAAGGCAATCTTGGTGAAGACACAATGAGGCTTTTAGGAACAACAATTTTAGCAAAGATACAACAGGCAGCATTAAAACGTGCAAAGCTATCAAAGGACAGAAGAAAACCTTTTTATCTCTATGTTGATGAATTCCAGAATTTCGCAACGCTTTCTTTTACCAAAATGCTCTCTGAAGGAAGAAAATATGGTCTGTCTGTAACGATTGCCGAACAAACAACATCTCAACAGGATGATCGAAATATTACTAATATAATTCTTGCCAATGTCACAACTGTTGTCTGTTTTAGAAGTGCGAATTTTGTTGATGAGCAATTAATGCTGACACAGTTTACGCCATATGTTGAGAAAGGGGATATTGCGAATCTGCCACGGTATCAGTTTTATATAAAAATTTCAGCAATAGAGCCAGAAGAACCATTTTCAGGAAAAACTATATATATTCCAAATGAAAAAAATCACACAACAATGCAGCAACTGATTATGACGTCACGAGAGAATTATGCCCATGAGTATACCGTCCAACCAAAGAGTATAAATCTACAAATTGAAATAAAAAAAGAGGATCCTAAAGCAAAAAGCGTAGCCACCCCAAAAAGCGGTTTACCTAATACTCCATAGACCTATAACCCTCATAACTCATCTATGGTAGAATTACCTCTGTATGGTCGAGCTTGAAGCCAAACGGAGAAGCCTTACAGGACATACTGCAGCTTTACGGGTTGCAGTATATGATGCCGCTTCGAGGCTAGAAGTTAATCCAAGAGAAATTTTGTGGTTTAGAGGAGCAGAAATTAGTCGGTCTGTAGAGCAGCAATTACATCCTCCAAGTGACCCAGCTCTCATTTTTCCCTACGCTAATATGGTTTATGGTTATGGAGAAGGCGAAGATAGTAATGGAATACGAAGAAATTATGGAGATGTTCTAGCCAAAGTAAAGAGACTTGCTCCAGGCGGCTATCAAGCTAATCATACTGATCCAGTATTACCAATTGAAATAAGCTACTTAACCTTTAACTCTCGTGGTATTAAGGTAGATACTCAGACAGTCACTCCCTCTGATAAAAAGCTCGCTATGTTGGAAGCAACAGAGGATGCAGAAGGCAATATGGCATCGACTTATAGAGAAGTTTACCGGTTCAATCCTGTTAATCGCAAACTTGATGTTCTGACGGGACAACAATTTACAGATCCTCGAGGGAAAAAAACTACGAGAACAAAATGGGTAGACGCTTCTGAGTTACATGAAGAAACTCTTGAAAGAGTTGTTGACAAAATTGAAGGGACAGCAAATGAAGTAATAAGAGTCTTTCGAGGATTATATTTGCAACATCCAACACTCCACATAGAACGAAGAATCCTTATATAAGCTCCTATATTTTGGATGTGTCGATACATCCAAAATATTTACTTTTTTGAAGCTATTTTATACAATTCTCCTGTCTCTTTTATATAATATATATAAAACATAAATTGGCTTTTGGAAAATCGGTACTATGAAGATTCTCCCTATTACAAAAAAACAAACAGAAATCCTTCTCTTTCTCTATCAATTTAGATTCCTTAATACTCATCACATCCAAAAACTTCTTTCCCACAAAACAACTAATCGTTCACTCTTATGGCTTAAAGACCTTATTAAAAAAGGTTATGTAAAAAGACTCTATGAAAAAAAGTCACTTGTTGATAAAGCAAAACCAGCTATCTATTTTTTAGCTGCAAAATCACGCTCTGTTTTACGAAAAGAGAAAAAATTAACATATGCAGAACTCGAATACATTTATTCAGAACACAAACGAGATAAAAAATTTATCAATCACTGTCTTTTTTTAGCTGATTTCTATTTCTATCTCCTTTCTCAAAAAGGAGACCAAGAAGAAATAACTTTTTTTACCAAAACCTTGCTACGGAGATATGAATACTTTCCAAAGCCTCTTCCTGATGCGTTTATTGTAAGCAAAAACGGTGAAACAACTCAAAGATATTTCCTTGATTTCTTTGATGAAGATATACCTTTCTTTGTTATGCGTCGACGCGTCAGAATGTATTTTGATTATGTTTCAAACGGTTCCTGGGAGGAAAATACTGATTCTGCTCCGTTTCCTGCAATCCTTCTTATTTCTCCCACAAAACGTATAAAAAAACAGATATATTCCTTTGCAAAAGCAAAGTTTGAAAGAGAGTTTGAAGAAAGAATTAGTATTTTCTTAACGACAAGTGAGAAGATTCAAAATAACGAAACAGATATTTGGGAGAAGGTAACCGCGTCCTATTCTTGACAAAAAGAAGCAATAGGATAATTATATATAGTACGCTTTAAACCGTCTACGAGACGCGTGAAACACCAAACCAGATGAAAAAGATACTTTCAGCAATTAGTGCTATCATCATTCTTGCTGTCCTTTTGGGACCACAAGCAACAAAACAACCAGAGACAAAGCATTATCAAACCCATACCGTTGCACAACCTCAAATTTCAATAAGTGTTAACCCTAATGCATCCTGCCACATACAAGGCTTACTACCTGATCCAAATTGTACTCCTGGAAGTACGAACCAAGAGGTAACCCAAGCAAACATTCAACAAACAATCTGTGTTCGAGGATATACAAAAACTATCAGGCCTCCTGCGTCATATACTGATCAACTCAAAATCCAACAAATAGCTCAATATGGTTATTCAGATACCAATCCAAGAGATTATGAAGAAGACCACCTTATCAGTCTTGAGCTAGGGGGAAATCCCACGGATCCCAAAAACCTTTGGCCAGAACCAGGCTCATCCCCAAATCCTAAAGATAAGATAGAAAATCTTTGTCATGAAAAAGTATGTAGTGGACAAATTACTCTTTCTGACGCTCAACACCAGATAGCAACCAATTGGCAAACAGCCTGTCAGTAAAGTGCCTGAATCCTTCAGCTTATCTTTATCTATCCAATCACGATAGGAAGAGACCGTTTAGTATCTAGCAAGCTCATCGATAGTCTTATAGTTTTGGTCTTGAGCCTACATTTTTGCTATAATCCCTTATACACTATGCCAACCGAAGTACCAATCCTCCAAAAAGTTCACGATAGATTTGATACGTATACTCGAACCCCTGGTGCAGATCATTCTCTTATCTCAAACGCTACCATTCATTCGCGCCTAGGCGGATATATGATTATTACTCATCCTGGAGGAACACGCGGAGTTGATGGTTTTGTCATAAGAGCTCAAACAGACAGAGGGATATTTGATAGTAAACTTTTAGGTGTGGAAACAAGCCGTCAAAAGGCTAAATCTGTGGGAGCGGAGAATGGAGAAACCATTGGGATACATTCAGTTTCTCCTATACGAAGAAGGGTAGAACCAAATGCTGAAGGGTTCACGTTGTTTCAAGAGCTTCATCAAGAGGTCCAAAAACTCAAACCAGAGCTCACTGGAGTGGTTGAATTAATACAACCTGGAATCGCTCCAGAAATAGTGGTGTATGAGTATACACCAGGTCCTACTAAGTTTGACAGCCCTACTTCAAATACAATTAGTACATATGGCAAAACAAAAATTCAAGTAAGTGATACTAAAGGTAATAGCGTTGGGGTTGTGTTAGATGCAACCAGAAACCAGCAAAAAGCTGAGTATAACGAAAGACCTCCAAGAGATTCAGATGGGAAAATATATCGCGAAGGTACGGCTTTAGTCAGTTATATGGGTGCAGAAAGATCTGAGGAGTTAGATATTACGAGATTAATAGCGTTTAGTGGATTAGATGTTGCTGTTAGAAGATTATATGTACCAAACCCAGCTTAGTAAACCTACAGCTGAGTCTATAATTAGTATCCTTTACTCTTTATATATTTTTTCTATCCATTATCTTATTTCCATACGACAGCCGATGATGAGAGAAGACAATTTACAGACATAACCCATGGTTAGAGGAGGGGAATGGGGACAAAAGCCTTGTCCCCATATCTTCCAACTACCCCTTCTCAGCCCGTAAGATCGTCGTAGATCTTTTGAATTACGTAATCCATAGATATTGCCTGTCCCGTGGTTGTACGACCCCACCAGACACCATAACCGTTATCAATCACTACTTCGCCTTCCATCAACAATTTCTTCCCAAGCCATGAAGAAACAAGCCACCATTCAAAAATTTCCTGCGGCATTTGATTATCTTCAAAACACCTCTCACATTCTCCTGTCTCACTATCAAGATAGGCAAAACTACCGCCACACCGTACACATCTTGTAGGGCATATAAGCTTTCCGTCAAACGGACGGTAGAGGTTTTCAATATCATCAATAGAAAAGACATGATGTTTAAATAGTTCATCAATGAGACTTGTCTGGCAACCAAATAGTTCTCTTTCTACAAATTTCTCTATTGCTTTATTTCTTTCTCCAATCGTTACCATTTTTTCACCCCCCTTCATAATTTTTTTGTCGGGCAGCCTTGCCTTGCCCGACTACTTGCAACGCATAAAAGGGGAGTGAATAAAAGCAAGGAGGAATACGCTAAAGAATGCAGCGTAGGAAATCCTTGCTTTTAGAGAGGGCTTTGCCCTCTAGTTCTAAAGAATGAATACGTTCATTTGCATCAAGCTCATGGATATATTTATATATTTGTGTGAAAATAAGATGGACGAGTTTATTCTAATTTTGGAGTGAATTTATCGTGATTAACAAATTAAAAAAATTTATTCAAATGGGTTTATATCCTTTGTGGACGCCTTCACATTGTGATGTGTGTGGTACCAAACTAGAGGAATATGATCATGAACTCTACTGTCCAAAATGTTTCAAGGAATCATTTGAAAAACGATCACTTGGGTAGAGAGTTCTTTTCGTCACAGTTCTACAATTTATATTCTCAGACTCCCATGTCTTGCGACAATTGCTCCACCATGAACTGATGATGAAACAGCAGGGGATAAGGTACGCTTTGCTACTTGGTCCAGTGTTACAAAGTGTAATCCACTGTGGCTAATCTTTACTAATCTCTCCCATCTTTCGGAATTCATCCGAGATATTCCCTCAATTTCACGCTCAGCAGCAGCTGATGCATTTGGATGATATACTTTAAAACCAACCTCTCTTAAATAACCAATGGTTTTATGTTGCTTCTCTATAGGAACGTAATCAACAGTAATAATTGCTCCTGCATCAATGTCTGATCCTCTGATTGCGCGATTTCCTGCAACAGAACTTTCCCGCGCACAGACCATAAGATAGTCTACTGTGAGAATGTCATACAATGCTTCAGGATCGATTTTAATAAGAGCATCAGGATGCTCTCGTAGGTATGCCAATCTGTCTTTTATTCTTCTCTGTTTTCTCTCTAATCCCTCATAAACATGTTTGTAATCATCTGGTAATTCATAAGTCATAGAGATGTATTATAGAGAAAATTTATCCTGTAGTAAATATAGCTAGTAAGCTGACTTTCGAAGGTGGGGAGGCAAATTGTTGACAATAGCCTCATATGTCATGCATGGGACCCGTGCACTCAGTCTTATACATCTCCTTGACGCATACGATATACTTAATATATGGCATATAATCAATTAACAACGGATGAAAAAGACGTTATTGAAGGCAAAGGAACTGAAATGCCTTTCTCAGGCGAATATGACAACTTCTATGTAGACGGCACCTTTATTTGCAGAAGGTGCAATAATCCGCTTTTTTCTTCTAAAGCTAAATTTGATGCTCATTGCGGTTGGCCAGCATTTGATGAAAATTTTCCAAACGCAGTAAAGAGACTTGCCGATCCTGATGGCTATCGAACAGAAATTGAGTGCGCTCATTGTGGAGCCCATCTTGGCCATGTCTTTGAAGGAGAGCGTATGACAGAAAAAGACACCAGGCATTGTGTAAACTCCCTCTCAATTAAGTTCATCCCCAAAGACCAAGAGTTACCAAAAGTATTAGATAAGTAAAAAAGCCGCGACACGTACAGAAGCAGCTGAGTTACTCAATAAGCATGCCTCCCAAATTTCATAACCCCTACGCTGAAAGTATCTTTGGGTGAAATGGGTAGGGTAGCCATTCTCTCGTATCAGTCATATATACCTTTTTTTCACCATTTTCTCCCAGTACAACATGGGCAACAGGTAATCGTAAATCAGGCTGTCCAGATACTTTTTGTAAATGATGCTCAAGTTCAAGTATTTGATTTCTATCTTTGTAATCAACATCAGGAATGATACCTTTGTAAGGTCCTAAGATATACAGACAAAATGCCAAAGGATCAATTGGCCGTTTACCAAATTGCATCTCTCCAGACTCGATTCGTGGCATCACGTGAGACATGATTTGCTGGACAGGCCCAACGGTCCGGTAATCAACTGGACCATATCCACCTTCTCTGTAGGTATTCCCATTCAGAGTCATCATCGCTTCGTAATGACCTTGTTTATCAACATCTAAGTTATGATACTTCCAGTACCCTTTTCTCTCAAAATCCGCGGGTTGTAACGCCTCAACAACTGTCGCAATTGCAGGAGGCAGTGTGTCCAGTCCCACTTCTTTTGATTCATCAACAGTAAAAAGCAAATCCTTAAGTCGCCACACTTGCACCTGTTTATCTTTATTAAGGGTTGTAATAAGGCTGTTATGAGAAATATTTACTCTCATCATATCGCGACATCCTCCACAACAGGTTGGCTTATCTCCATTTTTCAAACAGAGAACAGCAGTCTGATCAACAAGTGATGGGCCGTAGCTAGAGCGGAGTTGAATTATTCCCGTTTCTTCACCATGCTGTGCGTTACCCGGGTATTCAAGGTTAAAAAGGGGAACTGTTAGGCGTTTCCCAACGATACCTGCTGCCCCTTCAACAGAATAGCCACTATGACGAGGATCTGCATATGGTGGCTCGACCGACTGAGATGCTTTTTCAGAAACTCTCAGAACTGCAGCAACTTCCAAACGTGTAAGCGGCTCTTTCGTATGAACAATAATATTCTCAGGTGACAAATACCTCTCAGGGAAAATGCTTCGTTTAAGTCTATGTCCTAATCGTTCTTGACCTAAGTATCCTCTTTCAGCACTCATACGAAAATTGACAAGTGTATAATATTGACTCATCTATAAGATGTCAAGAATTACTTACGTTACCGGTCAATGAATGGATTAAAGAGTTCAAATCAAGGTGGAGTTTTAAATTACTTTGAATTAATAAATTTACCAACAATAGTCACACGTTATTCTAGCTTTAAATGTAAGAAATGGTCACTCCTCAAATATTTTGGATCAAGATCATCTGCTGGAAATCCTCCATCAAGAATAATGACACCAAGTGTTGATGAAATGTGAAAGGGCGAACAACCATGTCCGTTCTGGCCCTACTAACTATAGAAGACTTTTATAACTCAGCTTTTGCTATAGCAAATAAATAGTTTGGTAAGTATCTCTTCTTTTCAAAAACAAAATATCTTTCTTGCCACTGTGGCAAAAACTTATTATTAAACGCATATAACTTATTCGATAAAGCAATACGGCTTAGTAACTTATATACGAAGGTAATAAAAAATTTACGGATAGATTTTTGAATCGCATCTGTTGAATAATTGAAGGTAGCAAAATTAAGACTAACCATCTCAAATCCGTTCAGTTTAAAATGTTCAAACGATTGAAGGAGTAAAAATTCTGTCAGGCCATTGGGAACATCCTTTTTCTTACGGGCTGCATCAAGTGATAAACCCTTTGATGCATAAATGGGAACAAATGAAAGATACCCAATAACTTCTTCACCTTGTAACGCAAGTACAATCTCACAATCTGGATCCATTTCACTTGGAATCCTACCAAGTGTCATCGTAAACCTTTTTTCCTTTCCTCCTTTATCAGACAGCCACTGTGCGCTAATAGAATGGAGTTGAGAAAGAAATGACGCGGGGAGATCCCTCCTTTTATAGAAACGAGACTCAATCCCAAGATTTTGAATATATCTCTCAGCCCGTCTAACTTTTTTCTTCAATAAACTTTTTTTAAAATCTGAAAGATGGATAATTGCCTCTTTACCAATATGCACATGTTTATGACCCATTTGAGATAAACTTTGTAGCGTCTGATGATTTACCGCTAAAAAACAACTCGATAACTTCGCACCTTTGACAAAATAGCTAAATTCTTTCAAAAGAAGCGGGATTTCCGAAACCGGTCCTATCGGATCACCACTCACGAGCGCAATTCGTCCAAAAACAGTATACGAAAGAAACGATTGTCCCGTTGAGGAAAAGAAAAAATGCTTCTTCTCATGAAGCGCAAAATATGAAAGAGAATCTTTCCCGTAACTTTCAAGTAATACTTGCGCCGCATTGACATTTTTTGACACTGTCTTCATAGAGAGTCTATTGTACACTATTTCTTCTTAATGTAGTGCTTTCCCAATAGATTTAATTCTTTGGACTAGTTTGTTACTCCATTTTTCACAAACCTCCTCATTATAGAATGAAAAAGTCTTATCTAGTTGATCGACAAGAGCAGCTATTTCCTCTGGTGTACTGCCATGTGGTTTAGTTATTATAACGGTTTCGGTTTCGGCAATAGCAACATCCCGCAAAGCAACATTTGGTAACTGAGTACTATCTCCTTCATCTTTTATCACACCTGGGCTTATTTGGACTCTTCCACCTGGTTTTGTAACTCTAAGTAATTCCGCCAATGCAACTTTTGTACCTGTTTTTACATAATACATAGACCATGATGCAAGAACCTCATCAAAGGTATCATCACGAAACGGTAATTCTTGAACAATTCCAACTACTGTATCTTTCTTGTCTCTAGGAGGATAGGATAGGTAATCAGGATCAAGCCTGACAACTCTAATTTTGCGTTTCCTCATTTTTTCCGCAAATTCGCTATCACCCGCACCAACGTCAAGTACTACGTGTTTATCCGTTAAATGATCCAAGTCGAATGTTATACGATATTGATCGATGCCTCTTGATGTACGAACACCTTTGGAAATTTCTTCTCTTATTCTTGCTCTGGCTTCTGGATTCATCTGGAAATTATAGCAATAATGCAAAAGCTATTCAACTATAGGATAGTTTGGTGATTTCCAATTAAAGAGACACATCATTCTTCAATTTCTATAAATACATCTGAAATATGCAACCATTGGAGATAAATTTACCTAGTAAACACAAAAGGCTAAGAAACAGGATACAAGATATTATTTCAGGGTATTGGATAGGGGGAGAAAACTACTCTTTTTCAGTTATCTCTGATTTTGACTCCGGTTCTTCTGTCAAAAGATTGAGAATTTTGTCCAGTTTTCTATTGAGTGCATCAAATTGTGCTTGATAATCTGGTCTACTGTCCCTTTCAAAACGTGGCTTATCAAATGAACGCTCTCCAGATCTTCGTGAATCAGAACCCCGACTCTCTTGAAAACAGTCCCTGCAAAGTACTGGTTTATCTCCGGTTGGTCTAAATGGTACTTCACATTGTTTGCCACAATTTGCGCACGTTGCACTAAACATTTCTCTTTGCTCTCTGTTGAATCTGGGTTTACCAAAACTTCGGTTACCGCCTGTTCGATTGTTTCTTCGATAATCAGCCATAGAAGGCATTATATCATGTCTCAATGATAAAAGCTCTCGTACGTTTATTTTTGTAGAGGTTATCTTTCTAAACAATGCTAAATTTTGTTCGCTGGTAGCTCTTTTTTGATCTTGGAACTTTTTACATGGAACAGAGTTCTACCTTACTTACTCTTATTTGAGCAGATAACAATTAGGCATAAATATATCAGAAGTGTTTTGACGCTTTGCATCATAAGCAACAGTCAAAACACGAATAGTATCTCCAACTTTAACTTGTGTTTTCGTATTGCCTAAGTCACATAATACCTTCCCAAGTACAGTAGGTGAGTAAGTTACGCTAAATTGCACAATAGTATCCTGATTTTGTTTTGTTACAGCTTTTACAGATCCTGTAATAAGAAGCATTGTTCGTATATACTCGCCATAGAAGTTATCTTGCTGCATAGCTTCAGCAAGCTGCAGGGGAGTAGCTTCTTTAACAGTCAAGCTAGCATTATGCTGACCAATATTGTAAGAAGTAAGTGCAACAAATATCACAAAAACTAGTATAAAAAGAAGACCAATAACCTTTCTTTTAGTAATCTTCATATTTTTAAGCCTTGCTGCAAAGAGATAAGATATGTTCTTTATTAACACTTCCATTCAAGAGTCCATGAACAACGCAGGGGAAGAAATCATGTCCATAGATAACTAAAAGAGCAAATACTCCAACTCCTATAATAACAATGGCGAGAGGATTGGTAAGAAATAGTGTTCTTACTGTAAGTTTCTTTGTTTGCATTATCGAAGTCAAAACAGGAATAAGATTAAGAACAACTGCAAGAAATGGTGCAAGAATAAGTGTTGCCCAAAGCAAATACGCATGACCATTGAAGGTACTGTAAAGAATTGTGTGAGACACAACAGCGTACCATGCTCTGTTGTAATGGATGAGATCTCCTTGAACAAGCCGTCCTAGAAAATCAGCGCCAAGAAGAATGATAAAAGGAAGTAAAAGAATAGCACCAAGAATATTGTATACAGTGATATGAAAATATTTTTTAACTCCTTCTTTTTTGATCATAATAATGTGTTGAGTAATCGCACTTTGCATAGTATCGGTAATAATTGAAAACCAGAATATGAATCCTGCTTTTCCATACTTTGAAACTTCCTCTTTATACATATCTTGAAACGAGAAAAGCATTTCTTGCCCGAAACGTTTTCTGTATTGTTCAGGGTAAAAAGAGAGAAAACCTCTATATATCGCATCACTTTTCGTTACCGATATTGTCGTGTTCTTTACTTTAGACATAAGCAATAGCTCTCAATGGTTGAACAAATAACTTTTTTCTTTTTGCAAGTTCCACAGCCTCGTTATACCGCTGTAACTCATTATTGAAAATACTTCTTCCTTTATCGGTTAGCTTGTAATACTTTCGTCTTGCATGACCTAAATCAATTTCAACAATAAGTTTTTCTTCTAGCATTCGTTTGATTGCGCCATACAGGGTACCTGGACCAAGTTTCACTTTACTTTGAGAATCAGCTTCTACTTGCTTCATAATGTCATACCCATGACGCTCTTTGGTAGCCAAAGAAAGAAGAATATAAAAGATGGGCGGAGTTAAAGGAACATTCTCCTGAACAAATTGTTTTCTCTTGCTCATATATCCATTATATCGTGTTACGATACATTGTCAATAGATATATTAGGTTTTAAAACAACTCCCCAATAAAATCTCTGTGAGCCAAAGTATTTTCAACAAATTTTCAAGAGTTAGCCTTGTCGTCGTTGGCCAACAAGTCTGGGCGACAAGTATGCGCTATAACGATTTTGCAATTTTTAATTTCGATGGCACATCTGCAGGGTCTCCATTAATCTGGAACTACATGAGTAGTACCTGGAATCTTGCGGCTATACAGTAACGTCTCACTACGATTCGTGCTAATGTTACTTCTTGTTTCGGAAGTATCAGCATGGGTGGTTTTGATGATTCAATAACAGTTCTTGCCATATGCATTATTATACATCAGGTTGTTATGTCGCATGACACACCATTATAAGACATTTACTCGTAATGTTATCGAAAATAATATATCAATGATCTATAATTACTCTGATCAATATGTTAGATAATATTTCTCCTCAGACCAAAAAATTTGCAGAGCTCTTTAATAGCAATTACGATGTTTTCCCTTGGATTGATCAAGATGTTGTAGGTTTAAGCATTCTTAAGGAATATCCTGTTAATGGATTGTTTAAACCCGCCAAGGACACAACAGGCAAGAATGACTCGGTTGCAATGGTTAGACTAGGATATAAACCTAATAGTAAAGAAGCAGATCAGTTAATTGTTTCCATACATAAATCTAGTCGTTATTTATTTGACCATAACAATTATGATTTTAATGATAAAAAGTCACCAACGATCGACTCACTGAATGAAAGCAAGAACTCAGTTCAGCCAATTGACTTAGAAGATGTAACTAGATTTCAATTTCACCATAAGGAGGAGAAAATATATGACTTAGAAAATAAAAAATATATTTTCCCAAAGGAATTAGTTGAAGAAATTTTCGAACAACATATAGAGACGTTAAGAGCAGTAACATTTAGAGCAAAAATGAATTTGCAAAAAAAAATAATTGATATAAGTTTCTCAGTAAATAAATTTCTAGAAAGCCTAATATTTATTATCTCTGGAAAACAAATAAAAACGACTACAGCTATGTCTGTGGGTATATATACTCCCTATTCACTAAACGATTTGGTAGGGTTAATTACGGAAAAAATTCCAATATTTAATACTTATATTCCAGGCACAAAACAGTCTGTTAGAACATTCGTTATTTTTATATTTTTATTATTTGTTTTGAATTATTATCTAAAGTTTGATTTCCTAGGGTTAATG
>CAYMJR010000009.1:39806-52261 GCA_964391315.1 uncultured Gammaproteobacteria bacterium | reverse complement strand
ATAGAGCATTTGATGAACTTGTATGGATGGCAAAAACATTGAAGTGGGGAAGAGAAAATGTTCCAAGCATTTACCATAAAAAATAAAATTTAATATTTTTATAATAAACCTCTTGACAATTAATATAAATTTATTTATATTAATATTAATTAATGGATAAAGTTTCAACAACACTCAAAACTTTTTTAGAACTAACCTACGAAGAACTTGAAGAAATGAATCTTGCCGCAGCAGAGAAGGCAGACAAATTAACACCAGCAGAACTTAAAAAAGAATATATTGCATACCTCAACAAAGAAAAAGCTATCAAGGCAGTAACACTGTGTTTTAGTGATATTGAAGGACGATTCCATATGCTTGATTATGATAAGAAATTTTTCTTAGATTCACTGGAGAATTTGACGTTTGATGGTTCATCAATCCGTGGTTTTACTGCCCAAAGTGAGTCAGATCTCAGACTTGACGTTGATTGGTCATCGATCAAATTTTTACCAGCAGATCTTTTTGGTCCGGGAAAAGTTATTTTCTTTGCATCAGTCCTTAATCGTGATCGAACGCCATATGAATCAGATTTCCGCGGACAATTGAAATTGTATACAGAGAAATTAAAGAAAAAAGAGGGGATAACAGCATACTCTGCCGCTGAAATTGAAGGATTCTTGGTTGATGGTATTAATAGTGAACAGACATATACGAATACTGATGGATTTACACTGATTTCAACAGGTGGATACTTCCATTCATTACCACTTGATAAACTGCGCGTTTTTATCGATCGTGCAGCAGAAGCACAACGGGCAATGGGTTTTAAGAATGAAAAAGATCATCCAGAAGTTGCACCAAGTCAGTTTGAAATGAATTTTTCCTACACTGATGTTGTCCGCGCTGCAGATAAGATTCAGTTATATAAATTAGTATGCCGACAAGTCGCACGCAATCTTGGTATGACCGCGACATTTTTACCCAAACCAATTATGGGAATTAATGGCTCAGGAATGCACACCAATTTTTCACTTGGTAAAGATGGCAAAAATATTTTTTATGATGCAAAAGGTGAGGAAGGTCTTTCAAAAATTGCATGGGATTTTATCATGAAGCTTCTTAATCATGCACCTGAAATTTGTTTAGTTCTCAATTCTTCAGTCAACGCATACCGAAGGCTTGATCCGCATTTTGAAGCACCAAATCAAATTAAAGTTTCACCAATTGACCGCGGATCGATGATCAGAATTCCTGTTGGTAATGAAAAAACAGCACGTATCGAAGTCCGTTCTGTTGCACCGGATTCCAATCCATATTTGGTTTTATATACTATTTTGAAAGTCGGCATGGAAGGAGAAAAACTGAAAAAAGCAGAGGACAAGAGAGACAGACTCCGTTTCCTGCCTGATAATATCAATGACGCAATCCGCCTTTTTAAGAGTAGTGATTTTACAACCAAAATGCTTGGAGCAGACAACAAAGAAAAATATGTTGCCTACAAACAAGCAGCAGCTGACAGAAGTCCAAAAGCACTTGGGACACTCGTGAAAGATTCAGAAGTGTTGTATCACCATGAGGTCACCAATCAGGTTTTGTGGAATAAGTTTTAAATTTGGTATACTTATTTGAATGAGGGTTCTACTTAATTGGTTAGCGAGCGCGCTTGTTATTATTATTGCCTCATACATCGTCCCAGGGGTACATGTTGCTAGTTTTTGGATCGCATTGTGGGTAGCTTTGGTACTTGGAATCTTCAATCTTTTTTTGAAGCCATTACTTATTTTGTTTACTTTACCGATAACGATTCTGACGCTTGGGCTTTTTACGATTATTATCAATGCCTTCATTGTTATTCTTGTAGCTCATCTTGTTCCGGGATTTTCAATCGATAGCTTCTGGCATGCGATTCTTTTTAGTATTGCTGCTTCAATAATCAATATTATTGCTTCCAGGATCTAAAACGGATTTGCTATAATTTCCCCATGATACAGCACTCAATTATCCGGATTGGTCATCCAACGCTTCGTTTGCGCTCACGGTCTGTTACGCAGCGTGAACTGCAGGAAGAAAAATTTCAGCATTTTCTTGATGAGTTGGTCCGGATTTGCAAATTCTATGAGGGTGTTGGCATTGCAGCGCCACAAGTGAATGTGCTCAAACGGGTAATCGTTGTGTATGTCGATCCTGCAAATCCCCGCTACGAAGGTAAGAAATCATTTCCTGAGACAATTGTGATCAATCCAAAGATTGTTGAGAAATCGAAAGAGAAAAAGGACGATTGGGAAGGAGATTTATCGGCAAATATCCGAGGACTCGTTCCTCGTGCTGTATCGTGTACTGTTATCGGTTTGGACCGCTATGGCAATCCTATCAAGTTTGAGCTTACTGACGATTTTCATGCCCGTGTGTTTCAGCATGAAATTGATCACTTAAATGGAGTATTGTTTGTCGATCGCGTGCGTGACACAAAAACACTTTGTGAATACGAAGAGTGGAAGAAATATTGGAAAAAATAACTAATTTGCTATAGTTTTATCTATTGACATTGCATAAAGCTTAAATCACACTTAATTGGTGAAGAGATTATTTACTTCAACTTTTTTTGCACTTTCTGCATTGTTACTTGTTGCTTCAGGTCAAGCATCTGCTGCTCAAACAGGAACACTTTTGCCAACTTCAGATGGAAATTATTTACAATGGACACCAAAAACCGGTTCCAGTCACTTTGCAATGGTTGATGAAACAACGTGTAATGGACAGACAAACTATAATTATACTACTACACTCTCACAGCGAGACTCCTATGGTATCGCGCTTTCAAGTATTCCTGATGGATCAACCATTACACAAATTGATATCACTCCTTGTGCATCAAAAACTGGAACAGGAGGTACATCGACGTTTAATGTATTTTATCGGTTGAATGGGGTTGATAGTGCTGATGCCGGCAATTATGCAGTGCCAAATTCTGCAACTCCATCAGTTCTTTCCACGACTTCCTTTACCGGTCTTTCTACAGTAAAATCTCCTAGCACGATTTTTGAAATTGGAGGCGTTTATTCAGCAGGGAATAAAGGTGTAAGACTCAGCCAGATAAGTACAGTTGTCACATATACGCCACTTACTGCACCATCCGGCTTGACTGCTGTTGCAACGCCATCAGGAGTTACCCTTAATTGGACAGATAATTCATCAAATGAAGATGGATTCAAAATCGAACGATCGGACAATGGTGGAGCATTTAACCAAATAGCAACTGTTAGTGCCAATACAACAACCTATTCTGATCCGATTTCTGAAGGCTCCTATACCTATCGAGTAAGAGCATATAATTCTGGAGGTAATTCAGGATATACTTCAAATGCGACAGCGGGTTTTGTTAACGCACCTTCAGGATTAGTAGCAACTGCATCAGGATCTGCTATCTCAATTTCCTGGACAGACAATTCATCAGTTGAGGATGGATTTAAAGTTGAAATTGCCACAAATGCGGGAAATTTCGTTCAATTTAAAACCGTGGGCGCAAATGTCACAAGCACTACTGCATCAGGTTCAGCAGGGAATACATACTCTTTTAGAGTAAGGGCATATAAATCAACCATTAATTCAGATTATTCCAATACAGCTAACGCGACTGTTCTGGCAGCACCAACAGGCCTTGGTACAAGTGTTGTAGGTTCTAATGTCACACTTAACTGGAATGATAATGCAACAGGTGAAGATGGTTACAAGATTGAACGTTCATATAATGGTGGTGGATTTGTTGAGATTGGTTCTGTAGGAGCGAATGTTACAACATTTTCAGACCCAGGTCTTGCTTCAGGAAGTTATGATTATCGAGTAAGAGCTTATCAAAGTATAAATACTTCTGATTATTCAAATACCGCGAATGCTTTAATCCCTTAACATTCCTCAGAGTTATTCATTCTGATTCTCTGAAGCTTTTGATGATTCTAAAATAAATTTAGGTTGGCTATATATTTGTTTATTAGATTTAGTGAGTAAGAGAGGTTATTGGCAGTTTGGCCACGCACCAGCGCCGCCTTGTGAGATTTTATATGCAGCTGTTTTAATTGCTTCCTCAGCGTTAGTTCGTAAAGCAGGGTTGGGATCTGCGCCCATCGCGGTTCTCGTTGATATCCATGTTTGCTCACCGAATTGATACATTCCAAGATACATATTGCTATTGTTGGAGTTTGTATTAAAACCTGATTCACATTGAGCGATTTTGTGCAAAAGATCACGGTCAACATGATATTGATTAGCATATTGAGTGAACCAATTGTCAAGGTCAGTGCCACTTGGTTGCATTGCAGGGACTACTGTGGGCGTAGGAGTTGTTGTAGCTGTCGGTGTCGGAGTTGGCGTATTAGTTACTTGAGGTGTCGGAGTAGGAGTGTCAGTTGGTTTTGGAGTGGGTGTTGCTGTTGGTGTGGGCGTTGGAGTATTGGTCGGTGTCGGACTGGGTGTTGCTGTTGGTGTGGGCGTTGGAGTATTGGTCGGTGTCGGACTGGGTGTTGCTGTTGGTGTGGGTATCAGCGGCGCAAAGATGCCAGGCGAACCTTCCGCATTTGCCACCGTATGGAAACAAGCGGTGAAGAAGCAGAAGGACAAAAACGACAGGAATAAATACCCAGACAGCTTTTTCTGCATACTCTTTATCTTAGCACAAGTATTGTATGACACAAGCTTTTTTTTAGCTTCAAAATTGCCTGTTTTGCCCATCTACATGGTATTTTTTATAACCCTTGACACTCACGTAACGTAATAGTTTATAATCTCTTCATATGAAATACACAGTTCACAAATTGGCACAACTTGCGGGGATTACTGTCAGAACGCTGCACCATTATGATCAAATTGGTTTATTAAAACCCTCCTTTTCCGGGAGCAACGGCTATCGTTATTATGAAGAGAAAGAATTACTGATGTTGCAACAGATTTTGTTCTTCAGAGAATTAGAATTTTCTTTGGAACAAATAAAGCAGATTATGCAATCTCCAAATTTTAATTCAGTTTCAGTTTTAAAAGAGCAGCGAAAAATGCTGGAAATAAAACGAAATAGAATTGATAAGCTTTTATCGACGATTGATGCCAGGATTGAAGGAGGTGAGAGTATGAAAAACGATAATTTATATGGTGGGTTTACCAAAAAGCAAATGGAGGAGTATAAAGAAGAAGCCAAAAAGCGCTGGGGACATACCGATGCGTACAAACAATCTGTTGAGCGAACGAAGCATTTTACCAAAGCAGATTATGACCGGATTGCACAGGAAGGTGTTGCTCTGACATCACAAATTGCGAGTTTACAAGAAAAAGGATTTGCAATTGATAGTCCTGAAGTACAGAAAATGATTGCACAACATTTCAACAGTTTGCGCACGTTTTATGAGCCAAGTTACGAAATGTACCGAGGTTTGGGACAAATGTATGTTGATGATCCACGATTTACTGCTTATTACGAAAAGTTCGGAAAAGGATTGGCTGTCTTTATGCGGGATGCTATGAAACACTTTGCAGATACGCAAGAGAAAAAGTAAGCTGGTATAATAAATGTATGTTGATACGAAAAGCGGAGGCCTCCGATTATGAACAGCTTATGCAACTTTACAATCTTTTTATAGGAACTGATCGTTATTCCATGTATGAGAAAGATTCCTTTAAAATGGTTCTTAATGATCCCAACAGTTATATTTTCGTTGCTGAAAAAGATGATAATCTTGTTGGTCTTGCAACAATGTCAATACGACATATTGTTCGGTATCCTCAGCCCATTGCTCAATTAGAAGAATTATTTGTGTTAGAAAATTACAGACAACATGGAATAGGCAGTCAGTTTGTAGAAGAAGTAGAAAAAATAGCAAGAGAACATGACTGTTATCGTGTGTATATAGAATCAGGGTACAAGCATAAACCTGCTCACACATTTTACGAAAAAATAGGCTACACAAACTATGGCGTTCACTTTATAAAGAACTTATAAATAGATTTAACTCTATTGTTTTTTACTTAGATGTGATACAAATGGAGAGAAGAAGAGTTGGAAGATTAATCTCTGAGAGGGGGTGAAATCAGATATGGACGAGAATCAACAAGAAAGCACTCAAGCGCCTAAAGGCAATCTGAATCCTTTATTGGTCGTTGTTATCGTTATTATTGTTTGTGCTGTTGGTGTCATGCTTTGGCTTGGCAGTAATAAAACGGCAAATCAAGCAGCTATAACAACAAAAGTTGCTCCTACACAAGCAGTGATGATGAAGAAAGAAGAGCCGACAGTAACTGCCACACAAAGTGCAACAGGTGACAACATGACACAGCAAGCAATTACTGTTGAAGCAGGTAATTATTACTTCAAACCAGATAAAATTAAGGTCAAAAAAGGTGAAAAAGTAACAATTACCATCAACAATAAAGGCGGTTTTCATGATTTCGCAATCGATGCATTTAACGTGAAATCAGCTATGATTCCAAGCGATGGATCAACAACAGTGACATTTACACCAGATAAGACAGGAACATTTGAGTTCTATTGTAGTGTTGGAAATCATCGAGCAATGGGAATGAAGGGAACATTGGTTGTTGAATAACGTTTTTATACCGTTGAAGCAATTTTATGGAGTTTGGCAATAAAGAAGCCTTCCATTGTTGCTGATGGATTGATACGTGTTGTCAACGCAGTTTGAGTATTAAATTGTTTATTCCACTGAGTAATTCCTGAGTGGAGGTCGAGGTTTGGGATTACAATTTTTTCAATTTCGATTGCATTTCCTGCTTTTTTTACAATCCAATCAATTACTCCTTCATTTTCCTCTGGTGCCAATGTACAAGTAGAATACACAATTGTTCCACCAACCTTTGTTGCGGATATTGCAGAACGTAGCAAATATTTTTGTTTGGTTTCAAGTTCTTTGATTTTTCCTAATTTCCAATCTTGATATGTCTCAGGATCATCAAGTCTTATTCGTCCTTCCATTGAGCAGGGAACATCAACAAGAGTCTTATCAAAATATTCAGGGTACTTTTTCCATATCATTTGGCCAGGAAAATTGGTAATAGTTGCGTTGCTAATGCCGTACATTTCTAGATTTGCTTTCAGTTTGAAGAGTCTTTGACGACTCAAATCATTGGCAATGATTTCTCCGTGATTTTCCATAAGTGTTGCAATTTGTGTCGTTTTACTTCCCGGTGCCGCACAAAGATCAAGTATTTTTTCTCCTGGTTTGGGATCCACAACAAGCGCTGGTATCATACTTGAGAGGTTTTGGATATATATTTTTCCTTGTTTGTATTCGTCTGTTTCAGTAAGTTCCCGAATCGATTTATTCTTCAGCATATATGCATCCTGATACCAGGAAATTTTTTCAAGTTCAAAACCTTGTTTTTCTAAAGTTTTTTCCAGTTCGATAGATGTTGTTTTTATTGTATTAGTCCGAAACGAGGGAAGTGGCTTGGTTTGTATCGCCTGCAAAATTTGTACCAATTCTTGTTCGGGATAAAGTCTTTGCAATCGCTCCAAAAATTTTTCTGGCAAATTTTCCATATCTGCATTATACACTGAATTATTACATTATTTTTATAAATTGTTTCTATCATAAATATATGATAAGCACTGCGCGGATTATTGCTACAATTCCTGTAACTGAGATCAATCAGTCAAGGGAATTTTATGAAAAAGTATTAGGGTTGCACGTTGTAAAAGATACATATGATGGGATTATTTTTCAAGCAGGAGAGAATACAAAATTGTATCTTTACCAAAGAGGTCCTTCAAAAGCAGATCATACGCTCGCGAGTTTTGTAGTAACAGATATTGAGGAAACGGTTGACGAGTTATACCAAAAAGGAATTGTTTTTGAACAATATGATACGTCCGGTATCAAAACCAATGAAAAAGGTATTGCGGAGATGGAAGGTGGAAAAGTGAGAAATGCATGGTTTAAGGATCCCGATGGCAATATCCTCGCAATAAGTCAAACAATGTAAAGAGAAAACGAGGCTAAAATTTGACAATATCTCACGTGTTTGGCATAATATCTTTTATAAGCGTTGATTCGGTGTGTTGGACCCGATGAGCTTTCGCAAAATACATAATGCGGCAGAGACGAAACTGCAAAACAGACTGTAACGTGTGTCGGTAACGGAGCACGTCATGAATAAGTATAAAGCAAGGTGGCACCGTCTTTTAAGGCCCTTGTAAGATCATTACGTAAGTAGTGGTTTTGCAAGGGCTTTTATTATGGAAAATTTACCCAAAATTACAATCGGTCAAAAACCGACATATATAAAAATAGCAGAAGATGGAGATTTTTTTGCGCTATTCCGCAAAATTGAGCGGGAGTTTTCGACATGCTTTCTTTTTGAATCTTTGGGTGAAGAAGGAAAATTTGCGCGGTATTCAATTATTGGTTTTGATCCAAAACATATTATTTCTGCTCGCGAAAATAATTTATCTATCGATGGGAAAAAATATAATGTTGCAAATCCATATTTTGCACTGCGCAAGATAATGCCGGAGCAAACTATTGCACGAGAATTTGCCGGAGGACTCGTTGGGTATCTTAGTTATGAAGCAGTAAATTATTTTGAACCGTCAGTGCAGGTCAAAGTACATGATACCTTTGATCAATTTCTTTTTGGTGTGTATACTGATGGGCTTATTTATGACAAAGTAACAGGAGAAGTGTCCTATTTCTATTATGATGTTAGTCGAGAGAATATCATAAAAAATATCATTACTGCTCCAAACGTGAGGAGTAAAAAAGTAGCAGTTCGATTTGTTCGGGACACAGTAACGAAAAAAGAACATGCTGCAATTGTTGAAAAAGTAAAAGTAAAAATATGTGCCGGAAATACGTTTCAATGTGAAGTAGGTTTTAAAACAGAGTTTCATATCAAAGGAGACACATTACACATTTATGAAAAATTACGAGATGTTAACCCATCACCATTTATGTACTATCTAAAATTTGATGAGAAAAAAATAATTGGTGCAAGTCCTGAGCTATTATTTTCGCTTCGTGATGGGGAGATGACAACACGACCACTTGCGGGTACAATAAGACGCGGAAAGGATGAGAAAGAGGATCAGAAATTGGCTCGGACTCTTTTGCATGATCCAAAAGAAAGAGCAGAACATACAATGCTTGTGGATATGCATCGAAATGATTTAGGTCGTGTGGCGCAATTTGGTACGGTGAAAGTGAGAGATTTGATGACGATTAAAAAATTTAGCCATGTACAACATCTCTCAAGCGAAGTAACAGGATTGATGAAAAAGACAGAAGATATGTTTTCAGGACTTGCGAGCAATTTTCCCATGGGAACTATTTGTGGCACACCAAAAGTTGAGACGTTAAAAATTATTGATGCTAATGAACAAGAAGCGAGAGGTCCTTATGGAGGAGGAGTAGGGCATTTTGGATTTAATGGTGATTGTACATTTGCACTCGCACTTCGTTCTTTATTTATTTCTGGTGAATATGCATATGCGCAGACAAGTGGTGGGATTGTTTACGATTCAGTCCCTGAAAAAGAATATGACGAAATAAGAAATAAATTAGCAGCAATGAGAAAGGTGTTAGAAATCATATGAAAGTATTAATTATTGATAACTACGACTCATTTACGTTTAATCTTTATCAATATGTTGGTGAGTTGTTACAAGAAAGAGAAAAAGATTTTGTTTTGGATGTCATCAGAAATGATGAATTGCCGCTTGCTGAAATAAAAAAGAGAAAGTATGACAAAATTATTATTTCTCCTGGACCTGGTGATGCAGCAGACAAAGAATATTTTGGTGTGTGTGCAGATGTGATTACAGAGATTGGAAAAACAACATCAGTTCTTGGTGTCTGTCTTGGCATGCAGGGCATTGCATATTATTTTGGCGGAAAAGTGGTACGGGCAAAAATGCCGATGCATGGAAAGACAAGTCTTATCACTCATGATGACAAAGGAGTTTTTGCTAATGTTCCGCAAGCTATTGAAGTCATGAGATATCATTCTCTCATCGCTGAGAAAAAAAGTTTACCTGATACTTTGGAGGTTACCGCAACAGCACAAGATACTGATGAGATCATGGGGCTTCGACATAAGAACTATCCAATAGAAGGTATTCAATTTCATCCTGAATCGTTTGCAACAGAAGCAGGAAAAATATTATTAAAAAATTTTTTGTTTGGAGGAAAATAAGTATGGATACAACTAAATTTTTAAACAAATTACTAGACAAACAGGATCTGACAACTTCAGAAACAAAAATGTTTTTGGAAGCAGTTATGAACGGTGAAGTGTTACCTACACAAGTTGCTGCAATTCTTGTTGCGTTTCGTATGAAAGGAGAAACAACAGAGGAAATTGTTGGATTAGTAAAGGCAATGCGACAGCACATGATTCGCGTTGATGCAAAGAATACAATTGATGTATGTGGTACAGGAGGAGATGATAGTAACAGCATTAATATTTCAACAGCAGTGAGTTTGGTAGTAGCAGCATGTGGCGTACGAGTTGCCAAACATGGTAATCGTGCAGCAAGCAGTAAATCAGGAACAGCAGATGTTTTGGAAGCATTGGGAGTAAATATTAATCTCTCGGCAAAACAAGCAAAAGAAGTTTTGGAAAAAGTAGGGATGGTATTTCTTTTTGCACCAAATTTTCATCCAGCAACAAAAGAAGTTGTACAGGTAAGAAAAGAATTAAAAATTCGAACGGTATTTAATTTTCTGGGACCGTTTCTTAATCCTGCATCAACAACGAAACAACTTATTGGTGTACCGACAACTGAATTTGCAAAAAAATTAATAGATGTTGGTCAAAAGCTTGGATATGAACACTTAGTGATTGTAACCAGTGATGATGGTATGGATGAAGTAAGTGTTTTTGCGCCAACGCATGTTTTTACTTTAAAAAATAATATAAAAAAAGAATTTGTTATTGATCCAAAACAATTTGGTTTTGGGAAAGGATCAAAGAAAGATATTACTGGTGGATCAGCAGAAGAGAATGCAGAATCTTTGAAAAAAATTTTTGATGGAGAGAAAAATGCAAAACGAGATATCGTAGTTCTCAATAGTGCAGTAGCATTAGTCGTTGCTGGAAAAGTTGGCAATATTCCTGAAGGTATAAAACTTGCAGAAGATGTAATTGATAGTGGCACTGCAAAAAAAGTTTTAGAAAATCTTATAAAAGAAACAAATAAGTTTATTGTTAAGCCGCAACAGCTGCACAATAAATTATTGGAAATTATTGCAAAGAAGCAAAAAGATCTTTTTGTTGGTAATGATAAAACATTTATTAATGCAATTGAAAATACAAAAGATATTGCGTTAATTTCAGAAATAAAACTTGCATCACCGACAAATCCAAAACTTGGATCACAAAAAGAATTAGTACAACGGGCAAAAGAGTATGAAGAAGCGGGAGCGGATGCGATTTCAATTATTACAGAACCGCATTTTTTTAAGGGAGATGTTGAATTTATATCACAAGTTAGAAAGTCAGTTGGCATTCCCATTTTACAAAAAGATTTTGTGATTGATGAGCGACAAATTTATCAAGCAAAAGAAATTGGATCGGATGCGTTACTACTTATTGCACGCTTGGTAGATGGTGAAACATTAAAACGGTTTGTTTTGTTGTGTCAAAAGTTAGGTGTTGAACCGGTTGTTGAAATTAATAATGAAGAAGATTTAGAAAAAACAGTGGCAACCGCAACAACAATTATTGCTGTTAATGCAAGAGATTTAGAAACGTTTACCGTTGACGTAGAGAAAGCATGTGCATTAATGAAAAAAATTCCTGATATGTTTATCAAATTAGGTTTTTCGGGAATTAATTCGGTGCATGAAGTAGAACAGTACAAAAATGCCGGTGCAAAGGGAGTATTGGTCGGGACGAGTTTGATGAAAGCGAAAAATATTTCTCGATTTATTACATCATTGCGGGTCCTGCCAGAAGCTCCTTCCTATAATGCTTCTGCTCTTCGCGGAGTTCGCGCGATTGGCAGCCCTCTCGTTTCTGTCACTCGCAAAAAACAAAATAAAGTTATGGTTAAAATTTGTGGCGTGCGAACTTTAGAAAGTGCACAGGCAGCAATTGATGCAGGTGCAGATTTTTTGGGTTTTAATTTTGTTTCGACATCAAAACGATATATTGATCCAAAAGAGGCAAAAAAAATTATAAAAAAAATTACAGGAAGAGTGAAGATTGTTGGTGTTTTTCAAAATGAAAAAATTACAACGGTTAATCATATTGCAAAAGAATTAAACCTTGATCTCGTGCAGTTGCATGGTGAAGAGGATGAGGTATATATAAAAAAAATTAAACGACTAATTATTAAAAAGGTGAATCATGAATCGCAAATTATAAATACTGAAAATAATTTTTTACTTTTAGATAGAGAGATACAGGGAAAAGGGGAGATGGTAGATTTTGTAGAAGCAAAAAAAATTACAAAACAATTCCCAACATTTTTT
>CAYMJR010000009.1:0-39706 GCA_964391315.1 uncultured Gammaproteobacteria bacterium | reverse complement strand
GATGGTAGATTTTGTAGAAGCAAAAAAAATTACAAAACAATTCCCAACATTTTTTTCCGGAGGATTAACACCTGAAAATGTTTCGGAAGTTGTAAAAAAAGTAAAACCTTTTGCAGTTGATGTTGCAGGAGGAATTGAAACAAATGGAGAGATTGATAATGAAAAAGTAAAAAGGTTTATTTATTGTGTGAAAGGAGCAACTATATGAAAGGTCATTTTGGAAAATATGGTTGACGATATGTTCCGGAAATGTTGATGCCAGCTCTTGAAGAATTGGAGAGGGAATATTCTCTTGCAAAAAAAGATCCAGTATTTAAAAAAGAGTTTGCCGATTTATTAAAAAATTTTTCCGGTCGTCCAACGCCACTTGTCTTTGCAAAAAATCTTACAGGAAAATTAGGTGGTGCGAAAATTTATTTAAAAAATGAAGGACTTAATCATACCGGCGCACATAAAATAACACATTGTTTGGGACAAGCGCTTATTGCCAAACGGCTTGGTAAAACACGTCTTATTGCCGAAACAGGTGCAGGGCAGCATGGAGTCGCGACAGCAACAGTTGCTGCAAAATTGGGATTTTCTTGCACTATTTACATGGGTGAAGTTGATATGGCACGACAGCGGCCAAATGTTTTTCTGATGGAACAACTTGGTGCGACTGTCATTCCAGTTTCGTTTGGGAATAAAACATTGAAAGATGCAGTAAATGCGGCACTTAAAGATTATATCGAAAACGTTGCAAATACACATTATCTTTTGGGATCTGCACTTGGTCCACATCCGTACCCATCAATGAATCGTGATTTTCAGTCAATTATTGGTCGGGAAATTAAAAAGCAATTACAAGAACAGGAAAAACAATTACCAGATTATGTAATTGCCTGTGTTGGCGGAGGTAGTAATGCTCTTGGTGCATTTACAGAGTTCTTGAAGAAAAAATCTGTTGTACTTATTGGCGTTGAAGCAGGAGGAAAAGGAAAAAAAATAGGAGAGAATGCAATCCGTTTTGAAAAAGGGAAAGTTGGCGTTGTTGAAGGATATAAATCATATTTTCTGCAAGATGCTGATGGCAATATCCAAAAAACGCATAGTATTTCAGCAGGACTTGATTATGCAGGAGTTGGTCCGGAACTGAGTTTTCTTCATGACACGAAGCGTGTGGAATTTGTCTCTGCAACTGATAAGGAAGTGTTGTCGGCAGTACAAACATTGGCAAAAACTGAAGGAATTATCCCAGCGCTTGAGTCAGCACATGCTGTTGCCTATGCAATGAAACTTGCACCGATACTTCCGAAAGAAAAAATACTTGTTGTGAATATTTCGGGTAGAGGAGATAAAGATCTATTCATTTTAACAAGAGCATTAAAAGATAAAAAATTTTATGAATTTATGAAACGGGAGGTAGAGAAGGGATATGAATAAATTAAAGCTCATGGCGCATGTTGTTGTGGGTTATCCAAGTTCTGAAGAAACAGTGACTCTTGTTAAAACGATGGCAGATGCTGGAGTATCAATTGTCGAGTTGCAAATTCCTTTTTCAGATCCTTTAGCTGATGGCCCAACGATTATGAAAGCATGTGAGAAATCTCTGGATCAGGGAACAAAAGTGAAGGATGCGTTTACTGTCATGAAAAAATTATCAGCAGCAGTTTCCATTCCACTTTTATTCATGGCGTATTACAATACTGTTTTTAACTACGGAATTGAGAAGTTTTGCCGCGATGCAAAAATAGTTGGTGCAAGTGGTTTGATAGTTCCTGATATGCCAATTGATGAAGAAGGAGAAGAAGGGTTTTATGCTGCATGCAAAAAATATGGTTTACATACTATTCAAGTTGTTTCTCCAGCATCAACAGACGCGCGATTGAAGAAAAATGCTGAAGTTGCCAATGGGTTTGTCTACCTTACTGCACGGCAGGGTACTACTGGTGCAAAAGAAGTATTAGACCCGAAGATTATAACCTATTTACAAAAAATGAAAAAATATTTTTCACTTCCTATTGCCGTTGGATTTGGTATTTCTAAAAAAGAACACATTCAAATGCTAGAAGGGAAAGCTGATATTGCAATTATCGGAAGCGCTGCGATTGATGTAATTAACAATTCTCCAAAAGATAAGGTGCAAGAAAATGTTAGACGATTTTTTGCAGAGTTAATGGTACAATAATACTATGAAAAAGAGAGTTTTATCAGGAATACGTGCAACAGGCAGACTGCATCTTGGAAATTATTTAGGTGCAGTCAAAGGCATGCTTTCATTACAAGAAGATCCGGAATATGAAACACTCTATATGGTTGCGGATGCTCATGCCGTTACAACACCATACAACGTCGAAGAACTTCGTAAAAACCGTCGGGAAGTAATTATCGATTATCTTTCGGCTGGTCTTGATCCTCAAAAAAGTATTCTTTTCCAGCAAGCAGATGTACCAGAACATTTAGAACTTGCATTTTATTTCTCAAGTGTTGTCACAATTGCCCGTATGCAGCATCTGCCAACATTTAAAGATAAAGTGAAGCAATATCCTGATGCAGCGACCATGGCACTTCTTAATTACCCAATTCTTATGGCAGCAGATATTTTGGTGTATAAAGCAGGATTAGTACCTGTCGGAATCGATCAGGAACCACATTTGGAAGTTTCTCGGGAAATTGCTGGAAAAATGAACCAAGGATACGGTATGGATTTTCCAGAACCAAAACGATTCAAAACAGAAGGTGAATATGTGCCATCTCTAACTGGAGAAGGGAAAATGAGTAAAACAGTTGAAGGATCCTACATTAATTTAACAGATGATTTGGAAGCGATACAAAAGAAATTAGCAAAGGCTCCAACTGATTCAGGAAAAGGAAACATTGCAGATATGTCTGGAGGCGTTAAATCATTGTTAACGTTTGTAAAATTATTCCAGGGAGAAGAAAAACGCAAAGCATATGAAGAGATGTATCAAGGTGATGGTATTCGTTATGGTGATTTAAAAAAGGAACTTGCACAAGCGATCTTTGATGAATTAAAACTTTTCCAGGAAAAGAGAAAATATTATGAAGAACATCCGGAAGAAGTTGATAGCATCATTAGAGACGGTAATGAAAAAGCACGTATTATTGCAACAGAAACACTTCGTGAAGTCCGCGAAAAAATGGGTCTTCTTTAAATTTCTATTTCCGCAGTTAGGCCGAGGTGGTCAGAGAGATCTTCGTTTTCCAAAACATTAAATTTGTTAACTGTAATGTCAGGAGTTACAAAAATATAATCTACTGCAATATCAAGATTCATTCCTGCCACAGCATGCATTCGAGGATTTAGCGTATTGATAATATTATTTTCTGAAATTAAATTACGGGCAAGTGTATTTATCTCTTTAATTGTCGGTTGATCGGGATCCATATTAAAATCACCTGTTAGAACAAGGGGTCTTTGTACTTTTCTAAGATACTCAAGTAATATCTTTCCTTGTTTTGTCTGATGAGGTAATTCTTTTGGTGTGGGGGCCCAAGCAAAATGTGTGTTGATAAATGAAATGTATTTGCCATGGATATTTAGTGTCAGATGGAGAATCTTTCGTCCGACTGATTCATAGTTGGTTTCTGTTTTGGGGAATGGTTTAGGATTATTATGAAGTGTCAGCACATTTACATCAATGAGAGAAAATTTTTTCTTATAAAATGTTGCATTGGCTAAATAGGCTGTTGGACTGGATGCATAGCGTTGGGTGATAGCGATCTCTCCATTATGTGTATCTTTCAAAAGTTCTTTGAGTGCTTCGAAACAGTCGATTTTGGTATTTAGATTGCCAGCGATTGTACCTTTTCCACAAACTTCCTGAAACTGTATCACATCAAAATCATGAATTTTAAGAAAGGCGACAAGTGTATCCCAATAATTATCACCGTTCATATTGAGTTGGAGAAAAGAGAGGGTCATTAGAAAATTATAACATTGGTATAATAATAAACAAATAATCCAATAAACGACAATGAATATTGTTACTAAAGATATTAAAGAATTTCAAAATAAAATTTTGTCCTGGTATGAAGAACATAAGCGAAGTTTACCATGGAGACAAACGCGAGATCCGTATGCAATTTTTATTTCTGAAGTGATGTCGCAACAAACACAGCTAAATCGTGTCGTACCAAAGTATCAAGATTGGATGCGTGCATTTCCAACGATTGTTGATCTGGCACATGCAAAGATTGCAGACGTATTACATTATTGGTCAGGACTAGGATATAACAGACGGGCGCTGAATTTGAAAAAAACTGCTGAAATGATTATTAATAATTTTGATGGAAAGTTTCCAATGACGGAAATAGAATTAGTATCATTGCCAGGAATAGGGAAGTATACTGCTCGTGCAATTTTGTGTTTTGCTTTTGATCAACAAGTGTCTGTTGTCGATACAAACGTTAGAAAAATTATTGTCACTCAGTTTGGAGTTGATGGTAATGATCAAGAACTTCAGAAAATTGCTGACCAGTTATTACCAAAAGGAAAAGCATATGATTGGAATCAGGCTTTGATGGATTATGCTGCTGCAATGCTTAAAAAAGAAAAAATTGTGGTTCCTAAGCAATCAAAATTCTTAGGTTCCCACCGCTATTATCGTGGCCAAATTTTAAAATATTTATTGAAAAATAAAAAAGTTGCATTTGAAAATTTAGGAGACGCAATAAAAAAAGATTATGTAACTGCAGAAAAAGAATGGCTTAAAAAATTAGTAAAGGAACTAACTGATGAAGGATTTATTGTTGAGGAGCAGGGGATGATAATGCTGGTGTCGTAGGAGTAAGAACAGGTAGGTTATCAAAAGAAACGGTTATATATTCAGGATTTGTGATGCCAAGTTGAGTCGTTACCAAATCATGTGTTGGATTTTCTCCTGTTATTATCAAAAATGTTCCTCGTTCATTGATAACATTAATTGTATAGGTCATGTTGTTCAGAGCATAATTTTTTCTTTTTCCTTCCAGAGTACATTTAATACCATATTCATTTCCCATTTCTGCTTTTACTTCGTCTGCATTTTCAATTTTTTGGTTTTTTATCGTATCAAATGTGCCTTGCGGAGTTCTTTTAAGCTCTATAAGAAAATACCCTTTTTTTGTGTACGTGATCTTCAAAACATCACCATCTGGCTGGTTGAAATAGGTATCTTCAAAATCAGTCTCTTCAACAAAAGTCGCACCAAGATTTTGTAATTTTGCTTCAATTTCTTGTGGATCGACAATTTTGACTTTTAATTCCTGCGCCATAGATCTATTTATACTCTTCTTTCACTTCCTTTGCAAAGGTTTTGAGGAGTTTTTGAATTTTTGGATCGATGACGACTCTACAATAGGGAGCAGATTTATTTGTATCGTAGTAGTCTTTGTGATATTCCTCAGCAGGATAAAAGTTTGTATATTTAGTAATTTCCGTAACAATAGGATCTTTGTATGTACCAGATTGGTCAAGTTTTGCTTTTGATCCTTCAGCAATCTTCTTTTGTTCTTCAGTATGATAAAAAATTGCTGACCGGTACTGCGTTCCGATATCAGCTCCTTGCTGATTAAGAGTTGTTGGATCGTGAGTTGCCCAGAACACGTCAAGGAGTTGGTCGTATGAGATAATGTTGGGGTCAAACTGTACTTGTACTGCTTCAGCATGACCAGTTGAACCAGACGACACCGCTTCGTAACTTGGATTTTCTACTGTTCCACCGGAATAACCTGATGTTACTGAGGTAATTCCTTTTAATCTTTTGAATATTGCTTCAGTACACCAGAAACATCCATTAGCAAATGTTGCTTGCTCCATACGGATTCATTGTATCGTGTCCGAGGTAGATTGGCAACGTGAACTAAAATTTAGCCCTTGGAATTAGGCAAAAGGAGTGCTACAGTAGGGGTGATAAGGTTGAAAAGGAGAGGAGGTGATAATGATGAATGCAAAAGTAATGTGGATTCTTGTTGTCATTGCTCTTTTTGTTGGGGCGTATGCAGGATATGCATATGAAAAAGCTAAGTTTGTGAAACTTATGGCTACGCAGCGCATGGATATGCAAAAGCAGATTGATAATGCAAAAATGGTGAGCGCTCAACATATGATGATGGCTCAGAGAGAGATTGCCACGATGAGTAAAGACGCTAAAGGTTCACATCTCACAGCTGCAAACGGTATGGCATTGTACACATACGATAAAGATACAAAGGGTCAAAGTAATTGTAGCGGAGTATGTGCAGAGAAATGGCCACCATATGTTGTTGAAGGTACAGCACCAGCAACATTGCCAGATCATGTCGGAACTATCAAACGAGCCGATGGATCAACGCAATATACATGGGATGATATGCCATTATATTTCTATACATCTGATAAAGATAAAGCAGATGTCTATGGAGATGGTGTAGGTGGGGTATGGCACGTTGCAAAATAATTGTTGCAACTCTTATTTATACAAAGACGTATTGAAAAGATACGTCTTTGTTTTTACATGGATTCGATGTTGGCGAGGTCTGCTTCGTCTGTCCAATAAAATTCTGCTCCACTTGCATTGACTGCTGCAATTTTATATTGATACGCTTCGCCTTTTTTCAAATAAGAAATAGTATACGCACTCAAGTTGGCAGGAATGTCACGTGCGACATTGGTATAGGAACTAGCTGATTTCTGTTTGAAGTAAACATTGTAGGAGATTGCGCCATCAATTTTGGGTAATTCGACCCGGGCTTGGGCATAAAGTCCCTGAGTGATAGCCATTCCTGCAACTGCTTTATTAATATCTGATTTATTGAAATAGACACCCACACAAAGAAAGAGTGCGATTGCTGTTGTAATAAAAACAATTCTTCTGAAAGAAAAGGGGAGCATTAACAATTGCTCTGATGCTTTTGATGTTGTGCGACGGGTTGTCTTTTTTGCTGGAGCTCTTCTTGTTATCTTCTTTTTCATAGGCTACATATAGTAGAACAAAATTGATAAGGCTTTGTCAAGAGGAGAAGGAATTAGCCAAGGCTCAGTTTATGTTTTTCAAATGATTTTTTAAGAAGATAACGGAATTTTCTTGCGGCAAGTGCTCGATCATCATAGCTAGAAATTATTGTTGCTTTTAATATCATATGTCCGTCAGTTCTAAAATCTTCAATACCATTGACACTTGATCCAGGAAAAAGGAATGGGGCGATTTCTTTGTCTTTTTCCAGCTGCGCTAACGCTTCATTGGCGGCTTTTATCACTGTGTCAATTGGTTGATCTGCTTTCATAGGAATTTCAATTGGAGCTCGTGATTTATGGCGTGAAAAATTAATAAGACTTTTTATTTGTCCATTAGGGATAATATAGAGACTTCCATCACCTGCACGAATAGTAAGGATTCGAAAATTAATCCGTTCGATTTTCCCTTCCGCATCATTAATTTTGACAGCATCGCCAATTGCGATTGAATCTTGAGTCAAAAGAAAAAGTCCAGCAATAAGATCTTCAATGAGTGACTTTGCTCCAAGACCGATGACAAGACCGACAATACCTGCAGAAGCGAGAAGTGGTGTGATATTGACTCCAAGTATTACAAACATGACATAGATAGCAATTGCGTATACAGTGACCGTTATAATATTTCGAAGTACTGTTACAACCGTACGGGAGCGTCTGGTATCAAAATGATGAGGAACGCGAATCAACGAGCGGAGTATTATGTCAATAATAATCGCCACGATAAGTGTTGCGCCTAAGAGTGCAAGCATTTTTAAAAAATTGGGAGAAAAGGCAAAATGCATACGTCTAGCATAAAATGCCAGGAGTTGAAAGTCAAGGAAAGATGGGTACTGCCGATTGTTTTCCTGCATATAATTGATCGATATCTTCTGCCTCAAGTTCCATGATGCGAGTATGAAATGCATTTTCACCATCGATAACATAGTCAGTCTTAATAACAGTATCTGAAAAGCCTAAAGCTTGTAATGCTTTTATGCGTGCTCTTCTCCAATGCGCAGGAGTACCAATTCCTCGAACACCGTCCCCTTGTATACCATACCATCCACTCACTGAGGGAATAACAACGCCATTAACTTTCAGGGTACCTTGGGCGTTTAAAAAATCATTTTCTGTTGGCACTTTAGCGCTATTTAGCAATTCTTTCTTCAGATTTTCTGACATCTCAGGAATGTCAATTTGTCTCCTTTTATCAGAAATTCGTTGACTTGCTAATTCTATTAACTGATTAATAAGTATGCTAGCTTCTGTTACTCGACCTTGCGCATCATAAACAGTAGCCTCTGTACCAAGATTATCAACATGGAGACTGTCAATTTGTAAATTTCCACAGCGTTCTTTGGTTAAAGAAGAAGAAAATAACTTCGGAGCTTTTTTTGCAAGATTTCTTGGGTCAGTAATATTAAAAAGGATATTTAACCGTCTTACAAGCTCTTTGATTGCTGTTTGTTTTACTGGATCACCACCGATAGTGTCTAGTGCTGCAATTTCATTTGCACTATTTTTACCAATCGTGCGTTTGTATCGCATATTCCCATGATGTAATTCATTTCCAATACTGCCAATTCGATCAGGAGTAGGGGATGTTTCATCATGACTCATTGTTTTTTCAACAGTTCCATAATAATCTTCAGGAGCTTCAGGAAACGGTCCATTGATAACACCTGCTCCTAAACGTGAACCAAACAGTCTTGCTGCTTCTCTAGTTGAGAGCGGGGTATTATAATCAATAAATTGTAAGTAATCTTGATCTGTTGTTAATGTAGCACCTTCATTTAACGCTTTTTCGATAATAGTCTTCATGTTTGGATTTACTTGTCCAAAAGCAACTGTTGAATCAAGCGTCAATGCTTTGATCAAATGTGTCACTTGATACCACATATTTTGGGCTCTTCGCCCTTCTTGTAATGATGCATTTTCAACAGTAATTTGAAGCGAGTGACTTGGTCTATAGAGCTTACTATTTTCCCAAGGATTTTTTGTGACAATACCTTGTGCATAGTCATCCATACTCAGGTCGCTTTCTTCAAGCAGATGTGGAAACATAGAAACAGGCAAAAAAGCTTTTTTCAGCCGTTTTGCTTCTTGTGTCAACGTCTTCATAACCCGCAGATCAGCTTTTGATTGTTTTTGTACATCAGAATCATGACCATTATTTATCTCAGTCGTCCACTTTAATGCCTCAATGGTTACTTTTGCTCCATCTTTTGATAACTTGTCCAAAACTGATGGATCAATGACGGAAGCAAAGCGATCAGTAGTGGATAATGTTTCAAAAGTCTCAGGTGTCGCAAGACGTCCATGCAAACACATCAGTTCAAGTTCACTGCCGACATGAGGAAGGTATGGTTCTTTTTCACTTCGTTCAGGAGTTGATAACGATATAATATCTTTATTTATGAGAGGACGACCGTGAGGAAAAATCCACGAATCAGGTTTCACAGCATGTGTAGCGACAAAATGCATATCTACGCCATCGAAATTAAACGTAATAGTATCTTGATATCTCTTAGGATCTGTAACTTGTTGATAGAGAAGACCGCCTTGGGGAGTCTTCCAAGGGTGATCAAGTTGAGCATGCTTAGCATCCCACCGTCCAGTACTATTAGCAACAGTAGTGACAATATTTGGTGAGAGCTGATAGATATTTCGGAATCTTTCCAAAGACGGCTCTCTCAATGCTCTTCCGTCACTGTTTTTATGTGAGCCATCTCTTTTGTCTTCTAGTCCCATAAAATAAAGGCAACATATTATTGATTTGGTCTTCTATTTTAGTACAAGTTTTGTAAGAATAGTGTACAGATTACCTGTTTTCTTGACATTCGTTTTAACTTCTTTTACTCTGTGTGTACAGATGAGGCAGAGTAGGTGGGTTTTTATTCTAACGTTTTTTCTTCTCTCATATCTCACAGGATTTATTCCTCTTTCTATTGATAAGCGTCTTCTTCTTCGAAATATGCCGACAGCGCAGGCAAATAGGGGAGAGGATTCCAATGTTTCACAAGTTAAGGAGCTGGAAATTGGTGTGAAAAGGGTTGATCTAACAAGCAAAAATCAAAATAACAAACTAGGTAAATGGGGGAAAGCAGAGCAGGTGAGTGAGCATACCTGGACGCTTCGGGTCGGACAAGATGCCGCAACAGCAACCGCATCTAATATTTTGACAGCCTTAAATCAATATCGGCAGACACAGGGAAAGGGGACACTGACCTGGGATGATAAGCTTGCAAATTTTGCACAATCCCGAGCAGAGTATTTTGTGGCAATAGGTGATCTTGATAGCCATGCAGGATTTTCAGATTACATCAATAATCAAGATGGATTTCATAAGTTGGGTTTTATGAGCTTGGGAGAAAATTCAAGTTATGGCTATACGCTCGCGGCAGTACATTTGATCGAATGGGTGTATGCAGGGGATAAACCACACAATGATAATCAACTCAATAGTAAATGGACTCATGTGGGAATTGGTGTGTCAGGCACCGCAACTGATTTGGTCTTCGGCGGCGAAAAATTGTAGAGGTAATTCTTTCGCTCTTCTTACTCAATTTACATTCATTTCTTAGTTTGCAGAGCTACACTAAGGGAGTACATTTACATATGTGTACAAAGAGGGGCTATACGTAAATCATTCTGAAACGTCCCGCTCCGCGGGGAACGGTCAGTTAATGATGTATAGTCTTATCTTTAGGAAGGTGGGTGAGATATATGATAAAAGATTTTTTTGGGTATTGTGAACGAATTGTACATGTTCTTATTAATTCGTTTTCATTAATTTTGACCGCAAAAGTATAAAAGGGAACAGGGGAGAAAAAAATACGAAAGTCCTGTAGTGTTAGCACTTGACAACGGAGACTGCTAATTGTAGAATGGGGTAGTATGGACCAGAACTTACAGGACTTCTTAAAGCCCGTTTCGCCTGAAGAGGCCCTCAAAAAATTTACTATAAACCTCACCGAACAGGCACGGATGAGTCGGATTGATCCAGTTATTGGGCGTGAAGTAGAGATACGTCGCGTAATGGAAATTTTATCCCGCAGAACCAAAAATAACCCTGTACTTATCGGTGATCCGGGTGTTGGAAAGACTGCAATTGTCGAAGGATTGGCATTAAAAATTGTGGAAAAGTCTGTTCCTACTCCTCTACGTGAAAAAGAGGTGATTCTCCTTGACTTTTCACAGCTGTTGGCTGGAGCCAAATTTAGAGGGGAATTCGAGGAACGTTTAAAAGGTGTCATCAAAGCCGTTGAAGATGCTAATGGAAAATACATCATGTTTATTGATGAATTGCATACATTAGTTGGTGCAGGTAATGCAGAAGGATCAACTGATGCCGCAAATATGTTGAAGCCTCCCCTAGCGCGCGGTACTTTGAAAATGATTGGCGCTACAACGGTCAACGAGTACCGGAAGTACATTGAAAAAGACCCAGCACTCGCCCGCCGTTTTCAGCCAGTTTTGGTCGACGAACCGACTATTGAAGATACCATATCGATTCTACGGGGCATCAAACAAAAATATGAGGTACATCACGGCATCCGTATCACTGACAACGCTATCATAGCGGCATCAAAATTATCAAGTCAGTATATCCCCCAGCGATTTTTGCCGGATAAAGCCATTGATTTAATCGATGAGGCAGCAGCTGCCATTAAGATTGAAACCGAAAGCATGCCGGCAGAACTTGATGCTCTCAAGCGCAAGATTACTCAAATTGAGATTGAATTACAAGCTCTTAAGAAGGAAAAGTCTGATCTCTCCAAGGCTCGTCGTGAGACTCAGGAAAAAGAACTTGAAGAATTGAAAAACAAGGCTTCCACAATTGAATCCCGCTGGCAGGAACAAAAAGATATGATTCAGAAAATTCAGGATCTGCGGGCGAAAATTGATGCACAGAAAATTGAACTGGAAAAGGCTGAACGTGATGTTGATTTGCAGAAAGCTGCTGAGATCAAATACGGCAAGATCCCCGAGCTGGAAAAACAGCTCTCAGAGCTTCATAAACTATGGGATGCAATTCCCGCTGATGAACGCGTTCTTCGTGAAGAAGTTGATGATGATGATATCGCACGAGTTGTCGCACGCTGGACTGGTATCCCCGTCCAACGAATGCTCTCAACTGAAACTGAACGTCTCCTCCACCTCGAAGATGATCTTAAGGCACATGTTATTGGTCAGGATGAAGCAGTTGAGACAGTATCGCGTGCAATCAGAAGATCAAGATCTGGTTTGGCAAGTCATACCAAGCCAATCGGCTCTTTCCTATTCCTTGGACCAACAGGTGTTGGTAAAACTGAAACTGCCAAGGCACTCGCCCGCCAACTGTTTAATGATGAGCATGCACTAACAAGAATTGATATGAGTGAATACATGGAATCTCATTCAGTTGCACGACTTATTGGTGCACCTCCTGGTTATGTCGGATTTGAGGAAGGTGGCCAGCTTACAGAAGCAGTTAGACGCCGTCCCTACTCTGTTGTTTTATTCGACGAAATCGAAAAGGCACATCCACAGGTTTTCAATATTTTCCTCCAGATTTTTGATGAAGGTCGATTAACAGATAGTAAAGGTGTGACTGTGGATTTTCGTAATACTATTATTATCATGACCAGTAATCTGGGCAGTGAATTGATCCAGGAATCTTTCGAAAAGGACAAAGATAAAAATAAGAAAGATATTAAGAAGGATGTGTTGGCATTGTTGCATCGGCATTTTAAACCAGAATTTCTCAACCGACTCGACGGTACCATTGTCTATAATCCCCTCTCCCCTAAGGACCTTGTTGAAATTGCCAAACAACAGCTTGAGCAAGTCCGTGAGCGAATGCGCGAAAATAATATTGATCTAAAAGTTTCAGAAGATGTCGCCTTCCATTTTGCAGAAGTTGGTTATGATCCAATTTTCGGCGCGCGACCTTTACGACGTGCTATTGAAGAGCAACTTGTCGATGAAATAGCGATGCGGATCATCGAAGGAACAGTCAAGCCTGGAGATACCATAGAGCCTCAAATAAAAGATCAGAAGATTGTTTTGTAATCCTGCTATAATAACCCCATGGATATTTGTAGAAATTGCGGAGCAAAATTGATTGTAAAATCAACGAAGCGAACTGCTGAGCAGTTGAAGAAACCTTATTACTATACTGCTTATTATTTTTGTCCGAGTTGTAAACGACTTTATCACGATGAGAAATTTAAAGTAATGAATAACCAAACTTCCCTACTCTCCTCTGCGAATGGATCTCATCATGACCTTCTCCTAAGAGGAGAAGGAACAAAGGTTGCGGATGTTGAGATCTGGACTGATGGAGCGTGTGTACATAATGGGACGCCAAAAGCAAAAGCTGCATGGGGGTTTGTCTCCGGTAAAACAGAAAAAGCTGGTTTAGTAGAAGGGTTACAAACAAATAATCGGGCTGAAGCCTATGCGATCTATTATGCGCTTGTCTGGGCAGCAGAAAAAAGTTTCCGTAAAATAAAATTGCATACTGATAGTCAGATAAGTATCCATGGTGTGAGTAAAGATCCAAGTAAAGTTTTGAAAAATCGGGATATTTTTGAGCAGATATCTCAGGTTATTAACGGCTGTCATCTTGATGTCGAATGGGTAAAAGTCCTTGGACATTCAGGAGATGTGAATAATGAACGAGTTGATAAGCTTGTGAATACTTTGGCGAAAACAGGTTGAGTAACTTTTGCTATACTTAGACTCATCTTATGCTTGCTCTTATTTATATTTTTATTACGCTAATTATCCTCTTTGTTCTTCTTTCTATGGTATGGCCGCCAGATAGCCCCTGGTCCCCTTGGTGGCGGACTAATAAGCGGATTGCCCGTATTCAATGCAAACTGGCAAAGATTGATCCCAGAGATGTCGTATACGACTTGGGTTGTGGTGATGGAACGCTTCTTCGGACTGCTGCAAAAGAGTTTGGAGCACAAGGTGTAGGGGTTGAGATAGATCCATTACGCTACTGGTATGCGAAATTGTCGTTTGTCTTTAGTCGTTTGAGTAAACAATTAAAGATTTATAGGAAAAACTTTTTTGACATTGATGTTTCCCCTGCAACGGTTGTTGTCATGTATCTTATTCCAAAAACTTTGAATCGTTTAAAACCTAAGTTATTGAAGGAACTTAAACCTGGGACAAAGATTATCACCTTCGTTTATAAAATTGATTTGCCGATGATCGCAAGTGATGAAAAGAATGAGGTATACGTGTATCAGGTACCCCGTAAAATATAGCTATCCATTCTTAGGACCGTACATATATATTCTCCGAAATGCTTTAATATCTTGATAAGGAGGTTTACCTCTTCTCGCCCACTCATTGACAGCCTCTTCTATGTCATTACGAATTATTTCAAGGAATCTTTCATCTCTGTATGTCATTGGAACAACTCGCAGGGATACTTTTGTTTTATCTTCTTTTGTTGTCGGAATACGTTTCAAATCACCTGGCAATTTTCGTCGGTTTATTTCATCTTCCCACAGATCTGAAAGAGTTTGGTGGACTGGGTTTACAAAGGTACCATCTTCGTTGACTTCGGCACCAGAAAAAACGGGGATTGGCTGTGGTGTTGGTTCTCTGGGTGTCGATTCTTGAGCCGGACGAGGTATTTCTGTCATAGAAAGTCTTTTTTATAACAGGCGTTTCTAAGGGAGTCAAGCTAAACAGCTTTTTTGAGGCGAAGCATAAGCCAGCGGAGTTTGTCGGCAATTTTATATCCCTGGTACAGAAGTGGATTGATGATCAGATCATAACTGCCGACAAATTCGACATGATCAGGTCCATATTTTTGTTTGAAATTATGAAACCCATACCATGGGTCTTTGGTATCAGGATCTGGACCCATTGCTCCCCACATGTCAAAGGTCTTAAGTCCCAAATGTTTGCCAAACCGAATTGCTTCCCACATCACTAAATTACTCGACATCACTTCCCTATTTTCATTACTTGATGCACCGTATGGATAATATAAGGCGTCTTTGAAAACAAAAAGAATCCAAGCAGTCAGAATTTTTCCGTTATATTTGGCAACAAATAAATGAGATGATAGTTGGTTTTTTTCTACTTTATGAGAAAGTGTTTGCCATTGTTTGCGGTGGTAGGACTGCGTGTGTGCGTAGAATCCTTGGCGTCTGGTTGTTTCTTCAGTTAATCGAAGATACTCTTCAAATGCTTCATCAGAATTGTCTTCTTCAACGATTACATTGTGTTTGCGGGCTACTTTGATGTTGTAGCGTGCTTTTGAATGCATGTTTTTTAGTAATTCTTCCTCAGATTTGGTTAAGTCTAAAATGAATGTATATTTGGTAAATAATGGATGAGATGAGTTTTGTATTTGGTATTTTGTATTTGGTATTTTGTATAGAGTTTCAGATTTTATGATATTTGGTTCTAACTGGATAAAGATACAATTATTTTCTCTGCCGATTTTATATAGCTCATCCAGCATTTCTGCTGTTGGACTATCCCCTTTTGGTAAATAACCGATGGTAAACGGAGTTTTTGGAATTTTGTGAATTGTAAGTTGAAACCCTGCAATGAGTTTATTGTTTTCTACAAATCCTTTTCGTATTACCTTTACTCCTGTTGCCTCCCGAAATTGTCCCCATTCATAAGTTTGCAATGGATGGGAGACAACTGAATCAAATTGGGTTTTGTCTTCCTGAGTAATATCCCGTATGGTCATGCATCTATTGTAGCAAATATATCAGAAGTGGTTTAAATAGTGTTTTATAGTTTTCGGATCTTTGGTGTTTAAGTCAGGATCATGGTAAAGAACTGTCCAATTTTTACCAGGAAGTATGATTGAAAGATTATAGTAATGGATTGCACCAACAAATAATCGGTTACATGTCTCCCAAAAAAGCTTGAGAGGGTCGATACCTGTAATTGCTCCTAATTCTTTACATTTTTCCCATAATGCAGATCCTTTTTTATCTCCAAAAAATAATGGTTTGGCGGTATCCAGTTTTCTTTTTCCGATCATATCCAAAGCATATGAAGGAACTAGGTTTTTTATTTCTGACCAGGGAATAGTATCACGTCTTGCTTGTACCCAGGATCGTGCTTGAATTTTTTGGACTATATTCAATGCTCCACCGGCAGCATTTGCTAATTCAATTTCTGTTTCGAAAGGTTCAAATCCAAATGCAGCATTCAATTCATTTGCTTGGTTTAAGGTGATATTTGGGGACGAAATAACATTGCGGTAACGGGCAAGTACAGCAAGAGATGGACCTCCGACGTTATAGATAGCGGTAATTTTTTTAGGTGGTGCTTCTTCTTCAGGCTCAAATGAAGAATTACCTGCTGAAGCATCTTCAAGGATTCTTTCATGGAAGGGTCTTGTAGGATGTGTCCAGCTCTGATTTATTTTTGCGGATGTTCCAGCATTTTGCTCATGCAAAACAATTTTTATTTTCGGATCTTGCAGTTGAATGGCACTGAGAAAAGAAGTTGTAAGACTTGCTATATAAATGTCCCGATTGGAAAATAGTTGACCAGGTTTGGGATGAATCAATCTTGTATCAGTCAAAACCTCTGATATTGTATCAAGTTGATTATAGAGTACCGGTATTCGGTTACCTGTTTTCTCCTTAATTACATTGGTTGCTGTATGAAAAAAAGGAAGCAACAACTTCCTCGATGTAGTTGTTTTTGCCGAGGTTGGCAGCCCTGCAACGACTACAAGCTGTGATGATCCCTCAAGGACACCTTCAACGACGCGTTGTAAAACAAGACCAAGATGTGGCGGCGGAGGAGCATGGAGATGAGTAATACCTTCATAGGCAGACAAGTCCTCGAGATAATTATTTATAGCTGGTGAATTTATAATTTCAGCAGACGGCCATCGAGAGTATTCAGGTTTCCCCATGGTCGTACATTGGTAAATTAATAGAAAAAGTTGTTCCTTGATTAATTTTTGATAAGACAGATACATTTCCTTTATGTTGGTCAATAATATTTTTTACAAGAAATAAACCCAGTCCTAGACCATCTTTATTTTGAGAATCTCCTTTATAAAATCGTTCAAATATATGAGGAAGATCTTTTTTTCTAATTCCCGGTCCACGGTCTGTAATACTAAGAATATATTGTGAATCTTCATATTTAAGTACAAGATCAATTGTTGAGTTTTTGGGAGAAAATTTTGCAGCATTATTAAGAAGATTAGTAACTACCTGAAACAATTTGTCAAAATCACCATTCACAAAACATAGATTCTTTTTTATTTCATTTCTGTAATTTATCTTGTATTCAGTATGAATATTTTCAAAAGCAGCGATAGCTCCATCAACGATACTACAGAGATCACATTTTCTAAAGATAAATTTCAGACTTCCAATTTTGATTTGATTTACCTGCAATAATTCATTAACTAAATTCGTAAGTCTTCTTATTTCATCAGAGAGTTTCATTTTTAGTTGTGTCTCAGAATATTTTGATCGTGGTTCTTTCCGTAATAATAATTGTGAATAGATAAAAATAGTTGTAAGAGGTGTTTTCAGTTCATGCGCAGCCATAGATATAAAAAGATCACGTTCATCCAGAGAATTTTTCATTTGAGAGTAAAGCCGCATATTGATAATTGCGAGTGAGGCAAGTGGGCTAAATAAGCGCAAGAGTGCTAATTCTTTTTCCGTGAAGGGAGTTTCTTCATATGAGAATATCGCTAAAACACCTAATGGTTTATCGCTATACTGTAAAGGTACTATGAGATCAGATCCAACGTTAAGTTTTTTAAATTCAGGATGAATTTTAAGTAACTCTTCCGAAGAAACCAAAAATGGCATGTTTGTTTTATAAGCTTGCATAGCAAATCCTTTTATTCTTGGGGTTACTTTATACATAAGAGGTGATGAGGCGTATACACGTTTAAGTGTATTATTTTCCATCAAATGGATGGTGCCGTGTTTTCCTCCAACTAATTTTTTTGCTTCCTCGATGATTGTGGAATAGGTTTTTTCAGAATTTAGTTGATGAAGAAGCCGTAAAGCAGAATCATAAATTTTCCCATAATTAATATTTGCATAGTCTATGGACATTGCCTCTCTCATATTGTTGATTAATATATCTATATTATGAAAGTTAAATGTTGCCCATATAAATTAACTATAATTGCTATTTTAGCAAAATTAAGGGTAAATTATGTAAGAGTTGTGTGAAAATAGCCGTACTAGAATATTAAACTACAGGCATTTTAGACACGTCATTAAAAATTTATATCATCCTTAATTTTTATTTTTCCTGCGTTTTGTGCAATAACATGTTCTGGTAGTTCAAGGACAAATCGAGAGACGGTATTTGTTGCTTTTTGTCCAAAGAAAAGTCTGCGGCGTGCATAGGTAAGAAATAGTTTTTGTTTGGCACGTGTCATACCAACATAACAAAGACGCCGTTCTTCTTCCAATTCTCCCCGATCCATCAGAGACCTGCTGTGAGGAAAAAGTCCTTCTTCCATACCAATAATAAACACGACAGAAAATTCAAGTCCTTTTGCTGCATGAAGAGTCATCAGAGTGATGGCATTTGGTTTTTGGTCATTTGTCGTTTGTCCCTGGTCTTTTGATTTATATTCTTGTTCTACAAGTGCGACATTTTCCAAAAATTCTGTAAGTTCTGGAAAAGCGATCGCAACAGACCGAAGCTCTTTGATATTCTCAAGACGCATCCGGTCTTCTTCAATTTTTTCATCATAAAGATCCAGATACTCAGTTGCTTTGAGGACATCATCCAGAATATCGATAGTCGTTACGTCTTCTTTTTCTTCGAGAGAATTCTGAAATCCCAAAAATTTCTGTAGTCTTCCTTTTCCTAATTTTTCCGCACGTTTATATGAAATCATATCTTTGGGGTTGTTAATCAGGCGAAGATAACATAAAACGTCTTTTACTTCTTTACGTTCATAGAATCGTGTTCCACCGATAAGAATATAAGGAACTGCGTGATGAAGCAGTGCTTCTTCGATCACGCGGGATTGGGCGTTTGTTCTATACAGCACTGCCACATCTGTCAAACTTGAGAGATTCATTGTCGCTATTTTTCTGATAATATAATCTGCTTCGTCTTGCTCGTTGTGCGCTTCATAAATTTCAATAAATTCGCCGTCAGGATTTTGCGTCCAGAGTTGCAGAACAGGATGCATAGTATTTTTAGCAATAACAGTTGATGCGCCATCTAAAATTTTTTGTGTTGAGCGATAGTTTTGTGAAAGCGAAAATGTTTGGACGTCAGTAAAATCATCTTTGAATTTCAGAAGATTTCGGTAGTCTGCACCTCGCCAACTATAGATACTTTGTGAGAAATCACCAACGACACAAATATTTCTCCATTTGCCGCAAAGCAATTTGGTCAATATATACTGTGCCCTATTTGTGTCTTGATATTCATCAATTAAAATATACTGAAAGCGGTCTTGATATTTTTTCAAAAGTTCCTCATTAGTCCGAAACAGTTTGATTGTTTTTAAAATAAGATCATCGAAATCTACAGCATCATTTTCTTTGAGTACTTTTTGATAGACGGGATAAATTTTAGCAACTGTTTCCTGGAAATAACCGCGGGCAAATCGAGTATATTCCTCATCATCAATCAGTTCATTTTTGGCTTGAGAAATTGTTGCATGTACAGAGTATGGTTTGAAATCTTTAGTTGAAATATCAAGCCGCCGCATTGCTTCTTTGATCGCGTCAATTTGATCCAGTGAGTCGAAAATGACAAATTTTTGTGAAAGACCAAGATGTTGTCCATCAAGACGTAAAATTTTGGCACAAAGAGAATGAAATGTTGCGATCCAGGGAGATGCAGGCAAGTGATGTTTCATGATTCTCTCTTTCATCTCTTTTGCGGCTTTGTTAGTAAAGGTAATCATGAGAATTGATTCTGGTTCTATGTGTTTTTCTGCAATAAGATAAAGAACTCTGTGGGTGAGTACGCGTGTCTTTCCTGAACCTGCTCCAGCGAGAATAATAACGGGTCCGTCAGTTGCGAGGACTGCTTTTTGCTGCTCTGGATTTAGATCCTTGAGTAAACTATGTTGCATAGCGTATAATGAACTAATTGCGGAGTAGTACTCATTGTAGCACATGAAGAAATTGTTTATCGTTGCAAATTGGAAGTCAAATAAAACCACACAGGAAGCAGTAGAGTGGCTGAAACAAATAAAAGAACATAATCTGCAACCTGGAGATAACGAGCTTATTATCTGTCCTGCATATACCTCACTTGCTGTTATGAATTGGTTTATTAAAGAAAATAACTTACCACTAAAATTAGGTTCACAAAATATTTCTCATTTTGATGAAGGCGCATACACCGGAGAGGTGAACGCCAAACAAGTAAGCGAGTATGCGACTCATGTTATTGTTGGCCATTCTGAAAGAAGACGACTCCTGCATGAAACAGATGAAGATATTTTAGCAAAACTCAAACAAGTACTTGCTCATAATTTAACACCTGTTTTATGTATCAGTGATATAGCGCAGCTTGATCATTATTTAACAGAAAGTAGCATGCTTAAAGATAGTGCAGATAAGATAATTTTTGTCTATGAACCACCGAGTGCAATAAGCGGTGGAGGTGCATATCATCCTGAAAGTCCGGAGGATGCTAACACAAATGCAGCAGAAATCAGCAAAAAATTTGGTAAACGTGTTGTGACGCTTTATGGAGGAAGTGTTAATCCGGATAACGCGAAGCAGCTTTTTGAACAGGAGTATATTGATGGCGGACTGATTGGACAAGCAAGTCTTGATCCAAATTCGTTTCTTCACATCATAGCCAATTCCTGATAGTATATATATCTCATGGACAATTACACACCCATCCGCTCACGCAGAAGAAATCGTGCCGGCAAAAGAGTCGGCGTTGCAATTTTTGTTTTTTTTGTCATCATTCTTGGTATTGGTATCTTTCATTTCATGAAATACCTCAGCATTGTCCCTCAGATAATTTTCAATAAAGGTATTAATTTAAAGGAAACTAAAGATAAACGAATTGATGTGCTGCTTCTTGGTATCGGTGGCGGTACACATGATGGACCTGATCTTACAGATACTATTATTTTTGCCAGTATTGATCCGAATACAAAAAAAGTGGATCTAATCTCACTCCCTCGTGATCTCTGGATACCAAAGTTAGGTGCAAAAGTTAACGCAACTTATACCTTTGCAGAGGAAAAACAGAAAGGTACTGGCCTTCAGACAATGAAGGATGCGGTCTCTAATATTCTCGGACAGCCGGTTGATTACGCAGTTAAAATTGATTTTGATGGATTTGTAAAAGCAGTCGATATGATGGGTGGACTTGATATTACTGTTGATAATACTTTTGATGATTATGCGTATCCCATAACCGGTAAAGAAGCTGATACGTGTGGACATACAGATCAGGAGATTACTGATCTAACAGCTCAAGAAGCATCTGGCAGTGCGACCGATCTGGATGCATTTCCTTGCCGGTATGAACATCTGCATTTTGATAAAGGGCCACAACACATGGATGGCGTAACAGCGCTTAAATATGTCCGCTCACGTCATGCAGAAGGTATTGAGGGATCTGATTTTGCACGAAGCAAACGACAAGAAAAAGTAATTTCTTCATTTAAAGAAAAGCTTTTTTCTGCAGGAACTCTTCTCAATCCAATAAAAATTGCAGACCTTGTGAATATCTTACAGAATAGTATTGAGACAGATATTAAGAATGACGAATATGATGATTTTGTTCGCCTAGCACAGAAATTAAAAGGAGCGAAAATACAAAGTACAGTACTTGATATGGGCGAAGGAGACCGTCTTGGACTCTTAGTTAATCCACCAATCAGTAAAGAATATAATAATGCCTGGGTGCTTTCTCCAAGAACTGGCAATGGAAATTATACTGAGATTCAGGAATATGTGAGGTGTTTTATTGCAGGAAGTGATTGTATTGTGACCGAGACTGGTGTTGCAACTCCTACACCAATGCCCACAGATACTGTTAATAAAACAACAAAAAAATAAATTACTTTATCCAATAAATTTTTGTATTGTTCTTCTGGAAGACGATTTTGCCTAATTTCTTGAATTTTGCTTCTTGTAATCCCGGATATTTTTCATATTCCAAGTGACCAATAAAGACGTATTGTACCTTATATTTTTGTAACAAGGATTTTGTTTCGTTGATATCTGTTGATTCATACATTCGTTTTACTTCATCAATTCTGGGTGCTGGGATATCATAGGTTCCCCGCCACAGCCATTCGTGAACAGTCCATCCAAGAATAGTTGGAAGTCCTGTATTGGCAGAGACCCGTGCATAATCAGTGTATGAATCACCTTGTGCTTCAAGGATGACTGGTTGTCCTTTGATAGATGTATTAAGCCAATCGATCGCTGTAGCTTCATCAGGATACAATGTTTTTAAATAATCTGTTCCGTTAAGACCGTGATATGTTTGTAAATTTCCATAATAGGAATTAACTGCCTGAAAAGGATACAGCATGACTAAAATGAACAATGAAAAACTAACAACGAAAAATAAAGAATACAAATTAACAATTTTATTTTTTTGTACTCTGATTTGTGATATGAGTCTGATGATAATATAGCCGGATGCAAGCGAAAGCATCATAAAAGCTTGAAAGACCAATTTGAACATTGTGTTTGCACGGTAATGTTCGGGGTAAATATCTTTTACATAAATAAATTCAGGAATAATGATCAGTATGGTTGAAAGAATAATAAGTAAGAAAACAAATTTATCAACAGAGAGTATTTTTTTCATTTTTACTGCAAAAGCAATAAATGAAAGAACAAAGAAATAGAAAAATCCATAAAGAATTAAAAGTTGCCACCATGGCGAATGTTGACAATGATTTGGTTCAAAAAGTACGGGCCCGATTTTTCCTTTGGCTGTCAGAAAATCAGGACTACACAGAACACCAATTCCTGAAACAAAAGGTTTGAAGTTACTGTTGTAAGGAGTAACAAAAATAAGAAATGCTACAAGGACAAAAACAACTGACGCAAAAAAGCTTTTATAATTTATTTCCTTTTGTGCATTGAGATAAAAGAGAACAAGCGAAGTGAGAATTAAATATATGCCGCCATCCCAAGCATTGGTCATATAGGCAACTGCTAAAAGAAATCCAATGAGGATTAAATAACCGAGATCCATGTTCAAAATTCCAAATAATTTCCAGTTTTTAAAATTTAATGTATTTATTTTTTTTGCAATTTTGTTTTTGGATTTTGTTTGTGATGTGTTATTTGGATTTTGTAATTTTGTAAATAATGATAAAAGTACGGCAATAATTAAAAGCACAACAGGGATATCGAGCACGTGTCCGTGAAGATCTGCAACTGTCCATGAATAGATCGGAAATTCATGAATTGTGTGATAAATAAAGCGGGTTGCATTTGGATACCAGTAAGCGTTTGGGAAAGAGAATGGAAGAAACTCAAGTTGCCACGGAGGGACAGGAGAGTCATTGGGATATGCTTTGAAAAATGCGTAGATGATATGCAAATTGCCGGCAAAAGCGACAAGCATTGCGGAAATAATTCCTGCAATGGTCCGTTTTACAACAAACAATTTTTCTTTGTTTCCAATCAATGCATAGAGGTTTGCACCAATTGAAAATGATTGAGTAAAACAAAATGCAAAAATAGTTGAGAGCATGAGATTAAAGGTGATTGCCGAAGGAATGCCTGATGCTTTTGTTAGAACTGCCGTCATGAGATGCCCAAAATAGTAATAGTTTATCGGTAATGGAGTAAACCACATATCTTTTGGCGGGAAATAGTCTGAACGAAGAATGGAATTGATAAAGCCAAAATCCATAAACTTTTCAAGCCCGTGTGCATCCGGAGAGAATGCATGAATATATGCCCAGAAATAGAGCGCTGCAGCAAAAAGTATTTCTTCAAAAAGAAATGTTTTCCATGATTGTTTAACAATATCTATAATATTTTGTTTGTTCCGAAGAAGAAAAAAACATGCAATAACTAAAATCAGAAATATGAAAATACTTCCACGTTGTGAGAAAGGAACGATATGAAAAAGACCTAAAATAAATATGACGTACGACGTAATCGTCAGGCCAAGGATTTTTGAAAAAAGATATCCTCGGTCAAAAAAGTTTTTAAAGGAAAAAATGGTGAGCGGAAGGAAACCAACTCCAAGAATAAAGAGAGTTAACCACCAGTGAAATGTTACGAGAATGTCAGCATTTGCCATTAAATTATTTTATTATTTTTTAATATCGCATCCAATTTTTTAATTTCAAAAATATTTTTAGGGAGGGTTTTTGTGTCTGAGGTGTGATTGAGCCAGAAAAATTTTGTTTTTGGATTGCTTTTTGCAACATGTCTCAATAGTGATAAATCATCATCAATATAGAGATCAAGATTAAGTGTTTTGAGAATTTTTTCTTTAAACAGATGGGGCTGTTCATTATCATAATTAAAATACATGTGGTCAAAGATTTTATCAAGTTCATATTTTTGTATTAACCTGTTTGTTTCGTTACGTAAAAATTTATATCTACTAGAAATAAGATACAGTTGGTTCTGTTTTTTGGGAATACTTTTAAGAACTGCTAGATTTTCTTTAATTGCTGGTCTAAGAAAAGGAAGATGGGTTGCTTTGCGGAAAAGTTGTTCAGGATAAGTGGGAATTCTATAGAGAAGAATGCCATTATCTTTTTGTTTATAGAGTTTGTCGATAATTTTTGCCGGAAAGAATGGTGGGTAGTCGATAAATACTTTATCAAAATCAAATCCGATATTCATAAGGCATTAATGTTTCCTATTGTACTATTGTAGAGAGGCTCTGGCAAGGTTGAGATTGTGATACAATTACGTTTATGCAAGCTAGGCGTTTTCTTGTTACTGGAGGGGCAGGATTTTTGGGAATTAATCTAATCCGTTATCTTCTCAAAAAAGGTGAGAAGGTGACATCTCTTGATATCGCTCAGTTTGATTATCCAGAAAAAAAGAAAATTTCTGTTATTACAGGAGATATACGTGATAAAAAAACAGTTGACCATGCGATGGAAGATGTTGATGTTGTTGTCCATTGTGCTGCTGCATTGCCTCTGTATAAAAAAGAAGATATTTTTTCAACTGATATTCAAGGCTCCAAAAATGTAATTGATTCAGCATTCAAGAATAAGGTTGATCGGTTTATTCATATTTCATCAACCGCTGTCTATGGCATTCCTGATCATCATCCATTATATGAAGATGATAAATTAGATGGTGTTGGACCATATGGCATTTCAAAAGTAAAAACAGAAGCAGTCTGTGAGAACTACCGCAAGAAAGGAATGTGTGTAACGATTATTCGTCCAAAATCATTTGTCGGACCTGAGCGGCTTGGAGTGTTCGCTCTTTTTTATGATTGGGCAAGAACAGGTCATAATTTCCCAATGATTGGGAGTGGAAATAATAGATACCAATTACTTGATGTTGAGGATTTGTGTGAAGCAATTTATCAATGCAGTATAAAAAATAAACGCTTGGTAAATGATACGTTTAACATTGGTGCGAAAGAATTTACTACGATGAAAGAAGATTATCAAGCCGTGTTGGATAAAGCGGGGTTTGGGAAAAAAATAATTGGATTTCCTGCAAAACCTGTTATTTTGGGTCTACGGTTTTTGGAAGCATTACATGTTTCTCCTCTCTACAAATGGGTTTATGAAACAGCATCTGAGGATTCGTTTGTCTCAATTGAAAAGGCAGAGAAAAAATTGGGATATAAACCAAAATATTCCAACAAACAAGCACTGCTTCGAAACTATAAATGGTATTTAGATAATCTTAAATCGTTTGAACATACAAGCGGTGTAAGCCACCGAGTTCCATGGAAGCAAGGCGCGCTTGGGTTGATTAAGAAGTTTTTTTAGCGAGAGCGAGATGTAATTGTTTTCCTATTTTAAACTGCACTAAGAGAAAAATAAGTCCATTGCAAAGAAGCGCATAAAGCGCAAATCCATAATTGGCAAATGTCCATGTGTTGATCGTCAATACGCCCAGTAAAGAACCTGTTGTGCCAACCAAAAATGCCCGGGCATTTTCTGTTTCTGGTACCCGATATGCTTTGACAATTGTAGGAATTGCTGCAAGAAGATCAGAGGCGATACTAAAGAAAATTGCGATATTACCAACTTGTGTCAGATACCAGAAAAAAAGTCCAAGTAAAGAAAGTACTCCACAACTGATATCAAATAAGGTAATTTTCCACAGAGAGTGTTTGTTTACAAATGATCCTACCAAAACAAGGAGCGGGCCCAATGCATTACTTAACGTAAAAAATGATATTAATCCAACGCCTTGTTGTATTTGTGCAAAAAAGGCAATGAGTGGTGCGAGTGCCCATAGAAACCATGTGACGCGGTTAGGCTTGGTAGTACTTTTGATTGTGCCGATAAAATAAACACTACATCCGACAATATTGAGTAAACCTGCGAGAATAGCAAATCGTTCATCAATCATATTTTATTTTTTTGTACCCAATAATCTCCTAAAAATATGTCATCAAGGCCTGATCCCAAAAAGGTTCTTATTGCATCCTGAGGCGAATCAACAATCGGCTCTCCCTGTACATTAAATGAGGTATTCAATACGACCGGAATGCCAGTTATTTTATTAAAAGTATTAATTAAACTCCAAAATTTCGGGTTTGTCTTTTTCATGACAGTTTGGATTCTTCCGCTTCCGTCAACATGGACAACTGAAGGAATTTTCGATCTTTTATTTTTCTTTACTGGATGGACTTCAGTCATATAAGGAACGGGACTGGCGTAATCAAAGTAGTCAGTTTGAAATTCTTCAAGAATCGCGGGAGCAAATGGTCTGAATGGTTCCCTATATTTGATGAGCTTGTTTACCTTGTCTTTCATTTTTGGGTCCCTTGGGTCTGCGAGTATACTTCTATTTCCCAGTGCTCTCTGTCCTATCTCTGATTGTCCCTGAAACCATCCGATGACATGACCCTTTGCAATTAGCTGAGCAGCTTTTTCTTCTGGATTTTTAATCTTTGTATATTGTAATTTATTTTTAATAATAACTTTTTTTATTTCTTCATTGGTAAAATCTCTTCCCCAATAAGCGTGTTGAAGCGGTTCTGAATTTGGATTGCCGAGTATATGGTGATAAATATAATAAGCAGCTCCAAAAGCACATCCTGTATCTCCTGAAACTGGTGAAGTATAAATTCTTTTTGCAAGGCCCGAGCGCGCTAATCTTCCAATTGCAACAGAATTTAATGCGACACCTCCTGCCAGACATAATGAATCATAATCACCTGTTTTCATTAAATATTTTACGAGGTGCTCAATACTTTCTTCGGTTCTTGCCTGAACACTTGCTGCAATATTTTTATGCCGTTCTTCAATAATCGCTCCTTTTTTTCTTGCAGGACCAAATGTTTTTATCCATTTATCAGAATACATCGTTTCTTTCCCATGATGATATTCTATATATGGTAAATCTATTTCAAATTTACCGTATGGTTTTAATTTTGCTATCTTTTTAAATTTATTAAGATATTTCGGCTTGCCGTATGGCGCCAGCCCCATGACTTTATACTCATCTGAAAAGATATTAAAACCGAGATATTGTGTGGCTGTTCGGTAAAGCTGTCCTATGGAATGGGGCCAGTTAATTGTTTTGTATGGAATTATTTTTCCGTTCTCTCCAAAACCAAGCCAGCAAGAAACTTTTTCACCAGTTCCGTCAATTGAGAGGATAGCAGATTTTTCAAAACCTGATGCATAAAATGCGCTTGCAGCATGTGTTATATGATGATTCAAAAAAAAGAACTTACCAGTAAATCCCGTTTCTTTTTCAAGAACATATTTTGCCTTAAATTGATCAAGGAGAGCAGAAGGTCTTTTGGTATCTTTTAAAAAACTGGGAAAAGACTGGAAATAATAATATGCTCTGTTGAGGAGACCTTTCCATGGTTGCCAAAAATATCCGGCGTATGCAACATCTTTTATAGAAATATTTGCTTTTTTAAGACACCACTTTATCGATTGTTTGGGAAATGATCGGTCAAATTTGATTCTGCTAAATCGTTCTTCTTCAGCGGCTGCAATTACTTTACCATCTTTTAAAAGTACTGCACAGGAGTCATGCATGCCAAAATATGTTAAACCTAAAACATAAACTCCCTTTTTCATATGAGTGCTATTTTAGCATAAATTTTACAGTTGAGAATGGGAGGAAATTTACCAAAGCACAGCCCAAAATTCCTGCATCACTAAAATTTGTATTACCTGAAGAAGGAGAAATCCAGCAAATAATTTACCGGAAAATTTTATATTGTTAGTCATATAATTCACTGTTGGTAAAACCATAAAAGGGACATAGGGTAACCATATCCTACCTGCTTCTCCTCGAACTGCGCCGGAAAAATTAAGAATAAAAAGCATTAGAAAGAACGCAAGAAAGAGAATATCTATTTTTGCGAATTGTTTTTTTATACTCTGGATAAACGTGTGTTTGAGTGTTAGTAAAAAAATAACAGCTATCGGAATACCGCAAAAAATGAAGAAATCTTGGATATTATAGTAGAGCCAAAGAGTATACGATCTTCCAAGGTTGCCTGGGTTATATGCTGTGATCATATGAATTGTTTGTAGGGAATTAAAATGGAAAATTACATTCAGTAAAACAGGCGGTAGGAAAAATCCAAGTGAAAAAAAGATACCAACTATTATGTATTCATTGAAAGAAACGGATTTTTTTTGAATCAGAAAAAAGAGAGAAAAAAAGAACAAAAGAATAAGTACCGGTAGTAAAGAAAGATTGAAAAATGCGCCAAGAAAAAGAGCGGCTCCTGAGAGAAAAAGAAAGAGTTTATTGTTACTTTGGAGACCTTTGAGTAAAAAGAAAAATGACGTGATTGAGAAAATATGCAGCAATGAGTCATTTATCGGAATGAAAAAAACAATAGTAGGAATAAAGAAGAAGAGAAAGATGCATCTCAATGCGACGCGAGTGCCATAAAGTATTTTTGCTGAAAAATACAGAGGAATAAGGGTAATTGTTGAAATAAAAGGTATAAAGAATGCTGAAAAAAGAGCGGTTGCTTTATCAATCGGTAAAAGATTATCCCATGCTTGTTTTACATCTTGATGTGTTGGTGAAAGATGACTTACAAAATTTATAAAAAAAGTAAACGGATTTAACAATTGCTTAATACCATAAAATAATAAAATTGCGCCAGGAGGATGTGACCTAGCGTGATAGGCAAATTGCAAGATGTTGTTGTTATAGTTTTTAAGAAAATCAGCTACATTATGTATAGTAAGACTTGCAGTAAAATAACCGTTTAGTTCAGGGTTAATTATTCTATGAAGCAAGACAAGAGTACCTGATCTGCTAAAAAAGAGGAGACTTATTTGAAAGAGTAACGATAGCAGGCTAAGGATGATAAGAAGCAATAGAGGAGATTTTTTAATAAGAAATTTTTTTGTTTCACTGAGCCAGAAAAATCCGATAATGAGTAAACACATTATGATTGGTAAATATATTTTTGAAAATGTATTAACGAAAAAGTAGGCCCATTGCCATTCAGGTGGATATGGTGCAGGACCACGAAGAAAAGGAAAAATATCAAAAGCAATGGCGAGACAAAAAACGATAGTAATACTCGTAATAAGAGAAAAATATTTTGTTTGAGATGTCATATATTTTCTACGGTTAAATGGTTCTATTATTAAAATGTTTTAACGTTATAGCCATAGAACTTCGCTACATTTTTTTAAATATCATTACTTTTGGGTGGTCGTAAACAGTGAATGATTCATCAGCCCCTTGATCATTTATTTTTATATTAAGAAAAGGAATTATTGGATCATTACTAAATTCTGTAACTTCTTGATAACCAAGTTTACCAGAGAAAAGATTTTTATAATATTGTGCTGTTTGTTGATAACAGCGGAAAGCAGGAAGTTTGCTGCAGTTTGTTAATTTTTGTAACGGAACATATAAACGGTTTGATGCAATAATAATATAGTTTGCCTGTTGTAATTGATTAGAAATTTTTTGCCATTTATCTGGACTTTCGGGATTATAAAGCTCTAATTCTTCAATGGTATATTGTTCACTATTTTGTAGCGGCAGCCGGTCATCCCAATGCTCAACAAGTAAGAATTGTCCTGCTGGAATATTATTAAGAATCCAGTTTGTTGCATTGACTCTTGTATTATTATGAGAATAGATTTGGATAAAACTGAGAGGCCAAATAAAAAGACCTATGGCAAATAGTGTATAGCATATGGCTCTTATTGTTTTATTTTTAATAAACGTAAATGATTCATAGATAAATACTGCGGCGAAGAGACACAGGAGTGGATAGACAGGAAGCATGTAGCGCATAAATCCAATTGCGAAATTACCAACAGTTATAAAGTATGCAGCAAAAAAGATAAGAAGAATTGTTTCTTGAGCCCATTTTTCCGATTTATCTTTTTTAATAACAATTGAGATAAAATAAAGAAATCCGCTATATGCCAGAATTGAAAGGAGTGGTCCAAGTCCAAAGAAAAAAATATTTTTCAGTTCATACAGATACGGTGTTTTGTGGACATATTGTAGTGTGTAGGGAAAAGTAAATGCGTCTTTTGTCATTGCAGATTGCTGGAGTGTTTGCAACCAAAAATTTTGGGAATCGATAAGTGCGTATGGTTCGAAAAAGAGAAATGTTGCGACTGTTATTATTGCAATAAGGAGAGCATAGGTGATGAGATGTTGCACAAATTTTGGCAGATGAGGAAGATAATGATGCGGCTTATGAGGTTGTTTAAGAAAAAGTAAAAGAAAGTCTGCTGCAAGACTCGCGCCAATTGATGTAACGATAACGATTGCGCTGACTTTTGTTGCAAGTGCAAGACCAACAAGAATACCAATTACCACTCCCCTTTTGATTGTTGGTTTTTCATAAAACAAGATTAGTTGATAGAGTATTGTTGTAATAAAAAAAGTAAGCAGTGTATCAACAGCATAAAAATGGGAAAGTTGTATTGGAAGAACACTGATACTATAAAAAAATGCTGCGAACAATCCGACTTCTTTATTGAATAATTTTTTTCCAATGAAAAAGAGCATGAGAACTGTTAACAGGTCGCTGATGCCAGAGAGAATTCTTCCAGGAATTTGTAACATGACGTAATGTGCATAACCAGGATTGCTTGTAACGTTAGTAAAGATTTGTCCGACAGTGTACAGAAGATAAAAAGGAAAACTGCCATAGGCAAAAAAGTGAGGATTCCAAGGACTGTTGATGGAAAGAAATTCGGAAATATTTTGGGTTAAGGAAAGTCTGTCAACTGTCATAATGATTGCCCGCTCATCCGGATGCAATTTGTATCCTTGGTCCCAATCGATACCATGAAATCGGAAAATGGCTGCAAGAAAAAGGATTGCGATTAAGATTATTTTTGTTGAAAGTTTTAGTTTCATATTTTTTTAAATATCATTACTGTCGGTCTGTCGAATACGTTTGCTGTTTCTTCAAAACTCCAGATAGGACTTCCTAAGTATGTAATGCTACAGAAAAGATCGCAAGGAGTTTCATAGATTTTGCGATATCCTAACTGTCCGCTGATGAGTTTTGTATAAAAGGAGTTGGCAAGGGGGAATTTATCTTTTTGTAATAAGCGGGTTTTTAAAATCCGTTGGCTCGGAAGAATAATATATTGTCGTGTAGAAAGTTCATCGCTCAGAATTGCTGGCGTTGCGTCAACTGAATTATTGTCTAAATCATAATAATTAAACAGGGTAATGTTGGCATACATTTGGTTAAACGGGACAATTCCCAAATCATAAACTTCACTCAGAATAAATGTATTGGCGGGAATAGTTCTTTGTGCAAAATGATAGGCTTCGATGCGGGTATCAGGTCGGATAAAAACTGTAATGAAGTATGAAAAGGCGAAAAGGGTGTTTATAAAAATCACTATGGTTAAAATGGTGATATGGCTAAATGGTTTAAATTTTTTGTTAAAAAAATCAGTTAATGTGAGTGCAATTATTAAAAAAATAAATGGCAGTGTTGGTACCATGTAGCGTGTCCATTTGGCAAAAAGAAACGCTTGGGATAGAAATAGTAGTAAGTAGAAAGTATTAAGTATTATGTATGACTTATTTTTTGTTTTAATTGCAATCCAAGACAAATAAAAAAATGATGAAATGAAAAGAATTGTGATGAGTGGATTGATAAGAAATGGATATATTTTTATAAATTGGAAAATGACTGGAATAGTATAGAAAAATTCTCCAGTATAAAATACAGGCAGTGTTCCCAGTGCGAGACTTGTTTCATAGTGCATGCTATTGCTAAAGGATTGTGTGTCGAGAAAAACGAATGGGTTTGAAAGATAATACAAAAGAAAAGCAGTGACAAAAATAAATAATGCAGTCAACAAAAATTTTAGTGTTGTCTTTATGAATTTTGTTTTCAATTTTTTAATTCCTATTTTTGCAGGAATAATAAAGAGAAGAATTGGTAAGAGTGACAATGATGATATTTTTATTGCGACAAGAATACCAAAAAGGATTCCGATAAGAAGTATTGTCTTTTTTGAAAGTGTTTGTAGGCATACCCAAAACAATAAAACAGAAAAAAACGTCAGCCACATTTCAAATGTTCCAAAATGTGCAAATTGAATAAAGCCAACACTTGTTGTTGCAAGAAATGCAGCAATCAGTCCTGTTGTTTCGTTGCGTAATTTTTTTCCAATAAGAAATATAATGGGAATGAGAAGTGTTGCAAAAAGTGCAGAATAAAACCTGCTGATTTGTATTGCAATTGAAAACTGGTCAGTTTGTGGAGGGAATTTATATAACGCATTGATCAATAAACCTGTAAAGTAAATGGTATAGATCGGAAGTGATCCATAAGCGAAAAAATTAGGATCCATTTGATGAGGAAATTGTATTTGCGTTACTGCAGAAGCGATATTTCTTTCGTCAGGATGAAAATAAAAAGGGGCTCCCCAATTCAAATTATAAAAATGGAGAAAAGTGCCAATGATAGTTAAAATTATTACTATCATTAGAGATTTATTATGAAATTTATCTAACATAATTCTCAATTTTTAATCAAATCTCAATGACTCAATATTTAAAAATTAACTCATTGGAAATTCAATGAGATTTTTAAATTAAAAATTGAGAATTGAAAAGTAAAATTTAAACTTGAGTAACAAGTTTTGCTACTTCTTCTCCCAACTCGACAGCATAGTTGGTCCCCCTATCCCACGGATAGACTTGTTCGATATTGGCAAGATAGACCCTTGATAAGGGTGTTGTCATCGGAGGAATCATTTTGGAGTAATTCGTTGGAATAACGGGTTGTGCAAAGGGAGCCTTAAAGAATTCATAGCCAATAAGTGATTTTCTGTATTCAGGATTTATTTTTTTCAGAAAAGGATCAACTTGTTTTAATTTTTCTTCCTTATTTAGCAAAAATCTTGGATCATCAGTTGTAAGATAATTACCAAGATACACAAGATGTTCATTGTTGTAGTATTTTTTATCCATGTAATTGGTGTGCTCAACAATTGCCAAAATAGGTGCTTTTGGATCACAAACACTCAGCCAATACGTACCGTCTGAAAAGAAAGGTTTTTTGAGTCGTAAGACGAGGTTGGTTGCGCCAAGATTTTTGAGTCTTGCATGACTCATTTTGTATATTTCGGGCAAACTGGGAGTCAGTTTGATGAAAAATGATGTAGGCAATGTAACAATAATTTTGTCAAAGTTTTCCATTTTTGATTTTCCATTAGTAAGTTTATACTTGACCGTTTCATTGGTTATCTCAGAAATTTCTGTGTTGAATAAAACCTTTCCGCCTTTTTCTTTGATTACATCGACAAAGTGATTGGCAAACATAAGAAATCCACCCTCAGGATATGCAAGTGATGGTGTACGCTTAGAAATACGTGCCCAAAACCACGCAAGAGATACATCCGTTGCAAATTTCCCAAACTTATTCGTAAATTGTGGTTCCCAAATCATCCGATAGGGCTTGTTCCCCATAGCGCGGGGTAAAAATGTACTAGCATTTACTTTCTCAAGCGGTTTCCAAAAAGGATTGTATCGTATGAGTCCGACGACTGCTGCCATACGAATTCTTTCAGCAAGAGATAATTTTGGGAAAAGTAACACTTCTTTTGGTGAATCAAATTGGTATATTTTTCCTTCAACATAGACACATGTCTTTGGTCGTTTAGTAATGACTTCGTGTCCGATTTCTTTGGCGAGTTCCAAAATTGCATCATCATTGGTAAACCAATGGTGATAATGTTTCTCAAGCGACCATTTCCAGTTTCTTTCCTGATAACCAATAGCAAGACCGCCAGGATACGGGTCTTTTTCAAAGACAGTCACGTCATGCCCTTTTTTTACCAATTGATATGCTGCTGAAAGGCCAGTAAATCCAGCCCCAATAATTGCGATTCTCATGAATTAGCTATTTATACGGCAGTGAATATGAAAAGTAAAGCGCCGATAGCAATTGTTGTGACAGCACCAATAACGGTGATCATGAGAGATGCATTGCCGGTGATAGGAATTGGAGGAGTGGTAACAGATATTGTTGCCTGTGCCAATTTTTTGGTAGGAGTAGGCGTTGCGGTTACCTTCACAGTTGGAGTTGCAGTTGGACTTGGTTGAGGAGTTGAGGTTGGAGTTGCAGTTGGACTTGGTCGAGGAGTTGAGGTTGGAGTTGCAGTTGCATTTGGTTGAGGAGTTGAGGTTGGTGAATTAGTAGGAGTAGTGCTTGAACTTGTTGAGGGTGAAGGAGAGATAGAAGGTTCTGTAAATTGACTTCCTTGAGCATAAACAACAAATGACTGTGTGATCACTCGCATTAGTCCTGAAGCATCTATTGTTCGGATGGTAATGGTATGTGTGCCAGGTTCGAGTGCTTGGTTTGGTCTGTACTGCCAATTGCCATTAGCATCGGTTTTGACTGATGCAGTAATAGTTTGTGTGGAGTTGATAGTGACGTTGACTGTTTGGCCTGGTTCAGCTTGTCCTTTAAACGTCGGCTGTTGGTCTGTAAATCCCTGTTCCTTTTGAGGAGTAAGAATTTTGGGTGTTGTTCCAGTACTTTCTGCAGTTGTTGGGAAAGCGACAGGTGATGCGCTGGGAGTTGCGGAAAGCTCTGCAGAGCTTGTAGCCATCGGAGATGGAGATAACGGTTCGCTACTGACTGCAAAATCATAATTTTTGGATAAAATAATAAGTGGAACAGGGTTTGCCTGACCAGCAAGGATTGATGCTTGCGATTGATTTAGTGCATTCTCAGCTTGCAGTGTCAGTGGTGTATTTGGTGAAAGTTGGGTGGGAGTGTCTAATGTATAACTGCCTGAGCTATTCGTAAGTGTAGAAAGTAATTGAGAATTATTTAATGAAAGATATACAAGCACTTCTGAAGCAGGACTACCGTCCACCTGTGTTATTTTTCCTGAAACTGTTGTTTTGGATGTACGTGGGTTTGACTGTGTAGAAACGGTTGTGACTTGATAAGCAGCCTCTTGGTTCAGAAATGTTTGAGATCCTGAAGTGATAGAAAATGTATATGCTGTCGAAGGGGCGAGATTGGCAACGGTAATGTAATGTGTTGTATGCTCTGTTGGAGTTGCTTTTGGTTTGTCCCGGTCATCAAGCGCTACTTGATCCATTTTCCCCAATGTTCCAAAAGAAATCGATCCTAACACACTGGAATCAGTGGTGTATGAGACAGTAAATGTCGTATCGGTGATATTACTTATTTTGACATCTTTTGGTACATTGCTTGCTGCGGCTTTCGTACCAAAGAGGACTGCATTACGGGAAAGATAAGCAATGATTCCAATAGCAAACATTAAGAAAAAGACTCCCAAAAAGGATGGTAACTTTTTATTCCAAATAGTATTTTTTACTCTATTCATGGTGTAATAGTTGGTATGACAGTCGGCGATAATGCTTGGGTTGGTGTAATGGTGCCAGTGATCTGACTCTTTTGTCCCGTAGGTGTCGGCTCTGCGCTTGGAGTTACCTCGAGATTACCTACTGCTGGAGTTGGAGACGGTGAAATTGCTGCCGATGAGCTTGCTTGATTAATTGCAGCAAGAGGTGTGGTCTTTGTACGAGACTTTAACTTGTCGATTGTTGCTGTATCGAACGAGCCATCAATAGGAGTGATTTGCATCTGAAGGTCATCACTAATTGTTGAGGTTACATAGGTATGATAGAGACTAAAAACGATCCATACCACAACAATAACAAACATTGAAATAGAAAGATAAAGGATGTCTAGTTGTGTAATTTTTTTCAATTTCATAGAGTTATTGTTTTACATATTCTCTTCCTTTGATTGTCATCAGTAAATCATTACCTTTGGGATTTTTTAGTAATGATATTTCTTCAACAGTAACAATACGATTGAAATTTTCAAGTGATTTAACAAATGATTGCATTTGTTCATACGATCCGTCAGCATCTAAAGTAAAGGTGAACGAAGCATATGTTTTGGACGATATTGTTAACCTAGAGTCACTTAGTACAACAGGAGACACCTGTATTGCAGTAATATGAATATTTGCCTGTTGTGCAAGTGATGAGATTTGTCCAACAAGTGTTGGTACAGAAGCATTTTGTGGAATAGCATCATAAACGTAAGGCAGGTCTCCAGAAAGATTTGCATATTTTTCTTGCAATGCGCTGAGATTATTCATTTTTGTTGTCAGTTGTTTATTGACAAATTGACTTTCATCCAATTCTTTCTGCAGTTCAATAATCGTTGAGAGGGTAGGATTGATTGCAAAAAGACTCAAAAACGATAGTGAGATAAAGGTAAAAATAAGCATAGTAATAATTCTCGTATTCTCTTTTTGCATACTTGGTAAGAGTTTGAGGTACTGACGGTATTTTGTTACTGAAAGATTTTCAAAATAATTTTGTGGGAGTTTCACCATATTATTTACTTACCTCCATATCTTTAATATCGGATGAAATCGGAATTGTTTGCAAATTGTTCGCAAGCTTTGCGGTTATTCCAAGGGCAACGACTCCTGATGAGGGACTATTTTCAACACGGTCAATACTGACACCACTGATAGCTGGATTACTTTTTAAGGCTTTAACGAAATTATTGAGTACAGTAGCAGAAGATGCTTGTATTTCAATATTCACAGAATTAACTGACATATGGATCGTTCGAAAAGTAACCTTATTTTTGCCAAGGTCGATAATATCCTCAAGCAATGAGAGAGATGTATCTTTTTTGCTGTCAAAGTTTTTCGCAAGGAGAAGTCTTGTTTGCAGATTGCGGAAGTTTTCTTCCTGACCTTTAAAGGCGTCAACAATAGCACTTTTTGCCTTAATTTTATCGTGAAGGTCAATAATTTGGACATCAAGAACAAAACGGTAGAAAAAGACACTGAGTGCCAATGTTTCTGTAATGATAATAAGAAGCCGTCCGATGGTAAGTGACCAGGCCAAAAACTGTTCAAAAAGACTGTCTCCTTTATGTGGAAGAAGATTAATAATACGTTTTTTTGTCTTTTCTGCCATAACCATAAAACCGCACCAATTCGCGGCTTAACTCCAGTGTAGGGAAAAGTAACAGAAGTATCAAGAGGAGCGTAAATATGATTGCAATATTTTATTTTTTAGGTTATACATGAGATATGAGTGAAGTAGGTGCAGGTGAAATGCTTTCTGGACAGACACTTGCTGACATTTCTAAGCAAATGGTTATTTTTGAAAACGATTCAGAAAGCCCTTCAGGTGAGAAGAAATCTCAAGAGGCAGCCGAAAATGCAAAAAAATTAGAAAAGGGAGGAATATTCATACCATACGATTATAAAAAAAGAATACTCTCTGACAATGAGTTACGAAAAAATAATAATGAATCACCAATAGACACACTTTCCCTTGATGAACTACTTGTACTTACTGCACTTGATCAGAAAGTATATTTTAAAGGGGAAGAACTATCTGTAGATGATGTGCAGCATCGTTTAGAACAAGCTGCCGAACAAAAAGTTACCGCATTATCCCAATCTCCAATCGCTGAGGCAGGTATGGAACGGCGTATGATAGATGGGTTGACTCGACTTAGAAAACAATTAACTGAAATTACATCTCTCCCAAAAGCTGAAACAAATCCTTCGTTAAATGCTATGTAATTGCGTATCTGTATATAGAAAACTTTTTTTGGATGTGTTATACTTTATATAAGTTAAAAGTTCGAAGGGGACTTTGGATTTTTAACTATTTTTATTTATGGCAGACGCAAAATCACGACTTTATCCATTAGACCGTATCCGAAATATCGGAATTATCGCTCACATTGACGCGGGAAAAACAACAACAACAGAACGTATTCTTTTCTACACTGGTCGTACCTACAAAATTGGTGACATTGATGAAGGTAATACCCAAATGGACTGGATGGAACAGGAAAAAGAGCGAGGTATTACTATTGTATCTGCTGCGACAACTGCTTTCTGGACGCCAAAATTTGAAGACAGCCTTTACAAAGGAATTGAACATCGGTTTAACATCATTGATACTCCTGGACACGTTGACTTTACTGCAGAAGTAGAACGTTCACTTCGTGTTCTTGATGGAGGTATCACCGTTCTTGATGCTGAAGAGGGTGTCCAATCACAGTCTGAAACTGTTTGGAGACAAGCAGACAAATACAAAGTACCACGACTTTGTTTTGTTAACAAAATGGACAAACTCGGTGCTGATTTTCTTAATTGTGTTGGCACAATTGAAAAAAGACTTGGCGCAAATCCTGCAATCATGGTGCTTCCAATCGGTGCAGAAAATCTCTACAAGGGAAATGTTGATCTCTTGACTCGAAAAGCTATTACTTGGGGTGGAGATGAACTTGGTGCAAAGTATGAAGTAACGGACGAAATTCCAGAAGAAATGAAAGCACAAGTTGAAGAATACCGCAATAAATTGGTTGAAAAGATTTGTGAAACAGATGATGCGCTTTTGGAAAGATATCTCGGTGGAGATGAGCCAAGTGTTGAAGAACTGAAGAAAGCACTTCGTGCAGCAGTTATTGCATATAAATTAGTACCTATTTACGCAGGAACTTCACTTCGCAACAAAGGTGTCCAACCACTTCTTGATGCTGTTGTTGATTACCTTCCATCACCTGTTGATTTGGGAGAAGTTAAAGGTAAAAATCCAAAAACTGAGGAAGAAGAAGTACGCAAACTCGTTCCAGAAGAATCATTTGCAGGTCTCGCTTTCAAAATCCAAAATGACCCACACGTTGGTAAAATCACCTACTTCCGTGTCTATTCAGGAAAAATTGAGGCTGGATCTTACGTTTATAACGCCAACAAAAATCTTAAAGAGCGTGTTGGACGTCTTCTTATGATGCATGCAAATGATCGTGAAGAGATAGATGTAGCATATGCAGGAGAAATCGTTGCTATCGTTGGTTTGAAAGACACCATTACCGGTGACACGCTTTGTGATGAAGCAAAGCCAGTAGTTCTTGAACAAATCACCTTCCCAGAACCAGTTATCTCTTTGGCTATTGAACCAAAAACAAAGTCAGACCAGGAAAAACTTGGTTACTCAATGAAGAGACTTCAGGAAGAAGATCCAACCTTTACCGTTAAAACAAACCATGAAACAGGTCAGACAATCATTTCAGGTATTGGTGAGCTTCAGCTTGAAATCATGGTTGATCGTATGAAAAGAGAAT
>CAYMJR010000008.1:43315-57114 GCA_964391315.1 uncultured Gammaproteobacteria bacterium | reverse complement strand
AGTCCTGGCTCCTATGAATTTGTTGGTAACCCACCGGGTGGAAGTATTTATTCACGATTTACGGTAAATAATATTACTATTACTGGGGATCAAACCGAAATTATTTCTCTCCAATACAATCATGCCACCCCTGTAACAACAGCTAATTTAACGACTCAATTTGCTGATGGAACATATACTGATCCAACAACGGTGACGCTTTCTGCAACAGCAGCATCTGGATATTCAGTTGCAAATACGTACTACACAATTGATGGAGGATCGCAACAGACCTATTCTTCACCATTCACTATAACTGGTAATGGCAGCCATACGGTAAAATACTGGTCAGTTGATAATAGCGGTGTTCAGGAAACACATAACAGTAAAACATTTACCATCGCAGCAAGATACTCAATCACAGGAACAGTGTATAACGATGCCAATCAAAATGGATTCCAGGATTCAGGAGAGGCAGGAGTAAGCGGTGTCACAGTTTCCCTCGATTCAGGACAAAGTACTACAACGGATACTAACGGAAATTATACGTTCTCCGGTCTTCCTGTAGGGACATATGTTGAAACATTGACCGTCCCAAATGGTGATGTTGCAACGACTACAAACCCTGTGACAATTGCATTAAATGCAGATACTACACAAAACTTTGGTATTGCACCAGCAGGACCAACCCTTGTCACAGCAATTGATGCGGGAGGAGATACTCAAAGCAGTTACGTCGCAGATACAGACTATCAAGGTGGAACGTCATATACATCATCAGCAACAGTTAATACCAGTAATGTTGATAATCCAGCACCACAAGCAGTTTATAAATCAGTCAGATATGGCAACAGTTTCAGTTACACCATTCCAGGTCTCACCCAAGGAGGGTCATACACTGTTAGACTACACTTCAATGAACTTTATTGGGGGACAGCACTTGCTGGCAATAGTGGAGGGGAAGGAAGTCGTGTGTTTAATGTTGCAATCAACGGGACACATGTTCTTAACAACTATGATATCTATGCAAAAGCTGGTGGAGCAAATATCGCAACAACCGAACAATTTCCAGCAACACCAGATAGCAATGGTAATGTAACGATTCAATTCACAACTGTTACTGATAATGCCATGGTGAATGGTATTGAGCTCTACAGCGGGACGCTTCCATCACCAACACCTACTCCAACCCCAACACCTGCGACATCAGTCATTATCAATGCAGGAGGAGCAACAGTAGGTAACTTTGCAGCGGACAACAGTTTCAGTGGAGGGTCAACATATTCCTCAACAGCAAGCGTTGATACAAGCAATGTTACTAACCCAGCACCACAATCAGTGTATCAATCAGTACGATATGGTAATTTTTCCTACAATATTAAACATCTTCTCCCGAATACGAATTATGTGGTAAGACTCCATTTCAACGAGCTGTACTGGAACAGTGCAGGAAGTCGTGTATTTAACGTTACAATAAATGGTAATCAAATCTTAAGCAATTATGATATCTTTGCGGCCGCTGGGGGAGAAAATAAAGCGATTGTTGAAAAATTTACAGTACCATCAGATGCAAATGGAAAGATGACCATTCAATTTACAACAGTTACAGATAACGCAATGGTTAATGGAATTGAAATCAATCAACAGTAATAGTTCCTCTTTGTTTAGGATTTAATTGATTGTGATACCCATAGCTCCCGGCTTTTGTAAATGTATGGCTAACTGAGGAATTATTTGCAAACAAGCCAAAATTTAATTCTTTATGTAATTGATTTGTTGGATAGTTGTCTGAATTCACCGTTTCTTGAGAACCGCTCTTATTGATCCACCGCACCGCAGAACCGACTTTAATTGTTATGGAATTTGGTGTAAACCCATTTTTATCAAGTGTTACTGTTACTTCTTTTGGTAATGGCTTTGGTGGCGTTGTAGAGGCACTGCTTACCTGATTTGAATGCTTGATACCTCTCAAGCTAAGAAGCCCAATGAGAGCTATCACAACAAGGATGCCAACTACGAACAGGTACTTTTTATTCATCAAGCTGAGTATAGACAAAATCTCGTAAAAATGGAATATATTAATCTCACAATAATAGAAAATTGACTGTAAATACGACTAATTTAGGATAATTGGCTTTTTGAACACGGTATTTTGAAGTAGACGTAACGGTCGGACAAAACGTCCAACCAGGAGACATCATCAGAAAAGAAGGACAAACTGGCTGGGCAACAGGACCTCATGTCCATTTTGAAACAAGAGTCTTTGGCATACCTGTTAATCCACGAACCTTTATTACAGGAGCTCCCTAGAGAAATAACGAAATCTACCCAAGAATTTATTTAGATTAATAGATGAGATACATTTCTTGTAAAATATCTTTAAATTCAAATTGAGCCATATATAGCTATATATCTATTTATACTATATAATTTATATTATTATGAAACAGCTTTTTATAGATGAATCTGGTACTCATACTTTGGAGACAACAAAGCTCGATCCAACATTTCCTTTTTTTGTACTCACAGGAGTTATTTTTGAAGTAGGAGAGTATCAAGAATTTCAAAAGGAATTTGCAAGTCTTAAAAAGCAAATATTTGGAACTGAAAAAGTAATTCTTCATTCTCTTGAATTAAATCGTACTGCCAAAGCAAAACAATCTGAATTAAAAATTCTAGCAAGTCTTGAAATACGAAAACAATTCTATACAAAACTGAATGCAGTTATTAAAAAGTATAAATTTTCAATAACAGCATATGTAATCGACAAAAAATGGTATGGGAAACAATTTGCTGATACTCCTGTTGATCCTTACTTCTTATCCTTCAATTTACTCTTTGAACGCTATGAAAAAGAGTTAGACAAAATGGAGGAGGGAAGTATATATGCAGAACAGCGAAACCCACGGCTTGATAAACAAGTGCTTCTAGCATGGGAAAGTGCAAAATTGACAGTAACAAAAGATGAAGAAGGTGAAGATCGAATAAGTAAACTAAAAAATCATAAAATTTCTGTGCCAAATATTGTCAAAAAATCTTACAACAATAATGGCTTAGAACTCGCAGATCTTATCTCCTATAGAATATCAAGAGTAGTACAAAGGAAAGCTAATAAACCTGAGGGAAATGAAATAGATATAAATATACTCTTGGAGAAAATCGTAGATATTGGCTCACTGCCATCAAATTTAGATATAAAACCTCTTAGATAGCAAAAATGGGTGACCACTTCAGCAGTTCACCCAATTTCTAAAAGTAGAATACACTACATATACACATTTGTCAAGTAATTTTTAGCAATAATTATGTTGGTTTCCTATGGTATACCTGTTAATCCACGGACATTTATTACAGGAGCTCTCTAGAGAAATCTACCCAGAGTTTTATATTGAACAGCACATATACTCGTGTTAGGATAAAAATATGCATCAGGAACACCACGAAGAAGAGCAGGGGTTTTCGTTTAAAAGTATATTTATTCCACTAACGAACCTTAAGGCAATTCATTGGATTGTGATTATCGGAATCGTTGTTTACTTCAATTCACTTTTTAACGGATTTATTTGGGATGATTTTCAACAAATTGTTAATAATCCTCTCGCTTATTCCCTTAATAACTTTTTTTCTTTTTTTGCAGGAGGTACATATTATGGAGCAAACGGTCAATTGATTGGTCATTTCTATAGACCGGTTATGATGTTCTTTTTTGCTCTCCTTGGTACCTTATTTGGTCCAGCACCATTTTACTTTCATCTTTTTTCCTTACTTATCCACCTGAGTAACACGGTAATGATATTTTTCTTATTGAAAAAATTTATTTCAAAACAACTTGCTCTCTTTTTTTCTCTTATCTTTCTTGTTCATCCAATAAATATTGAGGCGGTTGGATATATCTCTGGATATAACGATTTATTATTTGTTTTCTTTGGGCTACTAGCTCTCCATGCACTGTCTCTTAAAAAGAAGGTATTACGTATAACGCTTGTATGTTTTCTATTACTTCTTTCTGCATTATCAAAAGAAACAGGAATAATATTCATTTTTATAACACTACTTTATTCTCTATTCTTTACTTCTAACAATAAAAAAATAACTTTTAGTCTTGTTTTTATCCCACTTGGAGTTTATATCTTCATGAGATTTATGATGGCCCACATCGGTATTTATTCTGTTGAAAAATCATGGATATTAGTATTTCAAACTATACCAAAAATATTTTCATCCTACCTTTTTACTTTTTTATTCCCAAAGGATTTAGCAGTTTCTCAAAATTGGATCGTTACGAATTTTTCATTTCAAGACTTCATTTTGCCATTACTTATCGATCTGACTTTTTGTGTTATTTGTTTTTTTCTAGGAAAAAAAATCTATTCCCAAAACAAACAATCATTTAGGCCATTTCTATTTTTTGTTTTTTGGTTTTTTATCAGTATGGGACTACTTTTACAGATTATAAAACTTGATATGACTGTTGCTGAAAGATGGTTTTATTTTCCAATGATAGGATTGTTGGGGATGATTGGACTTAGTATTGAGACAATACATTTTTCTCCATCTGTAAAAAAGGTGTCCTTGGGAATTTTTGTAATTATTTTAATTGCTTTATCATGGCGTACAATAGTAAGAAATACAAATTGGCACGATGAAATTACTCTTTTTGAGCACGATATACCAGTGCTTCAAAAACAACATAGTCTTTTTGTTGGGACACTACAAAACGATTTAGCACAAGACTTATTAGCAGCAAAGAGATATGATGAGGCAGAAAAATATGCGTTAGATTCTTTACAATACCAACCAAATGCGAACCGATATAATACACTTGGTGAAATTTACCAAACAAAAGGGGAGAATGCTAAAGCGATTTATTGGTATACAAAAGCCATTAATACAAGTCATGTAAGTCTTGCATATGAAAACCTTTCAACGCTTCTTTTAGTAAATAGCGATTTTCACGAGGCACAAAAAATCATACAAGAAGGGATATCGCATGATCAAAAAAGTTATAAATTATGGTTAAATGCTGCGTACGTAGACTACTTTTTGGGTAATAAAAAAGATGCGCTTGCTGCAGCAAAGGAAGCATATTTATTAAATAACAATGAACATACTTCAATAATCTACAACCAGCTTCTACAAAATCAACAAGTAAAACTGTTATATACCCTTTAAAAACTCGTATATTGACAAAAACAGCGTGTATTTTTATAGTTAAGTTATAATGGATTATAAAAATTTGATACAAGTTAGATCATACCTTTATAAAAGGTAGTCTTGAGCGAAGCGTAAGAATACATTTTTATTTTAAGGAACAATTGGTGTACGTGTTGAAGGAGAAGCTGGTATGGTGTATTGTACTATATTGCTTCTACCATGAGAGTTTTCAACTACAATAGCAAAGATGCCATGTGTATATTTCACAGCTGCGACACCGACACAGTGCTTTGGGGGAGTTGGTGAATCACAGAGGATACCGCTTGGTCCACTAATCGGAAAAGTAAATTGAATTGTTTTACCATCGAGGGATGGAACTGTTGCAATAACATTTACCGGCTTACCATTCTGATAATACTCTCCATCCTCTGTCCCGAGTTTCACATTATTATTTTCGGGTGTAAACCCGGATCCTTGAATAGTAACAACTGTATTTACAGATCCAGAGGACGGAGTAAGACGAGAAATGGTAACTTGTGGGAAAGAGGGAGTTACGGCAGGCGTTAGTGAACGAGTAGTTGGTATGTAGTTTGGAGATTGAATATGTCTCTGAAAGTATATGCCAAGATAAAAACTTACTAAAGGAAGAATTATAAATAGTGACAGAGCAAGATATTTTGAAAAAGGAGTAACTGTTGTGAGATATTTTGGCAAAGGCATAAATTTATTATTGCTTTGAACGTGAATGATGTCAATAAAAACTTTCAAAAAAGATCAGCAGGGGCTTCCCAACTTTGTTGGAACGTATTACTACTACATTGCCTAGATCTTCAGTTCTTTTTCTCCTTCTGCAAAAGCATGTAATAAAGCTCCCAAAAGTGTTTGGTAAGGGATATGCTTCCGTTCAGCTTTCGCTTTGATCTTGATCAAATCTAGCTGATTAATTCTTAATGTAACAGGCTTAGAATTATGCAGCTCTAAATATCTCGAAGCTGCTTCTTGTAACATATTCTTCGTCTGTTCAATATTAGCATTTTCCTCAAAGTTCCCTCGTTCAAAGGCTTCTTCTAAGCTTTTTTCTTCGTCATCTAAAATTAAGCCATCAAATGGATTATTATTTTTTCTTTTCTTCATGTTCGCCTCCTTTCATATATTTTCAAGTAAAGACTCTACTTGGGTAAATAGTTTTTAAAAATATCTCTTGTTTTTCTGTGTTGAGAACATAGGGAACGACGTATATGTATTCTTTTATTTTTATTACATATATTCGTTGACGAGGATGTTTTTTGCTAGGGTGACTAATGTCAGTTAACAGGTTTCCTTCTTTTAAAGCTTCTAAAACATCCTCAAAACTAATATCTCTCGTGGCTTTTAACAATTGATTCTTTTCTTCATTAAACTTGATAATAAAAGCCATAGACTTACACTAACAGATTGTACATTAATTGTCAATACATTTAATAGGGGCTAAGCAACTTTGTCAAAACCTACTATTTTTCTGGTCCCAGAGTAGAAGACTTATTAAGCTTCTGTCTGTAGATTACCAGGATGAAAAACGCGAGAAAAGCCATAGCGCTTCCATAGAAAAACGTTGCTGAAGGACTTATTTTACTCCACAGTATTCCCGCAATAACTGATGCCAGAAATGCTCCGATTGCGGTCAAAAAGTAATAAGCGCCGAAAAATGTCCCGGATTCTTTTGGGGTAATAAATTCTGAAATATATGCCTTTGATACGCCATCTGTTGCTGCAATATATAATCCATATACCGGAAAAAGAAGCCAAAGCCAGACCGGGTTTTTTGCCAATCCAAAACAAAGGTATACAAAAGCAAAAACAACAAGTCCGCCTGCAAATACTTTTCTTGCGCCAAGTTTGTCTGCAAAGTGCCCTGCAGGCGTTGCAAATATCGTTTGAGACAGGTTATACAGCACATAGACTAAGACAACAAGCGTTGTTGATAATCCCAGATTTTTGGCATTCAGCAGAAGAAAGGTATCTGAGCTATTACCCAATGCAAAAACGAAACTGATAAAAAGAAATAGTTTAAGTTTGGGTTGCAATAGTTTCCAATTTATTTTGACAAATTCTTTTTTTTCTTGCACGTCCAATTTCTTTTTTTCTTTTACTAAAAAAATCAGGAGCAAAACTGCAATCACGCCAGGAATAAAGGCAATAAAAAAGGTAAGTCGTAAATTTTCGTTGAGAAGATACAAGATGAGAAGGGCTGCAAGTGGTCCGAAAACTGCTCCCAGACTATCAAATGCTCGATGAAAACCAAAAATAAATCCTTTATTCTCTGGTGTTGCGTTTTCTAAAAGCAGACTATCTCGGGGGGCAGTACGAAGGCCTTTGCCAACTCTATCAATAAACCGTGCAAAAAGGACAAAAGGCCAGCTTGCTGCAAGTCCGATAAGTGCTTTTGATACTGCTCCAAATGAATAACCAAGTGTTACAAAAATTTTTCTTTTCCTTAAATAATCAGAATATGTTCCAAAGAGATACTTACCAATACTTGCAGTTGCTTCAGCAAACCCTTCAATAAAACCAAGAATAGGAACTGAGGTATGAAGGACTGTTGTCAGAAAAATCGGCACAATTGGATAAATCATTTCCGATGCCAAATCATTGAAAAAACTTACCAATCCAAGTATGAAAACAGTACGGGGTATTTTTCTGAAAATAAATTGCATAAGGTAAGTATACCAGAGGTTTGATTTTTCTTGGCAATCTTATACAATTAAATCAAATAAAAGAAAAATGAAAATAACAACAAGACTCCTGCTCACTAGTGGTATTATCGCCGCTCTTTTATTTCAAACAGTTGTCATCCTCCAGGCACTGACCCGCACAGGTTTTGACTTCACCCGACACCCCTTAAGTATGCTGAGCCTTGGTGATCTTGGTTGGATTCAAATAACTAATTTCATTCTTTGTGGCATCCTCTTTCTCTTCGCAGCACAAGGTATGAAAAAAACACTTCAATCTGGTCCAGGAAAAACATTCGGACCTCTTCTTATTAGTATTTATGGGATAGGGCACATACTCGCAGGCATTTTTCGCGTGGACCCAATGCTTGGGTTTCCCCCAGGAACACCAAATATCATGCCGACATCAATGAGTGAACATGCAATAATCCACAACCTTACTTTCTTTGTCATCTTTCTGACACTTATCATCACTCAATTTGTCTTTAGTAGACGATTTTTTAATCTTAAACAACGGGGGTGGGGAATATATAGCTTATCTGCAGCAATTATTCTCCTACTTCTTATCGTAACAGCAACATCGACTATTCCTGTTATAGCAAGTCTCTTACTTCTTGCAGGTATTTTTTCAGCAGTCTGGCTTGCAACTCTTTTTACAAAACTTCTTCTTGAACAAAACACGCATAAAGGGTCCAGGTAAGGTAGCATTTTTGCTATAATTATTTCACCATGTCACAACCTGATCAAAAAAAATTTGACATTCAAACTCAACCCCCAAGAGAACGTCCTCGTTCTTTTTTCAAAAATGTGACAGAAATGTATGCAGAAGCAGCAGACAGTCTAAGAAGTACAGCAATTTTTCCAGGCGGCTTTACCAATTTTGGTTACTGGGCAGATCTTCGAGACGAACCATTTAATGAAGTAACAAGAATTAAATCACAAGAAAATCTGTACGACTTTATGTTTGAAAAACTTGGTCTCACAGAAAATACTAATGATGCAATCTTGGAAGTTGCCTGCGGAAAAGGAAATGGTGTGAAGCGACTATTAAAGAAATATAGACCACAAGGCACAGTATATGCTGTAGATGCCCAAACAGAACAGGTTGAGCGAACTATAGAAACCTTACGAGGTAACCAGGGAAAACTTAGAGTTTATCAAAATTATGCAGAAAATCTTCGAAATATACCATCTGGAAGTGTTGATAAAGCGTATTCTCTTGAAGCAATACAACATTTTGTCTCTCCTGAAAAATTTATAGGAGAATTGGGAAGAGTAGTAAGACCTGATGGACAAATTGCCATTGCCTCTTTTTTTACCCAAGATCCTTCAGCAGAGGATGCATTAAAAGGTAAGCTTGGTTCGTTTGCTGTTGGCATTGATAATGCAATTCTTGTGAGTGATATGAGAAAGTGGTTACAACAAAGCGGGTTTGATCCTGATACTATTCAAATAACTGCAATAACACAGGACGTGCTTCCATATTTTTCACGATGGTTGGACAAAATCATACATGAAGATGGCTCAATGCCAGATGATGAGCACACTCCTTGGGTTGATGTAGTAGAAAGAGGATTGTTGGACTATCTTGTTATAACGGCAAAAAAATTATCTCCTGAACGTATAGTAGCGTAAAGATTTATCTAACCCCACAGATAGGGAGAATAAAGGGAAGAGCAATCGTATACCACAACGAAGCGATAATAATTAGATCAATAATTTTTGTATTTATTCTTTCTGTCTGCAACACCTTCCAATAACCTAAGCTTGACCAGACAAGATAGGGGAGAGCAACAAGTGCAATTCGAACGGTAAAAGGAAATCTGTTTACTAAATTCAATACTTCACCAAACGGAATCAACACAACAAGCAAAAATATAATCCAAAGCAAAACTGTTTTCTTCTTCGCAAAAAAGTAATAAAAACTTACTCCCATTCCAAATATTCCTGCAAGAGAAATAAAACCTGCCAAAAAGGTAAGACTCCAAAACTGCAGATATGCGGCAAAAATATCAAATCCTGTACCAATCATTTTATTGTGAAACAACCGAACCATCCAGAGCGGAACATTATGATCTGAGTGAATACTATCAATAAGCCGAAGGGATAAATCAAATGAAGAAAAATGAAAACTTCCTGAAAAATCATGACAGGCAGTCCATTGATAAACAGCATAAATCTGAACAAGTAAAATGATAAGTAACAAAATATTGATTTTTATTGTGTTTTTCATAGTTCCCAAAACTGCGCAAAGATACCATCATGTGCACTCTCGAGCGGAATATTTTCTATTAGCTTATGAGGTACTTTTTGAAGACCGCGATTTTTTTTCTCGTCACTACTCGTGATGTAGAGAATTTTTTCACCAGGTTTTGCATGAAGTTCACGTGTAATCCAATCATCATTAACAAGAGCATAGGGAAGTTTGTCATTATAAAAATTGGTGTAGCTTTTAATCATACCGATATTATCATTCACAACAATTCGAGAATAAGCATGCTTTTTACTTGTTGCCTCTGAAATCACTTCTTTGTAGGCACCCCCCCAATCAGGCGCTGAGCGTATCGGATAATGGACATAATAAATATGCAAGTAGAAACAAAATTCATAAAAAGCAAAAAGCCCAATACAGATAATAATCGCTTTTATCAATTTATTTTGCTGCCAAAGTCGGACCAGTCCAAAAGACACAATAACAGTAATCGGAAAAACAAGAAGTAGGAACCTAAGCGAATGAGGACTTGGATTCGTCAAAGCAGCAGCAGTTGGAGCGAGAAAAAAAACAAAAAAAATGACCTGAGAAAAAAATTGTTTTCTCTTTTGAAAAAGAAAATATAATCCGGCGAGGAAAAAAATAATTTCCCAACGAAAAAGATTACCCATACCATTTACCGTATGTCTACCGTTCCCGTCCCCCGTCACAAAAAGATAATCAGGAGAAAAGTAAGAGAGATAATTCATCACATAGACTGCTGGATAGACTAAGATTTTTTTGGCAATTGGAAGATTACTGTAATTGGAAAATGCTGATGTTGATGAAAACCGTTGCGATCCATTTGCAGTTAATGAAAATAAAATCATTGGAAGAGCTAATAAGAGAACCCCTATAAGTGAAAGAAGTAAAAATTTGCGAATTTTTGGAAACGATTTATAGAGAAAAACGCTACTTACAATAATTGTCACAGGAGCAATAAGCCGGTATGAATTGTAGGTATAAATGGTCAGTAAAAAAGCAAGAAATGAAAAAATAAGAAAGAGTTTTTTTTGTTTTCCCAAAAAAAGAAGATAAAGAAACCCACCCAAAAGATACAAAAATAAAGCAATATTTGCTTCAAAATCACCCCGGGAGAATTGAATATGCCAGGGAGTGATTGCGAGTAAAAACGAAGAAACGAGAGCAACACTTTCTGTTTTAAATAATTTTCTAACAACCAAATAGGTCAGTAAAACGGTTAATACACCCAAAAACGCTGATGGAAACTTGACAGCAAAATCATTTTTTCCAAACGCAGCAATTGACGCAGAAGTCAGATAAATTGTAACAGGCATTTTGTATTCTCCAAATGCACGAAAGAACAGGGGATAGGAAACGTTATATTCATCGACTCCTTTTGTCAAAATAGTATAAGCGTTGTAGCCAATTGAAACTTCATCTATATATAACCCATGCGGAATTTGATCGACTTTATAAAAACGAAGTACTGATGCGATGAGCAGAATAAAAATAAGAAATATCTGTGTTAGTTTCACTTTTTCTTTTGTACTGTTCCAGCGAGTACCCACAATGCTTCATCACCATTAAGAAAAGAATATTTTCTTAACAGATGGATACTTTCATTTGTCATAATATTTTGTGAAATTTCATTTGGATTGGTTATATACAATACATTTACACTCTTTTGATTTCCATCAACAGTTGGCTCATACAAATTTGGATTTCGGAAATCATATTTGCCAATCAAATGCGTGTCAGTAAAAAATGCAGATCTCGTTCCACCTTGATGTTGATATATTGCAGGGTCATATTTATTTGCAAAAAGATAATACATATAACTCATCAAAAGATTACCTCCATTAGAGACAATAATTTTCTGATAGTCATTCTCGTTGGCTTTTGCATAGGCAAATGCATCAAGTGTCGCGTACTGATACATTTTTGATTGTTCATAAGGAAATCTCACAAAATATGAATGACAGAACCAGACAAAAGATAAAAGCGTTACAAGAGCAACAAGCAAATACGAACCACTTCTTACAATTTGATTTTTCTGACGATAAATCCAGAAAAGTACGAGATACAATCCCATTGCAGTGACAATAATAAGACCGGGCAAAACAGTATTAGGTCGATTAAGATGAGGTGACTCACTGCTAAGTGATGCAGGAATAATTGACGCGAGAATCCAAAGAAGAAGTAACAGCTTATTTCTCCTACTAAACTGCTCATCTTTCACCCAAAACAGTATTCCCAAAAATAACAATGGCAGTTCGAAAAGATAAAACGGTCCGAAATCCGGAACGAGAAAGGTGCGGTTTCCCTGCTGGAGAAAAAGCCAATTAGGAGCAAAATTACGAAGATAGTTATTAACAAAATCCAGTCCTATTTGCAGCCGTCTATTATCAAATATTTCGCCGACAATATCATGATTATTCTTATCCAACAAGATTTGTTGTGCACTTCTGTTTATGGTATTAGTATCTAAAACGACAACACCACCCAGGCGTTGTGTTGTACCGCTACTTGAAGAAAATGACGTTGCAAGAGGAAGCAGTAACACAAGTCCTAAAACTACCCCCATAACCGATGTCTTCCAATAGGTGAAAAATTCTTTCCGGTAAAGGAAAAATACTCCGGCTGCAAAAAACGGAATAAAAAACTTAATCCCATGATACGCATAAAACGCAATGACTAGAAAGACTATGGAAACAAGAAACGGCCACAACTTAAGCTTTCTATTAAGTGAATAGAGGAAAAAGGTTAGCGAGAATATAAAAAAGTCCAGACTCATATTGATCTCGTCTGAAATTCTGGCTGAATAAATACTCCAAGGAGAAATTGCAAATAAAAATGAAGCCAAAAGAGCAATAGATGTGGCAACATGGTGTTTTTTATTATCTGCCAATAATTCACGGGTTAAGAAAAATAATGAAGCCGTTGCCACAACCGATAACAAAACAGCTGGTAAACGAATTGCAAATACCGTTAATCCCAATACCTTAATAAAAGGCATCATCAGATAGACAAAGAGGGTAGGCCGGTAATCATTGTATGCCTGCATCAGAAGCGGCAAATGTTTGCCATATTCGTCATTGCCAGTCATAAGAAGTGAGTAGGAATTGTAACCATTAGATACTTCATCTAAAAAGGGGCTTGGAGGAGCACCAGCAAGATTATATAAACGGACACAAGCTGCAAGTAGAACAATAAATAGTAACGCTCCAAATATAAACTTCCGTCGCATACTGTACTATTGTACTATTGAATAGATCTGAAAATCAATGAAAAGTAAGAAGTTTACTTATACTCCCGTTGCTTTAGCAGTTATGCTTAAATTAATGAGCGGGTTTGGCAGTTTGCTCTCCACCTGAAGTAGCATTATGAGCATTGATAGCGTCGCGTACATGGGCTCCGGTATCAGAACGCGGTGGTTCTTCGCCGCTATCCCTAACAGTGGGAGTCGGTAATGGAGGACCATCATATCCCTTCGTTACAGCAGCACCTGCGCCACCAAGACCAAGACTAAGTGCCGCAACAACAGCAGCAGCTCGTTTCATTACACGTTTCCAGGGTCCACCTCTATGATTAGGATTTTGAGCGACAGGTGTTCCCTCTTGTGGAGTGATTGGGGGTAGAATATCCTTGCTTTCTGACATAACCATATTATGGACACATAGCTACATAATTGTCAAGAGAAGCAATAAGAATTTTAAATTGCAAAGCCAATAATTGTGCGGACG
>CAYMJR010000008.1:40914-43215 GCA_964391315.1 uncultured Gammaproteobacteria bacterium | reverse complement strand
TAACCTATAGTTTTGACAACTCTCGACTATTTATATATAATTCTCTTCTATGCCAAATGAATTCATTATTCCAGGAATTGTCCGTACTGCTACAAATGACAATACAAACAGACTACGGTCTGGATTACTTATTCCAGGCACCGCCACCACCCCTCCTTCTGATGGGTTAGTTACTACTACCCAACAGTCTCTCCAAGTCGCAACTGGTGCTGATATCTTACAGTATGGCATCCCCAGACAAAGGGAAAGAGGACGATCATCAACAGATTTTGCGCTTGCTTTCCATCGTCCAGCGATATTTCTCGCAAGAGAAGCTGGAAGACGATTAGAAAACCCAAATTCGCCACAAATCAGAGAAGTCATAGAAAACCTTCGACTCCAAGGACAAGATAAAAAAACTGCTGAAGACTGGAAGCTTGGAAGAGAAAGCGGTGTCACTACAAGAAACTTTGATGGAACTGCTCTTAACCGACAACAGAGAAATAGGCGCTTTTTTAATAGACAGACAGGCGTAATGGAAAACCAAGAAGTGTCAGCTCCTGGAGCTGTTGAGACTGTCGGTCTTGCCGTAACTGAGTTACTTTCGGATCCAGAACTGCGAATGGATGCAGGAAATATTATATTAAGACCCCTTGCTGGATTAATTAGAGACTATCGACTTAATACTGGATTTAGGCAAACGCCTGAGATGCCGGATTTACGACAAAAGCTTATTGAAGAATTAGATCATTTGCCAACCGATCGAAGAGCTCGATACGGTATCTATGAAGTTTTAAACCAAATGTCTATGCCTCTTGCTGTACAAGAGGCGCTTGTTCACGTTATGGACTCCCACGGTGACCTTGAACATCCTTTAGCGTTCCAAATCACGGTAGCTCTTGGCCAACGCGAAGCTCGTTATACACATATGCGTCAATCGGAATGGATTCGTATTCAACAGGAGAGACGACAACAATTACTCGATTCCTTAGAACAATCAAATCAGGAAGTGTTTGAGCAATTTCCTAGGCTTCTTGAGCTTTCAAAAGGTCTTGTCTATCATGATGATCCTTTACACCCACGAATAGGAAGAGTTGGTATGGAGATTGAATTCCACCCAAATCCTGAATATCTCAATCCGACTCCGCGGGGGAGACTTGAATCTGATATGGATTCTATCGGTAGAAATAGAATTGATGAGGCTGCTCACGACAGAGGACTTGATACGAGAGAATGGAGAGTGGGTTATGATGATAAGATTAGAGAGGTCAGAAAGACATATTCTCCCGCTTCCTTAGACCACAATCATCGCTATATGAGATCACTTACTGATCTTTCTCTGTGGATTCGAGATTATGGAGAAGCGATAACAAGTATGCATCTCCATTTTGATAAAGGTGAGCATCCAATAAAACCAGATCTGGGCCACATCATTGCAGGATCGGCAACGGGTCGACCAACCGTTCACAATGCAACTTCTCATAATACATGGGAAATACGAGGAATCTTCCCTCCACGAGCTGAAGGAACCTTTCATCCTGCGAGAGTGGAGGATGTTATTGGACTTTACTTGAGTGCCTCAACAGACTTTGAACATACTCCTCAAAGAGAAAAATTACGGATCAATCCGGATCAAGATATTTCAGTCAAACAAATGACATTTGGTCATATTGCAACCTTTTTGAATAATCCACGAGGTCGGTTGGCAGCACTTATGGTACTTCATGATACTGTTGCCTTAGCAAATGTGAACCCACTTGCTTTTGCTCATAGTGTTGCGAAAGAGGATCTACCATATGTTATTGATAGGTTAGGAAAACAATTTAAAGGATCGATAAATGCCTCCATGATTGAGACTCTCAGAGCATATAGCGATGGAAGCTTACCAGACATTTGGAATAATGATGAGTTCCGTTCAGCTCATGTTGATTTGGTTAGGACTATCTTAAAGTCTATCCTCCCTAAACAACAAGTAAGCCCTCGTCCAGTTGATCCTGCTATTTATTCAGGCACTGAGAGAGCGATACTTCGTCAGGACAGCATACCTCCAACACCAACAAGTACACGCATAACTCCTTCAATAATTCAATATCGACTAGAAAGGCATAGACAGGAATGAGAAAATAGAATGCTCCCACCATTAACAAATCCTTTGCTTGATGATAATCGCAATCCTGAAATCAGAACCGATATCATTCCAATTACTAGTAACTCTCTCCCACGAGAACATCATGAACTTCCTGCAATAGCTTTCTATGAGACTCGAAGACAGCGTCGAAGAGATGAGATTCCAAGTGATCTCAATGATCGCAGAGAGATCAT
>CAYMJR010000008.1:37220-40814 GCA_964391315.1 uncultured Gammaproteobacteria bacterium | reverse complement strand
GTGCGGACGAGAGGACTTGAACCTCCAAGCCTTACGGCACAGCCACCTCAAGACTGCGCGTCTACCATTTCGCCACGTCCGCATATTTACTTATCAATGAACCGTAACAGCCACAAGTGCCCAAGAGAGGACTCGAACCTCCATCCTTTGCAGGACACGTACCTGAAACGTGCGCGTCTACCATTTCGCCACCTGGGCGTGCATTTGATTTTATCAAATACCTGCTCACTTGACAACGAGCGGATATTTTTGTCATTATAGACTGTAGCATGAGAAAGTTCATTTTTACCACGGCTTTCTTTGCCGTCACACTCATTGGGTTTCTTTTCTCGCTTATTCTTTTACTAACCTTCTATCACTCATCGAGTGCAAAATTGGCAACACAAAAGCAGCTAGTTGAGTACGCTGCTCTGCCTACCACAGAAAATGTCTTCTCAACAGAGATTACAACTCAAGACGGAAGAGTCGAAGCAATCCGCCAGTTCTTCGCTCAGTATAATTCACCACTTGAACCATATGCAGCAGACGTCGTAAAGGCCGCTGATGAGTATGGAATTGATTTCCGCCTGGTTCCAGCTATTGCGATGCAAGAATCAAATCTCTGTGCAAAAATTCCTAAGAACTCATACAATTGTTGGGGTTATGGAATTTATGGCGGCAAGGTGACACGCTTTAGTGACTATAAAGAGGGAATCTATACAGTAAGTAAAACGCTTGGCACGAATTATAAAAACAATGGGTTGGTAACGCCAAATCAGATAGAAGCAGTCTACACCCCTCCAAGTGAAGGTAGCTGGGCCAACGGCGTCAATACCTTCATGAACCAACTGCAATAAACCTGCATCCAACAGGAGTTATTGTCATTACTCACACTATTATTATTAAGCCTTTAGTTAAAATGACACTATAAACAACACTTGCCGAAGCTAAACATCTTTGGCCTCACAAAGGTAGTCATTAATTTTTATTACGCACAGCAATTTTCTTACAATTTAGCCTCATTTTGGTCTAGAGTAGGGTCTTGACAAACCCATAGTTATTAGTTATAATACTCAACAGATCCTTAGGTATGTGCCCAAAACACATACGTAAGGATTTTTTTTACCCTCAACATACGAATCTATTTTCATCTTAGTCTACTCTTTATCTTCAAAAGCATTCACAGGAAGGATCATACATGGTCCGTTTTGTGAATAAGTTTGAAGGAGAGGAAAACTTACTATATGAAAATGTTACAAATAATGTGTGTATTCGTAGTTGCCGTTCTGGCAGCTCTCACCTTGCCACAAAAGGCACAGGCTTCTATTGCTGTTCCTTCTGCTGTTCTCACTATGCCAACAGACTTGCAAATCCGTGCAGATGATCACCGTGCACAAATTTTACGTGACTATCTTAATGCGCATAACTCACCACTTGCTCCCTATGCTGAAAATTTTGTAGCTGAGGCAGATAAAAACAATCTTGACTGGAGACTCGTTGCTGCGATCTCAGGTCTGGAGTCTTCTTTTGGTGTACATATTCCTCCTGATTCATATAATGGTTGGGGATTTGGTGTCTATGGAGACAATGTCCGCAAATTTGGTTCTTGGGATGAAGGTATTGCTGTTGTTTCAAAGTCACTTCGTTATGACTATATGAATAAATGGGGAGCAACCTCTATTCCTGAAATAGGGAAAATGTATGCTGCAAGTCCGACATGGGCTGTGCGCGTTGAGTATTTTGTTAGTGATATTGATGCATTTTCTGCCAAAAAGCCAGCCACGCTTGCAATTTCCCTTTAAATTACAATCTAAATAAGGTATAATACTTATATATTGATTTAGGCGGGAAGCTTGCGGATGTGGCGAAACGGTAGACGCGCAAGGTTTAGGACCTTGTAGCCGCAAGGCTGTGGGGGTTCAAGTCCCTTCATCCGCACTTAAACAAAGATATGAAATCACTTATTGAAAAACAAAAAGACGGTACAATTAAATTGACCATAACCCTTGCAGCAGCAGCGGTTGCCACGGCACGAGTCGAGGTTGTCGAGCAACTTTCAAAGTCAGCCAATCTTCCAGGCTTTCGTAAAGGAAAAGCTCCACAAAATCTCGTTGAAAAAAATCTTAATGAAGATGTCGTACGAGAAGAAATTCTTAAAAAATTAATTCCACAGGCATACACAGAAGCTGTCCAAGAACAAAAAATCAAACCAATCATGAATCCAAAGCTTCATGTTGAAAAGATTGACGAAGGAAGCGATTGGGTATTTGAGGCATTTACCTGTGAATTTCCTGAAGTAGACTTGGGCAAATACAAAGATGCTGTTTCTAAAGTAACAGCAAAAAGCAAAATTGTCGTCCCTGGAAAAGAACAACAAAAACCAAGCATGGACGAAATTATGAAGGCAATTCTTGAAACTGTTAAAGTACAAGTTCCTGGCATTTTGATTGAACAAGAAGCAGACAGGCTCATTGCACAGCTTCTTGATGATATCAAAAAGCTCGGCCTTAGCCTTGATCAGTATCTTGCAAGTACTAAACGCTCACCTGAGGATCTTCGTGCGGAGTATGCAAACAGAGCAGAAAATGACATCAAACTCGAATTTGTCTTACAAAAAATAGCAGAGACAGAAAAAATTTCTGTAGATCCAAAAGAAGTTGAAGAAGCAATCCAAAAGGCCCAAAACCCAGCAGAAAAACAAAATCTTGAAGCTAATCGATACCTTTTAGCAGGTATTTTAAGACAACAAAAAACGCTTGATTTCTTAATGAATCTGTGATAGAGTGCTCTCGATTATGGGAAAACCAACGACAAAACCAGGAAGATTTCAAGGGTTCGAGAATTTCCGCGAATTTAGTGACCACTTTTCAAAGCAAGTTGATGTAGAAGATTCATGGAATGAAGTATGGAGTGAAATCCTCGGTACAGATAAAAAAAAGAAAAAATCCTCAGAAAGCGAACTAACGATTACCGATCCGTTTACCAATCAAAAAGACGTTGTTTTTGATGCTTCCAAACATCAAACAGATAAATCTCACGAAGTGAAACATGTCGAGAAAGCGCATGCAAAAGCTGAAGCAGCAATTGATTATCACCAAAATTTCCTTAAAAATCGTGAGATACATTCCAAACAGGAAAACCAGGAAATTCATCAAAGATTGAATGACATTATGTTTGAATTGCAAAAACTTGTTAATTCTTCAAAAGTATTGCAAATGGAATTTGCAGGAGTGAGTGTTGACCAAGCACCAAAGCAAGCAGGAGAATACCACCTTAATTTCTTTGATTGGCTTCTTTTGACGATCCGTTCTGCACGACAAAAGGTCGAAGATTCAGGTGCCTGGCTTGCTACAAGCAAGAAAAAGGGCGGCAAAGGCTCATGGAACAACAAACAACGCAAAGATTGGTTCTCCAATACCAGCCTCTCCATGGGGAATGAAAGTGGCGGAGGCTACATCAACCAAACCGGTTAAAGACCTCTACTTATCCTATAGTTTTGACTTTCTAGAGATGTTCTGCTACACTTGATGACTCGTGAAGACATATTCTACCTATGACCGAACGACCACAACCACAAAATCAAGGTGACTTTTTTACACGACCCCGAAAATGGGT
>CAYMJR010000008.1:0-37120 GCA_964391315.1 uncultured Gammaproteobacteria bacterium | reverse complement strand
AATTGACGCAAGAATTGCTGTCTGTTACAATTCTAATATAGTATGAAACCTAATAATCTTGGACTCGTGATCCTTATTGCTCGCTAACGGCGGGTGATTTTAACGATCACACAATCCCGCCAGAAAAGGCGGGTTTTTTTGTATTTGGAAGCAAAATTATGAAAAAATTAACCGGTGCACAAGCAATTATGGAGTCTCTTCTCGCAGAAGGTGTCGATGTCATCTTCGGCTATCCAGGTGGTGCAATTATGCCAACCTATGACGCACTCTATGACTACAAAGATAAAATACGCCATATCTTAGTTCGTCATGAACAGGGAGCAGGACACGCTGCAGAAGGATATGCAAGAATGACAGGCAAACCAGGTGTTGCACTCGTTACTTCAGGTCCAGGCGCTACAAATCTTGTGACTGCCATCACCGATGCGATGCTTGATTCTGTCCCTTTGGTTTGTATCACAGGACAAGTCGCAGCGCATCTTTTGGGAAGTGATGCATTCCAGGAAGCAGATGTTGTTGGTATTACTGCACCAGTCACGAAATGGAATTATCAAATAACCAAAGCATCAGAAATTCCTGAAGTGTTTGCCAAAGCATTTCATATTGCAGGAACAGGCAGACCAGGACCGGTTCTCATCGATATTACAAAAAATGCGCAAATGGAATCATTAGATTTCTCATATAAGAAAACTCCAGCGATTTCAGGCTATCAACCCAATACCGCGCCAAACGATCGTCAATTAAAAGCAGCTGCCAACTTACTAAACAAAGCTGAAAGACCATTTATGCTGATTGGTCACGGAATCTTGATTGCAAAAGCAGAAGAGGAAGTGAAAAAACTCGCAGAAAAAGCAGGAATTCCTGTTGGCTCAACGCTTCATGGACTTTCTGCAATGCCCGCATCCCACCCTCTATATGTAGGAATGCTTGGAATGCATGGAAATTATGGACCAAATGTTTTGACCAATAAAGCAGATGTTATTCTTGCTGTTGGGATGCGTTTTGATGACCGGGTTACCGGAAGATTGTCAGATTACGCAAAGCAAGCAAAGATTATCCATATTGATATTGATCCAGCAGAATTAAACAAAAACGTTCCAGCAGATGTGCCAATCGTTGCTGATGCCAAACAGGCTTTACTTGGCCTTATTTCTCATGTTGAGAAAAAAACCCACACTGAATGGGTTAATGAGTTCAAGGAATATGACAAAGAAGAATTTGAAAAAGTCATAAAACATGAAACCCACCCAGAAACAGAGGAGATAGTCATGGCAGAAGTGATCAAAATGGTTTCAGACAAAACAAAAGGCGAAGCAGTTGTCGTTGCAGATGTAGGACAACACCAAATGGTTGCTGCCAGGTATTACAAGGCACAAAAAACTGATAGCTACATTACATCAGGTGGTTTAGGAACCATGGGATTTGCTCTTCCTGCTGCAATGGGTGCCAAAGTTGCTAAACCCAACCGCCAAGTCATAGCAATCATTGGAGATGGAAGCTTTCAGATGAATATTCAAGAACTGGCAACACTCGCCCAAGAACAAATTCCTGTTAAAATAATAGTCCTCAACAATAATTTCTTGGGTATGGTTCGCCAATGGCAGCAATTATTTCACGGTAAGCGGTATTCGTTCGTTGATTTAAAAAATCCTGATTTTATCGCTGTTGCAAAAGGATTTTACATTGATGGAGAACGAGTAACAAAAAGAGAACAACTAAGTCGCGCAATCGACAACTTGTTAGATTCGAAAAAACCACAACTTCTTGAAGTGATGGTCAAAAAAGAACACAACGTATTCCCAATGGTACCAACAGGTGCATCAGTTAGTGAAATGAGGCTTGAGTAATATGTCTGATACAAGACTTTATACCGTTATCATTTATACCGAAAACAAACCGGGTATTCTTTACCGCATCGCTGATGTGTTTCTCAAACGAAAAATTAATGTCGAAAGTCTGACTGTCTCTGAAATAGAAACCGCACATATGTCACGCTTTACTGTTCTCGTCAAGACAGAAAGAGTTGAAGTTGAGAAAATTGTAAAACAACTTTATAAAATTATTGAAGTCACAAAAGTCCTCGAAAAAGTAGATGATGAATTAATCTATAGAGAAATTGCCCTTATCAAAGTAGCAATTAAAAATCCTGGGCAACGACAAGAAATAGAAAATTTTGCTTTGTTATTTTCAGCAAAAATCGTTCATGTGAGTGAAGATGCATTAACAATTGAAAAATCTGGAACAGAGGAGGAAATTGATTCCCTCTATACTCGACTTAAGCCATTTGGTATAAAAGAGATTGTCCGTTCAGGACGAATTGCACTTATCAAATAAAAGAGAGGGGGTGTAAAAATTTATGGCAAAATTAAATTTTGGAGGAGTAAAAGAAGACGTTGTAACACGCAAAGAATTTACTCTTAAAAAAGCACAAACTGTTTTGAAAAAACAAACCATCGCCGTTATCGGTTATGGTGTTCAGGGACCAGCACAAGCGATGAATCTTCGCGATAATGGCTTTAATGTTATTATCGGACAACGAAAAGCATCAAAGTCTTGGAAAAAAGCTGTCGCTGATGGTTGGAAGCCAGGCGAGACTTTATTTGAAATTGAAGAAGCAGTAGAAAAAGGAACAATTATTAGTTTCTTACTTTCTGATGCAGCTCAAATTGCTGTATGGCCAACTGTTGCGAAGCACCTTACCAAGGGTAAAACATTGTACTTCTCACATGGCTTTGCAGTAACATTCGCAAAGCAATCTGGCATTGTCCCACCAAAGGATGTTGATGTGATTCTTGTTGCTCCGAAAGGATCAGGAAGAACCGTCCGCAAGATTTTCCTAGAAGGTCGTGGTATCAACGCAAGTTACGCAGTGTACCAAAATGCATCTGGAAAAGCAGAAGAAACAGTCAAAGCAATGGGAATTGGTATTGGTTCTGGATTCTTATTCAAAACCACTTTCGAAAAAGAAGTGTATAGTGACTTAACCGGTGAACGCGGTGTTCTTATGGGAGCAATCGCAGGCATCATGGAAGCACAATATAATGTCCTTCGAAAGAATGGCCACAGCCCATCAGAAGCATTCAACGAAACTGTTGAAGAAGCAACCCAAAGTCTTATCCCTCTCATCGGAGAAAACGGTATGGACTGGATGTTTGCAAACTGCTCAACAACAGCACAACGTGGTGCACTTGATTGGAAAAATAAGTTTAGGGATGCAACACTTCCTGTATTCAATGACCTCTACAAGAGTGTTAAAACAGGAAAAGAAGCAGAGCGCACAATCACGAAAAACAGTGAACCCGATTACCGGGAGAAACTGCAAAAAGAGCTTGACGAAATTCACGATAGTGAAATGTGGCAAGCTGGAAAAAAGGTCCGGGAATTACGTCCCGAAAACCAGAAATAGGAGAAAGTGTCAGGGGTATCAAAGATTTTTTTTGATACCCTTGGTACTTCTCACGGAAGTTTTACTAAAAAAATTATGAAAATATCAATTGAACAAATCAACGAAGCGGCAAAACGACTGGAAGGAGTGGTTGTCAAAACCCCTCTCCAATATTCCAAACGCATGTCTGAAAAATTTGACGCACTTATCTATATCAAACGCGAAGACATGCAGGAAGTAAGAAGTTATAAAATCCGCGGTGCATATAATAAAATGGCCTCTCTTTCTGACGCAGAAAAAAAGCGGGGAGTGGTCGCTGCAAGTGCAGGCAATCATGCACAAGGAGTAGCATTGAGTTGCTCACTACTCAAAACCAACGGCACAATTTTCATGCCGATTGTGACACCATTACAAAAAATTGATCGTGTCAAACATTTTGGCGGAAAATTTGTAGAAATAAAACTCGTCGGACAAACATATGATGAATCAGCAAATGCAGCACATGACTACTGCGAGAAGAAAAACGCAGTGTATGTCCATGCTTTTGATGATCCACTCACCATTGCAGGACAAGGAACAGTTGGTAAAGAAATTCTCGAACAACTTCCCGATGGACTTGATATTGTTGTTGCTCCAATAGGCGGAGGTGGCTTTATCTCAGGCGTTTCCGAATATATTAAAGCGATGAATCCAAATGTAAAAATCTATGGTGCAGAGCCACAAGATGCAGCTGCGATGTATGAATCCCTCCAGCAAGGAAAACTAGTAACGCTTCCTCATATTGATACCTTTGTTGATGGATGTGCTGTACAACGAGTAGGAAATTTAACATTTGAAATTGTAAAGCGAAATCTTGAAAAAGTTGTTGTTGCACCGGTTGGTAGAATTTGTAAAACAATGATCGATTTATACCAAAATGAAGGCATTATCTCTGAACCAGCAGGAGCAATATCAATGGCAGCACTCAGTAGTCTTCGAGAAGAAATAAAAGGTAAAACTGTTGTTTGTGTGTTAAGTGGCGGCAACAATGATGTGCTGCGGTATCCTGAAATTCTTGAAAAAAGTCTTGTCTATCAAGGTCTCAAACATTACTTTATCATTGAATTTGCCCAAAAACCAGGACAACTTAGAAAATTCTTAGATGAAGCATTAGGTCCAAGTGATGATATTGTAAGATTTGAATATATGAAAAAGACAAATAAAGAAAAAGGTGCAGCACTCGTTGGGGTAGAACTTAAAAACAAAACAGATCTTGAACCGCTTCTTGAAAGACTCCAAAAAGCAGAATTTAATTTCCACAAGTTATCAAGTAAAGAATTATTGTATGATTATATTATCTAATCTATGAGTGATAAATGCGAAAATTGCACCTGTGAAGATAAAAACTATAACGATACTGACTTCGTTTCAGACAATCCTGGACGTGATGTACAGCGTATTGGGACCGCGCGATTCCTAAAACAAAACCCCTACAAAATCCATAATCCTGTTTGGGCTGTAACAGGAAGTCTGGGAGACAGTCAATGCTACATCGGTGTCACAGAAAAGGTACAAGCAATCCAAGACGCACTGGCAAAACGAATCAACGAAGAAGATTTACCAATCCGTCTTATTCCACCAGCCTACACAATCGGTGTCTCTGATGGACAACTCAATGGAACTGACGAAATGCGATTTTCACTCATAGGAAGAGAAGTAACACACGATTCAATAACCCTTCACTTAAGTGGCAGTCAAGTCAAAAGCTATATCGCAGTTGTTGCCTGTGATAAACCACCAGTTGGTACTGTCGCTGCAATTTTGGAACACAATTATCCATCTGTCGTTTTGTCTGATGGACCAATCCATCCAGGACATGATCCAAAAACAGGAGAACCTATTGATATCGTAACAGGATTTCAAGTTGCAGGAGAGCCAGATCAGGAGATGAAAAACAGGATCGCTCTTAATGCCTGTTGCGGGCAGGGGAGTTGTGGAGGGATGTTTACCTACAATACTATGCAGACATTTATCGCAGTTGTCGGACTTGAACCACTTCATATGGTATCCCCAGCATCAGACGATAAAAGAAGAATTACAGAATTTCCAAATCAATTAATTGATTGTCTTTTGGAAATGAATGATAAAAATATCAGACCACGTGATATTGTGACGCCAAAGTCACTTCGAAACGCGATCACTGTTGCAATTGCGATGGGTGGATCAACCAACGTCGTACTCCATTCTGTTGAAATTGCTCGAGCTGCAGGCTTAGATTTTTGGAAAGATGTCATCTCACAAGAAGAATTTAACAAACTTTCAGAAAGTCTTCCTGTTCTTATCAATGCCCGTCCTTTTGGCAAATATTCAATGGTTGATATCGACGAAAAAGGCGGCTTGCCAGTAATTGTTAAAGAATTGCTCGATGCAAAACTGTTGGATGGTAGCTGCATCACTTGCACAGGAGAAACACTTGAAGAGCAAATAACAAGACTTGATCCACCAAAGCCTGATGGAGAGGTCATCTGGTCTGTTGCCAAACCATTCAAGAAAACAGGTGGCCTTCGACTCCTCAAGGGAAACCTTGCTCCTGATTTCGGAGCAGTTATTAAAGTCGCAGGTATTGAAGGCGGACTGAAAGATGGCATTTTTACTGGAACTGCACGTGTCTTTAATAATGAAAAAGATCTTCTTCGGACACTTGAAAAACAACCAGATAGTTTTAAAAATCACGATATGGTTGTCATCAGGTATATTGGACCACGAGGTGCACCCGGCATGCCAGAACTTCTTGATCCGACATCACGCATTACAACGCTCTGCCGTGAAAGAAATATTACGATAGCTTTGATGACAGATGGACGATTTTCAGGTGGATCTGTAGGACTTGTAATCGGACACGTTGGACCTGAAGCATATCTTGGCGGACCAATAGCTCTTATTACAGATGGCGATACTATTACTGTTGATATCAATAAATGCACAATGGATTGTGAAGAACTCAAGGATGAAGCAACACTTAAACAACGAAGGGAAGTATGGAACAAAGAAAAAGAAAAATATGGTACGCATCCGGCTGTTGCGAAAATCGGCAATCGACTCTTAAAAAGAATGAGAAGAACAGCAAGGCCAGCAATTCAAGGCGCTGGTATGGAAGACTAGGTTTTGCTAAAATAATAGTATGAAGACAATACAAACTGAAAATGCACCTAAAGCAGTTGGACCATATTCTCAAGCTATAACAGCTAATGGTTTTATTTTCTGTGCAGGACAAATCGGACTTGATCCACAAACAGGAGAACTCACAACAGGTATAGAAAAACAAACCCATCAAGTAATCAATAACCTCAAAGCAGTTCTTGAGGAAGGAGAGAGTAGTCTTGAGCATATCGTCAAAACAACTATCTATATTAAAGACATGAATGATTATGCAAAAGTGAATGAAATTTATGGTTCATATTTTGCAGATCACAAACCAGCCCGTGCAACTGTTGAAGTAGCACGACTTCCGAAAGACGCGCTCGTTGAAATAGAAGCAATAGCAGTAACAAAATAATATGAAAACCGATACATTTCCATACGCATTTTTCCAAGGCAAAATCGTTCCACTTGAAAACGCAAAAGTCTCAATCATGACCAATGCACTTCAATACGGTACTGCATTTTTCGGCGGTATAAGAGGATATTTCAACAAAGAAAAAAATTTTATTTCTGTCTTTCGACTCGATGACCACTATAAAAGATTTCTCTCATCTGCCAAAATTTTAGGATGTAACTTTCCGTATTCTCAGGAAGAACTCAAAAAAATTACTCTTGACCTCATCGAAAAAAACAAACCGAAAACTAACATTTACCTTCGTCCATTTGCCTATGTCGGCAACACAGAACTCGGACCAAATTTTGCAAATGTCACACTCGACTTTTCTTTGCACATGATTCCACTTGAAGAATACATGCCAATTGGAAAAGGATTAAACCTTGTTGTCTCAAGCTGGCAGAGAATTAGTGACAATGCAATTCCTACGAGAGCAAAAATCTCAGGAGGATATGCCAATTCAGCACTTGCAAGAAAAGAAGCAACTGATGGCGGATTTGATGAAGCAATTATGCTCAATAATTTCGGACATGTTTCCGAAGGATCAGCTGAAAATCTTTTTCTTGTCAGAAGTGGCAAGCTTTTTACACCAGGTCTTTCTGAAGGAATCCTTGAAGGCATTACCAGACGATCAGTCATGCAAATGGCAAAAGATATGGGGATTGAGACAGTTGAGAGACCAATCGAAAGAAGTGAACTCTACGCAGCTGATGAAGTATTTTTGACAGGAACCGGCTGCCAAGTTGCATGGGTTGAAAAAATTGATAAACGGATAATAGGAACTGGTAAAATTGGGCAAATCACAGAAAAATTAAGAGAAAAATTCTTTAACACAGTAAAAGGTGATGATGATCAATATAAAGAGTGGACGACACAAATTCCAGTCAAATAACTGTCCTCTTACGCTTATTTTTCCCTACGATACGGCTTTGTTGAAATTATTTCTACTTCATGCTGCACTGAATTTGATATGAATTATAAAAATATCATTACCATTGAAAAAGGAAAAAGAGGTGGACAACCAACAATTAGAGGAATGCGTATTACCGTATATGACATTTTGCAATATTTTGCATCAGGTATGACCACTCCAGAAATTATAAAAGACTTTCCTGAATTAACAGAACAAGATGTTATAGCTGCACTCCAATTTGCTGCAGACAAAGAGAAAAAGTCTCTTTATGCATAAACTACTTTTTGATCAAAATTTGTCTTATTTGATTGTAAAAGAACTTGAACATCTTTTCCCCGATAGCAATCATGTACGACTTATCCAACTTGATAAGGCTGATGATTTAACTATATGGAACTATGCCAAAAGCAATAATTTTCACATCGTGACCAAAGATGTTGACTTTAATAATATGAATATACTGTATGGTTACCTCCAAAAATTATTTGGATACGAACAGGCAATATAATAACTCATGCCATTATTGAGTTATTGAAAAAAAAGAATGAGATTATCAATGCGTTTTTAGAAGATGATCAACGAGGAATTCTAGAACTTGATTAATTATTAAGATAGTTCCTACTTGACCGAGAAGATAAAGAGCGGTATACTTACTTTAGACATGAATAAATACTTTGCACTTCTTAACCTTGCACTCCTTACCGTCTAGGCGGAAGGTTTGTTCGGTTAAGAAACAAACACGACCCCGCCAGGCTGGCGGGTTTTTTATTGCAAAAATATGTTTACAACAGCAATTATTGCATTTAGAGAATTTTTAGAAGCCTTCTTAATCGTTGGTGTTTTTCTTGGTGTATCAAGAAAATTAGGACTTAAAAAAGAAATGGAAATTGTTATAGCAGCAATTGTTGGAATTGCCATTTCTTTTATTATGTCAGGAGTAACCTATGCATTTGGCGATGCTGCACGATCGATATTCAGTAAAAATGGAACAGAATTATTGGAAGGTTATTTGATGTTCTTTTCAGGTTTCTTCCTTGCATACGTTGTTTTCTCTTTACACAAAAGGATCAGCAGTAATAAAAAAGAAATTATTGCAAAAGCAAAAACTAAAATGGAAAAACGCACATTTGATATCTCGCTCTTTACCTTAATTATTTTTATGATATGCCGTGAAGGTTTTGAAATTGCATTATTTACTGCAAGCACATCATTATTTGCAATTTTCTTCCAAAATATGTTGGGTCTTATCATTGGTTTTTTCGCAGCAGGTGTTATTGGAATAGCTGCATTTTTTGCCTACACAAAATTTCCAATTCAAAAAGTATTTCGCATTACCGAATATTTAATTATTTTACTTGGAGCATCAATGGTGCAGGTAGGAACGACTGAATTGTTAGACCATCAATTCAATATCCATCTTGGAGATATCCTGTCATTTGGTATGCGTTTTATGCCGAATGAAAATAGCGTCATTGGACACGCAGTACGAAGTTTTACCGGCATTGATCAAGAATTTAGTTTACCTAGACTCTTGATTATGGCATTATATGTAATAACCATTTATTTCTTAGCTTTTAGAAAAAGAGCAATAAAACAATATGAAAAATAGAATTTTTGTTTTTGATACAACCCTTCGAGATGGCGAACAAGTACCAGGCTGTCAGCTCAATACTACCGAAAAAATTCAGATTGCAAAAGCATTGGAAGAACTTGGTGTTGATGTTATCGAAGCAGGCTTTCCAATTTCAAGTCCAGGAGATTTTCAATCAGTTGTTGAGATTTCAAAAGCTGTTCAAAACCCAACAATCTGCGCATTAACACGAGCTGTCAAAGGAGATATTGATGCAGCAGTAGAATCATTACAATACGCCAAACACAAACGTATCCACACCGGAATTGGCGCATCAGATGTCCATATCCAGTACAAATTTAAATCAACAAGAGAAGAAGTACTTCAACGAGGAGTAGAAGCAGTCAAATATGCAAAACAATTTGTTGAGGATGTTGAATTTTATGCAGAAGATGCAGGACGCGCAGACAATGCATTTTTGGCACAAATGACTCAAGCAGTTATCCAAGCAGGTGCAACCGTTGTTAATATTCCTGATACCACAGGGTATTGTCTTCCACAAGAATTTGGAGAAAAAATTAAATATCTTTATGACCATGTTGATAATATTGATAAAGCAACAATTTCAGTCCATTGCCACAACGATTTAGGTCTGGCAACATCCAACACAATTTCTGCAATCATCAATGGTGCTAGACAAATTGAAGTAACAATCAATGGAGTAGGTGAACGCGCAGGAAATACTTCACTTGAAGAAGCTGCAATGATTATCCAAACACGAAAAGATCTCAATGCAGAAACCAACATTGATAGTCGGAAAATCTTACCTATTAGTCGTCTTGTTTCACAACTAATGCGTATGCCAGTACAAGCTAACAAAGCAATTGTCGGACGCAATGCTTTTGCCCACTCATCTGGAATTCATCAGGATGGCGTTTTGAAAAACCGCTTCACCTATGAAATCATGAAACCAGAAGATGTCGGTGTTAAATCAGAAATTATTTTGACTGCAAGAAGTGGACGTTCTGCACTCAAACATCATTTAGAAAGACTTGGCTATACACTTGATCAAGAAAAATTGGATGAAGTATATAAAGAATTTTTGCTCCTTGCAGACAAGAAAAAAGAAATTAATGACAATGACTTACGTGTTTTGATGGGAGACCAAATTGATCGAAAAGGTGCAACCATGACCTCTCTTAAAGTCATTTCCGGCAGACCGCAGATACCAGAAGCAACAGTCACTATAAAAATTAATAACGAAGAAAAAACTGCAACCGCAACAGGTGACGGACCAATTGATGCAGCATTTAAAGCAGTTGATAAAATTATTAATAAAAAAGTAAGTTTGCAAGAATATCTCGTACAGGCAATGACCAGTGGCAGTGATGATGTTGGAAAAGTACATATCCAACTTGAACACAATGGCAACATTTATTACGGTTTTGGCGCAGACACTGATATTATCGTCGCATCTGTCACCGCATATCTTGACGGATTAAATAAAATAATATGAAGCCACGAACACTTTTTGAAAAAGTTTGGGACAAGCATGTAGTTTTCCAAAAAGAAAACTATCCTGCAGTCTTTTATATCGACGCACATCTCATTCATGAAGTAACTAGTCCTCAAGCATTTAACGGCCTGAGAAACAGAGGAATTCAGGTTTCAAACTCATCCCGAACCTGGGCAACAATGGATCACAATGTTCCGACTAAAGATCAGGACAAACCAATTAAAGAACCAATGTCGAGAAAACAGGTCGAGATGCTTGAGCAGAACTGCCGCGAATTTGGAGTGCAACTTTACGGTCTTGGACACAAATACCAAGGCATCGTTCACGTCATCGGACCAGAACTTGGGATAACAAAACCTGGCATGACAATTGTCTGTGGAGATTCTCATACTTCAACGCATGGTGCATTTGGTGCAATCGCTTTTGGCATCGGCACCAGTGAAGTCGAGCAAGTGTTAGCAACACAAACAATTCTGCAATACAAACCAAAAACAATGAATATCAGAATCGATGGAAAACTTGGAAAAGGCGTCACATCAAAAGATATTATTCTTTACATCATTTCTAAAATTTCAGCTGCAGGCGGTACTGGCTATTTTGTCGAATATTCAGGAAGTGCTATCCGGTCGTTATCAATGGAAGCACGTATGACAATTTGTAATATGAGTATTGAGATGGGTGCCCGTGGTGGCATGATCGCTCCTGATGAAACGACATACGAATATATGAAGGGCAGAAAATTTGCACCAAAAGGTGAGGAATGGGATAAGGCAGTTGCCTACTGGAAGACGCTTCCCTCAGACGAAGGCGCAGTATATGATCGGGAGCTTATCATCGATGCTAACGATATTGAACCAATGATTACGTATGGAACCAATCCAGGAATGGGAATGAAAATCACTGACAACATTCCATCGGTTGAAAACTTCACCGAAGAAAATCAAAAACATAATTTCTTAAGTGCCATGGAATACATGGGACTGACAGACGAACAAGGGAAAAAACTTCTTGGTCACAAAGTCGATTATGTTTTCTTGGGAAGTTGCACCAATTCCCGTATTGAAGATTTCCGGATGGAAGCATCAATTGTTAAGGGGAAGAAAAAACCGGATTGGCTCAACGTCTTCGTCGTCCCAGGATCTGCACAAGTTGCAAAACAAATAGAGGATGAAGGACTCGATAAAATATTTATCGAAGCAGGATTTGATATGAGAGGAGCCGGATGTTCTGCCTGTTTAGGAATGAATGAAGATAAAATTCCAGCTGGCAAATATTGCGTCTCAACATCAAACAGAAATTTCCAAGGACGACAGGGTCCAGGGGCACGTACATTTCTTGCAAGTCCCATCACCGCAGCAGCCGCTGCGATAACAGGTAAGGTAAGTGACGTAAGAGAATTTATCTAAATAAAAAAAGAAAACAATTATGGAAAAGAAAAAATTAACAAAAATAGTATCAACAGCAGTTCCACTCGACATGGAAAATGTCGACACAGATCAAATCATTCCTGCACGATTCCTAAAAGCAATCACACGAGAAGGATTTGGACAAAATGTTTTTCGTGACTGGCGGTTTGACCCAGAAGGAAATCCCAAACCACATTTTGTTCTCAATCATCCAAACTACAAAGGAGAAATCTTAATCGCTGGATACAATTTTGGCTGTGGCTCAAGTCGCGAACATGCCGCATGGGCATTGTCAGACTACGGATTCAACGTTGTCGTCTCATCATTCTTTGCTGATATATTTAAAAATAACGCACTGAACAATACACTCCTTCCAGTACAAGTCAGTGAAGAATTCTTGCGAAAACTTTTTAAAGAAGTAACTGAGGATCATAAAACTGTTATTGAAGTTGATGTTGAGAAACAAACTATCGGCATTCCTGCAAAAGGACTATCAGAACATTTTGATATCAATCCATACAAAAAAATCTGTATTATGAATGGCTACGATGACGTCGATTATTTACGAAGCATGAAAGACCAGAAAGAAGACTTCGAAAAAAACAGAAAGGACGATTACTCCCTCGACTTCTAATATGAAAAAACGAATCGCACTTCTTCCCGGAGACGGGATCGGACCAGAAATTATTCAAGAAGCAGTCAAAGTGATAAAAAAAATTGCAGAAAAATATAATCATGATTTTACCTTTACCAAAGCACTTGTTGGTGCTGTAGCAATTGATGAAACCGGCAATCCTTTTCCACAGGATACACAAAAACTCTGTGAAGAATCTGACGCAATTCTTTTCGGAGCAATTGGGGACCCGAAATATGACAATAATCCAAGTGCCAAAGTCCGACCTGAACAAGGACTTCTCAAAATGAGAAAAGTACTTGGACTCTATGCCAACGTCAGACCCATTTTTACTTTCAAAGAAGTTGCTAACAAGTCTCCTTTAAAACCTGAAATTATTGATGGCGTTGATTTTGTTGTTATTAGAGAGCTTATCGGTGGAATATATTTTGGTAAAAGAGGATTTAATACCGATCGCACATATGCATTCGATACAGCAGAATATCACAAACATGAAGTAGACCGGGCTGCAAAATTTGCATTTGAATTAGCAGATAAGAGAAAGAAAAAATTAACCGTTGTTGATAAAGCCAATGTTTTGGATACTTCACGACTGTGGCGCGAAACAATTCAACAAATGGAAAAAAACTATCCTGAAATTACTGTTGACTATTTATTAGTTGATAACGCCGCACAACAACTTATAAAAAATCCAAAACAATTTGATGTCATTGTGACAGAAAATATGTTTGGAGATATTCTCACAGATGAAGCATCAGTAATTACAGGATCTTTAGGAATGTTGCCATCTGCATCAATTGGCGAAAAAACGTCACTTTTCGAACCGATTCACGGATCATATCCAAAAGCTAAGGGACTCAATACTGCCAATCCTATCGGAACAATTCTTTCAGCTGCAATGATGCTTGAATATAGTTTTGGCATGAAAGAGGAGAGTAAAGCAATCTATACAGCTGTCGAAAAAACACTCGCAGAAGGATACGGAACAAAAGATATTACAACCGATAATATCCTCGGAACCAAAGAATTGGGAGACAAAATCCTCGAAGCTATTTAGATAAACTCTTTCCATACTATTTTCTCATGAGTTTGCTTCTGACCCATATAATTAAGTATTGACTTAATTAAGTAAATACTTTAATATAATGATATGGACACATATGCAGCGTTAGCTGATCCAACAAGAAGAACAATTATAGAAATGCTCTCAGAGAACGGGCAACTCTCGGCAACTCAAATTTATAGCCATTTTCAGATGAGCAATCCTGCGATTTCCCAGCATCTGAAGATTTTGCGCGAAGCTAAGCTCGTCGACATGGAAAAAAGAGCACAACAACGGCTTTACCAAGTAAACCCACAAACTGTTAGCGAAATTGAAGTCTGGATCGCGAAGGTTAAAAAACAATGGCATGGACGAATTGATGCGTTAAGTAAAGCTATTAAGGAGGAGGTGAAATAAAAAGATGGAGTATAAACAAGATGTTGTTATTAAACGAATCATTGATGCACCACTAGAAAAAGTGTGGCAATATTGGACAGATCCTGAACTTATCAAAAAATGGTGGGGACCCAAAGATTATACCTCTAATAAATGTGTAGTTGATCTGCGCGAAGGGGGTAAATATATTTTTGCCATGACTGCGCCTGTCTACCAGGGCGGACAAGAATCTTACACTGCCGGAGTCTATAAAAAAATCGTACCAATGGAGTATCTAGAATTTACCCTAGGCTTAGCAGATAAGGATGGCAACCAGATAGATCCGACAACCATTGGGATGCCAAAAGAATTCCCAAAAGAACTCAGAACTGTCGTGACATTTAAGGCAATTAGACCAGATATGACAGAAATAACGATCACTGAGCATGATTGGCCGGCAATTCCAATGTCAGTTTTTGCGTTAGCTGGCATGCATCAATCAATCGACAAACTTTCAGAAAGTATAAAGGCTTAACACATAAAGAAGTAAGTTTGGTAATTAATCAGTAATTGCCAGACTTACTTCAAAAAATATATATTTAATATATGATGAATAATCCTGAAGAAGTTAAAAAATACATGACTGATCTCAAACACGATCTAAAAACTGAGATTGAAGCTGTACGTAACATTATCAAGGAAGCAGGTCCAGAGCTTGATGAGCAGATTAAATGGAATGCTCCATCCTTTAGCTATAAAGGCGTATATGTGGTAACATTTAATCTTTTTCCGCGTAAAGACCTCTTTCGTCTAGTTTTTCACCATCCACGAACACCCGAGGCTAAAAGCGATATTTTTGAAGGAGATTTTAAAGATAGGAGACGCATGGTTATCTTTAAGAACATGAAAGATGTTGAGAGTAAAAGGTCAGAACTTAAAAAAATTGTCAAAGAGTTAATGCAGTTAACAAAATAATAGATAAGTGATGCTTATCAAATAGTCTATCAAAAAAAAATCGAAAGGAGGTGACAAAAAATGAAAAAATTTTTGAGAAGTGTTTGGGCAATTTTTGCAGGATTTTTAGTTGTTTTTTTCTTATCATATTTTACTGATTTTATTCTTGGATCACTTGGAGTCTTACCAAAAGGGAAATTGCCATTATATGGTTTTGAAGGATTAATTTTGTTTGTTTTACTTTATCGTAATATCTTCAATACTATTGGAAGTTATATTACAGCCCGACTTGCGCCACATCATCCATTGAGACATGCGATTATAGGTGGATCAATTGGAGTCGTTTTTAGTAGCTTGGGGGCAATTGCGAATTCGACGATGAAACTTGGCCCTGATTGGTACGCTTGGGGATTAGTTATTTTAGCATTACCAACTGCTTGGTTGGGAGGAAAATGGTACGTACTTACAAAGAAAACAATTAAGTAATCTCTCTTAATTAAATATTCCTATTTCTTCTGTGCCAGGGGATACACATGTGTTCCAATAATGACACTCCACCAAAAAGTATTAGGCTCAAAATTGACGTAATAATTATCGTTACAAAAACGAGAGCAACTGCATAGGAATGTGCAGCATTTTCCATTAAAATTCCAAGCCCTTGATACCCACCAACATATTCTCCAACAATCGCACCTGTGACACTATATGCTGCAGCGATCCGAAGTCCTGAGAAAAAAGAGGGGAGTGCGCCTGGAATTTCAGCAAGCCATAAAATTTGCAATCGTGATGCTCCCATACTTTTTAAGAGTTTAATAACTTGCGGATTAACTTTTTCCATGCCATCTGCAAAGGCAACAGCAATTGGAAAGAAACAATAAAGCGTCACAACAATAACTTTTGGTAACAGAGTAAAACCAAACCAAATTAAAAGAAGAGGGGCAAGTGCAATCATTGGAATTGTTTGAGAGATAATAAGAAGGGGAGAAATCGCTTTTTTGACAATTTGAGAAAACCGCAACATCACCGCAACACCAACACCTAAAATAATTGCAAAAAACAAACCAACAATTGTTTCAAGAAGCGTCTGTCCGATATGCGGCATCAATAAATCGCTATTATTCCAAAAGGCAATAAAAATATTTGATGGTGCAGGAACCACTTGGACACTAACATGCAAAATATCAACAATCATTTCCCAGATAAAAATAAGAAGAATAATAAATAAAATTGAATAAATATACAGCTTAAAAAATTTCATAATTATTTTTTCATCAACAATGACAATAATTCTTTTTCAAGAGCCACTGCTTCCTTCTTTGTTACATCAGTAAGCCTTCTTGGACGGGCAAGTGAGACTTTCACTTCTTTCACAATAGTTGCCGGACGTGAACTTAACACATAAATACGATCTGAAAGTAAAATTGCTTCTTGAATATCATGAGTAATAAAAAGAACACTTGAATGAAATTTTCCCCAAACAGACAAAAGCCACATTTGTGCATCATGTCTTGTTAATGCGTCAAGGGATCCAAATGGTTCATCAAGCAGTAAAAAATTTGGATCAAATAAAACTGTCCGAAGCAAAGCAACACGTTGTTGCATACCTCCTGAAAGTTGTTCTGGAAAGTGATTGGAGAAATCCGAAAGATCAAATTTATGCAAAAGATCATATGCTTTTTCTTTCGCCTGATTTTTTGCAACTCCTTTAATAAGAAGACCTAACATCACATTTTCCAAAACCGTTTTCCAAGGAAGTAGAGATGCATCCTGCGGCATGTAACCAAAGCGTCCTTTTCTATCAAGAATACTTTTTTGGTCAAGAAATATTTCTCCGGAGGTCTCTTTCTCAACCCCTGAAAGAATAGTAAAAAGAGTACTTTTTCCGCAACCACTTGGCCCGATAATGGATACAAATTCATGTTTGCCAACAGTTAAAGAAATATCATTCAAAACAGAAAGATCGTCAAAAGATTTGGAAAGATTCGTAATAGTTAGTCGTGGAGTCATAAACAAAAATGTTTACTGTAGAAATTGGTTTGTATACAAACTATCAAAATTTAATTGTTTAACTGGTTGGCTATTCTTATCTAAAGCACCACCAGCATCAATAATAAATTGTGGATAGTCATGCCATGCTTTTTTATCTTGCAAACCCCATACACGACCGCGATCAACATAATGTGCACTTAAGAATTTTTGACTATCTTCAATAAAACTTTTATCAGGAAATGTTCCCTTAGGAGCTGTTGCAATCAATATATCTGCTGCTTCTTTTGGATATGCAATCGCATATTGGTATCCTTTACTTGTTGCTGCCATAAACTTTTTCAGAACTTCTGGGTTTTGCTTAATCTCTTTTGGACTTGTGACAAGAACAGGGGTGTAATAATCGGGAATACCATTTTTAAGACTTGGGAAGTACACAACGTTCAAACCTTGATGCTTGGCTTGAATAACTTCCCATCCTTCAAATACCCAGAAAAAATCGATTTGTTTATTCGCCATTGCCTGCATTGCTGCTACATCAAGATTGGCATTTTTAAAGATACCTTTCCCACCATTTCCAGTGATAATTTTTTTAAGAATTGCCGTTTCAATTGGTGACTGTGAATCACCATCAATTTTATTATCTAAATCCTTTGGACTCGTAATACCATGTCCCGAAAGTGCCATAAATCCTGATGTGTTGTGCTGCACAATTGCAGCAATTGATACAACAGGATTACCTGATGCAGCATTTGAAACAACGCCTTCTGCGGCACTCACAGCAACATCAGCCTTCCCACTTGTTACTAAAACCTCAGGTGCAGTTCCAGATGCATAGGGAAGAATCTTTACATCTAGCCCTTCTGCTTTATACCAACCCTTTGCCAATGCAACATACATACCAGTATGATTGGTATTTGGGGTCCAATCCAAAACGACAGTAAATGGTGTTAATTTTTCAGAAGTCTTTTTATTAGAAAATCGATCTTTTGTAAAAAACAAAACTCCACCTACTACCAAAAGTCCAAATAATAAAACTAAAATGATTTGTAAATTTTTGCTCATCTATGTTTGGTCACTTTCTCAGAAATTGTCATAACGCCTTTTGGATTATGCAGAATTTTGACATTGGTAAATACTGAAGTAGCTCCGGATTTGATTGCAACATCTTGTGCTTTTCGAACAATTGCAAACAACGTATCAAGATCTCCTTCCATTGTTGTTTCCATCGGACCGACTTCATAAACAACACCAGATCTTTTAACGACGTCAATGACTTTATCAATAATTGGAATAACCTTCGTAGGATCATCCGTTCTCGGCATGATCTGAAATGCAATTGATGCGGTTGGTTTTTTCATAAGTTCCCTTCGCCGGTATTAACCGAACAGGTTCAATGGGTCATTCGATTTTATCGAAACTCTCAGCCCGAACAACGAGCTCCCCGTAACTTATCCATATTGTATAATAAAATAATGAAACGCGCAATAATCTTTTACAACGGCGATTTATCAAACATCCAAAACGCCAAACACTACATCAAACCTAAAGACTACCTTATCTGCGCTGATGGGGGAGCGAGGTATGCATTAGAATTGGGATTAAAGCCAAACATCATTCTCGGTGATTTTGACTCCCTTACACCAGAACTCCAACAATCATTAAAAGGAAAAGAAATTGAATGGATTGCCTATGAAAAAGAAAAAGATGAAACCGATTCAGAACTTGCACTTAAACATGCACTCGAAAAAGGGTATACAACAATACTGATTTTCGGTATGTTTGGATCGCGAATTGATCACATGCTAACAAACTTTTTTGCCATTGATATTCTTGCAAAAAATAATATTGACGTAACAATTATTGAAGGCCAAAAAGAAATAAAAGTTATAACAAAACACACAATCTTTCATGGAAAAAAAGGAGACCTTCTGTCACTTATTCCACTCAAAGAGGATGCAAAAAAAGTAACAACGAAAAACTTACACTATCCATTACACGATGAAGATTTACTGTTTGGTTATTCCAGAGGAATTAGTAATGTCTTTACAAAAGACACAGCAGAAATATCACTAACAAACGGATCGCTTCTTGTTATTCACGAAAAGGTTTCGTCGAACGAAGAGTAGAGTAGACAAGTAGCGCACATTTCATCCGTGCAGGTGTTAATTGCAATCCAAGTTCTTCCAAAACCTCTTCTGGAGTTATCAGCAAAATTTCTGAAATTTCCATACCTTTTACTTTTTCAGTAAACACAGACGCTGATGCCTTTGAAATTGCACAACCTTCTGATGTGAATTTAATATCCTGCAACCGACCATCTTTAACAACACCCGTAATATGAATTTCATCGCCACATGATGGATTGTTGTCATCAACAACAAAATCAGCGTTTTTAACAACACCATAATTTTGTGGGTTTGTCCAATGTTCCAAAATAATTTCGCGATAAAGTGGATCTTGCATATTAAATTTTAAATGTTTTTTTAACCAAATCTATTCCTTCAAATAATCTATCAATATCTTCTTTTGAGTTATACAAATAGACTGATGCACGTGTTGTTCCCGAAATTCCTAAACACCCCATCAGAACTTGCGCGCAATGATGCCCAGACCTGACAGCAATGTGTGAACGGTTAAGAATTTCTGCAGTGTCGTGTGCATGAACATTACCAACTGCAAAAGAAAAAACACCGATACGGTTTTCAGAAGTTGTTGGACCAAAAAGATTTACATCTCCATACTCTAAAAACTTTTCCAATGTATATTCTGTTAATTCTTTTTCATAATTTTCAATTTTATCCATACCAATATTTTGTAAATAATCTATTGCAAAACCTAGTCCAATAACGCCTTCTATGTTTCGTGTTCCCGGTTCAAACTTTTCTGGAATATCAGCATACGTTACAGAATCTCGTGAAACTTTACCAATCATATGACTACCAACAAGAAGTGGATCCATCTGCTCTAACAATTCTTTTTTTGCGTATAAAACGCCGACCCCTGATGGACCAAGCATTTTGTGAGAAGAAAATGCGAGAAAATCACAACCAAGTTTTTGAACATCAATTACTAAATGAGGAATTGATTGTGCCGCATCTATCAACACTTTTGCATTACTTCCATTATCTTTAAAATATGAAACAATTTCTGCAATTGGATTTATTGTCCCCAAAACATTTGAGACATGTGTTAATGCAATAAGTTTTACTTTTCTAAAATCTTCAGAAAACGATCCATAATCCAAACGATAATCATCAGTCAGAGGAAGAAAAACGAGTACAACACCAATTTCATCTCTCAAGCGCATCCAAGGAACAATATTGCTATGGTGCTCCACATCAGAAAGAACAACAATATCGCCTTTCTGTAAAAATTTTTTTGCATATCCTACAGCAACAAGATTAATCGATTCAGTTGTACTGGAAGTAAAAATAATTTCTTTTTCTGAATCCGAATGAATAAAATCTGCAACTTTTTTTCTAACACTTTCAAACATGTCAGTTGCACTTTGACTTAAATCATAAATACCGCGGTGAATATTGGAATTATTTTTCTCATAAAAATTTGTAACAGCATCAATAACTGATTGTGGTTTTTGTGATGTTGCGCTGTTATCTAAATAAACTAGTTCTGGATGATTTTTGAAAATTGGAAAATCTTGTTTGATGTTTTTCATGAGTTTTAGTTAATAAAAAATCTATAGAAATTGCAGTGAGCAATATCACACAGTACTGAGTAATAAATTATTTTCTGCTTTTTCTGCCAACTTTTTTGGAAAATCTACAAGCAAACTTTGTAAAAAACCTTGCACAATAAGTTTTTTTGCAACCGATTTTTCAAGACCTCGTGATTGGAGATAAAACATTTCCATATCATTTATACGTCCAACAGTTGTTGCGTGTCCTGCCTTAATATCATTTTCCAAAATCTCAAGACTTGGAATAGCACGTCCTTTTGCTTTTTCTGAAAGTAACAACAAATGTGCTGCAAGCCATGCTTGTGTTCCTTTTGCACCCGGTGTTATTTTCACCAATCCATCAATATCAACTTTCGCACTATCTGTTAATGCACCTTTAATAACAACATTACTTTTTGTCTCTGGTGCCAAATGGGAAACATACACCTTTAAGGTCAAACTCTGACTTTCTTTTCCCAAAAGAAGCGCAACGAATTTTACCGATGCACCCCTTTCTGAAAGACTGATAGAGTAGGAGAGCTCTGTCTCATCACCAGTCCAAAGAATTGGAATAACTTTCTCTTCATTTTTTTTAACAATAATTTCGTTCATCCAACACTTCCTTCCATTGAGAGACTAATCAACCGATTCAGTTCTACTGCATATTCCAAAGGCAATTCTTTAACAATTGGCTCAATAAATCCGTTCACAATCATTGAGGTTGCCTGTGCTTCTGTAAGACCACGAGACATCAGATAAAATAATTGCTCTTCACCAACTTTACTGACAGATGCTTCGTGCCCTAACGTTACATCTTCTTCATTTACGATATTTGTTGGATACGTATCTGATCGGGAAAGTTCATCAAGAAGTAATGCGTCACAGCGGACAAATGATTTACTCCCTTTTGCACCATTAATAATTTTGACCATGCCACGGTAACTTGATCTTCCTCCATGGACACTGACAGATTTTGAGGTAATCGTACTTGTCGTATATGGCGCTAAATGAATTGCTTTCCCACCAGCATCTTGATGTTGGCCTTTTCCTGCAAACGCTAAAGACAGAACTTCACCCTTTGCTCCTTTACCATTAAGAATTACTGATGGATATTTCATTGTGACTTTTGCTCCTAAATTTCCATCAATCCATTCACCAAATCCTTCTTCTTCAACGAGCATTCTTTTAGTAACCAAATTGTAAACATTATTCGACCAGTTTTGAATTGTAGTGTAACGGACCCGGGCACCTTTTTTGACAACAATCTCAACAACTGCCGAATGCAGGGAATCAGTCGTATAAATCGGTGCAGTACAGCCCTCCACGTAGTGAACGTAACTTCCTTCTTCAGCAATGATAAGCGTTCGTTCAAACTGTCCCATGTTGGCAGCGTTAATGCGAAAATATGCTTGCAGTGGAATCTCAACATGCACTCCAGCAGGAACATACACAAACGAACCACCAGACCAAACAGCAGAATTCAAAGCAGCAAACTTATTATCAGAAATCGGAATAACTGTCCCAAAATATTGTCTGAAGATATCTGGGTACTTTTGTAAAGCGGTATCAGTATCGACAAAAATAACGCCTTTATCTTCCCATTGTTTTTTCAAATTGTGGTACACGACTTCTGAATCATACTGCGCACCAACACCCGCGAGGAATTTGCGTTCTGCCTGAGGAATACCAATCTTGTCATACGTATCTTTAATATCCGCTGGCACATCATCCCAGGACCGAAACTTCTTCTCAGAAGGGCTGATGTAATAATACATATTGTCAAAATCAATACCACTTAAATCAGCACCCCACGTCGGCAACATCTTCTGTTCAAACATCATTAATGCTTGAAGTCGAAATTGCCGCATCCAATCAGGCTCATTCTTAAAATGAGATATTGCCTCAACGACCTGTCGATTCAAGCCTCTTGGTGTTTTAAAAACAGCATGCTCCGGCTTATGAAAGCCAAATTGGTAACCCTCTTTAATTATCGGTTGTTGTTTCATAGACTAAATTGAAAATTGTTCGTAACCTTTCTCTTCAATTTCACGGGCAAGAAGAGAATCGCCTGATTTGACGATTTTTCCTTTCACCACGATGTGGACGAACTGAGGTTTGATGTAATGAAGAATGCGTTGATAATGGGTAATAAGAACCAAACCCAAGGGATAATCAAGATTATTGATTGCCTGTGCAATATATCGAAGTGCGTCAACATCCAGTCCTGAATCTGGTTCATCCAGAACGGCAAATGGTGGTTTGAGAAGACTTAACTGCAAAATTTCAGCTTTTTTCTTTTCTCCTCCTGAGAATCCCTGATTAAGAAAACGTTTAACAACTTCATCTGAAAAACCTAATGTTTTTGAGATTGGTTCTACCTGATTTCGAAAGGCGATAGGGGAAACCTTTTTTTCTCCCTCTTTTTTATTTTCATTAATCGCCATACGAAGGAAATTACCAAAGTTTACACCTGCAACTTCAACTGGATATTGAAAACCTAAGAACAATCCTTGCTTTGCCCGTTGATCAGGGGAGAGAGTTGTAATATCAACACCATTTAACACAATTGAACCTTTGGTAATAACGTACCCTGGATGTCCCATCAGAGCTTGAGCAAATGTCGATTTGCCGCCACCGTTTGGACCCATGATTGCATGAATCTCACCAGAATTAACCGTCAATGAAACACCGTTGAGAATTTTCTTACCATCGGTTGTTTCTACATGTAAATCTGAAATCACTAATTTATTTGCCATTTGCGCTTCTCCATTCTTTTTCAAGTTGGGTATTAATCTCATCAATCATTTCAATCATTTCTTCCTCACTCATATTATGCATATCTGCACCTTTCTCAAGGGTATCAAAATCGTTTGCAAAACAACTTGCACAATGAAGTCCATATTCTGCTAAAAGTTCAACCGCCCGAGGACATTCCTGCATGAGAACACCAAGCGGATCATAACGAGTAATAACGTATGGGGATGCCTGATTCATAGCCGTATTATACCACGTTTAGCCTCCAATTAGCTAATAAAAGAAACCAACGTCTGTCAGGAAGCTGTCAGTAATTTAGTTCTTTACAAGTGAAAAAAACAAGTCTATAATTAATTTGTAAGAATGAAAAACCAATGCATGACAATTAAGTTTCTCATTACCCCCTAACGGCGGGAGATGCATGCATTGCAGAAAGTACCCGCCAAACAAAGGCGGGTTTTTTGATTTTTAAAGCAGAGTTATGAATACAAACAATAAAACATTACTAATAGTCGATGAACCTGGAAGTAATAAAACAACCAGTATTATCGTCGAAGAAAAGGAAGTTTTGTCAAAAACAAAAGAATTTTTGGAAAAACTTGCTAAAACGCACAAACAAGCAGAAGTGAACGTCTATTCACCTGTCGGTGTCGTCCTCAAATCTGAAACAGACGAAGAAAACTTTGCAGTTGCTTATGAAAGGGAAAAGTTTGTTATTGTCTCTCACAAAGGAACAAGTGAATCAGCAAGACTCTATGGTAATTGGCAAGATGCCATTACATGCGCCCAAAGAATTCTTAATGGTACAGGGAAAAACACACGTTTTCTGCTTACTCAATACGTTCATGAAAGCAAATAACAGCTTTTAAGATATGACTCAGCTGCCAGAAATTCTCGATCTCACAAAAAAACTTATTACTGTCCCATCGGTATCAGGTGATGTTGAAAAGGCTGTTGCAGTACTTGAACTAGCTAAGAAACAAATTCCAGGATATGCACCTGTTCCTTTCGTTGCAGAGGGTATCCCAAGCCTTTTATATAGCAACCAAGGAAATGAAGTAAGAAAATTTAAAATTACCCTCAATGCACATCTAGACGTTGTTCCGGCAGCTAAAGAACAATTCGATCCTGTTGAAAAAGAGGGAAGGATTTATGGTCGAGGAGCTTTTGATATGAAAGGAGCTGCTGCTGTGATGATCCTTCTTTTTAGAGATTTATCCTATCAATTATCCTATCCTCTCGGTCTGCAATTAACAACTGATGAAGAATTAAGCGGGATGAACGGAATCAACTGTCAAATTAATCAAGGAGTGAGAACGGAATTTGCAATTATGGGAGAGTCTAATAGCAATTTCAGAATTACAAACCAAGCAAAAGGAAGAATGTATATTAAAGTAACTATCAAAGGTAAAACTGCCCATGCAGCATACCCTTGGCTTGGAAAAAATGCCATAGTAGAAATGTATCAGGCACTCGAGCCACTTATACGAGCCTTTCCTACTCCTGATCAAGAAACTAACGAAACAACCATCGCAATAACCCAAATTGAGACTAACAATAATGCAACAAATAAAATTCCTGGAATTTGCACCATCTTTTTGGATGTCCGTTTTGCTAAAAAAGATCAAGAGACAATTCTTTCCAAAATCCGTTCATTTTTACCAAGTGACGCTCTCATAGAATCAACAGAACTCCATCCTCCACACTATAGTGATCCCAACAGCATGTATCTTAAACAACTGAAAAAAATCACCACAGATGTTATCGGAAAAGATTTGTCTTTACGCATAGCCCCTGCAACATCAGAAGCTCCTCATTATTCTAAAGTTGGATGTGAAGCCGTAGAGTTTGGTCCAATAGGACAAAATCCTCATAGTGATGATGAATGGGTCGATATCCAAAGCCTTTATGATTATTATCACATCTTGAGAAATTTTCTGCTGCATTTTGATAATCAAATTGCCTCAAAACATACTACTGATGCTGCAATTTTAGACAAAAAAACACTCTTTTGATATTTTTCCCCACAGATAAAGGAAGAGCTTACCAAGACCACTAAACATCATCTTTAATATGGTATAATCTATAAACACTTCTGGAGCTATAGCTCAGTTGGCTAGAGCGTTTCATTGACATTGAAAAGGTCACTGGTTCGAGTCCAGTTAGCTCCACTTAACAAATCAAAACTACCATGACACGACTTGATGCTTATCAACTCCTGACCAAATATCTTCAAAATAAAAACCTTATTAAGCACAGCCTTGCCTGTGAAGCCATCATGAAAGGACTTTACAGACATCTCACCCCAAAAGACGAGCAAACTGAACAAGATGAAGAGAAATGGGGAATAACAGGTTTGTTGCATGATGTTGATTATGAAGTTGCACAAAAAGAGAATCTATTGAACAAACATGGTATTTTATTGTTTGAACGGGGAGAATTAAAAGAAATTCCTGAAGATATTGCTCATGCTATTAAGGCACATAACTTTCATGATACGGGCATTGAGCCAAAATCACAAATGGATTGGTCAATTATCACTTGTGATCGTTTATCAGGACTTATCACAGCAGCAGCACTTATTCTGCCTGATAAAAAATTAGCTCCCCTTACCGTTGAATCTGTACAGAAACGCTTTAAAGAAAAATCCTTTGCCAAAGGAGCAAATCGTGAATCAATTCTTTTATGTGAAGAAAAACTGAATATACCGCTTCCTGAATTTATTGCAATTAATCTTAAAGCGATGCAAACAATCAGTAATCTACTTGAATTATAGAAATGTCTAGTTGACAACTATCCATGACCCTCTGATATACTGCTTGTATGAAAAGTAACAACTTATTAGATACTGCAACAAAAAATAATTTAGAAGAATTAAGAAGTGACATAGAAGAATTAAGAAACGAAAATAGAGAATATAGAGATCAAGTTCTTGGTCGACTTGATGACGTTATGGGACAACTTGAAGTTCTCCGGGAAGATAAAGAACTTGCAGCATATCAAACAAGAGAATTGCGTGAAGATGTTGATGATCTTAAAAGAAGAGTAACAAAAATTGAACAAACTCAGCATAGGAGTTAACCAATGGATCAAACACAACCATACAAAAGAGCAAGCACTGATTTACCCCTTAAAAAAATTCTCTGGAATAATTTTATTGCTGGAGTTGCCTGGGCACTAGGAGCAACAATTGGAATTTCAATCATCATAGCGCTTCTGTCTATCTTTTCGCACTATGTTAATTTTGTTCCCATCGTTGGAGGCTTTGTTTCAAAAGTTATTGACTTCATTCTCCAAAATAATGCCAATCTACACAAATAATACCCGCCACTTTACAACAAGTACCATTTTTAGGTATAATAGACAGTAAAGAATTTGCCTCGGGCGCAATTTCTTTTAGTTTTACAATCAATTGATAAAAAGACCTAATCATCAACAGGAAAAAAGATACCGGATAAACGAGCGCATTTTTGCAACAGAACTTCGAGTTCTGGATAACGAAGGTAAACAAGTCGGAGTAATGAGCAAAAATGAAGCGTTAAAACTTGCCCAGGAACAAGAACTTGATCTTGTAGAAATTGCGCCCATGGCAAAACCTCCAGTAGTCAAACTTATTGATTACAATAAGTTTCTCTACCAAGAGGCAAAGAAAAAACAGGAAGAGAAGAAAAAGGCCAAAGCTTCCGAAACGAAAGAGATACGACTTGGTCCGTTTATGTCTGATAATGACCTACAGGTTATGGTCAGAAGAGGACGGGAATTCTTGGAAGACGGCGATAAAGTACGTTTGGTTGTCAAATTTAGAGGAAGACAAATCACTCGTTCGGAATTTGGAAAAGATGTTGTTAACAAAGTAATAGCGGCTTTATCCGATATATCAAAAGTAGATCGGGAGCCACATTTTGAAGGCAAACAAATGATTTCATTGCTTTCACCGGAAAAAGGGAAGAAGAATCATGAAGAGAAAAACAATACTCCTTCTGAAATAGCTTCCCAATAAGAGAAAGGATACCTATGACAAAGAAAAAAGTACGAGATTCAGTAGCAAAACGATTTAAAGTTACCAAAAATGGTAAAGTTCTTTTTGGACACCAATATGGTAGTCACAAAAAATTGCATAAATCAAAGGCAAGAATTCGCCGACAGAAAGAACCAGGACAGATGACTGGTGAATTCGCAAAGAAAATCAAGCAAATGCTTGGAGTTTAAGGAGTAATATGGCAAGAGTAAAAAGAGGCACAGTCTCTCGAAGAAAACATAATAAATTATTTGATTCAGTCAAAGGATATCGTGGTACAAAAAACCGCTTAGTCCGAAAAGCAAAAGAATCAAGTCTTCACGCTGGTCAATATGCTTTCCACGGCCGAAAACTCCGAAAGCAAGACTTCAGATCTTTATGGATCACAAGAATTGGTGAAGCTGTCAAAGCAGAAGGTCTTTCATACAGTGTCTTCATGGATAAATTAAAGAAAGCAAATATTACTCTTGATCGAAAAATCTTGAGTAGTCTTATTGTTGAAGATCCAGCAACCTTCAAATACGTAGTTGACACCATCAAAAAAAACTAGTACGATAATTTTATGACACTACGCCACTCAGTTTATTTTTGGTTTTACTTTACTCCCTCTCGGGAGGAGTCGTTAGTGGCATAATCCGCTAACAAAAGGTAAAACCTTTAAGACACCTCCCCAACAGGGAGGTTTTTTTGTGCTTAAACACTATGAAAATTTTAGGAATTGGAGAATCAGTCATAGATAACGCAATGATAGGTGATAAACAAATCGCCCAAAAACATGTGGGTGGCCCATCTCTTATCGCATTAATGCTTTTATCAAGACTTGGAACTGATTGCACACTCTTAACAACCCTTGGACGAGATACTGATGCAGGCATTATCCGAAAAGCACTCAAACATGAAAAGGTAAAATTACTGGCAAAAATTCAGAAAAATACAAAAGTAAATAATTACAAAATCAACCCGCTTGATGGTTCACGTCAAAAAATAAGAGGAGATATTATCCATCCTCCAATAAAAAATATTGACCGAAATTTTATTCGTCAATTTGACATGATCATTATTGATAGACATGAACCAGTCGCGTTCTATGAAATTCTTGAAAAGAAAAAACCAGGAGCAAAAGTTATCATCGATCCCTCGACAGAAGTATCAAGATTTACTATGGATATGGTACAATATGCAGACTATCCTATTATTCCAATAGAGTCACTGACAAAGATTGGAGATACCAATAAACTATCTGTTTGTCTTGAAAAACTCCACAAAGTTGCTCAAAAAACAGTCATTATCACAAGCGGGGAACTGGGAAGCATTATTTACGACGGTATCAAATTAAATGTTGTTCCGGCACTTCGTATTCAGGCGGTAGATGTCCAAGGAGCAGGAGATATTTATCGCGGAGCATTTGCATATGGCATTATTCAGGGATGGGATATACAGAAGGCAGTTATATACGCGAATAAAGTCGCAGCACTTCATTGCATGAAAGTAGGCAATGCTGCTGCAATACCGACAAAAAAAGAAATTGACCTTATTCAGGATACATTTACTGAAAAAGAAATTGCATTACCAGAAATGACCCAGTATTTCGCACAATTATAAAATTATGAATGATAAACAATACGATTTAGAAATTATTGCAGGTCCATGTTCGATAACTCCTGAAAATGCAAAGGAGATTATCGACGAAATTGCACCAATTACAACTCCTGATGGCAGAAGGGCTATTTACGGGACTCGTGTTGTGGGTCTTAAGTCACGAACCAGTATAACTCCTGATGGACGCGGCATGGGGATTGACTATGATTTGATTAATCAAGCATTTGACCTTTCACGTGCGGAAAGAAACAAACTTGTATTACCAAGTAGAGTTATCGCAGAACGAATTGTCAAAGAAACTGGCATGATTATCGCAACTGAAGTAATGATTCCGCATCTTCAGTTACCGTTTTATGAATTGTCCGAAATTCTCAAAGGCAACATGATGATCTGGAATCCAGCAGTTGAACAACTCGGATGGAATGCATTGGAAATGAGTCATTATGCAATCAGGAATAACTGGGAATTAGGACTCAAACATGGAAAATTCTTAGGCAAAGATCCATTGCACATTACCAATCATCCTGATTATCAGGAAGAAACAACTCTAGAAAAAACAATTATTGGTATGACGACCTTCACTAATGGCAAAAAGGATGATTTGATCATCATCCACCGAGGTGTCGATGTGCCAGGACGTGGTGATTATCGAAATGCTTTAGTTCATGAAGTAATGAAACGGTTGAAATCAAAAGTTCCTGGGTCCCGACTCTACTTTGATCCAAGTCATAGTTTTGGTCCAAAGATGAGAAATCATATTGTCAGTGGTATTATCGAAGCAATGAAACTCAAACAAAATGGTGGATTTCTGTATGATGGTATTTTGATCGAGGCAGGAACATCACCAACTGATACTGATCAACATATTACTGTTGATGAGTTAGCGCAACTTGTGCAACAATTAAGTGAGTTTAGAAAAATCCGCTCTCCCAAATGAAACAAATCACCTTTACCATCAATAAAAAAGAACATCAGTACCTTATTAGCGTAGGACAGAATCTTTTAGAAAAAGTTCCTGAGATAGTCGATCTTTCTCGATATAGCAGCATATTTGTGATTACTGATGAAGTTATTGCAAAATATTTTTTACCAAAGCTTTTAGAACAATTACCAAATGGAACAAAACACATTAGTGTACCTCCTGGAGAAAAAGCAAAAAATATCCAGACACTGCAAACTATTTGGAATGCAATGAAGGACGCAGAACTTGATAGAAAATCGTTAGTCATTAATCTTGGCGGTGGTGTGATAGGGGATATGGGAGGATTTGCTGCATCTACCTATATGCGTGGAATTGCTTTTATGCAAATTCCAACAACATTGCTTTCCCAAATTGATGCAAGTGTTGGCGGCAAAACAGGTATTGATTTTGCCGGTATTAAAAATTTGATCGGCACATTTAATCAACCAATCGCCGTTATTATTGATGTAAAAACGCTTGAATCGTTACCAAAAAGAGAACTCATTTCAGGTTTTGGCGAGATGATCAAACATGGATTAATTGCCGATAAAGTGTACTTTGAAAAAGTAACAAGCAAAGCTCCTCTTGAGTTTTCTCAAGAAGAACTTATTGAGCTTATTGCACAATCATGTGCAACAAAAAAAGAATTGATCGAGCAAGATGAAACAGAAAGTGGTGTACGCAAAATTGTGAATTTTGGACATACCGTAGGACACGCAATTGAAGCACTGAGTCTTGAAAGTGATAATCCGTTACTTCATGGAGAAGCAGTAAGTATCGGTATGATCGCAGAAGCAAAAATATCACAAATGCAAAATATGCTATCTATTGAAGATTTCCAAACAATTGAAAATGCACTTACCAATGCAGGTCTTCCTACTGCAATTTCAGGATTACAAACAGAAGATATCATAAAGAAAATGCAGTCTGACAAAAAAAATTTTAGTGGACAAATTAACTTTACCCTTTTGCAAACAATCGGGAAAGGAGTCATTAATCAGAAAGCATCGGAGGAAATAATTAAACAAGCAATTGCATATATCACGCAATGAACACTATAGAAATACTTCCTCTTAAAAATCCAATTACTGCCACAATCTCAATTCCTGGATCAAAAAGTTACACCAACCGGGCACTGCTTCTTGCCGCATTAACAGATAATCCGGTAACAATTAAAAATCCACTTTTTAGTGATGACACAAAAGCAATGATTGAGTGTCTCAAAACACTGGGAATAAAAATTGAAATTTCAGAAAATCAAATCAATGTAATCGGTTCCATCAAAGATATTGAAGATAAAGAATATAATCTTGATGCAAATATTTCAGGAGTAACAATACGGTTTATTCTTGCACTTGCAACAATTATTCCAGGCGTCAAAACAATTTTTGGAAAAGAAGGACTTAATAAACGTCCAATCAAAGATTTAGTTGATGGACTAAAACAGCTTGGTGCTGAAATAGAATATCTTGAAAACGATGGGTATCCACCTCTCAAAGTAAATTCAAACAAACTTAATCCAGGAACAATTTTTATGAATGGATCCCTAAGCAGCCAATATCTCTCTGCCATTCTTCTCATCGCACCACTTGTCGGGGATATTACGGTTGCAATTCAAGGTGATCAGATTTCTAAACCTTATCTTGATATGACAATTGACACAATGAAACAATTTGGTGTCGAAATCGTAAACAATCAGTATCTTCATTACCTAATCAATAAACAAAACTATAAAGCATCCGAATATCTTGTTGAAGGAGATTTTTCAAGTGCTGGATATTTCTTTGCAATTGCAGCACTAACCAAATCTTCGCTAACACTCAAAAATCTTATTCCAGATTCCAAACAAGCAGATAAAAAATTTTTGGGAGTTTTGGAAAAAATGGGAAGCACAATCACCTATAGAAATAATGAGATAACCATTAAAGGCGAAGCCGTCCTACCAGTGGAAATTGACGTCACAGATTTTCCAGACCAAGCCCAAACGCTAGCTGTTCTTGCTGCATTTGCAAGTGGCATAACAACACTCAAAGGTGTCCAATCATTAAGAGTAAAAGAAACAGAACGTGTCGTCGCAGTACAGAGAGAACTAGAAAAAATGGGAATCAAGACAACATCGACACACGACACACTCACCATTCATGGAGGTAATCCAAAACCTGCAACAATTGATACCTATGGCGATCATCGCATGGCGATGGCATTTGCAGTTGCTGGAGCAAAACTATCAGGAATGAAAATTAATAACCCTGATGTCGTTGGTAAAACCTTTCCTGATTTTTGGAATAAACTCAATGAAATTGGTATCCAGACAAAAAGAGAAGCAGAAACTAAATCAAATATTGTTCTTATCGGCATGCGGGGAAGTGGGAAATCAACGGTTGGAAAACAACTTGCAGAAAAGTTGAAAAAATCATTTGTTGACCTTGATAAAATTCTGGAAGAACAAGAAAATGCACCTGTTGCAGAAATTGTTGCAAAACATGGATGGGAATATTTTAGAAAAAAAGAATCTGAAATTGCACACAATTTTGCAGATAAAACAAACACGGTTATTGCAACGGGTGGTGGCGTTATTCTTAATTCTGAAAACACGACGGCGCTGAAAAAAAACGGAACTCTTGTCTTTCTCTCTGCTCCAACAGATATACTCCTTACAAGAATTGGTGATGACCCAAATAGAGCAGCCTTAACAGATAAAAAAACAAAAAAAGATGAAATGGAAACGGTCTGGAATGAAAGAAAAAACTTGTATGAAAAAGCCGCAGATATTATGATAGAAACAGATCAATTGACAGAAGAGCAAACAGTAGTAAACATACTTTCAAAAATATGAACATAACAAATAAAACAAAAATTTGTATGACAATTGGCGATCCTATTAATCATTCCTTGTCGCCACAAATGCACAACGCAGGTTTGAAATTTTTGGGTCTTGATCACGACTATGTATATGTCGGCTGTCGTGTCAAAAAAGAAGATCTTGAAAATTTTGTCAAAGGAGTCAAATCAACACATATTCATTTTGTAAGTTGCACCATTCCTCACAAAGTAGAAATTATGCAATTTCTTGATGAGGTTGATGAAACTGCAAAACAAATCGGCGCAGTTAATACTGTTATCAACAATAATGGGATTTTGAAAGGATCAAATACTGATTGGCTAGGAGCAGTAACTCCACTGGAAAAAATAACAAACCTTGAGAATAAAACTGTTGCACTGCTTGGCGCTGGTGGAGCAGCAAGAGGAGTTGCGTATGGCGTAACAAAAAAAGGAGCAAAGTTAAAAATTTATAATCGTACACTTGAAAAAGCACAACAACTTGCAGATCAATTTGGAGGCGAAGCTTTTCCACTCTCCCAACTCGAACAAATAAAACATGCAGATATTATTATTAATACTACGTCAGTTGGTATGAAACCACAAAGTGATGAATCACCTTTACCAAAAGAATATATCAATAATAAACACATCGTTTTAGATGCTGTATATTCTCCTTATGAAACACGCCTTCTGAAAGAAGCAAAAGAACAAGGTGCAACAATAATTCATGGTACAGAAATGCTGTTGTATCAAGGAGCAGCACAATTTACACTGTATACAGGAATTGACGCGCCAGTTGATGCAATGAGAAACGCATTACTTAACTCAATCAATTAATATGAAAATTAACTACTGTTTACCAATTATCAAAAAGAATAAAAACGAAATTTTGGAGATTATTGAAAAAAATATTTCTGAGTATCAATTCTTTGAAGTCTGGCTTGATTATGTTGAAGAACTTGATGAAGCCTTTCTCACAAAAATAACAAATCAGCTACAGAACAAACTTATCGTGCTTTTTAGAAGACAAAGCTTTGAAACGATGACGATGGATATGCAACAACGTTTTGATTACATCTCACTGATTAGTAATTCAGAATCTTTTCTTGATCTTGATATCTCACAAAAATATGAGTTGGATCATATTGTCAAAAACGAAATGTCGATAAAACTTATTGTCTCGTATCATAATTATTCTGAAACTCCACCAAGTGATGAGTTGAGCGAAATTATTGATAAGATGAATGAGTACAAACCGGAAATCTATAAAGTTTCAACACTCTGTCAAAATGAAAACGATGCGTTGCGACTTCTTAGGATTCAGACAAAACTAAAAGAACAAAATAAAAAACATATTGTCCTTGGGATGGGAGAATTTGGTACAATAACAAGAGTCTATGGAACGCTCTGGGGAAATGAAATGATCTTCGCACCAAAAACAAGAGAAGAAACTTCCGCTCCAGGACAATTAACAAAAAGTGATTTAGAAAAAATATTTGAAATACTAATCACGAAACACTAATTTATGGCTGGTAATACTTTTGGACAATTATTTAAAATAACAACATTTGGAGAATCCCATGGTGGGGGAGTTGGTGTCGTGGTTGACGGATGCCCTCCTGGTATTGAAATAACAGAACAAGATATTCAAAAGGAACTTGATCGAAGACGCCCCGGACAAAGCGATATTACAACACCACGAAAAGAAGAGGATACCATTCACATTCTTTCAGGAGTAAGCGATAACAAAACAACAGGTACACCAATTCTGCTTCTTGCTTACAACAAAGATGTCAGATCTGAAGATTATGACCATTTAAAAAATCTTTACCGGCCAGGACACGCTGATTACACCTTTGAAAAAAAATACGGCATTCGCGACTGGAAGGGGAGCGGTAGAGCATCAGCACGGGAAACTCTTGGACGTGTCGCAGCCGGAGCAATTGCAAAAAAATATTTGAAAGAAAAATTAGGAATAGAATTTATTAGCTACGTTGAAAGTGTTGGAGATATCAAAACACACATTGATTTTAACTCTGTTACGCCAGATATGATTGAGTCCAACATTGTTCGTTGTCCTGATCCAGAAATTGCAGAAGCAATGATCAAACGCATCGAAGAAGTAAGAGATGCAGGTGATTCCATCGGAGGCGTCATCAGAGGAGTCATCAAAAAAGTTCCTGTCGGACTTGGAGAGCCAGTCTTTGATAAATTATCAGCAGATCTTGGCAAAGCAATGCTTTCTATCAACGCTGTTAAAGGATTTGAAATAGGATCAGGATTTGAAGGGACACGATGGCGCGGCAGTGAACACAACGATGAATTTTATACTGACCAACAAGGAAATATCCGAACACAAACCAACAATGCAGGTGGAACACTTGGTGGTATTTCAAATGGTGAGACAATTTATTTCCGAGTTGCCTTCAAACCAGTCTCAACGATAAGTAAACAACAACGCACAGTAAACAAACAAAAAGAAGAAGTAACACTTGAGGCATCAGGAAGACACGATCCATGCGTTCTTCCCCGTGCAGTTCCTATCGTTGACGGCATGGCTGCTCTTGTGATCATGGATCACTACCTTCGCCACAAAGCACAAAATTTATAATACATGAAAAAAATCACCATCATCGGTCACGGCAGATTTGGACAAACACTTGAACGTCTTCTTAAAGATGATTTTGACCTAACAATATATAAACGATCAGGAGACGTCAGTCTTGAAAAGGCATATGAAAATGACGTCATCTTTTATGCCGTGCCGATTGCATCATTTGAAGAAGTAATTTCAGAACATAAAAAATATTTTAAACCAACCCATCTTCTTATTGATGTCCTTTCAGTCAAAATGCATCCGAAAGAAATTTTTGAAAAATATTTAAAAGATACACAAACACAAGCGCTCCTCACTCATCCAATGTTTGGACCAGACAGTAGCAAGGAAGGATTTGAAAATCTCCCGATGATTTTGGATAAATTTAAAACTGATGAAGAGACATACAAATTCTGGAAAAAATATTTTGAAAATAAAAAACTTTACGTAATTGAAATGCGTGCCGAAGAACATGACAGACTTGCAGCTGATTCACAAGGACTGACACATTTTATTGGAAGACTGCTTGATGAGTTTGATCTGAAACCAACAGCTATTGATACAGTTGGTGCCAAAAAACTACAAGAAGTTAAAGAACAAACTTGTAATGACACATGGGAATTGTTTACCAATCTCCAGCACTACAATCCCTATACCAAACAAATGCGTCTTCGCATCGGTGAAGCATACGACAAACTGTACAATAAACTTCTTCCCAAACAAATCGATCCCAACAAAATAACTATTGGAATTCAAGGCGGAAAAGGAAGTTTTAATGAAGAGGCAATCCAATACTATCTCAAACGAAATAATATAACAGAATATACAATCGAATATCTCTACACATCAATGAATGTACTGAAAGCACTTCATGAAGGAAAAATTGATCAAGGACAATTTGCAATTCATAACTCCATCGGAGGTATTGTAGGAGAAAGTGTCCATGCAATGGCGAAATATAAATTTCAAATTCTTGAACAATACGCAATTAAAATCGCACATACCTTAATGATTCGAAACGATGCCAAACTTTCAGATGTCACTACCATCATGGCTCATCCGCAAGTCTTCGCGCAATGCAAAACAACGCTTTCACAAAAATATCCACACCTTATACAAAAGTCTGGAGAAGGAGAGCTCATCGACCATGCCCTCGTGGCCAAACAATTGTCCGAGAAAATTTTACCCAAAGAAATAGCAGTCATGGGAAGTAAAGTGCTAGCAGATATTTATGACTTAACTGTCGTCGAAACTGATCTGCAGGATCTCAAAGAAAATTACACAAGCTTTTTATTGGTGGAACGGTAGTATTAATACATCGAGAAGAGCTCCCCA
>CAYMJR010000007.1:0-62122 GCA_964391315.1 uncultured Gammaproteobacteria bacterium | reverse complement strand
GAGATTATACCAAATAGCCTTCAAAGCACAACTTTATATAATTATAGGGAATAGAGTTTAGCAAGGTTCTAACGTCGTCCATGATCCGCAACATCAGGCTAATCAAACAAAAATTTCTACAATTCCCGAAAATATTGAGGCTATAACAGTTCGAATCCACTTTAGGTCCCCAATTAGAGGCTTTTTACAGCATGATTTTGAATCCAAGCAGTTGTCTTTTCGATATCCAGCTTTTTAGTTGCTATAGAAAGCGCTGTTTCTACTAACGCTTCTTGTGGTACTTGAAGTGAATACCCATTTATCTCCAAAAATACCAATCCCCCAACCATCCCAGTTCGTTTATTTCCATCAACAAAAGGATGGTTAAGAATTAAAGAATGCATAAAGGAAGCAGCTTTTTCAAAAATATCTCTATATAGATCGTTTCCATCAAATGTTGATTGTGGACGAAACAATGCCGATTCAAGTAATTCAAGGTTGCGTAAACCCGATGTTCCTCCATATCGTTCTATTTGGTCTTCATGGATGACAAGTATCTGTTCAAGCGTTAAATAAGAAGTATTCACAAGCTATTTTTCAGCAAGTTTTTTTAATGCTGAGCTATAATTTTTATTAACTTTATCCAAAACATTGAGAAAATGGTCATTAATAGATGATGCTTTTATTTTTGTTCCTTTTTTGGTAATAGTAATTGATTTGTTTGCTTGATCTTCTTGGATTTCTACTTCATTTCCAGCTTGAAATCCCACTTGATCTAAAAGTGATTTAGGAATAATAATGCCTGTAGAATTACCAATTTGGATGATTTTTTGTTGCATAGTTATAACATGTTATAACGTTTAAAACATTTTGTCAAGTTTAGGCAAAGGAGGTTACAATGTGAATAGGGCTGGGAGGCTAAAAAGGTTCTAATGTCGTCCATGACCCGCAACAAGCACGTGTCCTATTCTGGCAGGGATTCCTCAAAAGCTTGATGTTTCTTGTTAAACGGCCACTTTTTAAGTGAAATTTTCGGACCAACGAATCTAGTCCTTTTCTTTACCGTAGCTACAATTTTAGCAATGAGTTATATACCTATTACTGCTGATGAAATACAATCTCTTGCTTTTGAGCTAATAACTGATCCTCGAGTTTTAATGATGTCACTGGTAAGTATAATCCGGGGAATGTTGATGAAGAAAAGAAACAAAAAAATAATTGACTCATGCTAACTTTTTCTGAAATAATGATGTTACTATGCGGGATTCAACAAAAAAAAATAAAAATGTTCTACATATTAATTTATCTCACTTTCAATTACGTCTTCTCATCCTTATTTTATTTCTAATTTTTTGCTCAATTGGAGGATACTTTGGATACCGTTACTACACAACTACAACTACCTACATCAACAAAAAAGAATTGCAAGGTTTCAACTATAATCCGCCACAAGATATTAGAAATGAAATTAATCAAGTAAATAAACCGCTAAGCCAGATTATTGTTCCAGAAGTGAATAAAATTACGCCAATTAAAGATACAATTAGAGTCCCAATCCTCATGTATCACTATATAGAGTACGTGCAAGACAGCAAAGATAAAATCCGTATTTCACTTAACATTACACCTAATATACTGGACCAACAAATACAAACACTTATTAATGCAGGATATACATTTATGACAAATGCTGAGCTTGATGATGTACTTGATGGAATAAAACCTTTACCAACTAAACCAATTCTTCTTACTTTTGATGATGGGTATAGAGATTTTGCAACAGATGCATATCCCATCCTTAAGAAATATAATGTGAAAGCAACAACATATATTGTCCCTGGATTCTTAGACAAATCAAACTATATGTTTAAGACTCAACTTGATCAAATCGCCAATGATGGGCTAGTTGAACTTGCAGATCATACTGTAGATCATTTAGGTCTTGCAAAACAATCACTAAAAACTGTTACTGATGAAGTGTTTAGAAGTAAAGTTATGCTTGAAAATGAAATTCACAAACCAGTTGTTGACTTTGCTTATCCATATGGATCATTTGATGATCAGGCTATACAAGTAGTAAAAGACGCAGGATTTAAAAGTGCAGTGTCTACGTTGCCAGGAATATTAATAGGACAAACGAATAGATATTTCCTTTTTAGACTTAGGCCTGGATATAGAACTGGACAAACACTTTTAAATTGGTTAAACCAGAATACCTTTAGTGAATACTAAAAAAGGATTAAACTAAATGTATATGGTATCCGTGGCGTTTTTCCGTTGTGAGATATTGTTTATCTGTAATTGTTCTAGAAAATTATATCCTGCATGTTATGAGGCTAAATAGTTTCTAACGTTGTCCATGATCCGCAACAAAATTTTTGAAATTTGCTATTATGGTAGTGTGTCTTTAAAAACAGCGGTCTGGATAGGAGTGTTGGTTGGTTCAAGTATTGGTGGCTATATTCCAATTCTATTTGGCGCTTCGTTTTTATCACTATGGTCACTTTTAGGCAATACAGTTGGAGCTCTCTTAGGCATATTTCTTGCATATAAATTGACTCAATAATTCTATGTCAGTAATCGATGATTATCTTCAAAAATTTGATGAATCTAAACGACGGCAACTCGAACGAATTCGTTCAATTGGAAAAAAAGTTGTCCCGACTGCTGTAGACGCGATAGCATATAGTATGCCAACACTCCAACTGGAAGGAAAATCCTTTTTGGGCTTTAATGTACATACAAATCATATTGGTATCTATCCCTATGGAGGAGAGGAAATTGAAGTGTTTAAGGATAAACTACTGAAGCTTGGGTATGGATTTTCTTCAGGAGCTATAAGAGTACCGTTTGATAATGAAATTCCTGAAGATCTTCTTAAGGAAATTATTCAACATAGAATCAAAAGATTAGCTAAATAAAAGTTTTGATGAAATAGCTAAAATAAATGGTTGGAAATTCCACACAGACGGGGTTCATCTTAATACAAATGGTGGGAAAATTCTTGTTGAACTCGTTCAAAAAGCTCTTTATAAATAAAACATTTCAATTTATTCACAAGAACATGTGAATTATAATAGAGCTCTTAATAATTTCTTACTAATTTATCTCATCCTTCTTGCAAGCTTTATGTAAGCTAAATACATGAGCCATGATAAGACTATCTTTAAACAGAAACAGATACGAGAGAATTTATTAACAATAACTAGAGATGATTACTTGAAAATTATTAAAAGAGCCTATCAGAAGGGAGTAAAAGATGCTCTGAAAGAAGTTAATAAAGAAGACATTGAAAAAAAATCACAAGAAAATGCAAAAGAGGAAGGTAAAAAGGAAGCTATAAAATTGAATGAAAAAGAATATGAACAAAATAGACAACGCCTTAAAGTAGTCACCGAAAGACAAGACATCGTGGTACTCCGTGTTGAATCTGTTTTTCCGTTTAGTCTTTTTCCTGATACACTTATTATCGATACGACAAAAATAACGATTGCGAAAAAACAATTATTTTTGACTGAATATATAACGACCATACCTCTTAAAGATTTGGGAGATGTCAACGTACAAACATTTCTTTTTTTGGCAACGGTTGTATTGAAATATATGCCACAATCAAATAGTCCCGGAACGAATGAACCTGTTACTCTTAGTATCTCTAATCTAAAACGAAAAGACGCTATTAAGGCAAAAAACATTCTTAAAGGGGCAATTGTGGCAAAGGTAGAAGAGATTGATATTGCAAAACTCTCGCCAGAAGACATTAAAGTTGTGTTGCAAAAATTTGGAGAAAGTGAAGGGGTAATTTAATGTGTCTCCTATGCCAAAACCCCGCGAGCGGGGTTGTGGCTCTTGATAGAATCTATTATTCTATCGGTTTGGCTTTCTGTCCGTTGACATATACGTCGTTCCCTTCGACTTTGATATCAGGCGGTGTAGCCCTATCTAGTTGAATTCCCTCTGGCAGTTCGTATTTTTTGCCATTAACTTCGAATATTGGTGAACCGCCATCCGTATTTATTTGGAACATCACATCTTCTGATCCTTGCGCACCAGGAGATATCCTCGCGGTGTCAGGTTGGGAGCTTGGACTACTTGGATATTCCCCTCCATCATATCGATTCATCGCCTTTCCAGCTCCAGTTTCTGGTTTACCATAGGTGTGATCTCCATTGCGTAGTTGTTTAGTAATGAAGAATGGTAAATTGCTGTCGGGGTCAATAGCAATTGATACTTTTGCTCCATCGGTATCGGTGAATTCTAAAAATTGCGCCTTTTTAATATCAGGCAAGTTTCCACCATCAAGTTTTGGTGGCATTGGCGCATTTGCAAAATCAGGATGAGCCTGAACATATTGATCATACGTGAAATATGTAAGATCTTTTGCATTTTTTGCATCTTCTAAGATCTGTTTTGAATCCTGTTTTATTTGTTCTTTGAGATCTTGTAATTTATCAGGACTGAGACCAGCCACTGCTTGAATACTTTTTTGAGCGACTTGTTCTGCGTATGCTGTTTCTGTGTGTTTGGGTATAAATATAAAAGCAAGAGCAAGAACCATCACAAAAGCACTCAGTGTTATACCCAAAAATCTTTTATTATGCATTTTCTTTTCACCTCCTTTCCAAAACAAAAAGGTTACCTTTTGTTTTTTATCCCAATAAGAGGAAGTAAGCAGTGATCTTCGAAGTTGCATCTTATGCTGGTGCATTTCCACCTGTGGAATTTTCATATTTTCAAAAATTTGTTTTTTCATATATCTCTTACTGTAATAATGCGAATGCATATAAAAAGGTTGCATTACCTCCCCAATTGGATTTTTATTTTATCTTTTCCTCTAGCAATAAGTGATTTAATCGTATTAAGATTTTTACCAGTGATTTCACTAATTTCCAAAAGACTTTTTTCTTCAAAGAAGCGAAGAGTTAGAATTTCTTGATAGATGAGGGGAAGCTTAAAAAGCGCTTGTTGGATTTGTTTAAATTGCGTATGTTTGACAAGTTCTTCCTCTGCGGCAATATAATCTCGTTCAATGTCCGCAGAATCTGGAATTTCAAAGCCATGGTAATTAAAGAGGAATTCAAGAGAAAAAAATTTTCGTTCTTTTTTTCTATAATACATTTTTATTTCATTATTTGCGATTTTATAAAGCCAGGCAGAAAACGCAAGTTGTTTCCAAGAAAACAGGTGCAACTTAGTCATAGCTTTATAGAAGACATCAGAAGTAATATCTGCTGCAACATCTGCCTTCCCAAGGCGATGGAAGATATAATTGAAGATTTTTTCATAATAAGTGTCGTACAAAATACCGAAGGCAAAAGGGTCTGTTCGGGCGCACTCAATAAGTTGTTTTTCTTGTCTTGGATCCATACCACAATCTCGTGACGGCATTATATAGTACTAATGCAGAGTTTACAAAAAAGTTGCAAGTTTTGGGCAATAGGAGTGGAGGGGTGTAAACTATGGGATATAAACACGGCAATAAGGCTTTTTAGCCTCGAATTCCCCTACTTTACTATTTCCTGCCTCAGGTGTATAATATAAGCCTATGAAGCGCAAAGATCAGGCCAAATTAGTAGATTACTCTAAGCTTAAATTCAAGGTAAGAAAGTCAATGAGATATGATGATGTTGGAGACTATTTCGATAATACTATCATCTCATATGACATGAAAAACCCCATTTACAATAATGGTATTATGCTGCATGAATTTATTGAATATTCCCTCATTAAATCAGCAGGAATTCCTGTTGAAATGATTGACGCTTTTGATACCGATGAGGACGCTCCAGAAAAATATCCAGAGCAATACAAGTTGTACTCTAAATATCATCGCATGGCAAACAATATAGAACGCCACTTCATTGAAAATATGGGAATGGATTGGAAAGAGTATCAAAAAGCTGTTTACAGTGTAGAAGTGAAAGTACAGCCTTCAAAGAAAAAAATAGTGAAAAAAACAAAGGCTAATTGGAAAGTACGCTAAAACTAGAGAATATCCCCTACTTTAACATTAAATGGTATCTGATAGAGTCCACGTTCCATACCGTAATTGAGACGGTTTAGGATAGAGGTTTTATATCCAAGCGACAAATAATCTGCTCTGGGGCGGTAGTATGCTCCTAGGAAAGAGAATTTTTCCAGATTTCGATACATTCTATTTACTGCTTCTTCAACAGAGTTTCCTGATCCAGTAATAACAGCAATAATATCACCATACCCAATATTCACTAGTTTTTTTCCTTTTTTCTTTACATCCCACAACCAAATATCTTTTTCGGCTTCTGGCGCGAAATCGACAGTTAATCCACCAAGCGTTTGTTGTGTCTCACTATCACGGTGAAGATTAAAAATCCGGATCGAAGATGCAACTGTTCCCAAGGTAAATGGATTTTTCTTTTGTACTACCTTTTCGAAAAATTCATGCACGCTGCCACATTGGGCAAATTCTGTAAAAGAAGCATTGTATCCTGGTCTATTCGGACAAAATTCTCCAAAATACATTTTTCCATCACGTTTATTGATGAGAATAGATGCGTCCCAGTAAAAGAGTCCTTTGTGTTGTTTGGCTAATTCGTCAACGATAGGTGGAAAAGCAATCTGAGCGATTCTATCTGTATCGGCAATAGGAAAAACAAGATCTGCAGCACAGCCTGTCTGAATTGAGATATTGCCACTCCCAATTGGCTTGTTCTCAATATCGATAGACATGGCAATTGGTACACCATCATAATAAAGTTTCTCAGGGGTAATTTCCATAACAGATGGGATAAGTAATTCGAGAATAAATCCTTCTGATTCATAAGAACTTGCATCTTTGTCCAATACTTCAACTACTTGTCTTGCAGCAAGAATCGGATCGTCAACATCAGGGACAAATGCATTTGTTTCGTCACTATTCCCTTTTAGCACCCAGACTTCATCGGTGTTTTCTAGGAATTTTTTAGCATCAGAAATCTTTGCAAATTCTTTCTTCCGGGCGATATTTAACTTTGAATAGTGTTTTTTAACGAATTCTTTTGCTTTATCGCGATCTACTTCATATTGATAATCTTCACGAGTTGGGAAATTACCATGAAATCCTAAATCCTTTATTTGTTCTGCAAACGCGTATAACCCATTTGTGTCAAAATAGACAAAATAATCCTGAGGATTTTTATATTCTTTCATTTCTTTGATGAGTTCTTCTGCAGATTTTTTTTTCAAAACACCATCAAATAAAGAAAGACGCTGCTCTTTATCATTTCGTCCTTCACTATTGTATTCATCATCTTCTTCAGAGGATAAACTTCTCATGTTTTCGATTTGGGCGAGTACTACATCCTGGCCTTCCATTTGCAGATGTTGTGCAACAGGGGTACCTGATCCATCAAAAGTAAAAACAATATATTTCATAGAGTTCTTCTATAGCATAGCATATTTAGAGAACAAGCAATAAGAGAAAATTTGTCACTTACAGGATTCATGCGTCGTTTTTCTTTTTGTATTACTTTAATTCGATAAATTTCTTACATGAACAAAAAACAAGGAGAAAATAAAGAAATTCATTCTTTCAATATTGAGGTTTCTGAAAAAGCACTTGAGGATCTTCGCCGACGCATAATGGACACTCGTTGGCCTGATAAGGAAACAGTCAATGACGACTCACAGGGTGTACCGCTTGCGATGATGAAGAAAATGGCAGACTATTGGGCGAAAGAGTATGATTGGCGAAAGATTGAGAAAAAATTGAACGCTCTCCCCCAATTCATGACAGAGATCGACGGACTGAATATTCATTTTATTCACGTTAAATCACAACATGAAAATGCCCTTCCACTTATCGTCACGCATGGATGGCCCGGCTCAATCATAGAACAGTTGAAGATTATTAAACCACTTACCGATCCTATAGCATATGGAGGCAAGGCAGAGGATGCGTTTCATGTTGTGATTCCCTCAATTCCTGGCTACGGATTTTCTGATAAGCCAACAACAGTTGGCTGGGATCATGCACGTGTCGCAAGCGTCTGGGTAGAACTCATGAAGAGACTTGGATATAATCGGTTCGTTGCACAGGGTGGGGATGTAGGTTCACTCGTTAGTTATTTGATGGCAAAACAGGCGCCTCCGGAATTGGCAGGTATTCATAGTAGCCTACCCTTTGTCGTTTCACCTGAAATTCTCGCAGCGGCTCGAAACCCCGTTGGATCACCTCCAGCTGGTCTTTCAGGTGATGAGATGCATGCCTATGAGCAGTTACACCGTTTTGAGACAAAGCATCTGGCCTACGCACTCATGATGTCAACGCGTCCGCAAACCGTAGGTTATAGCCTAACAGATTCACCCATTGGGTTAGCAGCGTGGCTTACTGATCATGGAGATGGTTCAGGCCAGCCAGGGTTCATAGGGAAAGTGTTGGAGGGAAATACTTCCAGTGCGCTCACTCGAGATGATGTACTCGATAATATCACTCTTTACTGGTTGACGAATACAGCCACCTCTGCAGCTCGTATGTATTGGGAAGGTAAAGTCCCCTTGCTCCAGGCGCTCGATGTGCCCATTCCAATTGCCATCAGTGCCTTTCCTGACGAGCTCTACCAAGCTCCTAAGAGCTGGACCGAAAAAGCTCACAAAAGCCTCATTTATTATAACAAGCCCAAAAAAGGTGGTCACTTTGCTGCATGGGAAGAACCGGAAATTTTCGCTGAGGAACTTCGCGCGGCATTCAAAACATTGCGATAACAGATATTTCTAACTTTACAACCCTTCTTGTCTGCAGCGATGGCTCATCGCGCTTATCTCAAATTTCGAAGATGTCTTGACTGCTCATCAAATAGTTGTCACAATGATGAGTATGGAGGATGCTGAGCGACTCGTTAAAAAAGATATAAAAACAATAGTTCACGATTTTACACGACATACGATTTATACTATCTTTATTGTTTGCATAACCTCACTTATTACATTTAGTTTGGTGTATTATTTTATTTCTCAGAAAATAAACTTATTAAGTCTTCGACCGACAATAGAAAAACAGACAGTAATACTTCCAAAACCAGGAGAAGAATTATATGTTGAGAGAGGAAGTCCCTATGACAATCGGACAATCGATTCGAATAATCCTAAGGTTATCTTTCATGGCCCAAGAGATAAAAAACAAATTGCTATAACTTTTGATGCAGAGATGACAGATGGTATGAAAGCTGATTTGTTAGCAGGACGCGTAAAATCTTCATACAATAAGAAGATTATTGATATTCTCAATCAAACGCAGACCAAAGCGACGTTATTCTTAACCGGCATGTGGATCGAATTATATCCCAAAGAAACAGGTGAATTATCAGCTAATCCTCTTTTTGAATTAGGTAGCCATTCGTATACTGATAGTTCCTATCATGGGTTTTGCTATGGACTTAAACAACTTCCATCAACCCTTCGTATTGAAGAAGTCGGCGCTACTGAGAAATTACTTCGTGAGTACGCCCATATTGATAATAGGTTATTCCGTTTTCCTGGAGGGTGTTATACTCCAGATGATGTAAAATTAGTCAATCAGGCAGATGATACTGTTGTGCATTGGGATGTTGGGGGAGCAGATGGATTTAATGAAAATACTAATCAAATTATCTCCAACGTTGTTGATAATGTGCAAAATGGTTCAATTATCGTTCTTCATATGAACGGTGCTCCAACATCACCAAAAACTGCTGATGCATTACCAGGTATTATTTCACAACTTAAGAAAAAAGGCTTTACTTTTGTAAAAGTTTCAGAATTACTTGGTATGCCTCCTGAACCAAGAGATACGAATTAAGCTATAGCTACTTATTTCCCTTTATCTGTATTTTTCGAAGAATCTTTATTATTTCCGTTATTGTTGCTGTTACTATTATTATTTGAAGAAGGTTGGGCCTGTTGTGGACTTGTTTGTGTAATTACTTGTGTTTTTGCACCGGAGCTATTTTTAGTCACGGTAACTGATGTTGCATTTATCACAGTCGTTTGTTTCGTGTCAAAGCTTGATTGGTTTGTTTGACTGGAATGATTGTTATCCGGTTTTTTATCTCCAGGTCCATTTTTATAATCTTTATCTGGACCTTGTGTAGGTAGTTGTGTTGGTACGAATAGGTTGACTTGATTCTGGTTTTCTTTTTGTTCTCCAAATATGGTTACTTGTGAGCCTGGTGTTATTCCCTCAAGCGAGACACCGGTATCTTTGGAACGAATGACAGTAGTATTATCTACATGTACTTCCTCTTTCTGTCCTTTGTTATTTATTATTTCTAAGGTATTCTTTTGCGGAAATACTCGGATAATCGTCCCTTCATGTCTATCAGGTAAACCTTTAGGAATGTTACGTAAAATAAATCGTGGGATAATCTTGTTATCTTTTGTTGTTTCTTCAATTACTGCAATTTTTGTTCCTGATTGTAATTGTAAATTTTGATCGGGAAGTTGTTCATGGAAATCGCGTACTGTCGTTTCTGTTGTCAGTGTAACATCTTTTGTTTGTCCATTATCAAATTTGATTGTTGCGGTATTATCATGAACAGAATCAACGGTTCCGATAATTGGTTCTTGTGAAATGGGGTTATTCACTACGGATGCCTTTAACACAGGAGTGACAACAGTCTTAATTTTTTTGTAGAAGTTATAAATAGTGTCTATCATTTTCACTTTATCTTGAGATGGAACATGAGAAATGTTTTCTGCAAGTACGGCAAAGTGGAGGTCATTGACTTTCTTAATTTTAATAAATTCCTCTTGGGGAACATCACTACTTTTTGCAAGAGAGACTGCACTAGATAACGCATTGTCAGATTCAGTAAGCAGTTCATCTACATCTTGAGTATTTCCTTGAGACAGTAATGTCTTTACTTCTGATAATCTACTATTTGCAAATGCAAGATATGCATTCACTTTGTCAGTTGGTGTCATCGCGCCTGCGATTGCAAGTGATTCCAATGATAGTTTTAGTTGATAAAATGGAGAACCAGGAAGGATTGCGGCACCACGAAAATTTTTTGCATCAACTGTATCAACAGTTAAGTCAGAAGAGGTGATGCCTAAATCTGCCGCGCTGATTTCAGGAGACATAATATAACTTCCCTGTTGGACAACTTTTACTGATGGAATAATAAGGGTTTGTCCGGGAATAATATCGGTCGGGCTTGATAAGTAATTCCGTCTTGCAATATCTGGCCATCGATTTGCATCACCATAGAATTTGCTTGCTATCGATGAAAGACTATCTCCTTCCTGCACGACATATTTCTGAGAGCTGGTGATTGCTGTTTTTGCTCCAAGTACATTTGGATTAACTGGTGTCAGAAGTGAGTTGCTTGTGATGAAGTGTGAAGTCGGAATCATTGCTTTATCACGATCAAGATTTTGTCCGATACTTTCAGGCGTTTGATAGTATGCAACGTGAGCGAGTTTGGCAATAATCGTGGGATCGTTACTATTAGTAAAGACAACAAAAATAAAAGGATCATCACTTTTATAAATTAACCCACCATCGTGATATATAGGTGCCCAATCCCCTGTTTTATGAGCGATTTCGGTACTTGCAGGAATTAGTGCAGGTAGCATCGAATTGATTTTTTGGCGCTTAAAAATAGAAAGTAATTCCTCAGAGTCAGGGACTTGTTTGGTATATAAAAGCTCAAAAAGGTAAGCTAAATCCTTGACAGTCGTTGTATTTGGTTGTCTGCCTGGTTCAGCAAGATCCTGTTGAAATTGTTCATCATCAAGATTTAATTTCTCGCCGACAACTGTTTCAGTAAAACCAAGACTTTGAAGCGTTGCATTAATACTACGTCTGTCAAGAATGTCGAGTAATGTATTATATGCAGTGTTATCGCTTTGAGTAACCATTGCTTCTACTAATTGTTTGATTGTGGCTTGTGTACCTTGCCGAAGCATGGGATAGTCACTAGTCTCAAGTTCTGTCGGTACAACATTTTGCGCTTTAATGGTTACCACCTGGTTAAAATCAATAAGCCCGACACTTCGTTGCCTGAACGCTTCTAAAGCAACATAAGCTTTAATTGTACTTGCGGGAATCCAGGAACGTGTTGGATCAATAGTAATTTCTTTGTGTAGATTAAGATCTTCAAAATAAAGGCTAACGTTATCTGATACCCCTAATAACGCTGCTTCAACAGTTAGGTATTTTTCCAGTTTTTCCATATCTGTTACTGGCTTTGGTTGTTTTATAGTGTTTGAAAGAGAAGACTTTTTTGCAGGAGCTGCTGCGTAGTTTAGCACTGTTTGGGAATAATGAGTAGCAAAAGAAATAGTAATAAAACTTCCTATAGCAAGAAAGACAATTCCAGTCAGTGACAAGCTCAGTCTATTTCTTCGATAAAAATCTTTTATGTGATTAAGTGAAAACATAGTAGTGTTTCATCTACTCAGCAATTTAAGTATATGCTTATAATTTCTATACTGCAATTAGAAGATTTATCCAGTAATTTTTGCAAGATGAGGAACTTTGTGAGCAATATAGGCAACTAAAAACGATATGAGAGCTACTGCAACAAATAAGGATGGATCCCACCATAAGTGTTGTACAAACTTCATCTGGAAAATTTTTGACCCAAATAAATTCCATAACATTTCAAGAATGATTACGTGAATAAAAAATACAAAAAAAGAAAGTCGAGACAATTTTTTAATCTTTTTAATAAGAGAAACATGAGTAATATTCATATCAAATACCCAATATAAAAATCCCCCCAGAAAAAGCGTGTAAACTAAGACACTTGGTCTCCATTGCGAATAAAGCATAAGATAATTATGCGTCGTTACGTATCCGTTTATCCCCTCATAAAAAGTAATATTGCCAAAAATAATTGCTCCAACAAATAAATAAACTTTCATCTTTTTTATTATCTGGGAAAGAATGGCATGATTTCTCGCGAAAAATACGCCAAGAATAAATGAAAAATAATTTAATAGTACGATTCTTAACGGATCAAAGAAAGGAAGTTCCTGGACGTGATAATCTGTATAGAGTAATAGTAATTGGACAATAAAAAGTAAAGTTATAATCCAGAGGTTGCCAATAATTTTAATATATTTATGAATTACTGGAAAAATTAGATAAAAAATAAAAAGTGCTGGAATAAAATAGAGTTGATACGAAGCATCGCCTGTAAGAAGAGAACTGAAGAAGTGGTGGGTATGATGTGTATATACCAAAAAATAATAAATAGTGCTCCAAAAAACATAAGGAATGAAAATACGGCTTAATCTCTTTCGTAGATATGTCACATAGTTCTCATGGAGATGATAATTAAGCTCGAGAACAAATCCAGAAATAATAAAAAATAATGGTACGGCGAGTCTGAAAATTTGATTAAGAAAAATTGTAAATGGAATGTCTTGTACAGATAAGGTTGAAGCTTGTAATGTTTTTGTTGTCGTGTGAATAATAATAACAGCTAAAATCGCAACAATGCGTAAAATATCCGCTGTTGCATTATATTGCTTATGTGTTTCCATCTTAGGATAATATCATATTATTTTGGTGTTATGAAACATTAGTATTATAATTAGTTTATGGTAATAATTGGTCATCGCGGAGCCCGCGGTTATGAACCAGAAAATACATTATCTTCGATTCAGAAGGCTATAGAACTTGGTGCTGATGCTATTGAATTTGATGTGCATATTTCGCAAGACAACGCAGTTGTTTTGATGCATGACAAAACAGTTAACAGAACGACAAACGGCAAAGGCTTTGTTTCACATAAAACACTTCAGGAACTCAAACAACTTGAGGCAGGAAACGGAGAAAAAATTCCAACCCTTCAAGAAGTATTGGACCTAGTTAATAAAAAAGCCCAGGTACATATTGAATTAAAAGAACAAGGATGTACTGTACCGGTTAGCAATATTATTAAAGAACATGTTGCTAAAAAAGGATGGAAGTATGATGATTTTTTGGTTTCATCATTTAATCATCAGGAGTTGCAGGAGTTCAAACGATTGTTGCCAAATGTAAGGATTGGAGCACTTATTGTTGGTTTATTTATCCAGTATGACCGGTATATTGCACTTGGTGCATATTCCATAAATCTTTATAAATTATTCGTTAACAAATCAGTTGTTGAGAAGGCACATGAGAAAGGACTCAAGGTTTTTGTTTATACTGTTAATAAATTGGATGAAATAAAAAAGTTAAAATCCCTAGGAGTTGATGGTATAATTAGCGACTATCCTGATAGGATTAGAAGATAGTTATTTTTATGAGTTATATTATTGATTCACAATTGACTCTGGAAGAAGCACTAAAACAGAATCCTGATTTTATTTGTCCTGAAGAAATTATACAAAAACAACGATTGTTAGATATTATCTATCATTCATTTGATGGAAAAGTCCATAAGGGACAAATCGTTGTGGCAGAAGAAGTAATGCAGGATGTCCAAGATGCCTTTTCCTTTATGTATGAGCTACGTTTTCCAATTGAGAAAATGATTCCTGTTGCTGATCCAAAATATCATTGGTCAGATAGTATTTCTGTTGCAGACAATAATACAGCGGGGTTTAATTATCGATATAATACACGTAAAACTAAGATATCAAATCATGGATATGGTCGAGCGATTGATATCAATCCTCGAACTAATCCATATATCGACGGTGATTTTGTTGAACCTCAAGGTGCTATTTATAATCCGTCAGCTCCTGGCGCGATTGTTGCAGATGATCAAATTGTGGAGTTTTTTAAAAAACACGGATGGGGTTGGGGTGGCGAGTTTACCCATTTAATCGATTATCAGCATTTTGAAAAACCTCTCTAAAATTCCCACTAAAAAAGGACACTCGATAAGAGTATCCTTTTTTGCAAGATAACCAATAATTTAGTATTGATTTGGTTGCGTATGTTGTTGTCCACCAAATTGACCTTCTTGTTGGTTTTGACCGTTTGGTCTCATCATAGGATGCATTTGTCCCTGACCTTGTGTTTGACCACCTTGGCCTTGTCCCCAATTCTGTCCAGAATTTTGACCATCTTGACCTCTTTGTCGCATCATGGTATTTTCGCCACTCATTCCGGGCTCCATACCACCAAAGACATACATTGGGTTAATTCCCTGAGAGGCTGCCCAAGTCTTGAGCTCGTTTTGAACTTTGAGTAACTCAGCAAGAATTGCATCGGCTTGCGCTTGAGTAATTTTGCCTTGTTTGACGAGCAAACTGAGTCTATGCTGTTGCATTTGCTGCATATCTGGCATGCCACTTGGCATTGGACTCATAGAAGGATTAGGCTCTCCAGGTTGCATAGTGCCTTCAGTAGCTTGTGTTTGTTCCCCATTTCCATGGTGAAACAAATTACCAAAAAAATGTGTGACTTTTGAAAATAATCCTTGATTAGGTGTAGGTGTTGTTGTCTGTGCATATGCAGGAACTGCTGCTACAGAAAGAACAACTACGAGAGATACGAGAACTGCTATTCGTTTTATCACATCAATCACCTCCTTTCCAATTTAGTATACAAACTCTATTGCTGAGATAACAATGATTATTTTTGTTCCTTAATATCTTTGTGGGATATTGTGAGATAGTAGACGCAAATAATAATAAGAGTAGCGAGTACAATACTGATCTTTCCCGCGCCAAATCCAATTCCTCCTGCGTCAGTTGGTTTGCCAAACCAGTCTGCAAAAGATGCACCAAGCGGTCTTGTCACAATATATGCAAACCAAAACGTCAGTATTTCATTTGCCTTGAATAGTTTGTATGCAATAAGAGGAAGAGCAAAAAGAACTGCAAATAAAACTCCCGAGTCGAGATAGCCTAACTTGAGTGTTATTGCGGTCATATCCCCTGCTGCTGTACCAAGAGCAAAGGTAGTAATGACGGTTGCCCAATAGAAAAGCTCTCGACGAAGTGTAAAGATACTATGAATGGAAAGTGTTTTTTCAACGTTATACCAAACAAAGAAGATGACAGCGAGGGCAATTGCAAAACAAATCGTTGATACAAGATACGGAACACCAAGTGCAATATGAACAACATCTGCTGCCATGGTTCCAAAAATTGCGACCATTGTTACGGTAAGCCAATAAATCCAGGGAATATATTTTTTAGTCCATAATTGGATAATAATTGCTGTAAAGAAGCCAATAGCGCCAAGACCAACTGCAATGACAGGATCAAATTTATGAACAAGAAAATCTGAGGTCGATTCACCGAGCGCTGTTGTCAATAATTTAATGAGCCAAAAAAGCGCAATAACTTCTGGTACTTTTCTTGAGAGGTGTGTTGTAACAAAAGCTTTCAGACTCATCATCCAATGATAACTCATTAATGTGATTTTTGTAAAGCAATTACAAGTGCTGATGCAGAGAGTGCAAGCGAAATAATACTAAAAGTTAGAGGCAGTTGAGAGCTGTTTTCTTTTTTTATTCCAGTTGTTTGTGTATTTGTTAGATCGTTAATAACTTGTGTTGTTGAATATGGAGGTGGTGCTGAATCATCTTCCGGATTGGCTGTTGGTGTATGATCCCAGGCAATGACTGTGCCATCCTGGTATGTCTGATATGCTTTCCATTGGAGTGTTGTAGGAGTTGGTGGTACTTGCGCTTGGAAATAAAATTCATCTCGTTGTCCAGAAGGTATTGAACCTTCTGTCCAATCAATTTCTGTGACTGAATCACCGTTTTTTACAGTATGTATCGTCCAGTCCGGTTTGGCATTTGGCATAACATCGGTGACTCCTTTTGGAATAAGCAGTTTGAGAGCAACTGTTGGAGTATCTTTTTCTGTCGGCACCGAAACAGTAAAGACTTGTTCTTTTGCAATACCAACTTGTTTGGGTGTAACAATGACGTGAGCAAAGACAGGGGTAACAAAAAGAAAGAGAGTAATCAATCCAAGTAGTCCACTTGTGGAGTATTTCTTTCTGATCATGTTTTTAGGTTACTTTTTTTTTGAAGAACTGTCAATTTTTCCATCAGCATCTAGAATCTGTTTTTTGACAAAAATACCAAATAAGAATAACGCAATTGCTCCACCGATACCAACCGCAAGAAGCGTATAGATATCAGAATGAGGAGCTTTGACTAATCCCGGATTTTCAGAATCTACCCGAAAATACCAGGAAGTTGTAAAGGGTTGAAAAATATTTTTGATTTTGGGTTGTCCGCTTAATATTATTTGATAGACATCGTTTTGAGGAAAAACATACGGGATGCTCGTACCCCAGATACTCGATTTGGAAACTTTTTCTTTAACAAGTTGTTGTTGAAAGATTTGTTTGCCTTGTTCTTTAATTGTTATGGTACAGTTGCATGCTCCAAGATTGAAATTATTATTAAAAAGAAAATATAAATAAGCTTGCTTTCCAGGAATTGGATCATCATCAGGATCAACATGGAGAGTAATTCCGATATCTCCAACTGTGTTGAGGAAATGTGCTGATACACGAGGGGTTATTACAAAGAGAAAAGCCAGTAGCATCAGAGGTATTCCTACAAAATATTTTTTCATTTATCGTTATTTTTTTCCGTAAAATTGGAGAATATTACCTTCCGGATCTGCAATTGTCATGCACCAATTTCCTGTTCCTGTTGGTTCCGCAAACGGCTCTGCGATAACATCAAGTTTAGTTTTCTTTTGTAATTCTTTAAATGTGTCCATAACGCTTTCAACATAGAATTCAATCATTATTCTGTAGGGATCTTTGTTTTTCCCATTCACCTTGTCATGTTTGCCTATCCACAACCAGTTTTCTCCAAAATCAAATGCAATGTATGAATCATTTGGAAGTTCTGCTTGTTCTCTGATAGTAAAACCCAAAATATCAATATACCATTTTGCGAGTTTTTTATAGTCTTCTGACCAGATACCAACAGAGAGTGCTTTATTTTTAAGTTTCATGTTTGTACTGTACTTGTTTTATTAGAGAGAGTCAATCACTTTTCCTTGACACATTTAGCGATCAGTGGAATACTAAAGATATGAAGATTGCGATTAGTATTATTGGTATTCTTTTGCTTCTTGGCGGCGGTGTTTTTGTTTTCCTCAACCTATCACACAAGCCTTCTTCTTCTATTACACAAACAGCAATTGAACCGACACCTACTCCGACAGATCTTGCTCCAAGTGTATCTCATAACAAAAAAACCACTATTGTCGTGAGAAAAGATGATAGCTCAAAAGCCGTTTATATTGTCCCGAATAGTCAAATTGATATGTTTATTCATAGTTTGCCTGAAGGTTCAACTGTCGTATCACAATCAAAAAACTAAATTTCTGCTATAATTGTTTGATGATTAAAAATATTTCCGCAATTCTCATCTGGTCTGAAGACTACAGAAAATTGGCAAATTGGTATAAAGACATGCTTGAACTTGAAGTTCTTGAAGAGCTCGATCATCCTGAAGATACAGGAGTGGGATTCCAGGTTGGAAACGTCTATCTTTGGATAGGCCAACAGTCACAAGTTAAAGGAAAAAATAAAGATATGCATCGGCATATGTTTAATTTCGTTGTGGATTCCGTTTCAGAAACCTACGAAAAACTTGAAAAAAAAGGTGTTAAATTTCTTGCCAAGCCTTTCAAAGCTCCAACGTTTGATAAATACTTTGCAACGTTTTATGATCTCGATGACAATTTAGTTCAATTGATTGGGAATAAGTAAATTTTAATCAGTTTCATGGGATTCCAGCGCATCAAATAGTTTGTCTCTATTTTCAAGTTTGTCTTCGACTTCTTTATATTCTTCTTCAAGTTCCATCGCTTTTGATGCAAGTTTGCTCGCGTCTACTTCAAGTTCAATATTCTTTTTTTGTAATTCATTTTTAATGATAAGATTTTCCAGTTCAACATTTTGAAACGCATTCGTTGTTATCCATATAGTAATTGAAAATAATATGATATTTCCAATAACAACAAGTGCAAGGACAGTTTGGTCATCAAATAAATGGATATCTTTTCCAATGAATGTTAGTGATCCAATAATTGCAGGAAGCGTCAGGGAGATAAGAATAAGACGAAGCGCCATTTTACTACTTGCGGTATTTCTGGTGAGAATTTTGGTCAAACCATGATTTGGTCTGGCAGAAAGAATTGCGAGGCATAGGACTGCAAGTGTTAGCGCAGATGTTAGAGGCATAGGAGATAAGGATACAGTGTCATAAAATGAAAGCGCTTTATATGCGTATCCAATAATAGCAAACATACTAGTTATTGCTGCAATAAGTGTTAGTAATTGTGCAATACGGGTGAAATATTTTTTGTAGTAAAATTGCAAAAGTAATAATGCTATACCGATCAAGAGAAAACTTATTCCTATGTCAGAAGAAATTTTGTTAGTCGTAAATCTTGAGGTAGCAAATACAGTACCGATACCGATGGTAATGCAGCTTAAGATAAATGCAATGATTGATTGCCAAGTTATGTCTGTTTTGTCGCGGGATTCCAGTAAAAATAACAATGCTCCTCCCGCACTTATAAATGCGACTGCTGAGAGCTGATTCATACCGGAGACATAAGGCAAGTTACTAAAAGGTGAAATATTGAATTGCCAAAAAATGAGACATAACAAGCCAAGAACCATTGTAATAATACTGCATGCAATAGCGACTGTATGCAGGAAAACAACTGCTCTTCTATTTGATTGTAATAGAAGTTCCATTGTCTTATCCATATTTTTAGCATAGCATAAGTGGTATACTATCTGTGAATATGGAAAAAAAAGCACTACATCCAGAAGAACATAGGAGCAATCACGCGTCAAAATTGAATTGGCTTCGTGCAGGAGTGCTTGGAGCAAATGATGGTATTATCTCGATGGCAGGTCTCGTAGTCGGAGTCGCAGGCGCAACAACTTCACCTGTAATTATTTTTACTGCAGGAATCGCTGGTATTATCGCAGGAGCAATTTCTATGGCAGCAGGTGAATACGTATCTGTCAGTAGTTCACGTGACACCGAAAATGCAATGCTTGATAAAGAACGGTTTGAGCTCAAACATTATCCCGAAGCAGAACTACACGAATTGGCAGGTATTTATGAAAGAAAAGGTTTAAGTAAAAAGACAGCCATGACTGTTGCTCAGGAATTATCAGCGCATGATCCGATTGCTGCACATTTTGACGCGGAACTAGGTATTGATCCAGAGAATTTGGTTAATCCTTGGCATGCAGCATTTGCCTCGGCACTTGCATTCACTATCGGTGCTATTATTCCTCTTGCTGCTATTATTCTTCCACCGGAGACGCTTCGTATTCCGGTTGCTTTTATTGCCGTTATTATCGCTTTGATAATTACTGGTATAACAAGTGCAAAGATTGGACAAGCAAACGTGCTGCGTGCTGTTGCTCGAGTGTTATTCGGTGGTGTGCTTGCTATGATTGTTACCTATGGTATTGGACGGTTGTTTGGCGTGAAAGGAATGTGATAGTCAGAGTTTGTATAATAGTAGTAAGCAAATAAAAAATAAAGTGCTATTGTAATAAGCTCGATGAAACCCCCATGGTAAAAGCTATTATATTTGATTTTGATGGCGTTTTGGTATCAAGCGAATTAGCACGTTTTCAAGCACTTCAAAAATACGCAAGGAAATATAATATTATTATCGATCATGATAAACTCCGTGATATCGTTGGAAGAACAACAAGGACTTTTTTAGATGCAATTCTGAACGAAAAAGAAAAAAATTTGATAGACAATATTATTGATGATTTTGAAAAAGGATATAAAAGTAACATTCTTCAGTATGTTTCACCGATTACTCAATCAGTAGAGTTTGTTAGAACTTATCATGGCTCATTGAAATTAGCACTTGCTTCAATGAGTTCTATGAAATCAATCGAAACAATATTGGGTAACTTTGGTATTTTACATAAGTTTTCCGTCATTATTTCCAAAGAGCAAGTAAACAATCATAAACCTCATCCGGAAATCTATTTGAAGGCTGCACAAAATTTAGGTGTATCACCAGAAGAGTGCATTGCGGTAGAAGATACAATAATTGGTGCACAATCTGCGTTGGACGCAGGAATTGCATGTTATATTTTACTTAACGAATTAAATAGTAAAGAAGAATTTTCGCACTCACCTATTGCAGGATTTATTACCTCACAAAAGGATTTAGAAAAAATTGCATCTCTCTAGTACATTGCGTAGGTTTACTGTTGTGCTATAATTTCGGGGAATATATTCCAACGAATAATGTAATGCGATTTTTACCTAAATCCATATCTACTCACTTATTGCCCCAGTCATATTTTCCTAGAAAATTTTGGATAGTTTCATTTATTAAACTGCTGTGTGGTGTCCTTTTTGCATCGCACTATGTAACAAAAGGATTTCTTCCATTTGATAAATACTTCATCAACACAGGGTTAAATCCATACGATTATTTTCTTCATCATGCAACTGTTGTATTCCCCTACCCGGCGGGGATGTTATATCTTCTTAGCATCTTTCTTGGATTAGGAAATATTTTGACAGGAAGTATTTTTAGCAACACCTGGTTGTCATTGCTTTTTTTCAGAATACCGATCCTTATTGCAGATATTGTTATTTATGTCGTTCTTTGTAAATTACTTCCGGCAAAGGAAAATAAAGTGTTTTGGCTTTATTATCTTTCTCCAGTGCTCATTTATATTAATTATTTTCATGGACAGCTGGATGTTATTCCAACAGCATTTTTATTTTTATCACTTTACTTTTTATCGATTAAAAATTTAAGAACAGCATTTCTCTTACTTGGTATTGGAATTGCAACAAAAACACATCTTATGATAGTACTGCCTTTTTATGCAATTTATCTTCTCAGACAAAAAATACAATTTATTTCTGTTGCTTTACTTTCATTGCTTTCATTTTTCGTTTTCATCGCTATTAATATTCCTTTATATTCACATTCATTTGTGATAACTGTTTTTAATAATGTTGAACAGCAACGGATTTTTCTTACGACAATTCCCTATCTCTATAAAGATTTAACAATTTTTGTTGCTCCAGCGGCACTTCTGGTATGTCTCTATATTTTTGCATCATCAAACAGACGTATGAATTTTGATTCGCTTATTCTCACGCTTGGTCTTATTTTCACAATTCTTATTGCACTTGTTCCTCCAATGCAAGGATGGTTTTATTGGTCGATTCCATTATTTACGTTCTTTTTAATCAAGTACAAAGATTCACATTTGTTTAGTTTTTTAATGATGAATATTTTTTTTATTGCATTTTTTCTGTTTACAAAAGATTCAGATATTTTTGAAAGTTCTTCTGTAAGTTTTCCATTTCTTGCAACTCTTCCAACGCCATTTTTGTTCTTGCAAAATAACGGAATTAACGCATTACAAATCCAGAATATTTTATTCACAGGTTTACAGGTATCTGTCGCCATGAATGCATATTGGTGCTATCGACTTGGTATTTATTACAATAATTTATATATTGAAAAACAAAAAGCCTTTGTCGTAGGAATCGGAGGAGACTCGGGTGTTGGAAAGTCGACATTAACAGAAGGAATTGCTGGTCTTGCCGGAAAAAAACAAACAGTTGTTCTTAATGGCGATGATTCACATAAATGGGAAAGAAATAACAATAACTGGGAATATTTTACTCATCTTGATCCGAAAGCGAATAATATTCATAAAGATGTTAATCAAATCTATGCACTTGTTGATGGAAAAACAATTGAGAGGGCAACATACAGTCACAAAACAGGAAAGTTCACCAAACCTTCCCAAATAGAAAAAGATCAATTTATTGTTTTTCAGGGATTACATCCATTTTTTCTTGAGAGGATGAGAAACGCTTATGATTTGAAAATATTTATTGATACTGAAGAAGAATTGAGACAACAATGGAAAATGCAAAGAGATGTAAAATTCCGGGGACATACACTCACAAAAGTTATCCATGATATTGAGAGAAGAAAGAAAGATGCTGCAAAATTTATTCTTCCCCAAAAAAAACTTGCCGACTGGATTATTCACTATTATCGCGTGAAAGATCTTCTTTGTGTCAAATATACCTTTTCGAATTCAATTCCTCTTGAAGAATTACTTACTGAATTATCCTTAGTAAAAGGACTCACGATAAAACATCAATATAGCACAAAGATACAAACGGTATTTATTGAAGGGAAAATAAGTAAAAGAATGATAGAAAAAATTGCATATAAACTATATCCTAATTTACATGAATTGACAAATAATCCCGGTGATTTTCAGGAAAACATCAAAGGAATTAATCAGCTATTTTTCATAAATTACTTGAATTATTATTTCATTAATAATAGAGTCGTTAGTGTTGATCGAGTTTTAAATTAATAATTAATATGGAGGAATTTATCAAAGTATCCCAGCAGATTGGAAAAAATATTCTCTATGTTCAAGGTGCAGGTGGCAATACGTCAATTAAAATTGGAAACAAATTGTACATCAAAGCCTCAGGAGAAAAGTTAAAGAATATGACAGAAAAAAAAGGATATGTCTGCTGTAAATATAAGCAACTCGCAGATTTTTTTCCAGAAAAGCAACAATACACGGTTCAGGATGAGTTGCGATTTTTGGAATTAGTTAATACATCTATTATTACTACTGAAAGCTTTGGACTTCCTTCAATGGAAGTGGGATTCCACGCTGTACTATCATCGAAGTATGTTTTTCATCTGCACAGTATGTATGCAAATATTTTCACTTGCATGAGATATGGATCCAGTTTTATTAAAAAAATTCTGACTGACATCCCATTTATTGTTATTGATTATAAAAATCCTGGATACGAGCTCGCCTTTGATTTATCGAAAAGAACTTCACTTCCCTCTCTCATTTTGCTGAAAAATCACGGCATCATCGTTCATGGTCAGAAAATTGAAACCTGTTTGCAATTATTGGAAAAGCTGCATAAACTGATTGAAGCATTTCTTAAAGAAAATAATGCCTACTTTCCTTTTTCTCAGACAACAGTATATAAAAAGTTGAATACCTATATCATCCCTGACTCTGCTGTTTTTTCACATATAAAAATAGATACTCTTCCCATTCGTAAAAAAAAGGAATTACTTGAAATTGCAAGTATGCAAGACTATACCATAAAAATTATTAAAAAATTGGGTAGAACTCCGATGTTTCTGACTGATCAAGAAGTCCATAAACTTCTTGCTATGAAACAAGAAAAATATCGACAGGAACTATTTAAAAAATAATATGCATATTATTGTTCATCGCGTTAATACTATTAAACAACTAAAAACTATTCCTACAAATTATGGTGTTGAAATAGATATTAGAGAAACCAACGGAAAACTTATTCTCAATCATGAAGCATTTGGTACGGGTGATTTATTAAAAGAATACCTTAAAATTTATGCCAAAGATAACCATAAAGGTATTATTATTTTTAACATTAAAGAAGCAGGAATTGAAACAAAAGTTATAGAACTTGCAAAAGAATATGGAATTAAAAAATATTTTCTTCTGGACGTTGAAGCGCCATATTTATATCGAGCTTCTTATAAAGAAGGAGTTCATAATCTTGCAGTACGCTATAGTGAAGTCGAACCAATTGAAACGCTTGAATATTATCGAAATAAGGTGGATTGGGTGTGGATCGATACTGTTTCAAAATTGCCATTAAATAAAAATATTATTAAAAAACTTCAAGGATTTAACACCTGTCTTGTTTGTCCTGAAAGATGGGGCCGGCAGGAAGATATTTCTGTATACCGCAAAAAAATGAAATCACTGGGTTTCTCCCCTACTGCTGTTATGACAGGATTTTCACACATCTCAGATTGGGAAAAATAAATTTTATTTACAACCTCCTATTTAAACTATATAATCTCCAGCATGAGACCAGAATCTAGATCAAGACCAACTTTGCGAGAAAAGCTTAGACAATATATCAAAGAACGTCCTTTACCAGAGCAGGATTTTATTGATATGAAAGATGAAATGGTTAAGCAAGGGCAAATGCTTAGCGATCTTCAGGTAGCTGATGATCCAACTATTTCAGGAGCAGGAGACCCTGGAAAAATTGTTAAAGAAACAGATATTAAAATAAGTGGAGCCCTGCTTAAGCTTGCAAAGCAGAAATATCCTGGTTCATTTTCTGAGGAACATGATCCGAAAGATAAGAATCATATTTTTCCACCTAAAGAAAAATTTGCAAGACTTAGAAAATGGGCAATTAGAATGGGTAAATGGATGATTGATCCTGTTGATGGTACTGGAGATCGCGATAAAGGTGAACCAGGTACACCTGAAGGTATGGGATTCAGTATTCTTAATACTTTTGTTAGAAATGGTATCGTAGAAGCTGGCATTGTTGTACGTCCGGCATATAATCAGGTACTTACTTATAAAGATGGACAAATACAGCTTACAGAAAAGAATACTTCAAAAGAGATAACAACCGAATCACGAGAAGCAACAAGAAGAGATGTATCTTCAGATGATCCTGATGTAGTTCGTGTTAACATACGAACAGAATATCCTCAAACTCATTTTCCTAAGGTTCCTGATGTTCCTGAGGATTTTTGGGATTTTGCCACTAAAATTACAGGATATAGATTTGAACAGGTACGAGGTGGTGGAGCTGGTGATTCACTGAGTAAACTTGTCCTTGGAGAATTAGATCTTGTTGTTGCACGAGTTGGAGACTGGAAATCTTGGGATACTGGACCATTTGATCCAATGATTGAAAAATTAGGAGGAACCCTTACTAACTGTGATGGCAAACAATTAGGTGGATACGATCGAGAAGATCTTTGGCATCGTCGTGGTGTTATTGCATCAATTGGAGAAAAAGGAGTACAAGCCCATGCTGCATTACTACATGCAATGAGAGAGTATAAATATCGGCATAATATTGATCTTATAATTTCTCCAAAAAAATCATAGTGTAGATGACTTTCGTATGCTATAGTTATCCATATGCAAATTGTAATTCCAATGGCAGGAACAGGTAAACGATTTGTCGATGCCGGCTATAAAGATATCAAGCCCCTGATTAAAGTTGACGGAAAACCAATTATTGAATACGTTGTCAATTTATTTCCCGGAGAGAATGATTTTGTTTTTATCTGTAATAAAGAACATCTCTCAACAACTCCTCTTAGGAGAGTTTTGAAAAAGTTACAACCAAATGCAGTAATTGTTCCGATTGATGGTCATAAACTGGGTCCGATTGAAACAGTTCTGCGGGGAAAAGAATATATAAAAGACAATGAGCCAATTATTATTAATCATTGTGACTTTTTTCAATTGTGGGATTACAGAAAATTTAAAAAAAAAGTAACCAAAGAAAAAGTTGATGGCGCAATTATTTGTTATAAAGGATTTCATCCTCATCTGCTTGGTCCTGATTTTTATGCAGGTGTCAAAACAGATAAGGATAATGTATTTATCGAAACAAAAGAAAAGTTTTCCTATACTCCCAATAAAATGGATACTTGGCAATCATCAGGAATGTATTATTTTAGAAATGGTGCACTTGCCAAAAAATATTTACAAATGGCTAAAGATAAAAAGTTACTCACCAATGGTGAATATTTCATTCCTTGGGCATACAATCTGATGAAAAAAGATAAATTACATTCAATTGTTTTTCCTGCTGAATACTTTTGCCAATGGGGAACGCCAAAAGATCTGGAAGCATATCTTTATTGGTCAAAATATTTTCTTTCACAAAAATAACTCTTGCATTTTTTGACCTAGTGATAAATAATAGTCACTAACTTTATGAGAGTTAATTTAATTCCTCTAGCAGGACGAGGCAAACGATTTGCCGATGAAGGATACAAACTTCCCAAACCTGTCATTCCTGTTGATGGCATCCCGATGGTGATCGCTGCAGCGAAGTCTTTACCAAAAGCTGACAAATATGTCTTTATTTGTTTAAAGGATCATATTACAAAATACAAAATTGATAAAACAATTAAAAAATATTATCCCAAAGCAACTATTGTGCCGCTTGATAAAGTTACCGAGGGTCAGGCAAGTACCTGTCTTCTTGCAGAACCATATATCGACCCTGAAGCAGAACTTGCAATCGGTGCATGTGATAACGGGATGGCATATCAACAAAAAGCATATGATAAAGTGATAAATGATAAAAAAACAGACGCAATCATTTGGACATTCCGGAATAATCCAAATGTCACTAGAAATCCTGAACATTGGGGATGGGTTGCCGTTGATAAAAATAATTTTGTTAAGAAAGTGTCAGTAAAAATACCAATTAGCGACAATCCAATTAGAGATCATGCAGTTGTCGGATCATTTAGCTTTAAAAAAGCAAAGTACTTTTTTGATTATGCAAAAAAGATGGTTGCCGCAAACAGAAGAATCAATAATGAGTTTTATAATGATGAATTGATGAATGTTTTGGTTGAAAACAAACTGCACGTCAAAGTTTTTGAAATCGATACATATATTGGTTGGGGAACTCCTGCAGATTTAAAGACATATGAGTATTGGAGTTCTTACTTTAAGAAAGTAAAAAAATAGTCATGAGCAAATCTTTGCGACTTCCTCTTTCCATAGTTCTCCCCTTTTATAATGAAAAAAAGAGTATCCCCTTTCTTTTGAATAAATATAAAAGTTTCAAAAATAAATATAATTTTGAACTTATTTGTGTGAATAATGGATCAACGGATGGATCTGAAAAAATATTTTCCTCATTTACAAAAAAGTCCGGTTTTCAATTTATAAAAATTGCTACCGTCAAAAAAAATGTTGGATACGGACATGGGATTATGACGGGAGTTAGAAAAGCGTCAGGAGATATTATTGCGTGGACGCATGCTGATATGCAGACTCCCCCGGAAGATGTTTTTAAAGCATACAATATATATAAAAAAGGAAACAATCAAAAAGTAATTGTCAAAGGTAATCGTGTAGGACGTCATCCCATCGACACGTTTGTAAGTTCATGTATGGGAGTCCTTGCAACAATTGTTTTAAGAGCACCATTTTATGAAGTCAATGCCCAGCCAAAATTATTTCATAGATCATTTGTAAAATATTTATCTCATGCGCCAAATGATTTTCTACTTGATTTATATCTATTGTTTATCGCAAAAAAATATCATTATCAAATTCGTTCATTTACTGTCCAGTTTCATACACGAAAATTCGGTAAATCAAAATGGGCATATTCTTTTCGCTCAAGATTCGCTATGATTAAAAGAACTGTTCAGTATATGTTTTTATTGTCAAATACTATTTAATCAATGAAAAATAATAGATTTATAAGACCATTTATTACAGTAAAAAATAGAATTGAAAATTCATCAAGGTACACACAACTATTTTTCTTTTTCCTTTCAATTGTCATTATTCTCATTGCCAAATGCATTCAATTTCCAATACTTACCATTCATGCAGAAATGTTTGGTGAGAATGGATCTAATTTTTTTCTTCACGCATTTCAAGATAGCTTCACGAAAAATCTTTTTATTACAGATGCTGGATATTTACCATTAACACAACGATTTATTACTTTATTTTTGGTCAAGGGGTTACATATTATCTATTTTTATCCATTTGTTTCACAGTGGATTGCTATGCTCTTTATTGCAGTTACTTCCTCACTAATTAATTTTGATATATTCAAAAAATTGTCTCCATCAGTGTTCATCCGTTTTATAGTCGGAATTTCAATAGCGCTTATTTCTGACTTTGAATTAAATGCATACATGAACTTTATTTATTATGGAGGAATTATTCTTTTCTTAGGAATTATTATTGACAAAGAAAAATTATCAAAACCTTTGCTATTTTTAGCTAGTATTTTTACCGCTCTTATTATTATGTCAAAAGGGCAATTTGTTTCATTTATTCCCATTTATTTTTTACTGGTCATTTGGTATTTCAGAAAAAAGCTTTACAACTCTTTTATTTATTTTTCAACAGCTTTAGTCGCTGGCGTTATACAGTTTAGTATCATTTCATCCAATGTTCCAAAAGGTGATTCTGCTCCAAAACTATTTCTCTTGCCATATTATCTTATTAAGTCTGTTTATTATTTGGTGTTAACATATAGACATGTCTTTTTTGGATATGTAACAAAAGAACCAGTGAATATATTTAGTATAGGTTTACTTATTATATTCTTTACTTTTGCTATAAAGACACTTATCTCTAAAAAAGATAAATATACCTTATATGTATTTCTTGCAGGAAATTTTATTGCAGTTTGTTCGCTCTTTCTAACAATTTTGTTGTATAGCCAAACGAATCCTGTGGTTAAAAATCTTACTACTACTCTCACTCATACTTCAAATGTTGTAACAGCAACGACAAAAGCAACGAATGAGGTTTATGATAATTCTCAAAATACAAAAAATATTTTCGATGTAAAACATCATGCAAACGCACGAGGTTTGTTTGTATCTAATATACTAATATTCTTTGTAGGTATATTTGTTCTTCTAAAGATGTTTCCAAAAAAACGTGATCAAATCTTTTTTCTTTTGCTTATTGTTTTTACGTCAGGTGCCTTTGGACAATTACAAGCGGAGCAAATGTATATGGAAAAAAGTACTTCGTATTCGCAATGGGAAATATATTATCGTCTTTTACAAAACAAGCAATATTGTATACCAGTAAATAATTATCCATTTTTACTCAATAAAAATTGTAATTATCTTTTGTCGAGAAAAGATGCAAATTCTCCTACTCCTGCAAAACAAGAAGTAAATATTTTATTGGCAAGTTTTACATCATTAGCAAAAGATTGGAATATACAAGCTGTTGTTTTAAGAAACAAATCTAAGCAGTTTAAAACAGTTCCTTATACACTTTTTGCTTATGGAGCAAATGATGAGTTAATTGGAGAGGCAAAATTGCTTTCTCCAAATGATTACGAATATTTATACTATTTGTTTGATAAACCTGTTTCAGGTGTAAAAAGCTTATCTTTTGAATCCTCAGAAGGTAAAAGTGTTATAGTTTTTCCTGACATTACTGTTTTCGGAACATATAAGAATGGATCCTATCCAACAATAGAATATTAGTACATATAATTTAAAACTACTTTAGCTCTTCAATAAAAATTCTTGTTGTTACTGGTCCAATTCCTTTAAATTCCTGTAGATGTTTTGTTAGTTCTTGTTTGTTTCTCGACTGTTTTATCAGTTCAGAGAGTGATCCGTATGATTCCTTAAGTTGTTTAGCAACAGAAAGTAATTTGTCAGCAGTTGAAAAATCATATCGAACATAATGTCCCTGATCCAATACTTTGACGATCCCATCCCACCCTGTTTTGAGTATTTTGTCCGGTGATGTAATTCCTGTTTTGATAAATTCAAAATACGTTTTTTTTGCAACTTCTTGCTGGATGGGTTTGCCAAAAAGAAGACAGGCAAGAAACCATTTAAAAAGTTCTTCTTCTTTTTGACATGACAAATCAATTTCCAAATCTTTTGCAGAAATATTTTTTTTCATAGTTTTGGATTTTTGTAGTTACCTAAAATAGTAAGAACTTCTTGATCTTCAACTGCTGGGAAATGTTCATAATAAGAACCAATAGCGCCCAGAAATTCTTCGTCAGAAGGAATCGTTAATGTAACCAATTCATCTACTTCGGATTGTATGATATCTGCCATCCCTTTGGAGACTACAGGAACAGCTGCAATAATTTTTTCAGGGTGTTTACTTTTGATTTCTTGAATTGCAACTCGAAAGGTATATCCCGTTGCGATGCCATCATCAACAAGAATTGCAATTTTTTTCTCAGGTGATAGTTGATCTCTCCCAATAAGATACATGTTCCGCCTTCGCTTTATTTCTTCCCTTTGTGTTTGAATAGTATTCTGTAACCAGTTATTTTCTATTGATTCTAAAGCTCTTTTATCACCAAGTATATGGCCATTCTCCGAGATTGCGGCTATTGCATATTCAGATTCGAATGGGTGACCGATTTTTCGAGCCAAAATAAAATCAAGCGGTACATTGAGATATTTTGCTATCTCGTCACCCACAGCTACTCCCCCGCGTGGAATCGCATAAATTATCGTATTTTTCCCTTTATATTGGGAAAGTTTTTCTGCAAGTAACATGCCCGCTTGATTTCTGTTTGTAAAAACCATAGTTAGTTCCTACTTTATGTTCTTCTCCATTGTCCGGACGTAAGTTTTGAGCCGGCAAAGAGAGCGATTAATCCTCCTAGAATGACACTGGTCCAAGTTGCTACTACCTGTGCACCAAATCCAAATACGAAAGGTGCAATGACGGCGATAACACCTAGTACTGCAGCTGTCCAGTATTCCCATTGCTGACGGTCTGCCTGTGCCCCTTCTATCCATGAAACAACAATAGTTGCTGCACCGATCAAAACACTTGTCCATAATGCTGTTGCATTATTGCTATAACCTAAAACAAATGGTGCTAGCGCAAACGCTAACCCTAAAATTCCTGTGACCCAATACATAATTTTTTTCACCTCCTTGCTCTTGATCTTTTTTCGATCCCTTACCATACAATTTTTTTTTGTGAGTGCAATGATCATTATCACAAAGAGAGTTGTTTAGTGTATACTTATAAAATAAGTTTTCTGTAAGAACTTGTGAGAAGAATCTATGAAGTACGACTATTTTATTGCCTCACGTTTTCGGAATAAGCATACTGTTTTGGAATTAACTCATCTTCTTCGAGAAAAAGGGAAAACAGTTTATTGTTTTGTTGATGATTATGATGATCATCAGACAGCTGAAGAATATATGCAGCAATTTGAAAGCACTCCTGATTGGAGAAATGCTCCATCAGTTCGCGAGATGTTTGAAAAAGACATGACTGCTTTAAGAAATTCAGAAACACTTATCCTTTTATTACCAGCTGGTAAATCTGCCCATATTGAATCAGGAGCAGCGTATGGTATGGGTAAAAAATGTATTATTATTGGCGAACAGAAAGAAGCAGAGAGTTTGTATCTCATCTTTAATGAATTTTTTTCTTCAATTGAAGAGTTTATTAAAAAGTTATCGTAGTTATGGCGTTTTTTGTCTATATTCTTGAGTGCGCAGATGGGACGTATTACACCGGCTCAACAAACAATCTTGAAAAGCGACTTCATGAGCATAATTTTTCCAAAAACGGTGCTCATTACACCAAGATCCGTAGACCAGTTAGTTTAAAATATTTCGAAACAGTTTCGGATTTTTCTGAAGCACGAAGACGCGAAGCAGCATTGAAAAGGTTAACAAGGCAGGAAAAAGCAAAGCTATTTATTTAATTGCGGTAATTTTATAGGTGATTTTTCCTCTTGGAGTTTCAATATTTGCCTCATCCCCAACTTTTTTTCCATCAACAGCGCGACCAAGAGGTGACAACAAGGAAATTTTCCCTTCTGATGGATTTGCTTCAAAATCACCAACTATTGTAAAAATTCTTTCATTTTCATCATTTGTTAGAGTAATAGTGTTTCCTATTGAAACACCGTTAGCTGCATTCTGCTCAATAATAACTGCATATTTCATATCCATTTTCAAACGGAATAATCGACCGTCAATAGAGGACAGTTTTTGTCTTGATGCTTGATAGTAACCGTTTTCTTTGAGATCACCCATTTCACGGGCTTTTTTCAAATCTTCAACCACAGCAGGTCGTTGTTTGAGTAATTCATCATATTCCTGTTGTATTTTCTCAAACCCTTCTTTAGTAAACCGTATCTGTTTCATACTACTATTATACCAATATTATTTTGTAATTGCTTTATTACGTGGAAAGAGAAATAAAAGGAGGGAAAAATATAAAAGTAATACTGAAAGGATAATTACAACATTTGCTATGGAAATATTTGTAGTTGTGAGAAGTATTGTCGCAGCAACAATAATACCTAAAAGATAGAGCCAAATTGCAAAGTGTGCAAATGATACACGAAATTTCATGAAGCTGGTCATAAATCCACGTCGCTGCATTTGTGTGAAACCCACAGCTTTACGGAAATTTGTCGCCCATTCATTCGGACCAAAAACCAAAGCAAGAAAAATAAGAAGCAGTCCTCCCAAAAGTGTTAGTCGTAGTGATTGCTTTAGTCCTGCAAAAAAGCTGTTCCAGACGACATCTGCAGCAGAATAATAAACAGGCTGCGTAATATGATTTAATGCATCTGTTTTGATAATTTGTAACGTTACCAAAGTGAGAAGCATTGCACTTGCAATAAATATTCCCGTTACAAGAAATCCTTTTTGTCTTGAAAAAGAGGTAGCTATTCCATAGAGAATAAGAGCGAGAGAAAGAGGTAAAAGCATCGCTGCCAATTGTGAAATCCAATACACAATTTGTCGGATTTTTATAAGTTTTGTAAAAATAGGAAGGGTAAGAGATTTAGCTTGCTGTACCTGTTGGTTATTTATTAATTCGCTTTCAGAACCTAAATTGTTTTTAATCGTTTGTATCAGCTGACTACCATCAAATTCGAAAGAGGTTCCTTGTAAAAATTGTTTATTATTAAATTCTGATACGATTCCCCCACCTCGAACAACTGCAAGGACTCTTCTATGAAAGAGAGTATTTGCAGCAACCCACACAGATTGAAATTGATCAGTTTGAATAATGTTAGTGGTTAATTGATAACTTTTGTTTATAAGATTATCAGAAAGCGAAGAAGATAAAAATTTTTCATTGTCAGGAAGTGCATTTGTCACTTTTTGCTGGATATTTGTGTTTGAGATCAGTGTGTCGACGGTATAGGTACTTAGTGCTTTTGCAACATCTGAGTTTTGTGGAAGTGGTGTAACAATCGAAAGATAATAATTGGTGTCATAAATCAGTTTATTCGCCCATGAAGTAATATATAAGAGACTAAGCGTTAACGAACCAAGAATAATACATACTAAAGAAATAAATTGAATGAGTGGGTTTTGTCGTTTCATGCCAGTCGTTTAGAAATTGTCGTATGATAGGTGTATGCATTGATGATTGTGAGAAACCCGCTAATAACAAGCGCAATCCCTATAACAAAGCCGATCATCCCAATATTTCCGAGAGAGCTTGCAAACCAGAGAACAATTCCTAGAACAAAAAAAATAATTCCAGTTATAAAATCCCACATCCACTGTTTTGTTCGTGACGATATAGATTCTACGATTTGTAAAAGTCCTTGGACAATAAAAACAATACTAACCAAAATTGCAATCGTTTGGCTACTAAGATGTGGATTTACAACAATTGCTCCTCCGATAATAAAACTTATGAGACCAGTGATAAGCATAACAAAAAAATTTTTCCATCTCCCTCCATAAAATGATGCAAAACATTGTGCACCTCCACCTATGAGAAGCACCCAACCAAAAATATAAATTGTTATTGCTGAGAGAAAGATTCGTGCATTACTAGTAAAAAGACCGAGTAGTATTAAAAGAATGCCAAAAAAAAGGGACAACCGTTTATGTTGTTGTACAGTTATTTTTTCGTTCATATATTGATGTATAGCGGCAAAATGTGATAAAACTTTCGGTCACTTGTATGACACCCGTAAGAATTGTATAAAAAACTCTAGACATTTTCCGCTGAGCTTGCATCCCATCTTTTGCTATGGTACAGTACCACTACATGAGATCGAAACTGCTTGTATTACTTATTGCCATGGGCCTTGTTTTGACTATTGGTATGACAATTAAAAAATATAATTTTGATCACGACACATATTACACACCGTGGCAAATGGCTCAGATGCAGGTGCATTCATTGTTCTCCTCAAAATAAACCGCTTCGTGATACAATACAGCTATGCTAGTTGATAATGTTACACTTCAGATTAAAGCAGGCAATGGTGGTGACGGTGCCGCGACGTTCCTTCGAAATGGCTTGACGTCTCGTGGTGGACCGGATGGTGGCAACGGCGGTAATGGCGGTAATATCTATTTTCAAGGATCAAATAACATTAGAGATCTCAAAGAATTTCGATTTAAGAAAAAAATCCGTGCTGAAGATGGTACGCCAGGACGCAATCAAAAAATGTTTGGAAAGAACGCACAACACACAACTGTATTAGTTCCTCTTGGCACAACAATTACTGATATGGCGACAGGCCGTGTATACGAAATCACCGATACCGTTTCTCCCTATTTAATAGCACTTGGAGGTCTTGGCGGTCGTGGTAATGCTGAATTTAAATCCGCAACAAATCAAGCACCTCATTATGCTGAAAAAGGAACCAAAGGAGAAGAAAAAAAATTACATCTGGAATTACGTCTTATTGCAGATATTGGATTGATTGGTCTGCCTAATGCCGGAAAAAGCAGTTTGCTTTCTGTCTTGACGCATGCCAATCCAAAAATTGGTAATTATCCATTTACAACGCTTGAGCCAAATATCGGGATGCTGGATCATTTTGCAATTGCTGATATCCCGGGACTTATCGAAGGTGCATCTGCAGGAAAAGGACTGGGAACTGCATTTCTTAAACATATTGAAAAAACAAAAATGATTGTACATTGTATTGATGTCACAGATCCTACTCCACAAAAAACATATGAAATTGTTCGAAAAGAATTTGCTGAATACAATAAAACATTACTTGAAAAACCAGAAATTATTTTGTTTACAAAAACGGATTTAGTAGATGAAGATATTCTTGCGTCTAAAATAAAATTGTTTAAAAAAAACCACAAGCATATTTTACACATATCTGTTTTCGATGATAAAAGTATTAAACAAATGAGAGAAAATCTTTTGACGTTTATTTCTGATGTGACATGAAATGGTTTATTTTATTTCTTTTTGGAGTTCTTAGCCTTGCTATTTATGTCGTTCCATCGTTGCATCAAAAGGCAGTTCAACTCTTGTCATACAGCCAATGTGATGCCCCTTTACCATATAAATTAGGTACGATTGATGCACGATTTAACTTAAACTCTGATGATGCTCTTAATGATATTAAACAGGCAACAGACATCTGGAGTAATGCAGAAGGAAAAAAGCTTTTCATTTATTCATCAAATGCAAATTTAACGGTTAATTTTGTTTATGATCAACGACAAGCACTTGATACACAAATTACGGATCTCAATAAAAAACTTAAGCAAAATAGCCAGGTACTCAACCAACAGATTACACAATATAATTCAGATGTAGCCAATTTTGAACAACGCTTAAGCTCTTTTAAAGAGACTGTTGATAAATATAACCGTGAAGGTGGAGCTCCTCCGTCAATATATGATAATTTAATGAAACAACAAAAAGAATTACAAGCAGAAGGTGATGCTCTGAACGAAAGAGCAAAGCAACTTAATCTTTCAACCAATGATTATAATTCTCATCTTTCAGTATTAAATCAGGATGTTAGTCAGTTTAACCAAGCATTAAATCAAAAACCAGAAGAAGGAGTTTACGAATCCAATAAAGGTATTAACACGATTACTATTTATTTTGCCAGTAATCAGGATGAACTTATTCATACGCTTGCTCATGAATTTGGTCACTCGTTGGGAATGGTTCATGTAGGAGATCCTGATGGTATTATGTACGAATATACAACCAGTGCGCTTACGGTAACGACAGATGACAGGAATCAACTCGATTTTGCTTGTCGGGAGCAATCATTACTTATGCATTGGATATTGGAATTTGATACATGGCTGGTTATCACCATTCAAAATATGAAGCAATAGTAAGACGTTATGAAGACCAACGGCCGAAGATTCCGGTTGATAAGAGACGGTGCGATTGTTTTTCTTCAAGAGCTAATTCCCCTACTTCTATTTTCCCTGCTAATCCTTTTGCAAAATCTTGTAAAATATTTTCCAACATAAGACTTGATGCGGAAATAGCATAGGCATTGATGACGACAAAGAGAGGTTTGTCGGACAATACTTTTCTGCACAAATCCAAAAGTCTTGGAAAAGAGGTAGCAAAGTTCCATTTTTCTCCATTTGGACCATGTCCGTAAATTGGTGGGTCCATAATGATGCCGTCATAACGAACACCTCGTTTGAGTTCTCTTTCTACAAATTTGCTTGCGTCATCAAGGATCCAACGGATTGGTGTATTTTCCAGTTTGGATGCTTTTTGATTTTCGCGTGCCCACCCAATTGTCGGTCGTGACGCATCAACATGAGTTACCGCTGCTCCTTCTTTGGCACAAACAAGACTTGCGATACCTGTATATCCAAAAAGATTAAGAATTCTTATTTTTTGATCTGTATTTTTTCGTTTTTCGTTTTCACTTTTAAGTTTTTCCTGCATCCAATTCCACTGTAAGAGTTGTTCAGGGAAAACACCTGTATGTTTGAATGGTGTCAGTTCTGCAAAAAATGAGAGATTTTCATAATGCATGAGCCATTTTTGGGGAACATTATTTCTATTTTGCCAGTGCTCTTTCTCTTTAGCAAAAACAGCATCTGCCTTGAGCCAATCTGTTTTAGACAAGCGCGGTCTCCATATGATTTGTGGGTCTGGCCGGACAAGGACATATTGGCCAAATCGTTCAAGTCGATGCCCATCCCCTGTATCGAGCAACTCATATTCATCCCATCCTGATGTTGAAAGAATATTCATATTGAAATTATAGCATTTCTTCATACAGGATAATTACATGATGTTTATTTAATATTTATAGTAGGATTATAAGGTAGCAATACAATATGAATGGTACAAGACGGGAAACAAATACGGGTTGGGCCGTTTTCATCGGTGTACTTCTGATGATCCTTGGTTTTATTACTCTCGGTGCACAAATTTTTACTGGATTCGCTACTGTACTCTTCTTTGGCTGGATGCTTATTATTGGAGGTATTATTCAGTTCCTCAATGGATTTTTTAGCAGGAATGATCGAGCAAGATCATTTGTTGGCGGCATATTAACCTTTCTAGTTGGAGGACTCATTGTATTAAATCCTGGTTTTACCGCAGCAACAGTAACACTTTTGGTTTCTATTTTATTGCTCGTTGTTGGAGTATATTATATTGTTTCCTCTTTGGTTGTTAGGAGTAGAAATTGGGGTTGGACATTAACGGGTGGAATTTTAACACTTATTTTGGGTATGGTTATTTTAACTGGATGGCCAGTAACAGGACTTGCGGCAATAGGTCTTTTTGTGGGACTTGCTTTCTTCATCACCGGCTTCTCGATGGTTATTGGTGCTTTTGAGGCGTCCGAAGCCCCAGAGGTCGAGTATCGAAGGACAACTATAGCAGGTGCTAAAGGAGGCACTGCAAAGAAAGAAAAGAAAAAAGAAAGTGTTACAGAAGAAGATAAAGAAATGAAGGAAAGAGAAGAAAAAAAGAACTGATTTAAACAGTCTACGATTGTACCCCAATATAATCTATCTTTGGAAAAATCGTCCGAATTTCGTTCCAGAATTTATCAGCGAGTTTATTTGAAAATTTGCCGTATCTGCCTGATTCGGATTTCGAACACAAATTATTTTCCCAACGGCGAAGAAGAATCATAATTTCTCTTCCTTCTTCATTATATTGTTCTTGCCATTTTTTAGGATCAAGTGCATACTTGTCATGAAGTTCTCGGAACGCAGTAAAGAGTTCTTTATGGGCTTCTATCATTTCTTCAATTTGTTTTTTATATTTTGCCATAGACTCTATCTTATGATTAATTTTTTGCCACGTCAATATACTTATTAATTATATTTAATAAATCATCAGCACCGAAAGGTTTGGATAAAAATGCGTTTGCTCCATATTTTTTCAATGTTTGTTTTGCATTTGGATGTGCAGAGATCATAATAATTGGAATGCGCTGCGTTTCTTCATCACTTTTTAATTTTTTACTGATGTCCCGTCCATCAGTGCCAGACAATAACACATCAAGGAGGATAAGGTCAGGCTTAAATTTTCCAACTTTTTTAATTACGAAATTGCCATCGGAAACGGTTGCTATTGTGAACCCTTCATCTTCAAGAATGAGTGAGATTGCATCAAGAATTCCCTCATCGTCGTCCACTACCAGAATTTTGAATTGGCGGTTTTTATCGTTTGGCATTATATTGATGTGAGTTTTTATTTGTTTTTGCATAGTCAACTTTTTTTATATAAAGGCAAGCTAAAATAAAATGTTGATCCTTTTCCTTTTTCGCTTTCAACCCAGATACGTCCTCTATGTCTACTTATAATTTGTTTGGAAATATATAATCCAATACCAAGACCTGGAAATGTTCTTATTTTAGTATCTGAAACCTGATAAAGCCTGTTAAAAATTTTTTTCTGCTGTTCTTTGCTGATGCCCATCCCTGAATCCTTCACGCTAACAATAGCATTTCCATTAAGCAACTTAGTATTGATAATAATATTTGTACCGGCAGGAGAATATTTTGATGCATTAGTAATAAGGTTAATAATAACCTGATTTAGCCTGAATTTATCTGCAAGAACCATAAGCGATTGATCATTTGAAAAAATAATTTTGTGGTGTTTGATAATGGCATGTAAACTATTCACTGTCTCTTCGAGCAAGCCATTAAGTAAAAATACTTCCTTTCTAAAAGTCATTTTTCCTGTACGTATGCGCGATACATCCAGTAAGTCATCTACAAGATCCTGCAGTTTTTCTGTTTGGTATTTGACACTTTCAATTATTTGATTAATTTCTACATTGTTATATTCACTTATTCGCGATGAAAGTGAATTAACATATAATTTCATACTAGTAATCGGAGTTCGTAATTCATGCGATGCGATGTTAATAAAATCATCTCTTCTTTGTTCCTGTTCTTTTTGTTGAGTTATATCAGTAATAACTGCGGTAGCAGCGCTAATTTTGTGATTATGTCCCCAAACAGGTGAGGCACTAATCTGTATATATCTATCTTTGCCATCTTTTCTTTTGATCTGATATTCGCGTTTCATGAGCGCTTTTCCTTTTAGTACCTGAGTAAGCGGAGATCGTGATGGTTTCACATTATATGTTTCTGGCAAGAGAGTTCTATCTTTTTCAAGTATTGTACCGACTGGAATTCTATATCCAGATATTACTTCCAATTGCTTATTGGCGTGTGTTACTTTCCCATTTTTTTCTATAACTAAAACACCCGCGGGCATTTGTTGGATAATAGTTTGTAATTTATTTTTTTCATTTTCTTCTTTCTCAATTAATATATCTATTTTTTGCTTAAGTCCACCGATAGATGTTGCCAAAAAAAGATAGATTATTGCAAAACTTAGTGTCCTTTCAGCATCAGCAATTAAATTATTTTCTGTACTGAATTGTGAGATGCTAATATAGCAATAATACAAAATTGTTATTATTGTTGATGTTATACCTCCGCGAATTCCATCACGAAGAGAAAAATAGATAATTAACCCAAGGAGAATAATAACTGCAGGCGCTCGGACTAACTCTGGCATATGAATTATGAAGCGGTAATCAAGCTCTAAGAAAATTGCACATGTGGTTGTGAGTAATAAAGGAAATAAAATAGAATACTGTTTTTTCCCAATGCGATTAGATGGTTTAAGATAATCTATTATGTTCTCTATTATAGTCATAGTAGGTGTATTTTATCATGAACTGCAAAATATCGCATACTTTCTGCTATTATAATGAGGAGATGATACAAAGAGACAGATTGATTGATAATCTTCGCGGACTCTCGATGATTGTTATAATTTTTACCCATGCGACTGCATTTTTTCCAAATGATAAGTTTATTTCTGCGCTTTGGAATTGGAGCAATTTTGCTGTGCCAATTTTTATTTTTTGTTCTGTATATTTATTTTTCCAAAAAAATTTAGATAGACCAATGCATTTTCTTCCTTATCTTAAAAAACGGCTGATTCGTCTTCTTCCACCATATTACATTTTTCTATTTTTCTTTCTTCTTTTATTATTGATTATCTCACCCAAAATAGTTACGGTTCAGTATATATGGCAAAGTATTTTTCTTTTAGGCGGTGTTGATATTAATTGGCTGATATTATTATTCGTTTATATTACAATTCTCTCATCAATTTTTATTTGGTGTCTGCAAAAATCAAATAAATTATTTTTTCTTTTTTTTCTTTTATCCTTTGGGAGTTCTATTTATCTCCTATTTCATCAATTCTCAATATCATATAAATACACGATGTGGCTTCCATGGACTGTAATGTTGTACTTTACTTGGTTCTATATCAAATATGAGAAACAACGCGTGTGGCTTTTTGTTGCAAATTTTTTATTGTTTATTTTTTCATTAATTGTGTTACAAAATCAACATCATGATGCTGTTTTAATACATAATAAATACCCACCTAATCTTTTCTATCTTTCATTTGGAACAACAATTCTTTTGATACTCACATTTGTTGATAGATATATTTTCAACAACAAGTTTATTCAACAAACATTGTATTTTTTTAGCAAATATTCATATGCAATCTTTTTTCTGCATTATTTTATTTTGACTTCGTTTGCTGCGTTTATTAAACAATTGCATTTTAACGGCACAACACTTTTTTTAAGTGTTCTTTTAACGACAGTTATTTTACAGAAATTATTTATATTGTTCAACACAGATAAGGTTATGATAAATATTTATAAAAAAAATCTGTTTCCACGATAATTATATTGACAGGTATTATTGTAGAGGTTTAGAATGAAAATATAACACGAAAAATAATAAGAAGGAAAAATTATGGAAATCGAAGAAGAGCCGAGTAACCGAAATTATCATTTTTTTATTGTAATCACTTTGGTGTAAAAGATTGTATAGTTTTTTCTCCTTGTATTATCCTTAATGTCATTTGTCATATTACCAAGATAATGTAAGTCATGAACGGTCTATGGTAAATAATATTTTGCAAAAACATATTATTGGGATTGTTGATCGAGGAATTACAACAATTCAAAAACAAAGTTCTCCGAAAATTGTCTCTGACCTACTAAAGTTTGGCAAAGATACTCCTGAGGAAGTTCTTCGCGTCCTCAATTCCTCCCTGAAAGGTTTAACAAGCAATGAGGTGAAAAATCTCCTTGAAAAGTATGGCAAAAATGAAGTAGCTCATGACAAGCCGCCAGTTTGGTGGATACAGCTTATTCGATCGTTTTTTAATCCATTTATTGCAATTCTTTTTGTTATTGGTACAACATCACTGTTTACTGATGTCATTCTTGCCTCACCAAATGATCGTGACTGGACAAAGGTTATTGTTCTTTCAACAATGATTTTACTTACTGCAGTTCTTCGTTTCTGGCAGGAATTCCGTTCACAAAAAGCTGCACAAAAACTTCAATCATTAGTGCAAAATAAAGCACTTGTTACCCGTCAGGGATGGGAAGCTCATCATGGGACAGTAGATAAGTTGCCAAGCGTTGAGGGTGACCAGCGTGATATTCCCCTTACCGAGCTTGTTCCAGGAGATATTGTTTATCTGACATCAGGAGATATGGTACCTGCAGATCTTCGGTTACTCTCATCGAAAGACTTATTTGTTTCGCAATCAGCACTGACTGGTGAATCAATGCCTGTAGAAAAGTATGCAAAACGAAGCGAAGTCTCTGATAGTGAAGAATTAAAAGAGATACAAGATACACAAAACCCTCTTGAGCTTAACACGCTTTGTTTTTTGGGCACCAATATTATAAGTGGATCAGCAGTTGGTGTTGTTGTGGCAACAGGTAATACAACATATTTTGGCTCGATGGCAAAAAGCATTACTGGTAAGCGTCCTATGACAAGTTTTGATATAGGTATCAACAAGGTTAGTTTTCTGTTGATCCGTTTTATGCTTGTGATGGTGCCAATTGTTTTTGTCATCAACGGGATTACCAAAGGAAATTGGCATGATGCATTTTTCTTCGGTCTTGCAGTTGCTGTAGGACTTACCCCTGAAATGCTTCCACTAATTGTAACAGCAAACCTTGCAAAGGGCGCAATAGCAATGGCAAAACAGAAAGTAATTGTTAAAAAACTTAATGCCATCCAGAACTTTGGGGCAATGGACATTTTGTGTACTGATAAGACAGGCACAATTACGGAAAACAGAGTCGTATTAATGAGATACCTTGATGCAGAAGGAAAAGAAGCATCCCACGTCTTAAGCCTTGCCTTTCTTAACAGCTATTTTCAAACAGGACTAAAAAACTTAATGGATTTTGCTGTTATAAGTAAAAAAGAACAGCTAAAAGATGTGTCAGAAAAAGATGAGTATCAAAAAATTGATGAAATTCCTTTTGATTTTCAGAGAAGAAGAATGTCTGTTATTGTTCAGAAAAAAGGTGATGGTGATATTCTTATTTGTAAAGGAGCAGTTGAGGAAATTTTGCCTTTGTGTACCAAAGTAGAAGAAAATGGGAAAATCGTCCGTATTCAAGAACTTATTCATCACAAAAAAGTTAGGGAACTCACCAAAAAACTTAATGAGGATGGATTGCGGGTGCTGGCTGTCGCATATAAGTCTATTGAGAAGACAAAACATTTTTATAAAGTTTCTGACGAGAGTGAGCTTATTCTTGCTGGATATATAGGGTTTCTTGATCCTCCTAAAGAATCAGCAAAAGAAGCAATTGCACTTCTTGAACAGCATGGAGTAAAAGTAAAAGTTATCACAGGAGATAACGAAATCGTGACCAGTAGGATCTGCAAAGAAGTAAACCTCAGTGGTGGTGAAACATTGCTTGGAAGTGAAATTGATGCTTTAAGTGATGAGGATCTTACCAAAAAAGCAGAAGGAACAACAATCTTTGCAAAAGTTGATCCACTGCAAAAAGCTCGAATTATTGAAGCGTTAAAGCGAAATGGTCATACAGTTGGGTTTATGGGAGACGGAATTAATGACGCAGCTGCTATGCGGGAAGCAGATGTGAGTGTGTCAGTTGATACTGCGGTTGATATCGCCAAAGAAGCAGCGGATATTATTTTACTTCAAAACGATCTCCTTGTTCTTGAACGCGGTGTCATTGAGGGAAGAACTATTTTTGGCAATATTATGAAATACATCAAAATGACCGCGAGTTCAAATTTTGGCAATGTATTTTCAGTGATGATCTCATCTATTTTTCTTCCTTTCCTGCCAATGCTTCCTGTAATGATCTTAATCCAAAATCTTTTATATGATTTTTCCATGCTTTCAATACCATGGGACAATATGGATCGAGAATTCTTACGAAAACCGCGTAAATGGGAAGCAAAAGGAATTGCACGATTTATGGCCCTCATTGGACCAATTAGCTCAATTTTTGATGTTACCACGTTTCTTATAATGTGGTTTATTTTTGGCGCGGATTCTCCTGCTCGACAATCGCTTTTCCAATCAGGTTGGTTTGTTGAAGGGCTACTTTCCCAAACCTTGATTGTTCACTTAATTAGAACCCAGAAGATACCATTTATTCAAAGTAGAGCTGCAACATCAGTACTTCTTCTTACAGGAACAATTATGGCACTTGGTATTATTTTCCCTTTTACCTTTTTAGGACATGCAATAGGTATGCAGTCATTACCATCTGCATACTTCCCGCTTCTTGCATTAACCCTTTTAAGCTACGCTATATTAACACAAATAGCAAAAATACTTTATATACGAAAATATAAGGTGTGGCTATAAGAATTATATTTTCAGTATGGCAATAGTTTGTGCTACTATAAAAGAAGAGTATGTCGCAAGCAGCATATAAGCCACATTACGAACATCTTAAAAATAAATGGCTTGATCAGCAGAAGGATTTTCAGCGGACGCTTGTTGAGAAGCATAAAGATGCGTTTGATTGGATCAAGAACAGTGCAAAACATTTTGTCGTTGGTTCATTAGGAAGTCTTGTAATGCTTTCTCATCCAGTGACGACATCTATTGCAGCACAACAACTACAACAGCAAGCACCTGTTCCTGAAGAAGTAGCATTTGCAGATCAGCTTGATAAGCCAGCATTTGCTCCCAAAACGAGGCTTATTTTAGATTTAGCAGATGCATTGCCACAGATCGTTCAACCGTTGACTGATGAACAGGAAAAAGCTGTCGGTGATAAATTAAGTGAGCACTTTGGTATGAAAGTGTCAGCAGTACTCCAGGGAAAACGTCTCAACACGTCATATGGCATTATTGGAGCAGAACAACATCTTATGCGTTATCCTGGTGATACTATGGCAAGCCATTTTGAAACAGCTGACGAAGCCCAATCATATTCTTCATCCGGTATGGCGCCAGGACGTGGAGCATGGGGATATTTTGCTTCGTCTGCTGATGCAATGACAGAACAAGATGTTATGCGTGAGAAGTATTATATTGCTGTACAAACATTTCTCGCTCCAGGATTTGCTGAAAATGTCCGTGATCATTATGATTTCTATAAATATCGCAAAATGCTTGTTGTTAATCCTGAGAATGGAAAAGCTGTTGTTGCTGATATTGCTGATGCAGGACCTGCAGTCTGGACAGGCAAACAGCTTGGCGGATCACCAGAGGTTATGGCATATCTTGAAAGAAAAGATGGAGCACAACGTGGTCCGGTGCTTTATTTCTTCATTGACGATCCCAATGATACAATATCTTTAGGTCCGGTTGAACCGAAAGAGTAATATGAAAAAACATAACCATTTTTATCATCATTTAGTTGTTATCGATTCATTACATAGTGGACTTGATAGTCTTAATTTAGAAGTCCATGAAAAAGATGAATTACTGATGCTTGCTGAAAATAATATCCATCACGCAATTTTAGATGCAATGCTATCCGAACTTACCGACGGTGACAAGAAAGTTTTTTTGGCATTAGTTCTGAGTAATAATCATAATGAAATTTGGAAAATGCTCAGTTTTAAAGTGAAAGATCCGGAAGAAAAAATCAAAAAAGTTGCAACGGAACTTATTAAAAAATATCATGAAGATATCAAAGAAGCCCACACAAAGAAGAGGTAATTAAGAACGAAACGTACGAATAAAAGAAATAATTTTTTCAAACACGTTTTTCTTTTTTTGAATCTTTATCTGCATTAAGTCTTGTATGTGAGGAATTACTTTTTCTGTTGCTTTCTCTCCTTCATGGATAACAAGTTTTGTTTTTTCTGCATCAAAAAAATAATCCCATCCAATAAGACCGATTTGATAAATGCCTTTTGGGGAAATAATGATATCTGCAGTTTTGGTTGATTGCAGGGCCAGATTGTGACGGAGAATGTTGATAGAATGCATAGGGATTTTAGTAATTGCAGGAAGTGTAGCGTTTGGAACATATACAGTATCAAGATTTACTGCAATGACAATATCTGCGCCCATCGCACGGACAACATCTACAGGAACAGAATTTGATAGTCCTCCATCAGCGAGCAATTGATCTTTGTAAGTCAACGGCTGAAAAAGTGGTGGAACAGAAGTGCTTGCACGGACAGCCTTTGTGAGATTTCCTTCAGTAAAAATAACTGTTTTTGCTGAAGTAAAATCAGTAGCAACTGCTGCAAAAGGAATTTGCAATTTATCAAAATGTGCTCCTTCAAGAGTGTCCTCAATAAACGATTCAAATTTTTTCCCTTTTATAAATCCACCCTTGAGAATTGGATCAAATAATTGAAATCCTTTTTGCATCGTGAAATTGACAAAAAGATCCTCAAGGCGTTTGGTGTCTTTAAACGCTGCATAATGAGCGCCCATGAGCGAGCCAATACTTGATCCTGCAATGTAATCAATTGGTATATTGTACTTCTCAAGCATTTTAAAAACACCGATATGGGCAAGTCCTTTGGCTCCCCCGCTACCAAGCGCCAGACCAATCGTTGGATGATTTTGTTCCATAGATTTATTATACACATATGCAAACGAGTTTACTTATTACTTACTCTTTTGTGATTATATTTAATTGATGCATCTTTATACTGCCTTTGATGGCGATCCGGATATTGGCACTTGTTATTTTTATTGTTCTTATTACACTTACTGCGTTTGGTGTATGGAATCTTTATGCAGCACAACTCCGCGCGCAGGAGTCGATGCGTGCCAAAAGCGTGTTTTCAACTATGCAACCTTCAATAGACATGCATAACTTGTTTGCAGATTATACGACTTTAGTTATTCTTCACGTGACAAATTTGTATGACGGCAAAGAAACGTTATCAACAAAAGCACAATTGTCTTCGACAATACAGAAAATGGCTGACGACCTTTCAACAGTGGGAGAAAAAGAAACCCGACAAAATTTCATCAATATTTTTCAAAATCACATTGAAGAATATGAAAATTATACTATTGGTTTAAGACAAAATGATACAACAAAAATGGATTCTGCAAAAAATGTACTCGCGAAAGATGCACATGACCTTGGTGTATTGTATGGCGGTGGTGAAGATCTTATGAATCAACACACAGCGCTTATTCTGGCCATTCTGAATACTCATGCACAGAAAGATTTAGAGAAAAAACAGTTGTTAATTAGAGATGCAAATTTACAAGCTAGTGTTTTTGCAGATGAATTGGTAAGTTTCAACCAGGAAAAACAACATCTCTAAAGGTCAGGTGAATTGTAATGAATCGTTTATGTGGTATGGCCCAACGTCTGTTCTTAGTATCTCAAGAGCGATCGCCTCCATATCTGTTTGATTTCCAAGTTCATGAATGAGTGAACGAACATATGTTCCGCTGGAGCACGAGAGTTTGAATCTGGCAGTTTGGTAGTTAGATGTTAGTAGTTGATTCTTAGCAAAAAAATCATCCCATGCATTTCTGATTTGTTCTTGTCGGAAGTCACCAGAGACAGAATTAATTTGCTTCATAATTTCATTTTCAAATTTTTCTGCAGAAATTGTTTGCATTTTGATTAATTCAAAATTATAGATTTCAATTTCCCGTTTTGGTATTTTTATTTCATGTAATTTGTTTTCTCTGGCCCATTGATACAATGGTTTACCATAAACTGTTTTAGAAGAATATGGAGGATAGGTTTGAATCTGCTTCCCGTGTTTGTTTTTTATAAATTTCTCAATCTCATCTTTAAGATCATTGTTAAATTGTTTCATTGTTACATTGTTGACAATCCCAAGGGTATCATATGTGTCAGTCCCTATGCCAAAGACAGCCTCAAATTCGTACTCTTTTGGCAAGTTTAAATATTTTTCTCTTTGTTTGGTTGTTTCTTCTCCAATCATGAGTAAAAGCACTCCATGGGCAAGTGGATCAAGCCGTCCAGCAAAACCGATGGTTTCATTTTTGTATTCCGGAAATTTCTTACGTAGAAGAGTAATTATTTGCAGAGGCGTTAGACCTTTAGGTTTGTAAACATTGAGTATTGGCATTTTTGTATTATACTAAAGACAAGTTTATGAAGCATGGTTGGATTATTGGATGTATTGTATTTTTACTAATAGTTGTGGGGTTAATTATCTATAATAAAAATACTTCGACAAATCCATCGAAAACGAGTACCCAAGTTCTTACTCCCTCGCCTACTTTTCCTTTTGAAGAATTAACAATTCCTTATCTGCGGTCACGATCGTATAACAGTTCTTTGGGTAGTCTTCAAACCTATTCAAAACACTCAAATTATACGATATATATCACAAGTTATACATCAGATGGATTGAAAATTAATGGTTTACTAACTAAGCCAACTGGTAAGGTGCCTGTGGGAGGTTGGCCAGGAATTGTTTTTGTACATGGATATATCGCGCCAAATCAGTATCAGACAACTGAACGATATGTTGATTATATTGATTCTCTAGCGCGAAATGGATTTGTGGTTTTTAAAATTGATCTTCGCGGAAATGGAAATTCACAAGGACAGGCAACAGGAGCATATTATTCAAGTGATTATATTATTGATACGCTTAATGCATATGCAGCGTTACAGTCCTCAGGATTTGTTAATCCAAAAAAGATTGGTTTGTGGGGACATAGTATGGCAGGAAATGTCGTAATGCGGTCTTTTACTGCAAAACCAGATATTCCTGCTGTTGTTATTTGGGCCGGAGCGGTTTACAGTTATACAGATTTGACGAAATATGCAATTCACGATCAAAGTTATCACCCGGAACAACAATCTTTAGATCAAAATATAAAAAGACAAAGTTTGACCAAATTATACGGTCAGCCAAGCGACACAAATACTTTTTGGAAACAAGTTGCACCAACAAATTACTTGAATGATTTAAAAGGTGCGATTCAGATTCATCATGCAGAGGATGATACAGTTGTGAATATTGGTTACAGCCGAGATCTAGTTTCATTACTTGATAAAACTTCAGTGCCTCATGAATTTTATACTTATCCTATAGGAGGGCACAACATTGGTGGTGTAAGTTTTAATCAAGCAATGGAACGAACAGTAGCGTTTTACAAAAAATATTTGAAGTAATTAGTCTTTTTGAATAGTGCCGCAAGCAAGTCTGGGGCCACCTGAAACACCGGAGCCGCTCTCGCCGCCTTTGTAGGGATCTTCTTTGCCGTGGACCATTAATGATGTACCTTCAGGTGCACTTTCCTTACCTAAAATCGAAACAGGTCCATCAGAAAGAGTTACACGTGTTGTGATTGCTTCCAGAGTTCCTTTGCCATTTTCATCAACTACAATATTTGGTAAATCTCCTGCATGATACGGATGATTCACATCTGGATCAGTGTTTCCGCCTGGTCCTGGATCAAAATGACCTCCTGCACATTTGAACCCTTCACAATCACAGGCACCTTTTTCATGGATATGGACGGCATGTTTGCCTGGTTTTAATTTCTCAGGATCTCCTTGAATTGTGAGAGTAATTTTAACAATTTTTTGTGTACCAAATTCGTATTCGATGAATTCTGCTTTTCCAGAGATGCTATCTCCTCCCATATCTGCATGAGCCCGAAGAGTTTCTTTTCCATCAAATGAGAAGAGTTGCATATACATAAAGTAGCGTAAAAAAGCTGGCAAGTCAAGCAAGAATCTGGTAAGATAATACCATGAAAACCTTGGACGAATTACGAAAAGAGATTGATGATATTGATCAAGAAATTTTAAAAATTTTGGTGAGAAGGGTTGATATTGTTAAACAAATTGGAGAACTCAAAAATGAACAGAATTTGCCGATAGTTGATGAAGTAAGAAAAGAAAAGGTTTTAGAATCAATTACAGAACGGGCAAAACTATTTCATCTATCAGAGGATTTTGTTAAAAAATTATTTCAGGAAATTCACGACCATGCAGTTGAACTACAGAAGAAAGTTTAGTTTTTCCTCCCCTGTCTCGCTTTGCTCGCAGGCGGCTCGCTCCTCTTCGTTCCTTTCACTTACTCAAATTCTATGCGCCCCACTGTGATGCAACAAGGTTTACTTTATCTCCGGTAAATTTAACTCCTTCATCAAGCAGCATTTGTTTTTTTGTTTTGACGCCTTCCCCTGCTGAATATCCTGTAAGTTTGCCATTAGAGGCAACAACTCTATGGCATGGAGTTTTTGGTGCATCGGGATTAGTTTTCATGCACATACCAACAGCCCGCGCTGCACCTGGACTTCCGGCAAGTTCTGCGAGTTGACCATAGGTTGCAACTTTGCCTTTTGGAATTTGTCGTGCAAGTTCATAAATTTTTTCTCTAAAGGTTTGCATATTGATGGAAGATTAGGATTTTTTTCCTAGAAGTACAATAACAAAAATAAGAAGTGCAATCAAGACTATCGTACCTCCGGTTGAGAGATTAAGATAAAAAGAGCTGATGATTCCTGCAATAACTGAAAAAATAGAAATGCATTCTGCGATGATAATTGTCTGTTTAAAACTTTTTCGAAATTGGAGTGCAGTTACAACAGGAATGACAATCAATGCTGCAATTAGTAATACTCCGACAATCGGTATTGCAAGAGCAACAGTAAATGCAGACAGAACAATTAATACAAAATTGATAAGTTTTGTTGGGATGCCGCTTACCTTTGCTGCTTCTTCATCAACAGTCACATATACTAATTCTTTATAAAATGCGACAATTGCTATGATGACAAATATTCCAAGTACACCAATAATATAGACATCCGTTTGTCTAACCGTTGTAATACTTCCAAAAAGATAACTCAACAAATCAACACCAAATCCGTGACCCAGACTAATAAGAACAATTGCTAGGGCAAGACTTCCTGAAAGAAAAATAGAAAGAGCTGATTCGCCGAAAACCTTTTTACTACTTCTTAACCGCTCTATCGCAACTGATGAGGCAACTGCTGCAATGATAGCAGTAATTAAGGGATTGATTGCAAGGAGTAATCCGATTGCAACGCCTGCAAGGGAAACATGTGACAGTGTGTCTGCAATTAAAGAGTAGCGCCTTAAGACAAGAAAAATGCCAATAATCGGTGCGATGATTCCAATAATCAATCCTGCTTCAAAACCTCGGATAATAAAACTGTAATTAAATAAATCAAACATTAGTGATGCAATCCTCCTTTCCCAATCAATTCATGGAAGTACGCACCCTTTAAGAATTCTTCAGGATCCCCGTAATATTCAAGCGTCCGATTAATATATCCAAGCTCCGTTGCTTCATGTGCGACAACATCAAGCTCGTGTGAAACAAGAACAAGTGTCAGATCAAGTTCTTGATTGAGTTTGCGAAGTAATGAATAAAATTGTTTTTGTGTTTTAACATCAACGCCAACAGTTGGTTCATCAAGAAAAATAATTTCAGGTTCTGTCGCAAGTGCCCGGGCGATAAAGACCCGCTGCTGTTGTCCTCCCGAGAGATCACTGATTTGTCTCGTTCTGTAATCAAGCATATCAACTTGTTCTAATGCTTTTTCGGTTTTTTGTTTATCCTCTTTTGTTGGAAAGTGAAACAGACCCCGTTTGCCATATCTTCCCATCGCGACCATTTCTTCAACAGTGACCGGAAGATTCATTTCAAGATGTGTTTTTTGTGGTACATACCCTACTTTTGCCCAACTTTTAAATTCTTTAATATCTGTTCCGAAAAGTTTTACTATTCCATCATTCGGTTTGATAATACCAAGCATTAGTTTGAGAAGCGTTGTCTTCCCTCCTCCATTTGGGCCGACAATGCCGACATAATCTCCTTTATGAATTTGGAGAGAGATATCTTTGATGACTTCTTCTGAATTATAGGAAAAGCAAACTCTATCGAGTTCGATGATGGTGTGGGAGTGCGTTACTGGCTGCATTGGAGTGCTTCTTGCAAGGATTGTAAATTAGATTTCATGACAGTAAAGTAATTTTTGCCTTGCTTGATATCATTGTCTGATATTCCTTCAATTGGATCAAGTACCAAAGTTTTGGCTCCAATTTCGTTGGCAATTGTTTGAGACAATTTTGGACTGACCAAACTTTCAAAGAAAATATATTTGATATGGTTTTGTTTTGCGAAGCTTACAACATCAGCGAGCTGTTTGGCAGATGGTTCTGCATCAGGAGAAAGACCCGCGATTGCAACTTGATGTAAGCCATAGCGCTCTGCCATGTAAGCAAATGCTGCATGAGAGGTGATAATGTCCTTGCCTTGGCAACTTTGCAGGCCCTGTTTGTACTGCTCGTCTAATTGATCCAATTTTTGATCAAGTTGTTGCTCATTATTTTTATAGTAAGCAGTATTTTTTGGATCGATTAAAACAAATCCATTTGTAATATTTGCAACTTCTATCTTGGCAAGTGCAGGATTGAGCCAAACATGCGGATCTTTCATTGTTTCGCCATTTTCTGTTAGTTGCTTGGTCAATAACTGTTCACCAGCGACAATTACTTTGACATTGGTTCCTTTGAGATTATTTTGAATTTTATTTCCCCACGCTTCAACGCCACCATTTAGAACAAGCATATTGCCGCTTTCAATACGGGCAACGTCCTGTGCTGATGGATCAAAATCATGCGGTTCTGCTCCTGCTGGTGTGATATTAACAACATCTGCTTTGTCTCCACCAATTTGGCTCGCAAAGAAATAAAGTGGATAGAATGATGCTGCGACATGGATTTTTCCAGTTGTTTGCGATAGTGTTGTTACCCGTTTATTGAGCAGAAAAATAATACCGAGGATAAAGATAATAATAATTATAGTTAATAAAATTCTTTTCATATTTATTTCTGGCAGTCTTCGCAAATGCCAAAGAATTCGAGCGAGTGACTTGTTACTTTAAACTTTTTTTTCTTTTCAATGTGATTTTCGATGACATCAATGTTGCAGTCTGAAATATCCTGAATATCGCCGCATTTTTCGCACACCAAATGATGGTGGTTTGCTTTTGCAGCGAGTTCATAACGGAATTTGCCTTCATGTAATTGAATCGGCTTGACGAGTCCTTTTTCTGTGAACATATTCACAATCCGGAAAACTGTCGCAGGATCGGTCTTGAGATCTTTTTTATCAAGAAATTCGATCATTGATGATACATCAAGTGGTTTATCTGATTTTTCAAGAAGTTGCATGAGAGCAATACGTGCAGGGGTTGCACGAAGTTCTACTTCATTTAACTCATCTTTACAGTCGTGTTGTATCTTTGCATTCACCATATTAATGCAATTGTATAACATATGCAATTTAATTGCAAGTACCAATTTTGAGCTTATGCACCGAGTCTCGCAGCATCTTCTTTACTTAAGATTTTGAAAAGCTTCATGCCGTCTTTGACAGCTTGTGCAGCTTTTTTTCCGTTTTTCATAGTGACAACTGTTACTTCGCTATCTGGTACTTCGACTGATTGTCGTGTTTTAACATTGTAAAATTTCACAGATTAATTCACCTCCTCATCAATAGATATATGTAAGTTGCACTTAGTATATGCGAGATGATTGGTTTGTCAAGCGAGGCCTGTAGCTCATTGAAGTTATTTGGATTGTTTAGGTTGTTTAGGTTGTTTTTTGCGTCGTTCAATTTTTCGAAGACTATACATAATTCGTTGGTCAAGATTGATATTTTTCACTCTCGCAAATCTAATGATCGCGAGAAGAATATCACCCAATTCTTGCTGGTAGGTTTCATCTTGCTGTGCTGCGATGTTGGTTCCTTTTCTTCCATGTTTAGCAAGGTAAGCTCGTGCCATTTCCCCTACTTCTTCAACGAGATTAAGAATCAAAAATGAGCCATATTCTTCTGATCTGACTGATTCATCAATCCGATCAAGATATACGAAGTACTTGCCAAATGGTGATGATTGTGGTTTATTTGCCATAAGCCTATTGCTACTATACTTTATTTATAATATATGTCAAGTATTGGTAGATAACATTGAAAATTATCTATAAGTTTGTATAATGAGGAATATAATGAAAACTTCAGCTAGTCTTTTTCTGACCGACGTCCTTCCCCACAGGCGAAAAATGTTCCATAAAATTGTAAAAAATAAAGTATTTGATGGTTGTACTACGCACGAAGCTTTTGCAAAATTAAAAGCTGCAGGAATGGATGGAGTTGAGCTGATTCTTCCATCATTTCAAAGAGTATCAGATGAAGAACTAGTGGAAGTGAAAAAGGTTCTTGATGAGTGTGGAATGACGATTTTTAGTGTGCATCAGGTCATCCGTTTTTTGACCAAAACCCGTCTCGCTGAAATCGTTGAACTCTTTCATATTGCAGATACGCTTGGGGCAAAAGTGATTGTTGTTCATATGAGTTCTGCGGGTAAACAAGTTTTGAATAAAGATTATATAAAGCTTGTTCACTCACTTCAGAAGAAGTATGGAATACAGGTCGGTTTTGAAAATAGAGAAAAATTTTTGGGATCGCTTCATAGAAGCTATGGATGGCATGAGGACAAATTTGCAGAATTAATGGAAGAGAATAATTTTCATATCACTCTTGATACAACTCATCTTGCACATTCCGGCGGCGACATCGTAGACTTTTTTGAGAAAAATAAAAAAAGAATTATCAACATTCACTTAAGTGATTACAGGCCTCATATCCTTAATAGTACATTTTATGCAATGAAATACAAACATTTGCCCCTTGGTAAAGGAGTCTTACCAATTAAAGAATTTTTGACGTTGTTAAAAAAGGAACATTATAATGGACTCGTCACCATGGAAATTCATGCAAATCTTGATGGTATGGTAGATAGTGCAAAGTTAATTTCCTCAATTGTTAAATAAGTTAAATGCGTCTACACTACTTGTCATAATAGAAATCAATTTCTTACAAAAAAGCCAGCGCGTACTAAAAAATTAATTAATAAATAATTGATATAGTTCTCTTTTATTAACTGAGAAATATGTCCATTTAATTTTAAATATTTGCTTAACGAGTAGTATTTTTTTAAAATATGGTAAATCTCTTTTTTATGCAGTTTATAAAAAAATTATCAAATATTTTTAACAATGCACCTCCTGACCTACGAAAAAGACTCGTTAGTATTATTGCTATTCTTGCTGTATGTAATGGATTACTCTTTCTCTATACTCTTTTGGTTTGGTATAGATTTCCAGTTATGCTTGGTCTTGTACTTCTTGCATTTGGGCTTGGATTAAGACATGCTGTGGATGCAGATCACATTGCAGCGATTGATAACACAACTAGAAAATTAATGCAGGATGGTCAAAAACCTGTTGCTGTTGGATTTTTCTTTTCACTAGGACATTCAACCATAGTAGTGATTCTTTCTATTATTGTCGCAGTCTCAGTCACGTTTGTTAAAAAAAATCTTCCAACACTCCAAAATATAGGAATAATAATTGGGACGTCTGTCTCAAGTCTCTTTCTTCTTGCAATTGGTATTATTAATCTTTTTGTTCTTATCGAGATTATTAAAACATGGAAATTTGTAACAAAAAACCAACGGATGTATTCTGAAAAACAACTTCAAAAACATTTACAAAATCGTGGATTTCTCAATCGACTTTTTCAACCACTTTTAAAAGCCATTTCTGCTAGCTGGCATATGTATTTTGTGGGATTTTTATTTGGTTTAGGATTTGATACAGCAAGCGAAGTGGGACTCCTAAGTATTTCTGCTGCAAGTGGAGCATCAGGTATGCCTGTAGGAAATATTCTTCTTCTCCCGTTAGCGTTTACTGCTGGTATGTCCTTAATTGATACGTTGGATGGTATCTTAATGCTTGGAGCATATGGGTGGGCATATATTAAGCCTATTCGAAAACTCTATTACAATATGAATATTACCTTTATCTCAGTCATGATTGCACTTTTTATTGGAACAATTGAAGCGCTTCAAGCCATTTCCGCTCAATTAAAACTTACAGGTAATTTTTTTAATACGGTTAATAACTTCTCCTTTGGGACCATGGGATATATTATTATAGGAATACTTCTTGTTAGTTGGATTATCTCAATAGTTATGTATCAATATAAAGGATACGATGAAGTTGAATTGAAGTAACATATGCTAAAAAAATCAATTTTATATTTTTTGAGTATTACTTTCTTTTTATATTTATTTTCTCCTTTCTTTGTGCATTCAACATACGCCGACCCAGGAGGATATAATCCTTTTTTAATTATAAATGGAAGTTATGAACTGCTCTATCCAGTATCATCTTCATCATTACCCTATGCAACATTTCCAGTACCGTTATATTCAGCGCCAGATAATTATCTTATAAATCAATCGTTAACATTTTCGCTTGATCCTAATTTAATGCCAGTCACCCAAGAGGACCAATCTCATGCTCAGTTAGAATGGGATTTTGGCGATGGGACAAAAGGAAATGGATTTCAGAATAATCACACATATACAAAAATTGGTTCATATATTTTGACAATTAAAATAAAAAATGCTCCTCACTATATGCAATTAAACTCATCAGATCCAACAATACCTTTTAACGCTGTTCTAATTAATATTCTTCCTTACTCTTCTTACCAATTACCTCAAGCTGTAATCCGAGTGAATCATCAGGTATCGGATTCTCCACTCGTAAATCCATTACAATTCGATTTTAGTAAGAAATTGCTGTTTGATGCTTCAACATCTAAACAAGGATCCGCATCAATTGTTTCCTACTTTTGGGATTTTGGTGATCAAACATCAAGTACAAAAGCTGTTGTCACTCATTTAGTAAATGCTACAGATCAAACAGCAGGACAAACATTTTCTGTGCTTCGAGTAACAGATGCAAATGGGTTTATTTCTGATTCCTTTGTCGAAATTGATAATGCTGAATATACGCAACCATTTCCTCATACGCTTACACCTATAAAAAAACAAACGACAATACAAAACCCGCTTATTAACCTTTCAACACAATTTAATGATTCTCTCAAACGATTGACTGTAAAGATTTTTTCTCACAATAAAATTAACTATGCACTTTTAGGTCTTGTTCTTCTTTTTGCTTTTTTTGCAGGAAGTCTTCATGCATTAACCCCGGGACATGGAAAAAGTATGATGGCTGCATTTTTAATTGGGAAGGGTAAAAGTAGAATTTTTGATGTATTTGTTTTGGCTGCATCTATTACGTTTGCTCATACCTTTGTAATCTATCTTTTAGGATTTTTCCTATTATTTTTATCAAAAGGGTCTTCAATGGGCAGAATTATTCCTTATTTTGATAAGGCAAGCGCAATTGCCGTTGCACTTCTTGCTCTTAGTCTTATTTATAAGGGATGGAAAAATTATAAGCATACATGGGATCATGCTCATAGCCATCATCATTCACATTCCCATGCTCATAATCACCCTCATGACCATATGAATATTCATTCTGGAAATAAATTTTTAGAACTTATTTTGGCTGGAGCAAGTGGAGGTTTAGTTCCGTGTATTGATGCATTGGCATTGTTGCTCTTAGCAGCAAGTATTAATCAAATTGGCTTTGGTCTTTTTATCATTTTTATTTTCAGTTTAGGTCTTTCAGGTTGTATTATTCTGCTCGGGATACTTGTTGTATTAGGAAAAAACACATTAAATCTAGAAAAGAGGTTCGGTAATGCTGCAGATATTTATGGTCCTCTGATTGCAGGTGCATTTATTCTTTTTTTGAGTATTAATATTTTTTTAACGAAGTAAATCTACTTTTCAGATAATAGCTATCAAAATTCACGTTTAAAAAATAAACAGTTAGTAAATAACCTATTGATTCTTTCTTATGCCAGCTCTACAATATGGGACATGGGTAAGAGGCAGAGACAGAAACAAAAAACCCGATACTTTACTATTCGGATACAATATTATCCAATCCCATCAACTATTCTTATTATTCCAATAAGTTTTCTTTTTTTATTTATTTTTATACATCTTAGTCTATGGGTTTCTCTTTATCAAACTTTTTCGTTTTCCATGAATGAAAACGCGAGAGAAATCATTCTCCGTTCTTTTCCTCCTGAAATTCCCGGATATAACAATACCATTACCACTGCAGTGACATCTCTTGGTGAAGATACTTTACCTATTAATCATGGTGGTGAAGTCATTTTTCATGGATCACGTGAACGGAAAGAAGTTGCTCTTACGTTTGATGCTGACATGACGCCATTTATGAGACAAATGCTTGTTAACGGTCAAGTTAAAAGCTATTACAATAAACAACTTATTGATTTTTTGACTGAAACACATACAAAAGCGACACTTTTTTTAACAGGAATGTGGATCGAGTTATATCCTGATGTCACGAGAGAGTTAGCGTCGAGTCAGTTATTCGAACTTGGAAATCATTCCTATTCGCATCCGTCATTTGATGGGCCTTGTTTTGGTTTGGGAAAGATACCCGAGAGTGAAGATCAGGGACAAATTCAAAAGACACAATTTTTATTGCAAATAGTTGCTGGTGTTAATGGTAAACTGTTCCGTTTTCCAGGAGGCTGTTATAATCAAAACGCTGTTGCTATTGTTAACAATAACGGGTTGAAAACAATTCAGTGGGATGTCGAGGGTGTTGATGGTTTTAATAACAATGAGCAATCAATCGTTCAAAACATCATGAGCCGGGTTAAAAATGGTTCAATTATTGTGATGCATATGAACGGGTATCCTAATGATCCCAAAACAACAGATGCTGTTAAAGAAATTATTCCAAAATTGAAAGAAGAAGGATATTCTTTTGTGCAGGTTTCAGAATTACTTGATTCTGCTGGGACACAACAAGCAGTCGACTTTCATCATCTTCAAAGTATTTATCAATAAATTTGCTATCTTAGCTTCAAAAATGGTATAATAATTGAGTCAGATTAGGAATTATGAATAAGGAATTTAGGCAGAAAAATTTTCTCTTTTTCATTTCGAAACCCCTTGCTTCGTAATTCTTACTTCGTGATTTATTTCTATGAATAATTTAAGAAATGTCGGTATCATCGCTCACGTTGACCATGGAAAGACAACATTGGTTGATGCATTACTCCGACAATCACAAACAAAATTAAATAAAGAGCTTGCCGGCGCTGATCTTATCATGGACAGTAACGAACTTGAAAAAGAACGTGGTATTACGATTTTTTCCAAGAACGCATCAGTCATGTGGGGAGAAACAAAAATTAATATCATCGATACCCCAGGTCATGCTGACTTTGGTGGTGAAGTTGAACGTGTTTTGACAATGGCAGATGGTTGTTTGCTGCTTGTTGATGCCAAAGAAGGTCCGATGCCACAGACCCGATTCGTTCTGAAAAAAGCGTTGGAAAAAGGTTTGAGAATAATCGTTGTTGTAAATAAAATTGACAAACCAGACGCACGTATTCATCATGTATTGGATAAAACGCTTGATCTCTTCTTGGAACTTGGCGCAGATGATGAGACTGCAGATTTCCCTATTGTTTATGCTTCAGGAAAAGATGGTAAAGCAGGACTTGAACCAGATCTTTCTACTATGACCGATATCTCCCCTATTTTTGAGGCGATCATGAAGTATGTGCCTGCTCCATCCGGTGATCCAAATGCACCTCTCCAGCTTTTGATGACAACACTTGGCCGTGATGATTACAAAGGCCGTATCGCAACAGGCCGTGTTTATAACGGAACTATTAGAGCCAACCAGGACGTAATGCACATCAATCGTAATGGAGAAATGAAAAAATATCGTTTAACCTCTCTCACCACCTTTGAAGGTTTAGGAAGAGTTGATGTTCAGGAAGTACAAGCAGGAGATATTGTTGCAATTTCCGGTATTCCTGATATTACTATTGGTGAAACAATTGCAGATCCTGAAAATCCAATAGCACTTCCTGTTTTGGCTATCGAAGAACCAACAGTGAAGATGACATTTTCTGTTAATGACTCCCCTTTTGCAGGACAAGAAGGAGAATTTAAGACATCGAGACAAATCAGAGAAAGACTTTTTAAAGAACTTGAGACAGATACAGCACTTCGTGTCGAAGATACAACGGATGGAAAATGGTTGGTTAGTGGCCGGGGTGAATTACACCTTGCTATCTTTATTGAACGTATTCGTCGTGAAGGATATGAATTTCAAGTTTCCCGTCCACAAGTAATTCTGAAAGAAATTGATGGAAAGAAAATGTCACCATTTGAAAGAGTATTTATTGAGGTACAGCAAGATTTTTCAGGTATTGTGATGCAGAAATTGGGTGCACGAAAAGCAGTACTTGAAGACATGACAACAGACGATAAAGGTATCGTCTATTTCCAATTTGTTATTCCAACAAGTGCGTTTTTTGGCTACCGCAGTGAATTTATTACCGATACACGAGGACTTGGTCTTATCAATACAACCTTTTTCAAGTATGATGTTGAGACAGGAGATCCAATCAGACGTGAGCATGGATCACTTATTTCTTCTGAAACAGGACAGTCCAATCTGTATGGATTAACCGGTATTCAGGAAAGAGGCACACTTTTTATCGGACCTGGATATGCAGTTTATAAAGGACAAGTTGTGGGCAAGAATTCACGAGTTGAAGATATGAGGGTGAATGTCTGTAAAGCTAAACAACTTTCCAACATGCGATCCAAAGGTGATGGAGCGATGGAACATTTTGATGCACCACACGTTATGAATCTTGAAGAAGCATTGGAATATGTAAGTGAAGACGAGTTGGTTGAAGTCACTCCCAAAAATGTGAGAATCCGAAAAAAGATATTGGATGAAGTCGAAGCCCGCCGCATGAAATCACAGGGACTCTTATAGTATCCACTTACTCCTATTTATCCAATTCAGCAACTCCTTTAATTTGTGCCCTTCTAGCATTTATACGTGCCTCTTCTGTAACAAGCTGGATGAGTTTCGTTCTATATGGATGATCTTCAGCCAGTTCTAACATATCACATAATTGATGTACATCGCCTATCTTGAAAGGGCGTGTTCTTCCTACTTTCTCAACCCAACTTTTTGATTTACCCAAAAGAGCAGCAATCTCCCGTTGAGTTATTCTGGCTTCTCCTAATATATACTGAAGCATATCACCACTTGTTCGAAAGTTGGGTAAAACATCCTCTTGAGGTCTGGCTAATACCTCCTGAACATGAGGAGTAATTAATGATTCACGCATTTCTTGAATTGTTTTAGTAGGCGATGTAGCGGGATATAATGGACTTTCTCCTGGGAATATTTCGATAGGTATATCTCGTGGATCTACTCCCCATTTGGTAGCAAGAACATCTCTCGCTAAAAAGTTTAATTCTCTTACATATCCAGCAACTCTTTTGTGGACATTAGTTCCGATTAATAATTTGGCTCTTGCAGAGCTTTCCGCAGCAGTTGCAGTAAGAATATCAGATAAATTTGTTCTTCTTTGTTGTGGAATTTTTCTTGATATATCTCTTTCACTCATAGTAATCTCTATTTATGAAAAAAAGTTATCATATAGATAGTAAGAGACGGGTATGGAGAATTTGAAGGTTATGTAAGGTCAGGGCAAAGGTCGCCGAGTGAACAATTGCTACAGTCGTGAGGTCTTGCGGTACATTCGTGTCGTCCATGAAGGATAAGCATATGAGCAAAATCGATCCAATGCTCTTTTGGAACAATCCTCATCAGATCCTCTTCAATTTTTACTGGATCTTTTGAATTTGTAAGACCCAATTTGTTTGACATCCTGATCATATGGGTGTCAATAACGATTCCCTCTGCTTTGCCAAATGCGTTTGATAGTACGACATTGGCTGTTTTTCTGGCAACTCCAGGAAGTGCATCAAGTTCTTCCATAGTCTCTGGCACTTTGCCATTATATTTTTCAACCAAGACTTGTGCCATTGCTTTGATATTTTTTGCTTTATTGCTATGGAAATTGACACGCTTGATCATCTCATCAATTTCTTCGACAGGTGCATCTGCATAGTCTTTCGCAGTTTTGTATTTCTTAAATAATGCAGGTGTCAGCGCATTAACTAGCGTATCAAGTGTTTGTGCAGACATGATAGTTGCGACAAGTAGTTCAAGTGGTGTGGTAAAATCGAGCGCTATTTTTGCATTGCCATACTTTTTTTTCAAACGTTTGATAATCTCAAGTACTTTTT